>JAXDNY010000237.1:0-3440 GCA_034669145.1 Hyphomicrobiales bacterium
GCAAAGACCGGCGAACTTCGCCTCGCCCGCCACATGGCGGTCGTCGAGGCGGTGGAAAATCCCGCGAACCAGATCAGCCTGGAGGATGCGCGCCGCCGCCATCCGGCCGCGCAGATCGGCGACACCATCGCCGACACCCTGCCGCCGCTCGAATACGGCCGGATCGCGGCGCAGTCCGCCAAGCAGGTGATCGTGCAGAAGGTGCGCGAGGCCGAGCGCGACCGGCAATACGAGGAATACAAGGATCGCATCGGCGATATCGTCAACGGCATCGTCAAGCGCGTGGAGTACGGCAACGTGGTGGTCGATCTCGGCCGCGGCGAGGCGATCGTGCGGCGCGACGAGATGCTGCCGCGCGAGACGATGCGCAACGGTGACCGCATCCGCGCCTTCATCTACGACGTGCGCCGCGAGGCGCGCGGGCCGCAGATATTTCTTTCGCGAACCCACCCTCAATTTATGGCCAAGCTGTTCGCCCAGGAAGTGCCGGAAATCTACGACGGCATCGTCGAGGTGAAGGCGGTCGCGCGCGATCCGGGCTCGCGCGCCAAGATCGCGGTGATCTCGCGCGATAGCTCGGTCGATCCGGTCGGCGCCTGCGTCGGCATGCGCGGCTCGCGCGTGCAGGCGGTGGTGAACGAGCTGCAGGGCGAGAAGATCGACATCATTCCGTGGTCGCAGGACATCGCGACGTTCGTGGTCAATGCGCTTGCGCCCGCCGAAGTCGCCAAGGTGGTGCTCGATGAAGACCGCGAGCGCATCGAGGTGGTGGTGCCGGATCAGCAGCTTTCGCTCGCGATCGGCCGCCGCGGACAGAACGTGCGGCTCGCCTCGCAGCTCACCGGCTGGGACATCGACATCCTGACCGAGCAGGAAGAATCCGAGCGCCGCCAGGCCGAGTTCGAAAAGCGCACCAAAGTGTTCATGGATGCGCTCAACGTCGACGAGGTGGTCGGGCAGTTGCTCGCGTCGGAAGGCTTCAACTCGGTCGAGGAGCTCGCCTTCGTCGACGCGAAGGAAATCGCCGGCATCGAGGGCTTCGATGAGGATACGGCGAACGAGCTGCAGACCCGCGCGCGCGACTATCTCGGGGCGATCGAGGCGGAGCTCGATGCCAAGCGTATCGAACTCGGCGTCGAGGATGCGCTCAAGGACATTCCCGGCATCACGACCGCGATGCTGGTCAAGCTCGGCGAGAACGGCGTCAAGACCGTCGAAGATCTCGCCGGCTGCGCGACCGACGATCTCGCGGGTTTCACCGAGCGCAAGGACGGCGAGACCAAGCACGAGCCGGGGTTCCTCGACGGCATGGAACTCTCGCGCGAGGACTGCGAGGCGATGATCATGCAGGCCCGTCTCAAGATCGGCTGGGTCACCGAGGCCGATCTTGCCCCGGCGCCCGAAGAAGCACCGGCTGAGGAAGCCGCGCCGGCTTCGGCGCAGTGAACAGGCGGAGACCATACCGCCGATGCTGGCGCGCGCCGACATGCAGGAGACCGACAGCGGACCGCGCGAAGGCAGGCGCGGCACGGAGCGGCTCTGCGCGCTGACGCGTGAGGTTCGGCCGATCGACGAGTTGATCCGGTTCGTGGTGGGGCCGGATGGCACGATCGTGCCGGACCTAAAACGCCGCCTCCCCGGCCGCGGCGTCTGGATCACGGCAAGGCGGGCGGCCATCGACGAGGCGATCAAGCGCAATGCGTTTGCGCGCAGCCTCAAGCGCGACGCGAAGGCGGCTTCCGATCTCGGCGTTCAGATCGAACGGCAACTGGAAAATGCCGCGCTCGATGCGCTCGGCATCGCCCACAAGGCCGGGCGCCTCGCGATCGGCTTCGGCCGCACCGAAACGGCGCTGGGCGCGGTTCCCCCGGTGGCGGCGATCCTGAGCGCGTCGGACGGCTCGCCGGAGGGGGCCCGCAAGATCGCAGCCGCCGCGGCCAGGCGCCAAACGGGTGAAAATGCACCCGAAATCCCGGTCATTGCGGCGTTTACTTCGGCGCAATTGGATTTGGCATTGGGGCGGTCAAATGTGGTACATGCTGCCCTGCTCGCCGGCCCAGCGAGCAACGGGTTCCTAGCGCGCTGCCAGAGCCTCGAACGCTTCCGGACCATCGATCCGGGCGGACGCGGTGCGGGATAGCGCGCGGCCAAGCTTTGGAAAGTATCGATTCCGCAGGTTCAGGATTGGATGTGAATGGCTACTGATACGAAAAGTCCCGGCGAGAAATTGAGCGTCAGCCCGAAGACGACGCTGACGCTGAAGCCGCGCGCCGAGACGGGCGTTGTGCGTCAAAGCTTCAGCCATGGCCGCTCCAAGGCCGTGGTGGTGGAGAAGGTGAAGCGCCGCATCGGCCCGGGTGAGGGCAAGGCGCCTGAAACAGCCCCCGCCGCTCCGGCCGACCGTGGCACCACCATCCGCCGCGGGGGGGTCGCGCCGCGCGGGCCGGCGCCAGCAGCAGCAGCAGCGGCGCCAGCGGCGGCTCCGGCGGCCGCCCCGAAGCCCTCCGGCGTCGTCCTGCGCACGCTGACCGAGGAAGAGCAGAGCCGGCGCGCCCACGCGCTCGGCGACGCCAAGGTGCGCGAGGCCGAGGAACGCAAGATCGCCGAGGAAGAGGCGAAGATCCGCCAGCAGCGCGAGACGATCGAACGCACCGAGCGCGAGGCCGCCGAGGCGCGCAAGCGCACCGAAGACGAACGCCGCCGCCACGACGAGGAAACCAAACGCCGGGCCGACGAAGTCGCCAAGAAGCGCTTCGGCGGCGAGGACGAGGCCGCGCGGCTGAAATCCGGCGGCACACCCGTGGTGCGCACCCTCACGCCCGAGGCCGAGGATGACGACCGCCGCCCGGCGCGCCGCGGCGTCGGCGGAGCACCCGCGCGTCCCGCAGCCGCCCCCAAGGCGCCGCGTGCCGGCGCGCCGAAGCAGCGCGGCCGTCTCACGCTGGTCACCGCGCTCTCCGCGGACGAAGTGCGCGAGCGCTCGGTCGCCTCGTTCCGGCGCCGTACGCAGCGCATGACCGGCCATCGCGACACCGAGAACAAGGAAAAGCTGCAGCGCGAAGTCATCGTTCCGGAGACGATCACCATCCAGGAACTGGCCAACCGCATGTCGGAGCGTGGCGTCGACGTCATCAAGATCCTGATGAAGCAGGGTCACATGGCCAAGATCACCGACACCATCGATGCCGACACCGCGCAGCTGCTTGCCGAGGAGCTTGGCCATACGGTGCGCCGCGTCGCCGAGTCCGACGTCGAGGAAGGCCTGTTCGACGCAGCCGACGATGGCGCGACGCTCGAGCCGCGCCCGCCGGTGGTGACCATCATGGGCCACGTCGACCACGGCAAGACCTCGCTGCTCGACGCGATCCGGCAAACCAATGTGGTGAGCGGCGAGCACGGCGGCATCACCCAGCACATCGGCGCCTATCAGGTGACCTCGC
>JAXDNY010000238.1:0-15647 GCA_034669145.1 Hyphomicrobiales bacterium
AAGCTGAACAGCAGCACGACGCCCTGGATGACCGGATAGTCGCGCCGCAGGATGGCATCGACGGTCAGGCGGCCGAGGCCGGGAATGGCGAACACGCTCTCGGTCACCACCGCGCCGCCGATCAGCAGCGCGATGCCGATGCCGATCACGGTGACGATCGGCACGGACGCGTTCTTCAGCGCATGGATGAACAGGATCGGGCTTTGCGCCAGGCCCTTGGCGCGCGCAGTACGGATGTAGTCCTGCTGCAGCACTTCGAGCATGGTGGCGCGGGTGATCCGGGCGATCAGCGCGATGTAGACGCAGCCGAGCGCAATCGACGGTAGGATCAGGTTCTCAAACCACGGCCAGAGGCCGCGGCTGATCGGCGTGTAGCCCTGAACGGGGAGCCATTCGAGCTGAAGCGCGAAAAAGTAAGCCAGCAGGTACCCGACCACGAACACCGGCACCGAAAAGCCGAACACCGCAAAGCCCATGATGGCGCGGTCGATCCAGGTGCCGACCTTCCACGCCGCGAGCACGCCGATCGGCACCGCGACCGTGATCGAAAGCAGCAGCGTGATCACCATCAGCGAGAGCGTCGGCTCGACGCGCTGCGCGATCATGTCGGTGACGGGCAGGTTGGTGAAGATCGATCGGCCGAGGTCGAAGTGCAGGAGCCGCCACGCCCAGTCGGAAAACTGCACCAGGAACGGCCGGTCGAGCCCGAGGTTCTGGCGGATGCGCTCGACGTCGGCCGGCGTTGCCTGATCGCCTGCAATCACCGCGGCCGGATCGCCGGGCGCGATGAACAGCAGGCTGAACACGAACAGCGCGACCACAGCCATCACCGGGATGGTCGCCAGAACGCGCCGGACGACATACGTGAGCATCGCCGCCGCTATCGCGTCAGGCGGTCTTGGCCACGTCCCAGAAGAATGGAATCGGCCCTTTCACGATGCCGGTGACGTTCTTGCGCCAGGCCTGATAGCCGAGGAAGAACCCGGTCGGCGCATACACGACGTTATCGAGCGCCGCCTTGTTGAGCCGCTTGATGGCGGCCTTTTCCTCGTCGAGATTCTTCGCATCGAACCATGCGTCCACCTCGGTCTCGACCGAAGGAACGTTCGGCCAGCCGAACCACGCGGTATCGCCGGTGGCGCGGATCGCGATGTAGACGGCCGGATTCACGCAGTCCGCGCCGGCATGCCAGGAATGGAACATGCCCCAGCCGCCCTGTCCGGGCGGGGATTTCTGGGCGCGGCGCTGTCCCGTCGTGCCCCAGTCGGTCGCAACGAAATCGACGGTCATGCCGAGCCGCTTGAGCAGCTCCGCCGTCACGTCGCCCTGCGCCTTGGTGATCGGCTGGTCCTGCGCCACCACGCAGACCACCGGTTCGCCCTTGTAGCTGCTCTCGGCGAGCAGCTTCTTGGCCGCCGTCAGATCGCGCTTTCCTTTCAGGATCTCGCCGCCTTCCTCGGTGTAAAGCGGCGTGCCCGGCGTGAAATAGCCCGGCAGCGGCTTCCACAGATTGTTGTCGTCGCCGACCAGCGCGCGCATGTACTCTTCCTGGTCGAGCGCCATCAGCACCGCGCGCCGCACCTTCACGTCGTTGAACGGCGGGTGCATGTGGTTCATGCGGAACGTGCCGATGTTGCCGAGCGGGTCCGCGATATCGACGGATACGTTGCGGTTCCGCTTCAACAGCGGCACGAGATCGGTGATCGGGTTCTCCCACCAGTCGACTTCGCCGTTCTGCAGCGCGGCCGAAGCGGTCGCCGGATCGGGCATGATGATCCACTCGATGCGGTCGACCAGCATCTTCTTGCCACCCGCGAGCCACGAGGACTTTTCGGTGCGCGGCACATAGTCGGCGAACTTCTCGAACACCGCCTTGGCGCCCGGCACCCACTCGTTCTTCACGAATTTCATTGGCCCTGAGCCGATGTACTCGTCGATCTGCTTGAACGGATCGGTCTTGGCGATCCGCTCCGGCATGATGAACGCCATCGGCGTCGAGTTCTTGCCGAGCGCGATCAGCATTTTCGGATAGGGCTTCTTGAGCACCCACTTCACGGTGCGATCGTCGACCGCGACCAGCTCCTGCTGGATCGCCTTGATCATCACGCCCATGGAGTCGCGTGCGGACCAGCGCGCGAGGCTCGCGGCCACGTCCTTGGCGACGACCGGCGCGCCGTCGTGGAATTTCAGGCCCGGGCGCAGCTTGAACGTCCAGGTCAGGCCGTCGGCGGAGGTCTCTTCCGACTCGACCATCTGGCGCTGCGGGGTCAGCGTCTCGTCGAAGCCGTAGAGCGTATCCCACACCAGAACCGCGGCGTTGCGCACCACGTATTGCGTGCCCCAGATCGGATCGAAGTTGGCGAGGTTTGCCTGCGGCACGAAGCGCAGTGTCTTCGCACCTTGCGAAATGGCCGGAGTGGACAGCCCGCCCGTCGCCACCATGGCGCCGGCGCCTGCCGTCGTCTTCAAGAACGTCCTGCGATCCATGACTAGAACTCTCCTGTTTGCCGCACCCTGACGGCCGCCCAAAGCTACGCCAGTCTGCCACTTCTTTTGGCGATCTGCCTATGCCTGAAGAAGCGGAAGTCCGGCCGGTCAGCACCCTTGGGCGGGGGCGGAGCAAGGTGCATGCCATGCCGCCGCGCGGCCCCGGCACGCGGCAGGTGCAATGGACAAGCCCATTCGGCAATGAATAAGGTTGCGTGCGAATACTCGTCCGGAACCCCATGAACCCGCCGCCTGCCGAAATCGGCGCTCCCGTCGCGGACATCGACACGCCAGCCCTCGTGGTCGATCTCGATGCGCTCGACCGCAACATCGCGAAAATGGCGGAGTTTGCCCGAGCGGCCGGCGTGCGCGTGCGTCCGCACGCCAAGACCCACAAGTCGGCCGCGATTGCGCTGCGGCAGATTGCCAGCGGCGCGGTCGGCCAGTGCGTGCAGAAGGTCGGAGAGGCCGAGGCGCTGGTGCGCGGCGGCGTGAAGGACATTCTGGTGAGCAACCAGGTTGTGGGGACGCGCAAGTTGCGCCGCCTTGCCGCGCTCGCCAAGGATGCGACGATCGCGCTGTGTTTTGACTCGGTCGAGCAGGTGGATGCGGCCTCGCGCGTGGCGCAGGACTTCGGGGTCGAACTGGGCGCGCTGGTCGAGATCGAGGTCGGCATGGAGCGCTGCGGTGTGATGCCGGGCAAGGCGGCGGCCGCGCTCGCGCGCCGCATCGCGGATGCGCCAGGCCTGAAATTCCGCGGATTGCAGGCTTATCACGGCCGCGCCCAGCACATGCCGACCCACCAGCAGCGCGCGCAGGCGATTGCCTCGGCGGTCGACGCCGTGCGTGAGACGCTGGATGCGTTGCGGGCGGATAATCTCGAGTGCGAGATCGTCGGCGGCGCCGGGACCGGCACGTTCGCGTTCGAGGCCGAGAGCGGCGTCTACAATGAGCTGCAGGTCGGCTCATACGTCTTCATGGACACCGACTACGCGAAAATCGGCAACAAGGACGGCGGGCTCTACACCGCGTTCGAGCACAGCCTGTTCGTGCTCGCCTCGGTGATCAGCACGCCGGCCGACGACCGCGCGATCGTGGACGCGGGGCTCAAATCCTACAGCGCCGAGAAAGGCCCGCCCTGGGTGCACGGCCGCGACGATGTCGAACTCACGGCCGTGTCCGACGAGCACGGCAAGCTCAAGGTCGGGCCGAAGGCGAAGCGTTTGAGTCTCGGCGACAAGGTCTGGCTCATTCCAGGCCACTGCGATCCGACCGTCAATCTGCACGACTGGTATGTCGGCGTGCGCAACGGCCGCGTCGAGGTGCTCTGGCCGGTCAGCGCGCGCGGCGCGAGTATATGAACGCGCGGGCTCAGCGCGCTCCGCAACGAGGGGACAAGGTGGCCAAGACCGACGATCCGATCCTGCTTGAGCTGTTCAAGAACGCCCTGTTCTCGATCGCGGACGAAATGGCGCTGACCATTTTCCGCACGACCTATTCTGGCGTGCTCAAGGACAACATGGATTACTCCACCGGCTTCGCGGATGCCGACGGCAAGCTCGTCGCGCAGGGCCTGACCTTGCCAGGACATCTCGGCTCGGTTCCGACCGCGATGGCGTCGATCATGCGCCACTACGGCGACGACATGGCGCCGGGCGACGTGTTCATCATGAACGACCCGTTCGACGGCGGCATGCATCTGCCGGACATCTTCATCTTCAAGCCGCTCTATCACGAGGGCGAGCGGCTCGCGTTCGCCTGCACCTGCTGCCATCACTCCGATGTCGGCGGGCGCGTTGCCGGCTCGAACGCCTCGGACTCCACCGAAATCTACGCCGAGGGCCTGCGCATCGCGCCGCTGAAGCTCTACGAGGCCGGCAGGCTCAACAAGACCATCATGACGTTCATCGAGCGGAACGTCCGGCTGCCGATCCAGGTAGCGGGCGATCTGCGCGCGCAGCTTGCCGCCTGCCATATCGCCGAGCGGCAGTTCGCCGACCTGATCGCCAAATATGGCCCGGCCCGCACCAGGGACCTGATGGCCGACGTGCTCGACCACGCGGAGCGGCTCACCCGTGCGGAATTGGCCAAGCTTCCCGACGGCGAATGGAGCTTCGAGGACTGGATCGACGACGACGGAATCGATTACGGCAAGCCGATCCGCCTGTTCGTCACCATCCGCAAATCCGGCGGCGGCATGGTGGTCGACTGGACCGGCACCAGCCCGCAGGTCAAAGGCGCGATCAACAACACGCTGTCGTTCACCAAGGCGGCGTCCTATTGCGCGGTGCGCTCGGTGCTGCCGCAGATCATTCCGAGCAACGAAGGTGTGTTCCGTGCGATCGATGTGATCTGCCCGCCGGGCACCATCGGCAACGGCGTGCTGCCGGCCGCCTGCGCAGCGCGCGGCTTGACCGGCTTCCGCATGGTGGACTGCATGTTCGGCGCGCTCGCCATGATGCTGCCCGACAAGGTGACGGCGGCGGGCGACGGCGGCAACACCGGCATCTCGATCGGCGGCTACGACGAGGCGCGCAAGCCGTTCATCTATGTGGATTTCACCTGCGGCGCCTGGGGCGGCAGCCCGTGGGCCGACGGGCTCGACGGCAACTCGCACATGATGGCGAACATGGCGTCGCAATCGATCGAGATCACCGAGACCGAAATGCCGCTCTCGATCACGGCTTACGAATTCGTGGCCGATAAGGCGGGCGCGGGCAAATTCCGCGGCGGCGTTCCGTTCCGGCGCGACTATCGTTTCCTTGAGCACGAGGCGATGCTGCAGGTGCGTTCCGACCGCCGCGACCACCGGCCGTTCGGCCTTTATGGCGGCAGCCCCGGGGGCCCGTCCGAGAACTATCTCAATCCCGACACCGACCACCGGCTCGTCCCCTCCAAGCTCACGATGACGATCCGCAAGGGCGACGTGTTCCGCCATGTGCTGGCCGGCGGCGGCGGCTGGGGCGACCCGCTCGAACGCGATCCGGCCGCCGTGCTGCGCGACGTGCGCAACGAAATCCTCTCCGCGGCGCGCGCGAAGGCGGACTACGGCGTGATCGCGGACACCAAAACCTGGCGCGTCGACCTCGCGGCGACGCGAGAGCTCCGCGCGCACATGCGCGCCGCGCGCGGCTGGCGCGAGGTGCCGAAGGTTCAACGGCACGAGCCTTCCATGCTGACAGAGGCGGCCGAGTAGCCAATGTCCATCACGCTTCGCGTTGGTGTCGATATCGGCGGCACCTTCACCGACATCGTCATTCTCGGCTCCGATGGGTCGATCCACACCAAGAAGGTGTCGTCGAGCGCGGAGAACTACGCGCTTGCGATCGTCGACGGCCTCGCCGAGCTGTTCCGCGAGACCGGGCTCGCAGGCAGCGCGATCGAGGAAATCCGCCACGGCACGACAGTCGCGTCGAACGCGATCGTGGAGCACAAGGGCGCGCGGGTTGGGCTCATCACCACAAAGGGTTTCCGCGACGTGCTGGAAATCCGCACTTTGCGGATGCCGCGCCTCTACGATCTCACCTGGATCAAGCCGACGCCGCTGGTCGAGCGCTATCTGCGCAAGGTCGTGGACGAGCGCATCGACCACAAGGGCAACGTCGAGCGCGCGCTCGATCCGGCCGATGCCGAGCGCGTTGTCGACGAACTGCTGGCCGAAAACGTCGAGGCCATCGCGATCTGCCTCATCAACTCGTTCACCAATCCGGCGCACGAGCTGGCGATCCGCGACCTTGTGCGACGCAAGGCGCCGCAGCTACCGCTCAGCGTCTCCTATGAGGTTCTCCCCGAGATCAAGGAATACGAGCGCACCTCCACGACGGTCATCAACGCCTACGTGATGCCCATCGTCGCGACCTACCTGCGCGCGCTGCGCTCAGGGCTCGACGCGGCCGGCATTCCGGCGCGCCTGCTGCTGATGCAATCGAACGGCGGCTTGACGACCGACATCGCCGCAGCCGCGCGGCCGATGCATATCGTGGAATCCGGTCCCGCGGGCGGCGTGGTCGGCGCGCAGGCGGTGGCGCGCTCCAAGCGGCTCGACAAGATCATCACCTTCGACATGGGCGGCACCACCGCCAAGGCGTCGATGGTGGAGAACGGCGAGGTGACGCGCGCGCAGGAATATGCGGTCGGCGGCGGGATCATGATCGGCTCGCGGTTGCTGACCGGCGCGGGCTATACGCTGAAGGTTCCGGCGATCGATCTCGCGGAGGTCGGCGCGGGCGGCGGCTCGCATGTCTGGATCGATGCCGGCGGGGCGCTGCAGGTCGGGCCGCAGAGTGCCGGTGCGTCGCCCGGCCCTGTCTGCTACGACCAGGGCGGCGAGGTGCCGACCGTGACCGACGCCAATGTGCTGCTCGGTTACATCAACCCGCGCCATCTGGTCGGCGGCGCACTCACGCTCAATGCCGCCAAGGCGCGCGCGCTGTTCGCCGACACGATCGCGGCGCCGCTAAAGATGTCGGCCGAGGACGCGGCCTACGGCGCACACCAGATCGCCGCATCCAACATGATCCGCGCGATCCGGGCGGTATCGAGCGAACGCGGGCGCGATCCGCGCGAGTTCGCGCTGTTCGCCTTCGGCGGCAACGGGCCGCTGTTCGCGGCCGGCATGGCGGCGGCGCTCGGCATCGCGCGCATCATCGTGCCGCCCTGCGCGGGCCTGTTCTCGTCGTTCGGGCTGCTCTACGCCGACGTCGAGTATCATTTTTCGCGCACCCTGCGCCGCATCCTGCGCGGCGCCGATCCCGCCGAGATCGGCAAGGCCTGGGACGCGCTGTCGCGCCAGGCCGGCGAGCAACTCGCCACGGACGGCTTTAGCGGCGCGAGCGCGCTCATCAAGCGCTCCGCCGCGATGCACTACAAGGGCCAGACCTACGAGCTGGTCGTGCCGGTCCCTGACGGGCCGATCGATGCCGCGATGACGTTGCGGCTGGAGGAGGCGTTCGGCGCGGAGCATGAGCGCACCTATGGCCATCGCGCAGGAAGCGACGAGCCGGTGGAGCTTGTGTCGATCCAGGTGGTCGGCGCCGGCCTGCGCCAAGGCGGCGGTGTGCCGGAGCGCGTGGTCGTGAGCCGTCCCGAGCCCGCGCCGCCGCCGCCGCGGCCCGCCTATTTCGGCAAGGAAGGCGGCTGGATCGATACGCCGGTGAAGCGCCGCTCCGACCTCAAGATCGCGGCGCGCGGTCCGATGATCATCGAGGAATACGATTCCACCTGCGTCATTCCGCCGGATGCGCGCGCCGAGCTCGATGCCGGCGGCAATATCGTGATCAGCCTTACCTGACTGTCATCCCGGCCGAGCGAAGCGAGAGCCGGGATCCATCCATCCCAGAACACGGACCGATTGAGATTGGCGCAGTTATGGATCCCGGATCGGCCTTCGGCCGTCCGGGATGACAGCAGAGCAAGCATCATCCAAAGACGCGCGGCGCCCACATCACGATGTCGGGCCAGATGCAGATCATCGCGATCATGATCAGCAGCGCGATCACGAACGGCGCCGAGCCCTTCTCGACATCGGAGAGCTTCCCGCGGCCACGGATGCCCTGAATGACAAACAGGTTGATGCCGAACGGCGGCGAAATCATCGCGGTCTGGATCAAGAGGACGATCAGGATGCCGTACCAGACCGAGTCGTAACCCGCCTGGATCATCAGCGGCGTCGTGATCGGGATGGTCGAAATCATCATCGACAGCTCTTCCATGAAGGTGCCGAGCACCAGATAGAGCGCGATGATCGCGAGCAGCACCTGCACGGGCGTCAACTGATACGCGGCGATCAGCCGGCTGAGCTGCTGCGTCAGCCCGATGGTCTGGATGACGACATTGAGGAAGAAGGCGCCGATCAGGATCGCCACCACCATCGCGGTGGTGCGCACCGTCGCCTCGCAGACGTCGCGCAGCATGGTCAGCGTGAGCCGCCCGCGCCACGCCGTGATGGCGAGCGCGCCGACGATGCCGACCGCGGCGGATTCGGTAGCGGTCGCGACGCCGAAGAAGATCGCGCCGATCACGATCATCAGCAGCACCAGCGGCGGCAGCAGGTCGGGCAGCGTCCTGATCCGCTCCTCCCAGCTGGTCTCGATCTTATTGCCGCCCCAGTGCGGTTTCCAGATGCAGGCGATCAGCACGGTCAGGCTGAACAGCACCGTGAGGATGAATCCCGGAATGAACCCGGCGAGGTAGAGCTTCGGCACCGAAGTGTCGGTCATCACGCCATAGATGATCATGTTGATCGAAGGCGGGATCAGGATGCCGAGCGTGCCGCCGGCCGCGAGCGTGCCGAGGAACAGCGGCTCGTTGTATTTGTGCTTGTCGATCTCGCCCATCGCGACGACGCCGATGGTCGCGGCGGTCGCAACGCTCGACCCCGACACCGAGCCGAACAGCGCGCAGGCACCGACGTTGGAATGCATCAGGCCGCCCGGCAGCCAGGAGAGCCACTGCATCAGCGAGGCATACATGCGCTCCGCGATGCCGCTGCGCAGCAGGATTTCGCCGAACATGATGTAGAACGGAATGGCGGTGAGAATGAAATTGCTGGTGGTCGACCAGGTGAGCTCGCCCAGGATGCGGGTGAGCGGCATCGAGGAATAGAACTGGTTGAGCAGCACGCCGGTGAGGCCCATGCCGGCGGAAACCGCGATCGAACTGCCGAGGATGACCAGCAGGACGACGAGGGATACCGCGGCGGTCATGGTTTCTTCTCGCGTTCGAGGCGCTCGTGTTCGAGCCTGTCCAGCTCGAAGGCGCGCTCGACGTTGATGACTTCTTCCTGCGCCTCCGCCACGGCCGACTTCGAGCCGATCAGTGCGAACAGGCGGTCGAGATCGCCTTTCACAAAGGCATAGAGCCCGCGCGCGAGCAGCAGCACCGTGACCGCGACGAAAAATGCCAGCCCCAGCACCCAAAGCCCCTGCGGCAGGATCAGCGGCATCTGGATTTCGGAGAGCGAATGCGACTCCGACTGCCAGGATTGCCGCAACACGCCCCACGCGTACCAGGTGATCAGCGCGAAGAAGAACGCCAGCGTGGCGAGGCTGAGGATATCGAGCACGGCTCGCACGCGCGGCTTCACGCGCACATAGACGGTATCGATGCGGATATGCGAGCGCGTCAGCAGCGCCGTGGAGAGGCCCCACGCACTGGAGATCGCGAGCGCGTAGCCGGAGAGTTCATCGGCACCGCCGAGCGTCATCGAGAGCGTGTAGCGCAACGTGATGTCGATGCAGATCACGATGGACGCGATCAGCAGCAACGCGCCGCCGACGACTGCTCCGACGCGCGAGATTCCCGTCGCGATCGTCTGCAGGCGCTCCATCGTGCCTCGCCGAGGTGAGAGTGACCCGCGGCTACGGCGTCGGCGCCTTCAGCCCCAGCGCCTTGCCGACGGTGTCGTTCCACTCCTTGGCGCATTCGGCGCCGCAGCGCTTGGCCCAACCCGCGAGCACCGCACCCTCGACCAGCTTCTTGTGCGTCTCCGCCTCCTCGGGCTTTACCGCCACGATTGTCGTCTGCGCCAGCTTGCCCATGGTGCAGGGCTGCTTGCCGGTGTTGCAGTTGTCGGCCTCGCCGGTCGTGGTCTTGATCGTCGCCCACATCTTGTTTTCGTAGGCTGCGAACTGCTCGGTGAGGAAGGCTTGTGTCTTGGGATCGAGCCGCTTCCAGGTGTCGAGGTTCACCGCCAGCACGTTGATGCTCCAGCCGAGCGACATCGGGTAGATCGACTTCGTCACCTCGTTCCAGCCCGCGGTATTGCCCGACAGGCTGCCGGTCACGCCGCAATCCACCACGCCGGCGCTGAGCGCCGACACCACTTCGGCGAACGCCATGCTGACCGCAGTCGCGCCGACGCCGCCGAGGAAGTCGCGCATCGTGTTGTTGAACACGCGCACCTTCTTGCCTTTGAAACCGGCGAGCCCGCTCACCACGTCCTTGCACCAGAAGACCTGCGGCGTGTTGCCGCCGAACGCCAGCAGCTTGGCGTTCCAGTTCTTCTGCATCTGCCGGTCGATCACGCCGCGATAGGCGTCGCATGCGGCGCGCGCCTTGTCGGGATCGAGCGTCAGCCCCGCGAGATCGCAAGCCTCGAAGCGCGGGTCGTCGCCCGCCATCTTGGAAATGTCCATGCCGGCGAAGTCCATCACGCCGAGCTTGAGCAGCCGCAGCATGGTCTTGTCGTCGATGCTCATCTGGTCGAGCGGCGTGATGTCGGCCGTGATGGCGCCCTTGGAGGCTTCCGTGATGGTCTTGCGCCAGAACGGGACCTCGTCATGGATGGACACCGGCGTCGGGCCGTTGAGGCCGATGACCTTGAACTGATTTCTCGGCAAGTCCTGTGCGGCGGCCCCGGTTGCGATGGCGCCCGCCAGGGCCAGTCCTGTCCAAAAACCGCGCAGCATGTGGTATCTCCCCCGATCGATGCGGCATCCCGGCCAAGTGTGTCACCAGTCACGGAGGCTTGGCAATGCGGGATAAAGGGCAGGCTGCTGCCTCGTTAGGCGTCAGCGTCGGCAACGAACAGGGAGTTTGAAGTGCCTCAACCGATCACCGTCGAGCTGCGCGGCAAGCGCATCGAGATCACCGACGAGAAGCGTGCCGCCATCATGGAGGAAATGCCCGAGATCGCCTGGATCAAGGACGAGGCGTTGCGCCAGAAGGTGACGGACGCCTGGGTGGCGGCGGTCGGATCGAGCAGCTTTTCGCGCATCGGCGACATGAAGCCGTCCGGCAACTACGACTCGCGGCCGCTGCGGCGCGGCACGCAGGCCGATCACATCCGCTCCGTCACCCGCATGGCGGTCAAGACCGCCGAGGAGATGGCGAGCCTGTTCCCGGATTTCTCCTACGACCGCGACCTGCTGATTGCCGGTTGCCTGTGTCACGACATCGGCAAGGTGTGGGAATTCGACCCGGACAACGTCAAGCGCTGGAAGGCCGATCCGCGCGCCACCGGCATGCCGTCGCTGCGCCATCCCGGCTACGGCATCCACATTTGCCTGACCATGGGCCTGCCCGAGGAGGTCGCGCACTGCGCGGCCGCGCACTCAGGCGAAGGCGACCTGCTGGTGCGCAGCCTGGAGAACACGATCCTGCATTGGGCCGACTACACGTTCTGGCGCGTGGTCGAGGCCGGCGACCAGTTCGCCGAGAAGGACCCCTGGCTCGAGGGCGAAACGAGCGGACGCAGCGGGGGACCGCTGCGCTGAAGCCTCCTATTTCCACTTCGACAGGTAGAAGCGCGGCAGTTCGTCCGCGTAGGGCGTGAAGTCGAGCTGCTTGGCGTGGGCGTAGATCGTCACATAAGTGTGCAGCGGCAGCCAGTAGGCCTGCTCGGTAATGCGATGGATCGCGGCCGAGTAGGCTTTCTTGCGCACCTCCGGGTCATTCGTTGAGCCGCCCTCGCCGAGCCACTTCTGCACGTCCGGATCCCGCGCATAGTCCATGCCGCCGCCGTCGAAGAAGTTCGGCAGGATGGCCGACACGTCGTTGATCGAGTAGCTGCCCCAGCTGCCGAGATACATGCGCAGCTCGCCCGCGTTTGTGCGCTGGACCACAGCCTGCACCTGTTGCTGGTTGAGCTTGGCGCGAATGCCGACCGCCTGCAGGTAGTTCTGAACGGACGAACCCCACTGCGGCGGTATGTAGGTCCCGATCTCGACATCGAACCCGTCGGGGTGCCCGGCCTCGGCGAGCAGCTGTTTCGCCTTGGCGGGATTGTAGTCGTAGAGCACCGAGGCTTCGGCATCGCAGCCGAACTGCGGCGGGAAGCAGGGCGCGGGCGGCACGCGGCTGCCGCCGGTGACGAGCTTGTCGGCGATCGCCTGCCGGTCGATCGCGTGCCAGATGGCCTGGCGCACCTTCAGCTTGGTGAGCGGATTGTCGGCGCCGGTGCGCCCGGCGGCGTCGAGCGAGAGATAGCCGACCCGCATCGACTCTTTGCGCACAGCCTGAAGGATCGGGAGCTTGTTGATGTTGTCGAACTGGTCCGGGTTGACGTTCCAGATCCAGTCGGCACGGCCGGCGAGCAGTTCGGTCATTTCGGTCGCGGCATCCGGCACGAAGCGCACGCTCAGCTTCTTGATCGCGGGTTTCCCCTTCGGGCTGCCGGCCCAGTAATCCTCGAAGCGCTCGAACTCGATCGATGCGCCGGCTTCCCATTTGGTGACCTTGTATGGGCCGGCGCCGATCGGCGCCTTGGCGTATCCCTCGGCGCCGACCTTCTCGCGATACGCCTTGGGATAGATCGGGATCACCAGCGCGAAATATTCCAGCGCCGCGGGTGTCGGGCGCTTGAGCTTGACGCGCACCGAGAGTTCGCCGGTCTTTTCCGCCTTGTCGATCCAGTTGTAGTTCGCAGGTGTCGAGACCTTGCTGTTCGGATCGGCGATCAGATTGACCGTGTACACGACATCATCGGCGCTGAACGGGCTGCCGTCGTGGAATTTAACGCCCGGCCGCAGGGTGAATTCGATTGTGGTCGGATCAGGCAGCTTCCATTCGGTCGCCAGCAACGGCTCGAGCTTGAAGGTGTCCGGATTGCGATAGACCAGCGCGTCCCAAGCCTGGTGCTGCATCACCACGCCGGTGCGCAAGCTGTTGTAATACGGGTCGATGTTCGTCAGAGCGAAGCGATCCGTGATGCGTAGCGTGTCGGCGGATTTTTGCGCCATCGCGGGCGCGGCGAGAAACGCCGTCGTGAAAATTGCCGCGAGAAATTTGAATCGTACGCGCATATTGCCCTCCGCTATTCCGGTGATCCGAACGCGTTATGAGGCATGCTTCATGCCAAGTGGCACTCTACCATTCCTTGCGCGCCGCGGGCCATGGGCACAGGCTGCTCGACGCGGCAGCGCTCGACCGCGATGCGGCAGCGCGGGTGGAAGCGGCAACCGGGCGGGATATTGGCCGGATCGGGCATCGCGTCGCCGAGGCCCACATCCGGCACGCCGCGGCCGGGCTCCGGCGTGAGCACGCTGGCGAGCAACGCCTGCGTGTAGGGATGGCGCGGCTCGCGGAACAGCGCGTCGGTCTCGTTGCGCTCGACGATGCGCCCGAGATACATGACGGCGACCTCGCTCGCGACATGCTCGACCACCGCGAGGTTGTGGCTGATGAAAATGTACGTCAGCCCGAGATCGCGCCGCAGGTCGGCGAGCAGATTGAGGATTTGCGCCTGCACCGACACGTCGAGCGCGCTGGTCGGCTCATCGCAGATCACGATGTGCGGCTCAAGGATGAGCGCGCGCGCGATCGCGGCGCGCTGGCGCTGCCCGCCGGAAAGCTGCGCCGGCATGCGCTCGCCCATCTCGGCCGAGAGGCCGACGCGCTCGAGAATCTGCGCGACGCGCCGCTCGATCTCGGCGGCCGAGAACGTGCCCTGCGCGTCGAGTGGCAGCGCGACGATGTCCTTCACCTTGCGGCGCGGGTTGAGCGAGGCGAACGGGTCCTGGAACACCGGCTGGATCAGCCGCGCGCGCTCCTTGCGGCCGAGCTCGAACAGGCGCTTGCCTTCGACCAGCGCGGTGCCCGAGGTCGGCGCGAGCAGCCCGAGGACCAGCCGCGCAAGCGTCGATTTCCCGCAGCCGGACTCGCCGACGATGCCGAGCACGCCGCCCGCCGGCACGCTGAACGTGACATCGTCGACGGCAATCACATGGCGTTGCGGCGCCAGCAGGCCGGAGCGCACGCGGAACTCGCGCCGCAGGTTGGCCACTTCGATCGCGGCGCTCATGCGGGCTGCGGCTCAAGTTCGCGCGGCATCAGCCGGCAGAGATAATCGTGCGCGGCGCCCGCGGACTTGCGCGGGATCTCGTGCTCGCAGACCTCGATGGCGTGCGCGCAGCGCGAGCGGAACGCGCAGCCCGCAAACCCCGGCGGAATCGTCGGCACCGTGCCGGGGATCGAGCCGAGCGGGCGGTCGCGCCGCACCTGTCCGGGCGCCGGCACGCAGGACAACAGCCCGCGCGTGTAGGGATGCTGCGGCGCGCCGAACAATTGCGCGGTCGGCGCGCGCTCGACCACCTCGCCCGCATACATCACCGACACGCGGTCGGCGACACGCGCCACGATGCCGAGATCGTGGGTGATCAGCAGGATCGAGAGCCCGAACTCGCGCTTGAGCGAGGCCAGCAGCCGCAGGATCTGCGCCTGCACGGTGACGTCGAGCGCGGTGGTCGGCTCGTCGGCGACCAGCAGTTGCGGATCGCACATCAGCGCCATCGCGATCATCACGCGCTGGCGCAGTCCGCCCGAGAGCTGATGCGGAAACTGCCCGAGCCGCATCTCCGGCGCCGTGATGCCGACGCGGCCCATCAGCTTGACCGAGCGCTCGAGCGCCTCGGCGCGCGAGGCGCCCTTGTGGCGCGTCAGCACCTCGGCCATTTGCGAGCCGACCGTGAAGGCCGGGTTGAGGCTGGTCATCGGCTCCTGGAAGATCATCGATATCTTGTTGCCGCGCAGCCGCGCCATCTCGCGGTCCGACAGCGACAATAAATCCGTGCCGGCAAAGCTCATCTGTTTCGCCGAGCGCTCGCCGCCGCGGGCGAGCAGGTTCATGATCGAAAGCGCGGTTACCGACTTGCCGCAGCCGGATTCGCCGACGAGGCAATGGGTCTCGCCCTTCTCGACCCGCAACGAGGCGCCGCGCACCGCAGCACTGCGGCCGCCGAAAGTAACCTCCAGATCCTCGATCTCCAGCAGCGCGCTCATCGCAGCCGCTCCGAGCCGAGCAGGTTGCGCAGTCCGTCGCCGACCAGATTAATGCCCAGCACCAGGACAAACAGCGCGACGCCGGGCACCATGATCACCCAGGGCGAGAAGAACATGTAGTCCTTGCCCTCGGCGATCATCAGGCCCCATGACGGCAGCGGCGGCGGCACGCCGAGGCCGAGGAACGACAGCGCGGCCTCGAGCAGGATCGCGAGCGCCATCTCCAGCGTGGCCACCACGGCCAGATGGCTTGCGATGTTCGGAACGATCTCGTTGATGAGCAGATGCGGCGTCGAGGCGCCGGCGCAGCGGGCGGCGTTGACGTAGTCGAGGTTGCGAATCTGCATCGTGGTCGCGCGCGCCACCACGGCGAAGCGATCCCAGAGCAGAAGCCCAAGCGTCGCCACCACGAGGCCAAGGCCCGACCCCATCAGCCCGACCAC
>JAXDNY010000239.1:0-4323 GCA_034669145.1 Hyphomicrobiales bacterium
GGTACGATTACAACCCGCCGACCCCGCCCCCGCACGCGCACCGCGCTGCCGCGCAAGGGCGCGCCGCGGCCGGCTGGCGCGCGCCGACCACGCCGGTGATCTTCATCGGAGCGTTTCGTTCGGGCAAGAACAGCACGGCCGCGCCCGAAACGGACAGGCTGCGCGGGAAATTGCGCGACGCGCTCGCCCGTTTCGATGAAGTGCAGGTTGTTTTTGCCGCTCCCGCCGCCGACGCGCGCGGCGTGTCCGATGGCGAGAGCGTCAGCCGGTATGCGCTGACGGCGACGATCGAGCCGGAAGAGACCGGTACGATCAGGCTCCGCCTCACCGATGTCGACGACGGCCAGGTTGCCTATGCGCACACCTTCAGCCGCGTGCAGCACGACGACGAGGATGCGATCATCCGCAATGTTTCAGCCGCGCTGGCGCAGCCCTACGGCATCGTGCAGGCGAACGAACGCGCGAAGCAGACGCGCGCGGGCAGTGAAACGGAATTCCGCTGCCTGATCGAAGCCCACGACTACTGGCGCAGTTACAATCCGCAGCAGCACCGGCGCGCGCGCGTCTGCCTGGAGCGGACCGTCGTGGCCAATCCCGGTTTCGCGCTCGGCCATGCGGCGCTTGCGCAGATCACGCTGGAGGAACACCGCAATGGCGTGAACCTGCGCGCCGGGGATGCGCCCGCGCTGCAGCGTGCGCTCACCGCCGCGCGCCGCGCGGTCGAACTCAGGCCGGGGAGCGCGCGCGCTCATCAGGCGCTGGCGGAGGTGCAATTCGCGCGCGGCGACTATCCGCTGGCGATCGAGGCCGGCGAGCGCGCCGTGACGCTCAACCCGTATGACCCGAATATTCTGGCGAGCTACGGTGGCATCCTGGTGTCGCTCGGCGAGCGGGAGCGTGGCGCGCGCCTGATCAAGGATGCCGCAAGCGCGCTTGCGGTGCGGCCGGTCTGGCACGATTTCCTGCTGTTCCTCACGGCCTACCTTGCCGACGATCCGGCGGGCGCGACGCGCTATGCGGCCCTGATTGCGCCGGACGGCTATCCGCTCGGGCTGGTGGCGCGCGCACTGGTCGCAGCCCAACGCGGCGAGCCGGAGACGGCGCGCCACGCGCTCGACCGTCTCGCCGCCATGCGCCCGGCCTGGCGCAAGGACTGGCGTGGCGAACTCGCGAAATTCTTCCCCGCCGTGGCGATCGTCGACCGCATCGAACGCGATATCGCCCAGATCGCCGCGATACCGGGCGGGTGAGGGCGGCCGTCATCCCGCTCGTCCCCGCGACCCGCCTACGCACGAGGCTTCGGCGGGTTCGGTCCAGTCCGCCGAAGCGCCAGCGAAGGCGGAAAGCGGGGACCCAGTTCTTTGGTCCTGGATTCCCGCTTGCGCGGGAATGAGCGGAGAATGAACTAGGCCGCCGCGACCCGGTCGAGGAACTGGTCGACCGCCTGCTGCAAGGTGCCGGCCTGCGCGGTCAGCGCGCTTGAGGCTTCCAGCACGTGTGTCGCCGAGCGGTTAGTTTCTTCGATCGCCTCGGTCACGGTCGCCATGTTGCCGGCAAGCTCGCGCGCGCCGGTCGCGGCCCCGTGCACGTTGCGGCCGATCTCCTGCGTCGAGGCGCTCTGCTCCTCGACCGAGGCGGCAATGGTGGAGGTGAAGCGGCTGATGTCGCCCATCACGCCCGAGATCTGGCGGATCGCCTCGACGGCCTGCGCGGTCGAGCCCTGGATCGCGCCGATTTGCGTTGCGATCTCTTCCGTCGCCTTGGCGGTCTGGCTGGCCAGCGTCTTGACCTCCGAGGCGACCACCGCGAAGCCGCGGCCGGCCTCGCCCGCGCGCGCCGCCTCGATCGTGGCATTGAGCGCCAGCAGGTTGGTCTGCTCCGCGATGGCGCGGATGAGTTTCACCACATCGCCGATGCGGGCCGCCCCACTCGACAATTGCCCGACCAGCTGGTCGGCGTTCTGCGCGATTTCGCTCGCGCGCTCGACCACGCCGTTCGCCTGAGCGGCCTGATCGCTGATTTCGAGGATCGAAGCGCCGAGCTCTTCGGTCGCGCCCGCGACGCTGCGCACGTTCGACGAGGTCTGCTCGGATGACGCGGAGGCTGCGCGCGCCTGGTTGTCGGCTTCGGCCGCGATGCTCGAGAGCGTGCGCGCGGTCGTCTCCATGCGCGAGACGTTGTCGGTCACCGCTGCAATCACGTTCGTCACGGTGGCGCGGAAGTCGCCGATCATCTGCTCGATGCCGGCCGCGCGATCGCGCTGCGCGGCCTGTTCGGCTTCCTGACGTTCGGCCATCTGCCGCCGGTCGATTTCGCCGGCGCGGAACACTTCGAGCGAACGCGCCATTTCCCCGATCTCGTCGCGGTCGGCGGCGGCCGGAACGGCGAGGTCGGTCTCGCCAGAAGACAGCCGGCGCATCGCGTCGCCGACCGAGGTCAGGCGGCGCACCAGCCGGCGCTGCACGTAGAACACGCCGATCGCCCCCGCGACCAGCACGCTCACGGCGGCGACGATCAGCAGCAGCATGCGGTTGCGGCCGAGATCCTCGATCAGCTTCACCGAGCCGCTCTGCATGGATTTTTCGGCATCGCCCACCAGCACCGCGACCGCGCGGTCGAGCGAGCGCTGAATGGTGACGTTCTCCTCGATGGTCCGGTCGGCGCGTCCGATTGCGGCGAGCTCACGGCTGCGCAGCGCGAACAGGCTGTTGTCCCCCTGGCCGTAGATCGTCAGCTCGTCGATGGCGCTGCGGATTTCCCCGTTGCTGAGGCTCTTGGCGGCTTTGGTGAGCAGATCGGTCGCCGCCTTGAAACGGTCCTGCAGCGGCACCAGCGAGGCGGTGTCGTTGGCGACGACGGCTTCGCTGAGCAGGCTGGTGACGAGGTGGGTTTGCGCCGCGACCTCGAGCGCGCTGCGCAGCCCGGTGATCTGCAGCGCCACCAGGTCCTTGACCATCTTGCTGGTGCGTTTCACGGCCTCTTCGCTCTGCATCACCACGTCGAAATTCAGGTCGTCGATCAGGGTGATCAGCAGATTGGTGAGCTGCTCGTGCGCGCGGAACACGTTGTTCAGCCGATCCTTATCGTCGGTGCCGGTCTGCAGTTTGAAGTCGGCGAGCTTGGCAAGGCCGCGCACTTTTTCCTTCAGCGGCTCGAACTTGTTCCCTGCGGGAAGCTTGGCGAGCTGCTTTTCGGCGCGCCGCGCAGAGGCCGTGAAACGGTCCTCCAGCATCGCGAGGATGCCCGGCGATGACGTGAGCGCGCCGGCGGTGAGCAGCCCCGTGACGAGATTGGTCTCGGCGCCGACCTCGACCATCGCCTGCATCACCTGCAGGCCGCCCTGGATGAGGGCGCGCACCGTGATGTCGCCGCTCTGGCCGACGTCCTCGGCCGTGGTGACGACCTCGAAGTAGCTATCGTCCACGATCGGCGTGAGCTTGTCGCTGATCTTGTTGTGTGCCCGGTGCAGCGCGGCGAGGCGCGCGTCGAGGCTGTCGCGGATTTCGATGCGCTCGGAGATCGCCTGCTCGAGCGCTTTGAGATTTTCCTTCAGGCGCTTGGCCATCGGCTCGGCGATCGAGAAGCCGCCGGCATCGGCCTGGCCGACGCGCAGCCGGTCCATGATCTGGTCGAGGTCGCGCGAGCGGCTCGCGATCTGCGCCGCGATCAGGCGGCGGTCGTCGGAGGTCTTGGCCGACACGTAGCGCGCGGCGGCGGCGGAAATCTCGCCCGAGGCGACCGAGAGGCGCAGCGCGTCGGTCATCATCGGGACTTCGCGCGTCGAGACGCGCTCGAACCCGCGCTCGGTTTCCGAGAACGACATGATCGCGACCGTGGAGGCGACCACCGTCATGATGGCGACCGCGCCGAACGCGGCCTGCAGCCGCACCTTGATGCCGAACTTTGCCTGCGAATTCTTCTCACTCATCGAAACGGCCCCAGCTTCCCCAGCTCCCCAGACTCACTGCGCCGGGCCTGCATGCTGCAAAGCCCGGCGCGCTTTCTCAAAAACCGCGGCGTCGGTCAGTTGCTCGACACCTTGATCATCTTCTCGATCGGCTTGAACGTGCCGTCCGCCTCGATGATGGTCATGAACACCTTGTCGAGGCCTTCGTTCTTCTCCGCCGAGAACGTCATCGGCAGCCCGCCGATATCGAACTTGGCCGTGTCCTTGATGGCCTTGAGCATCCCCTCGCGCGTCACATCCTTGCCGGTTTTCTCCAGCGCCGCGATGGCGAGACGGCCCACGAGATACCCTTCGAGCGAGACGAATTCAGGTTCGCCGCCCGCCTGCTTGATCGCCGCGTGATAGTCGGCCACCAC
>JAXDNY010000240.1:0-10643 GCA_034669145.1 Hyphomicrobiales bacterium
TGAAGGGCGAGGTGATCTCCTCGACCTTCGACGAGCCGGCCTCGCGCCACGTGCAGGTCGCCGAAATGGTGATCGAGAAAGCCAAGCGCCTGGTCGAGCACGGCCGCGACGTCGTGATCCTGCTCGACTCGATCACGCGTCTCGGCCGCGCCTACAACACCGTGGTGCCGTCATCCGGCAAGGTGCTGACCGGCGGTGTCGATGCGAACGCGCTGCAGCGCCCGAAGCGCTTCTTCGGTGCCGCGCGCAACATCGAGGAGGGCGGCTCGCTCACCATCATCGCGACCGCGCTGATCGATACCGGCTCGCGCATGGACGAAGTCATCTTCGAGGAGTTCAAGGGCACGGGTAACTCCGAGCTCATCCTGGATCGCAAGGTCGCCGACAAGCGCACCTTCCCGGCGATCGACATCACGCGCTCCGGCACGCGCAAGGAAGAGCTGCTCACCGATCCGCAGCAGCTCAAGAAGATGTACATCCTGCGCCGCATCCTCAATCCGATGGGCACGATGGATGCGATCGACTTCCTGCTCGACAAGCTGCGCTCGACCAAGACCAACGGCGAGTTCTTCGAGAGCATGAACGCTTAAGGCCAATGGCGCTTCGCATCACCGAAGCGCGCTGGCCGGACGACCGCGCAACCGTCGAGGCGCTGTTTCGCGAATACGTGGCGTCGCTCGCCGAAGACATCAGCTTCCAGAATGTCGATGAGGAGCTCGCGGGTCTGCCGGGCAAATACGCGCGGCCGGGCGGCGTCGTGTTGATCGCACGCGATGGCGCGGATGCCGCCGGCGCGGTGGCGTATCGCATGGTCGAGCCTGGCGTAGCTGAGATGAAGCGGCTTTATGTGCGGCCGGCATTTCGCGGGCGCGACATCGGCCGCGAGCTTGCCAACGAACTGATCGAATACGCCCGTGCGCGGGGCTATCGCACGATGCTGCTCGACACGCTCGCCTCGATGAGTTCGGCGCGCGCGCTCTATCGCGATCTCGGCTTTGTGCCGGTTACGCCCTACTACGACAACCCGCTGCCGGGTGTGGCCTACATGGCGCTGGAGCTCACGGATCCTGCGTAGCCCGCATGAAGCGGAGCGAAATGCGGGGAAAAGTCCAACAAGGAAATCCCCGGATTGCGCTTCGCTCCATCCGGGCTACGGCTGCATCCCTCTGACCGCCTCGCCCAGCGCCTGCGGCTCCGTCACCGGCAGCGAACATCTTTCCCCCACGCACACGAAGGCCGCGCCGTCCGGAGCGGCCGCGATCTTGCTCGCAGCCGGGTGCGCGGCGGACAGCGCGCCGGCGGAAGGCGCGCGCAGCACGATGCGGTTGAGGATCGGCAGTTTCAGCGCCGCCGCGACGAGCGCATCTGCCTGCGCGCCGGAACCCGTCACAACGATCTCGGCGGCGCGCAGCCGCAGGTCGAGCGCATTGAGCAGCGAGGCGTGCCCGATCAGGTTCTCGCCGGCGGCGCCGAGCACGCCCTCGATCAGCCGGTCGGCCTTCTCCCGCCACGTGTCGTCGCCCGAAAGCACCGCGAGCCGCACCAGGTTCGCCGCCGCGACCCCGTTCGGGTTGGGCGTGGCGTCGTCATTGGTGGCGCCGGGACGCACCACCAGCCCTTCGGCGTCGTCGGCGGTGAGGAAATAGCCGCCATTGTCCGGATTGGCGTAATGCCGGTCGAGCGCCGCCTGCCAGGCGAGCGCTTGGTCGAGGTAGGGCCGCTCGCCCGTGGCGTCGTACAAGGCCAGCGCAGCCCGTACCATGCAGGCGAAGTCCGAGGCAAGGCCGGGGAACAAGAGCCGCCCGGCGCGCCAGGAGTGCCCCAGCCGGTCGCCGCGGGCCATGTCGGCCGCGATGAAGCGAAAGGCCCGTGCTCCCATCTCGATCCAGCCGCCTTCGCCCAGCAACGCACCGGCATTTGCGAGCGCCGCGATCATCAACCCGTTCCAGTCGGCCAGCACCTTGTCGTCGAGGCCGGGGCGGATGCGTTTCTCTCGTTCTTCCAATAACTTACCGCGCAATATAGCCAGTCGGGACGCCTGCTCGGGCGCGGGCCCCGGCGAATCCTTGCTGCGCGGTAAGTCCTTGAGCCGATTCAAGATGTTATGTCCCTCGAAGTTGCCCTCCGGGGTCACGTCATATTGCGCTGCAAAAAATGCCGCGTCCTCAGGCCCGAGCACTTGCTCGATCTCGGCCAGCGACCAGACGTAGAACTTCCCCTCCTCGCCCTCCGAATCCGCATCGAGGGAGGCCGAGAATGCGCCCTCCGGCGTGGTCATCTCGCGGGCGAGCCAGCCGACCGTCTCGGCGGCGCGCTCGCGGAACAGCGGGTGGCTGGTGCGGGCGTGCGCGACTGCGAGCAGCTCCAGCAGCTGCGCGTTGTCGTAGAGCATCTTCTCGAAATGCGGCACGAGCCAATGCTCGTCGACGGAGTAGCGCGAGAAGCCGCCGCCGAGGTGGTCGTAAATCCCGCCCTCGCCGATGTGCTCGAGCGTGAGCAGCACGCGGCCGAAGAATGCCGGCGCGGCGGTGCGCGTCGGATTCTCCGCCGCCGGTGCGCGCTCGCCCGCGCGCCACAGCAGTTCGAACAGCGCGCATTGGGGAAATTTCGGCGCGCCGCGCAAGCCGCCGTTCTGCGGGTCGATTGCACGTGCGATGCCGTTCGCCGCACGGTCAAGCTCGGGCAGGCCGACCACGACCTTGCCTTCCGGCCGCGCCTTCTCGGCAAGCCGCGCCATCAGCGCGTCGCGGTTCTTGGCCAAGCGCTCGGGCTCGTCGCGGAACAGCCGCGCGATCTCGCGCAGCACGTCGGTGAACGCGGCGCGGCCGTAGCGCGCTTCCTTCGGGAAATACGTGCCGCCCCACACCGGCTCGCCCTTGGGCGTGAGAAACATCGTGAGCGGCCAGCCGCCCTGCTCGCCCAGCAGATGCAGCGCGTTCATGTAGATCTGGTCGACGTCGGGCCGCTCCTCGCGATCGACCTTGATGTTGACGAACAGCGCGTTCATCAGGGCAGCGGTCGCCTCGTCCTCGAAGCTCTCGTGCGCCATCACGTGGCACCAGTGGCACGCCGCATAGCCGACCGAGAGCAGGATCGGCTTGTTGGCTTGTTGTGCTTCGGCGAGCGCTTCTGGACCCCACGGGCGCCAGTCCACCGGGTTGTGCTGGTGCTGGAGGAGATAGGGCGAGGTTTCCGCCGCGAGGCGGTTGGTGTGCGATGTGGGAGCTGACATGGCGGCACCGTAGCCCGGATTTCGGCCCGTTCGTAGCCCGCATGAGCGCAGCGATATGCGGGATCCCGGATGTCGCCGTAGCGCGTCGCAGACGCGCGTGAACGCGCTTTAGGCTCATCCGGGCTACGAGCGATCCTTCGGCGCCCGCCGTACCATCGTGGCGGCGGTGCGTGCCATAGTGGGCTCCACAGAACGCCACGAGGGCACCATGATCAAGCGGCTGCGCGTCGAGCCGATCTCGGACTACCTGGAGCGCTACCGCAAGACCAAGTCCTTTCCGGTGAGTATCGCGAACGGGTTCGTGTTCGTGTCCGGCCTGCCGCCGTTCGATCCGCAGACCGGCGAGATCAGCCGCGTCGCGTTCGAGCAACAGGCCGAGCGCGTGATGGCGCAGATGAAGCACTGCCTGCAGGCGGCCGGCTCGTCGATGAGCCACGTCCTGAAGTGCAATGTCTATTGCACGCCCGAGCCATCGCACTTCGCCACGTTCAACGCGATCTATGACCGGTATTTCGCGGGCGAAAACCCGGCGCGGATTTTCGTGCAGGTGCCGTCATGGCCCGGGCCGTTCGATGTCGAGATCGATTGCGTGGCGGTGGTGGATGGAAGCTGACGGACGGCAGCTTTGCAGGCGTCAGCGAGGCATCACGCAGGGCACGACCTGTCGGCCATTCCGACGATAGACGCGGAAGTCGGAGTCGGTCGTCAGCAGGATCGGATCAGAAAGAATTTCAGACATGCGGACGAGGCAGGCGTGTGCGAAAGCCATCGGCACGTTGCTGTATCTCGTCATCAGCTGCAGTACGTCGTTGGCGTGCGCGCCAAAATCGAATGCGCTGACAACGCTGCCGCGCTCAATAAGAGCGGTGAGGGCACCCATTCCCGAAGACCCGAGCATATAGAAGCCTTCTGAAAGCGCAGCTTCACATGTTTTCCACGGGCGCGGATGGCGGGCGGCCTGAGCGACGGCCCAGTCGTGGTCGCGATCGCGTTCAGTAAGAAGCGCAACGAAGAAGCTGCTGTCAGCGATATGGTTTGCGGCCATACCCGGCTCTCAAATATTTTTTCTTGTTAGCGCTTAGGTCGGCGGGCAGACCCTTCACCGAACCGATCAGATCGGCGATGTCGTCAAGCGACGACGGTACTCGGGGTTTGGTTAGGGTCAGCCGATCGCGCACAATGTCGGATTTGGACATTTTTCGCGCGCGGGCTTCCGCCTCGATTTGCGCGGCAACCTCCTCAGGAACTCGAACGACGATGGTCTTCATACCGCGAATGTATTACATATGTGGCAGGTACGCAATACAGTTGCGCGCCGGATTCGTGATAGTTTGATCCTGATGTCTGACATCTCGCGCCCCACCATCTTCGCACTCTCCTCCGGCCGCCTGCCCGCCGCGATCGCGGTCGTGCGCGTGAGCGGCCCCCGCGCGGCTGATGCGCTGACCGCACTCGGCGGCAAGCTGCCCGAGCCGCGCCGCGCGTCGCTGCGCCGCTTGCGCAAGCCGGGCACGCAGGCCGTGCTCGACGAGGCGCTGGTGCTGTGGTTTCCGGGACCCAACACCGAAACGGCTGAGGACATGGCCGAGCTGCATCTGCACGGAGGCAGGGCGGTGGTGGCGGCCGTGCTCGAGGCGCTCGCCAAGCTGCCGGGATTTCGGCCCGCCGAGGCCGGCGAGTTCACGCGCCGCGCGTTCGAGAACGGCCGGCTCGATCTCACCGCCGTCGAGGGCCTCGCCGATCTGGTGTTCGCCGAGACCGAAGCGCAGCGCGCGCAGGCGATGCGTCAGTTTCAGGGCCTGCTCGGGGACCGCGCCGAATCCTGGCGCGAGAGGCTGATCGGCGCGCTCGCGCTGGTCGAGGCGCGGATCGATTTTTCCGACGAGGCGGATGTGCCTGAGGACCTGATGTCTCCCGCACGTCATGCTGCGCGGGAACTGCTTGAAGAGATTGAGAAAACGCTGCGCGACGAGCATCGCGGCGAGCGGCTGCGCGAGGGGCTGGTCGTCGCCATCGCCGGGCCGCCGAATGCCGGCAAATCGAGCCTGCTCAATCGGCTGGCGCGGCGCGAGGTCGCAATCGTCTCGCCCCATGCGGGGACGACGCGCGACGTGATCGAGGTGCATCTCGATCTCGGCGGCTACCCCGTGACGCTGTTGGATACGGCCGGCGTGCGCGAGAGCGACGACCCGGTCGAACAGGAGGGCGTGCGCCGCGCACAGGCGCGGGCGGACGGTGCGGACCTTGTGTTGTGGGTCGAGGACGCGACCCGGGGCAGAGGTCGGATAAGAAGTGAACAGAAAAACGAGTGGATTGTTCATAATAAAGCCGATTTGGTCGATTCGGCTACGAAACAACTTGCGGGATCAGGCGGAGTATTTGAAATCTCTGCGCTAACCGGCGCGGGGGTCGGTCCGCTGGTCTATGCGGTCGGGCAATTTGCCGCCGACTCGCTGTCCGGCAGCGAGCCCGCCCTGGTGACCCGCCAGCGTCACCGGGACGCGCTGCGGCAATGTGCCGATGCGCTGGACCGGGCGGTCGCGGCGCAGCAGGAAGAGCTGGTCGCCGAGGAACTGAGGCTGGCGGCGCGGGCGCTGGGGCGGCTGACGGGCCGGGTGGATGTCGAGGATGTTCTTGACGTGATTTTCCGGGATTTTTGTATCGGGAAATGAGCTCTGGCAGCGCTCGCGGCCGAGGAATGGCCTTTCTACGAGCATGCTTCAGGTATCAGGGTAGCGACGTTTCACGTGAAACCGAAGTCGATTCGTATCCGGATCGATTGGCGGGACCCGTCGGCCCCCGAATACCTTGTTCACAGCAGCGCCGTTGGGTTAGAAGCTGGAGCATGATTTCGTTCGACGTCATCGTGATTGGTGGTGGGCACGCGGGGTGCGAAGCCGCCGCGGCGTCGGCTCGGAGGGGCGCGCGCACCGCGCTGGTGACGCACCGGTTCGCCACCGTCGGGGCGATGTCGTGCAATCCGGCGATCGGCGGGCTCGGCAAGGGCCACTTGGTGCGCGAAATCGATGCGCTCGATGGGCTGATGGGACGGGTCGCCGACCAAGCCGGCATCCAGTTCCGCGTGCTCAACCGCCGCAAGGGCCCGGCGGTGCGCGGCCCACGGGCGCAGGCGGACCGCAAGCTGTACGCCCAAGCGATGCAACGCGCGATCGCCGAGACCGCGAACCTGACCGTGATCGAGGCCGAAGTCGACGATCTCCTGATCGGCGAGGGCGCCGTGACCGGCGTGCGCCTCGCTGCCGGGCGCGAACTGACGTGCGGCGCCGCGGTGCTGACCACCGGCACCTTCCTGCGCGGGCTGATCCATATCGGCGAACGCCAGACCGCGGCGGGGCGCGTTGGGGAAGCCCCGGCGGTCGGCCTTTCGCTGACCCTGGAACGCCTTGGGTTTGCACTGGGCCGGCTCAAGACCGGCACCCCGCCGCGGCTCGACGGCACCACGATCGACTGGGCCGCGGTCGAGATGCAGCCGGGCGACGAGCCGCCCGAACCGTTCTCGATGCTGACCCGGCGCATCGAAACGCCGCAGATCCAATGCGGCATCACCCGCACGACGGCTGCGACGCACGACATCATCCGGGCGAACGTGCACCGCTCGCCGATGTATTCCGGGCAGATCGCGAGCCGGGGCCCGCGCTATTGCCCCTCGATCGAGGACAAGATCGTGCGCTTCGGCGAGCGCGACGGGCACCAGATCTTCCTCGAGCCCGAGGGCCTCGACGACTCCACAGTCTACCCGAATGGCATTTCGACTTCGCTCCCCGAGGAGGTCCAGCAGGCGGTGGTCGCCAGCATTCCGGGGCTGGAAAACGCCCGCATGGTGCGGCCCGGCTACGCGATCGAATACGACCACGTCGACCCGCGCGAGCTGCGCGCCACGCTTGAGACCAAACGCTGCGCCGGGCTGTTCCTGGCCGGCCAGATCAACGGCACAACCGGCTACGAAGAGGCTGCCGCACAGGGACTTGTGGCCGGTCTGAACGCGGTCGCGCGGGCAGGGGGCGGCGGCGACATCGTGTTCGACCGCGCCGAGGCCTATCTCGGCGTGATGATCGACGACCTGGTCACGCGCGGCGTCACCGAGCCGTACCGCATGTTCACCTCGCGCGCCGAATACCGGCTGACCCTGCGCGCCGACAATGCCGACCAGCGGCTCACCCAAAGGGGCATCGCGATCGGCTGCGTCGGGGCGGAGAGGGCGGCGGCGTTCAGCGCCAAGGCGGACGCGCTCGACGCCGGCCGCCGGCTGGCGGAATCGCTCTCCGTTACGCCGAACGAAGCCGAGCGCCACGGGCTCACGCTCAAGAAGGACGGCCAGTGGCGTTCGGCTATCGATCTCTTGTCGCATCCGAATATCGGCATCGCCGAGGTGGCCCGGGTCTGGCCGCAGCTTGGCGAAATCTCGCCGGGAATCGCCCAGCAGATCGAGACGGACGCCAAATATTCCGTCTATCTGGAGCGCCAATCCGCCGATGTCGCCGCCTACCGCCGAGACGAGGCCCTCGAACTGCCCGAGACGTTTGAATATGTCGGCATGACCGCGCTTTCGAATGAGGTGCGGCAGAAGCTGGAATCGATTCGGCCGCGAACCATCGGCCAGGCCGGCCGGATTGACGGCATGACGCCGGCGGCGCTGACCCTGCTGGCCGCGCACGTTCGCCGCGGCCGCAAGCGGGCGAAGTCCGCCGTCTAGCGCTGCCAAACAGGTCGCCGATGGCCGTTTCCGAGTCCAGCACCGCGGCCGACGACCGTTCGAAGGCGCATGCACTGGTCGGCGATTTGGTTTCACGTGAAACATGGGAGCGGCTCGGCCGCTACGTCGACCTGCTCACCCGGCGCCAGCAAACGCTCAACCTGATCGCGGCGTCGACGCTCCCGCACATCTGGACGCGCCATATCGCCGACTCGCTGCAGCTTCTGTCGCTTGCGCCGGGCGCGCGAAAATGGCTCGACTTTGGCTCTGGCGCCGGTTTTCCGGGTCTGGCGATCGCCTGCGCGCTCGTAGAAGTGCCCGGAGCGCGCATCGAGCTCGTCGAGAGCACCCAGAAGAAGGCGAAGTTCTTGCGCGACGTCATCGATGCTCTGTCACTCCCGGCCATTGTGCATGCGCGGCGAATCGAGGACTTTACCCGCGGCAACACCGCGCGCTTTGACGTCGTCACGGCGCGGGCGGTGGCGCCTCTTGACCGGCTGCTTGGTTCCGCGTTTCCGCTGTTGAAAACAGGTGCGGCCGGGCTGTTTCCCAAGGGACAAGATGTAGCGGCTGAATTGACCCAAGCATCTAAATCTTGGAAGATCGAAGCCGACCTGATCCCGAGCAGAACCGACCCGCAGGCGCGCATCGTCCGCGTGCGGCGTGTCACCAAGCGTTAAGTGTCTGTAATTGCTGCTATTTCGGTAACTGTGGCGGCACCCGACCGATGAGCGACCACCCCGTTGTCCCGCGCGTGCTTGCCCTCGCCAACCAGAAGGGCGGCGTCGGCAAGACCACGACCGCGATCAATCTCGGCACCGCGCTCGCCGCGATCGGCGAGAACGTGCTGATCGTCGACCTCGATCCGCAGGGCAACGCGTCGACCGGGCTTGGCATCGACCGCAAGAGCCGGCTGCGCTCGACCTACGACGTGCTGATGCGCGAGGTCACGATCCGCGACGCGATTTTGGAGACTGCGGTCCCTCGTCTGCACATCGTGCCGTCGACCATGGATCTGTCCGGCTTCGAGCTCGAGATCGCCCAGGAGCGCGACCGCGCCTACCGGCTGCGCGACGCGCTCGCCTCGCTCAACACCACCGCGAACGGGCGCGCGGAATATAACTACGTGCTGATCGACTGCCCGCCGTCGCTCAATCTCGTCACCGTCAACGCGATGGCGGCGTCGAACTCGATCCTCGTGCCGCTGCAATGCGAGTTCTTCGCGCTCGAAGGCCTGTCGCAGCTGTTGAAGACCGTCGAGCAGGTGCGCACCTCGCTCAATCCCGGGCTCACCATCCACGGCATCGTGCTCACCATGTACGACGCGCGCAACAATCTCTCCGGCCAGGTCGTGGCCGACGTGCGCAGCTTCATGGGCGAGAAGGTCTATCAGACCATGATCCCGCGCAACGTGCGCATCTCCGAAGCGCCATCGTACGGCAAGCCGGTGCTGCTCTACGATCTCAAGTGCGTCGGCAGCCAGGCGTATCTGCGGCTTGCGAGCGAGATCATCCAGCGTGAGCGCGCGCTGCGCGCGGCGTAACGATTTTTTCTCGTCATCGCCGGGCTTGTCCCGGCGATCTCGCTGAGGGACGCACGGTGCCTCACCTCAAGCGGGATGCCCGGCACAAGGCCGGGCATGACAAACCTGAGAGGGCACGAGGATATGACCATGGCGGACGAAAGGTCACGACTGGGCCGCGGGCTCGCCGCGCTGATTGGCGACGTCGGCGACGAAGCTGCGGTGCTGGAGCGCACGCGCAGCCAGCGCCGCGTGCCGATCGAGTTCTTGAAGCCTAACCCGCGCAATCCGCGCCGCATCTTCGCGGATGCCGAGCTCGATGAGCTTGCGGCGTCGATCCGCGAACGCGGCGTGATCCAGCCGATCCTGGTGCGCACCGTGCGCGGCGCGATCGATCAATACGAGATCGTCGCCGGCGAGCGGCGCTGGCGCGCCTCGCAGCGCGCCGGCCTGCATGACGTGCCGGTGCTCCTGCTCGAGGTGAGCGATCGCGAAGCGCTCGAACTCGCCATCATCGAGAACGTGCAGCGCGCCGATCTCAATGCGCTCGAAGAGGCGCAGGGCTATCAGTCACTCGCCGATGAATTCAAATACAGCCAGGACGACATCGCCAAGATCGTCGGCAAGAGCCGGCCGCATGTCAGCAACACACTCCGGCTGCTGAAACTCTCCGACGCCGTGAAGGCGTATATCAATGCGGGCCAGCTCACCGCCGGTCACGCGCGGTTGCTGGTCGGGCAACCGAACGCCGAGGAGCTCGCCGAAGAGATCGTCGCGCGCGGATTGAATGTGCGGCAGGTGGAGGAGATGGCGCGCCGCGACGGCAAGAAGCAGGCGCGTCAGGTGCGGCGCACCGGGCGGCTCGGTCCCGATCCCGACACGGCGGCGCTCGAGAAGCGGCTGACCGACGCGCTCGGCCTGACGGTGCGCATTCTGCATCGCGTCGACGGCGAGGGCGTGGTCTCGATCCGCTATCGCAATCTCGAACAGCTCGACGACATCACGCGGCGGCTGGAGAGCGGACAGCAAGTCGCCGAGACGGCGGCGGACGAGAGCGGGCCGCGGATACGGAGGCTGTAGGGTGGGTTGGAGCCAACGGGCCCGCGCTTCGCGCGGCGCTAAACCTACATCATGGTGGGCGCAACTCGTCATGGCCGGGCTTGTCCCGATCTCGT
>JAXDNY010000241.1:0-16482 GCA_034669145.1 Hyphomicrobiales bacterium
ATCTCGCGATGGACGCGCTGCGCTGCCCGCCGGACGACGCGGATGTCACCAAGCTCTCGGGCGGCGAGCGGCGCCGCGTCGCGCTGTGCAAGCTGCTGCTGGAACAGCCCGAGCTGCTGCTGCTGGATGAGCCGACCAACCATCTCGACGCCGAGAGCGTCGCGTGGCTCGAAGGCCATCTGCGCAACTATCCGGGCGCGATCCTGATCGTCACCCACGACCGCTACTTCCTCGACAATGTGACGAGCTGGATCCTCGAGCTCGATCGCGGCAAGGGCATTCCGTACGAGGGCAATTACTCCTCCTGGCTCGCGCAGAAGCAGAAGCGCCTCGCCCAGGAAGGCCGCGAGGACGAAGCGCGCCAGCGCACGCTCGCGCGCGAGTCCGAATGGATCGCGTCTTCGCCGAGGGCCCGTCAGGCGAAATCCAAGGCGCGCTACCAGCGCTATGAGGACCTGCTCAAGCAGGCGAGCGAGAAGCAGACGACCACCGCGCAGATCGTCATTCCGGTCGCGGAGCGGCTCGGACAGAATGTGGTCGACTTCGAGGGCTTGAAGAAGGGGTTCGGCGACAACCTGCTGATCGACAACCTCACCTTCAAGCTGCCGCCCGGCGGCATCGTCGGCGTGATCGGGCCGAACGGCGCCGGCAAGACCACGCTGTTCCGCATGATCACCGGCGAGGACACGCCCGACGAAGGCACCATCAAGATCGGCGAATCCGTTCATCTCGGCTACGTCAACCAGAGCCGCGATGCGCTCGACGGTTCCAAGAACGTGTGGGAAGAAATTTCGGGCGGAAACGATCAGCTCATGCTCGGCAAGCGCGAGGTCAACTCGCGCGGCTATGTCTCGGCATTCAATTTCAAGGGCGCGGACCAGCAGAAGAAGGTCGGCGCGCTGTCGGGCGGCGAGCGCAACCGTGTGCATCTTGCCAAGATGCTCAAGTCGGGCGCGAACCTGCTGCTGCTCGACGAGCCGACCAACGATCTCGACGTCGACACGCTGCGCGCGCTGGAAGAAGCACTGGAGGATTTCGCCGGCTGCGCCGTCATCATCAGCCACGACCGCTGGTTCCTCGACCGCATCGCCACCCACATGCTCGCCTTCGAGGGCGACAGCCACGTGGAATGGTTCGAGGGCAACTTCCAGGATTACGAGGAAGACAAGAAGCGGCGGCTGGGGGTGGATTCAACCGTGCCGCACCGGATCAAGTACAAGAAATTTGCGCGCTGAGGATGCAGCCTACTTAGGAGTTCGTGACAAGACGCGTCGCTTTATCTTTCCCAACAATATTCCGCCTGAAGCGGTCGCGCGGAATTCGACCTTGTCGCCCAGCTTCAATTTTCGCTTGTCGAAGAACCGGCTTGGGGATTGTAATCCGGCCTCGGGTGTCGACTCGCACGAGCATGACATCACTCTCCTTTAGGCTCACCCCTTCGCCAGCGCGTCGATTTCCGCGTCGGTCGGGAAGCGGCCGAGCTCCTTCTTGGAGAATTTGAGCTGGCCGTCGACGGTCATATCGAACACCCCGCCGCTCGAGCGGACGAGTTCGATGTCGGCGTCGGTCAGCTTTTGCAGTCGTGCCCTCGCACCGAGGGCTTTGGGCTCGTAGCCTCAACTGCCGCAGTAGCGGATGACGATTGTCATGTGGCGCTCCTTGGCCAGCGATCGTAACACTGCGCCGCCGTGATCGCCACCGGACGTGCGGGGTGTCGAACGGCCGGGCCAGCCGGTGTAAGGAGGATGGGTTTCGTTTTCCCGGAGCGACATGTGCGGATCGCCTTGCTGGCGCTGATGCTCACGCTGATTTCGTTCGGCGCCCGCGCCGACGCGGCGTTCGCCCGCTGGCTTGAGCAGCTTTATCCCGCCGCCCAGCAACTTGGCGTCACGCGCGCCACATACGAAGCGGCGACGCGCTCCCTCGAGCCGGACCTGACGCTGCCCGACCTCGTGATCTTAGGGCGCGCGGACCGGCAGCCCGCGCAGGCGGAATTCGTGCAGACGCCGGCCGAATACCTGAAAGAGACCACGTTCGATCAGCTTGCCGCGCAGGGGCGCAGGCAGCTTGAGCAGCAACGCGTGACGCTCAGCCGGATCGAGCAGCGCTTCGGCATTCCGCCCGCAATCGTGCTGGCGATCTGGGCGCGCGAGACCGGCTATGGGGCCGCGAAAATGCCGTACAGCGCGGTGCGCGCGCTTGCCACGCAGGCCTATCTCGGGCGGCGCAAGGAGCAGTTCCGCGAGGAATTCCTGCTGGCGCTCAGGATGCTGCAGGAGGGCCACGTGACGCTGGCCAACATGCGCAGCTCGTGGGCCGGCGCGATGGGGCATCCGCAGCTTCTGCCCTCCGGCTTCTATAAATACGCGGTGGATTTCGACGGCGACGGCAGGCGAGACATCTGGGCCTCGGTGCCGGATGCGCTTGGCACGATCGCCAATCATCTCGCCGAGCTCGGCTGGCAGCGCGGCCAGCGCTTCGCCTACGAGGTGAAGGTGCCGCGCGACGCCGATTGCACCATCGCACAGCCGGATGTGAAGGCGACCATCGGCGAATGGGTGAAGCGCGGCTACGCGCCGGTTTACGGCGCGAAGCTCAGCGCGACGGAGCTTGCCCAGGAGGCATCGTTGCTGATGCCGGCGGGACTTTACGGTCCGGCGTTCCTGGTCACGAAGAATTACTTCGCGCTCAAGGACTACAATTTCTCCGATCTCTATGTGCTGTTCGTCGGCCATCTCGCCGACCGCATCGCGGGCGGGCGACCGTTCGAACAAAAATGGGAGAAGGTCGCCCAGCTTCCGTCCGCCGCGCTCGAGCGGATGCAGCGCACGCTGACGCGGCTCAAGCTCTACAACGACAAGATCGACGGCAAGGCCGGCATGCTCACGCGGTCAGCGCTCGGCGCGTACCAGAAGGCGAACGGGCTCAAGCTCGATTGCTGGCCGACGCAGGCGGTGCTTGAGCACATGAAATAAGAAACCCGGCCATGCTTGCGCGGGCCGGGTCTCAATCGAAAACCTACGCGCCGATCAGATCACGGGCAGAAGTAGCGCGGACGGCCGCGGTAGCCCACGACGTTGCCATACGGATCGTAAACCGGCATGCGCGCCCAGTAGCCGCCCGGGCAGCCGACCGGCGGACCCCCATAGTATCCCTCGTAAGGCACATAGCCCGGCTGAACCACATAGGCCGGCCCATAGGAATTGGCGATGGCGCTGCCGACGATCGCACCGGCGGCGACGCCACCCAGAATGCCGAGCCCGACTGCCGGGCCGCCCCAACCGCGCCGCCACTGTGCATTGGCGTCGGTCGGCGCTGCCGTCAGCGCGGCCGCGATGGTCGCGGCGGCAGTAAGCGTGGTGAAGGTCTTTATCATGGAGTTCAGGACCTCGTTGGAGCGGTCGGCCGTGCGCCGAACGCGGTGAAGGTGATAAATCATCCCCAGCACGGGTGCCACTACAGGCACGCGCAATTTGTCGGAAATTTGGAGCCGCAGTGCAAAAAGATGAACGAACATGCAGATTTAGCCGGGTTCCCGGGCTTCGCGGTTGATCGGGGGTTAGCGAAGGCGGCTTTTCGGCGATAGGGTCGCGCGGGTTGGTTTTTCCACCCAGGTCGAATCACTTGCCGTGAAACGGAGAGGTCCGTGCTCAATCGACGAGAATTCGTGAGCGGCGTTGCGCTGGCGGCCATGGCCGGAAATGCCCGCGCGCAAAGCTGGCCGGATAAGCCGATCCGCATTCTCGCCGGTTATCCGGCGGGCGGCGGCATCGATCTCGTCGCGCGGCTGTTCGGCGAGCAGATGAAGCAGGCGTTCGGGCAGACGGTCATCGTGGAGAACCGGCCGGGCGCGAGCGCCATGATCGCCGCGAACGCGGTGGCCAAAGCGCCGCCCGACGGCCTCACCTTGCTGATGGCAGCCTCGGGCGAGGTCGCGATCAACCAGCATCTGCACAAGGAGAAGATGACCTACGATCCGCTGCGCGAACTCGCCGCCGTCGCGCTGGTCGGCATCGTGCCGTGCGTCGTGGTGGTCGGCGCCTTGACGCCGGTGAAGAATTCCGCCGAGCTGATCGCGTTCGCGCGCGCCAACCGCGGCAAGCTCTCGTTCTCCTCCTCCGGCATCGGCAACCCGCAGCAGCTTGCGGGCGAACTGATGAACCACATGGCCGGCACCGACGTGCTGCATGTGCCGTATCGCGGCTCGGCGCCCGCCGTGACCGACGTTGCGACCGGCGCCGTCACGATGAGCTTTGCCAGTCTGGCCGCCGCGCTGCCGCTGATGCAGGACGGAAAGATCCGCGCCGTCGCCGTCACGTCGCGCGAGCGCATGCCGCAACTGCCCGACGTGCCGACGCTCGCGGAAGCTGGCCCGGAGCTCAGAACCTACGAGCTGCTCAACTGGTTCGGCCTCTTCGCGCCTGCCGGCACGCCCGAGCCGGTGGTCACGCGGCTCAACGCGGTGGTGAACGAGGGCCTCACTGACAAGAAGATCGCCGAGTTGCTCCAGATCCAGGGCATTGTTGCGCGGCCGATGAACGCGCCGGAGTATCAGGTGTTCGTGCGGGCCGAGGCGGAGAAGTTCGGCGCAATTGTTAAGCAGGCGAATATCAGGATCGAGAACTAATCCACCGCTTGTCATCCCGGCCGAGCGCGTAGCGCGATAGCCGGGACACATCGTGCCGCCAGCGCGAACGGAGAAATGGGTCCCGGGTCTCGCACGCTTCGCTTGCTCGCCCGGGATGACAGCGGAGCGGGTGCCGGGGATGACAGCCGGGTAATGACAAGGCAAAACAAGGCTTCATGCCCATCCTCCTCGCCGTCGGCGGTCTCCTGCTTCTCGCGCTCGTGTTCGGCCCGCAGCTGTGGATCCGGCACGTCCTGAAGAAGCACGGCGCGGACCGTCCCGACTTGGCCGGCACGGGCGCGGAGCTTGCGCGCCATCTGCTCGACGAGGCGAACCTGCCGTCCGTGATGGTGGAGCAAAGCGACACGGGCGATCACTACGACCCGGAAGCGCAGGCCGTGCGTCTCAGCCAGGCGCACTACGACGGCCGCTCGGTCGCGGCCGTCGCGGTCGCCGCGCATGAGGTCTCGCACGCCGTGCAGCATGCGCGCGGCGAGCCCGCGTTCACGCGACGGCTCAATCTGGTGCGCCAGCTCGGCTGGGTCGAGAAGATTGCGAGTGGAGTGCTGCTGATCTCGCCGCTCGTTTTCGTCGTGATGAAGTCGCCCGCGCTGTTCGCGCTTCAGATTCTGGCCGGCGTGATGCTGCTCGGCATCCGCGTCGTGGTGCACCTTGCGACCTTGCCGGTCGAGTTCGACGCGAGCTTCGGCAAGGCGCTGCCCGTGCTGTCGCGCGGGCGGTATCTTGGCGCGCGGGACCTGTCGGCCGCGCAGAGCGTGCTCAAGGCCGCGGCCTATACCTACGTGGCGGCGGCGCTCGCGACGCTGCTCGATGTGGTGCGGTGGGTGAGGATGCTGAGGTTTTGAACGACGTTGTAGGGCGGGTTAGCCGAAGGCGTAACCCGCCGCGCTTTCAACGGTGGCGGATTACGCTTCACTAATCGGCCTTACGGGTGTTGAACAAATGATTGTAGGACCCGAAGTGTATGGCAAAGTTAAGAATCAATAAGCTTGACGCGGCGCGTCGGCAATTAGACGCCGCAATCCGGTTCACATTTCTGAATGAAGACCCCGTTGCCATTCATTCTGTTGTTGCTGCTGGCTATAGAATTGTAAGGGACATCTGCGAGCGGCGCGGCAACATCGAAAGCTATCTCAGGTTTACGGATTGGATTGCAGAGGGGTACGAATCCAAATTCTGGAGTCTGATGAATGCATCAGCAAATTTCATCAAGCATGCGAACAACGATCCAGACGCCATTCACGATTTTGATGACGAACAGTCTGATTTCATGATCCTGAGCGCTTCAAAATGGTACGGCGATTTGGGGAACGCACGCTCGAAGGAAATGAATGTTTTCGCGATGTGGTGGTCTGTGCAGAATCCCAAGGCGCTGACGCCGGAGTATCTGTTGCAAATTGAGCGTGCTGGCTACGGCTATCAGTTCAAGGTGATCAAGGACTCGATGAGTGAGTTCAATCGCGCGGATCGACTCAAGGCCGGTCTTGTGATGTTGGATCCCACAGCAAAGATTGAGTTCTAGCAAAGCGTTGGGGCACGAGATACTGCCATGGGGCACGAAAGCGTAGGTGGGCTAAGGCGCGAAGCGCCGAGCCCACACGATAAACTATATCTGACGGTGGGCTTCGCTGCGCTCAGCCCACCCTACGGTCACTATGAAAAATGCCCGTGCTTCGCCAGGCTGGATTCAATTTCGCCGGCCAATCCCGGATGCGCGGCAATCGCCTTGTTCGTCAACCCGACGCCGATCGCATCGATCGCAGCGGCGATACTCAACGCAAAGTCCCTGTATTCATCCGCGCTGCAGCGCTGCTTGAGTACCGGAAGCAGAGTTTGCAGCTGAGCACTGCTGCTAAATGCGGTTCGGACCACTTGGCGGGCTAATTCAATGTCCATTGCCGATCTCGCTCTTACAAGTTTCTACCGAGGCATGCATTCATGCATTTATGGAAATCCCATGTATTGCGATCGCTGCCGGGACTTCGCGGCCGTTCCAGCAGACGATAGCAAAGGTCGAGGCACTTTTGATATGCATCGGGCCCCGCCGCGAGGTTCAGCCGTCGCGCGGTGGCGATTATGGATTGTACTGCGTTGCTTTCTCCGCTCGTCCATCGCCCACCATCCGAATTCCCCGCAGGCACGCGCGGCTGATCGGGATCGTACTTGGCGGCGAGGCGGCGTTGCCAAGCAGGTAAGCCGAAACGCTGCCAGTAGTAATCCGGCCGCACGAGCCGCAGCTCGTCCGGGCTGAGACTGTCCAAATGCTCCTTCAGTATTTCCTCGCGCGATTGCCACCTTCGCGGTGGGTTTGTGTCATTCGATCGATAGGAAGACATCGTTCAAATCTCCAACTCTTGATAGGACTAATACCATATATAATCTGCATTATCAAGTCTTGCATCCTAGTATTTGACTCTGATCGTATCATGTGCTTAGCTCTCCCCACCTCGTCCGCTGAGGGGCGCTCTCATGAGGCGTCGTGATGGCGGGACGAACCGAAGGAGGCGCCGGAGAACAGGCGAGCTCCTTTGGTGGCGGGCGCCCGGTAATTCCGGGCCTTCGCCGGTGCGGCGCCCGCGGGCGCGGTTCGCAGCCGCGCACTCGGGCTGCGTCGGGGCTCCGCCCGGAGGCACTACGGCCTCCTGCCAGGAGCTGGCTGACGACCGGCGGGCACGTTTGCGCCGCTGCTCGAAAGCGCGGCCCGGCGCAGCAAGGAAAACGCCGCGATGGAGCGCCGGAAGGCGCGCCGGTCCCCGTATGGGCCGGTTGTCTCCGGCCGAATTTCCGGAGACAGGCTCGACCGTGAGGCGGGCCACGGGCGCGTCCGTCAACCGCGCCAGCGCCGTCCAGCGCTCCATCCCCCTCGCTTTTTGAAGGGGGCGACGGACCAAGGCGCCGCCCGCGCGCCACGACAAGCGGGCGATGATGCATGGCTGTTTGACAATTGAATCGGATGACCGGGCATCGCGACCACGCGATGTGCGAGGGGCATACTCCGCTTCCTCTCCCCCCTTGTGGGTTGTGGGAGCGGGTCGCCGAACCGGCCCTTGGATCGAGGAGGGCGGGAGAGGGGCTCCCGAACTCGAGCGAGCTATGCGGCGAGGCGTTGCTTGTTCATGCGAACGGTAATGATCGCACCGTCCGGCGACCAGTCCCGCTCAATCGACCCGCTGAGCCGGGCGGCAAGGACACGGCCCACCATCGCGGAGCCGTAGCCACTCGCCGATGCCGGTGCCGCAACGGTCGGACCTCCTCGCTCGGTCCATATCATCGTTATTTCATCGTCGGCATCGGAGCAGGACACATCCAGGGTTCCGGTCGCGGATGAGAGTGCACCGTATTTGAGTGAGTTGGTTGCGAGTTCGTGCAGCACGAGCGCAAGAGTGTTCGCCGTGCCCTCGCCGACGCCCATGCGTGGCACGGACACGCGAACACGGCCGCTGAACGCTCCCATGTCGTCATAGGGCGCGAGCAGAACGGCGATCAGATCGCCGAGCAGCGCCGCCTTGCCCTGCTCGCCCGGAATAGGACGGATAAGATCGTGGGCGCGTCCGAGCGCTGTCAGCCGCTGGGTCAGTTGACGGGCCATATCCTCGGTCGTGTTTGCGGAGCGTGAGGTTATTGCCGTGAGCCCGGAGGCAATCGCCAACAGGTTCTTGACCCGATGGCTCATTTCTCCCGCCAGCAGTTCGTTGCCCTCTTCGGCCTGCTTGCGCCCGGTGACGTCGATGAAGATGCCGAACATGACGCGGCCGACCATGCCGACATCTTCGCCCTGGCCGCGCGCTGAAATCCAGCGAATGCTGTCCCCGACCATGATGCGGAAGTCGATCTCATACGTACCTGAAATCGCCCGTGTGGCGGAGAACGCCGCTCTGACGCGATCGCGGTCTGCCGGATGGATGTGCGCGGACAAGTCCTCGAAGGTCACAAACTCGCTGACCGGGACGCCCCAGAGACGATAGCCGCTCTCGTCCATTGTCAGCTTGTCGTTATCGACATTCCACGACCAAAGCGCGACGCCCGCAGCCTCAATTGCGAGGCGCAGGTTGCCCGCGCCCCAGATCGGTGGCTTGGTTTGCTGGTCTGACAAGGTGTAATTTCCCCGGAGTCAACGGGGCTGCATCCCTAAGGTTCCATAGCAGCGCCCTCGATTGACCATTCTCCCCGGACGCGCTTGATAGGCCGCAAACACGTCGGCCAGAACACGCCCGGGGAGAACCCATGCTCACACGCCGCACACTCCTCACTACGCTCGCCGCAGCCCCGCTCGCCACACTCCCGCGCGCCGCAATCGCCGCCTACCCGGACCGGCCGATCCGCCTGATCGTGCCGTTCGCGGCCGGCGGCAATGCCGACCTCGTCGGACGCCTGGTGGGCGAGTTCATGGCGCAGACGCTCGGGCAGCCGATCGTCATCGACAACCGGAGCGGCGCGGGCGGCAGCCTCGGCGCCGATATGGCCGCCAAGGCCGCGCCGGATGGTTACACGCTGTTCCTTGGCTCGAACGGCCCGCTCACCGTGAACCCGTTCGTGCAGGCAAAGCTCAACTACGATCCACTCAAGGACTTCGTGCCCGTCGGGCTCGCGAACCTTGCGCCGCATTGCCTCGCGGTGAATGCCGACGTGAAGGCCAGGACCATCCCCGAATTCGTCGCGCTGTCGAAAGCAACGCCCGCCAGTCTCGGCACGTCCGGCGCCGGCTCGGCCTCGCACATGACACTGGCGCGCTTCGCCGCGGCGACCGGCGCCAACATTACGCACGTGCCGTATCGCGGCGGCGGGAATATCGTGCCCGACCTGCTGGCGGGCAACATTACCGGCACGGTGACCGAACTCTCGACCGTGCTTCCGCAGATCAGCGGCGGGAAGGTACGCGTGCTCGGTGTCGCCTGGAATGCGCGCTCGCCGCAGCTGTCCGACGTGCCGACGATGATCGAGCAGGGCGTGAAGGACTTCACCGCCGCGAGCTATGTGGGCGTCCTGGCGCCGGCCGCCACGCCGGCCGAGATCGTCAAGTCGCTCGAGGCGGCGCTGAAGAAGGCGCTGAACGAGAAGACTCTGCAGGACAAGATGCTCGCGACCGGCGCCGAACTGGTGCCGGACGAGCTGATGACCTCCAAGGGTTTCGGCGATTACATCAGACGCGAATACGAGCAGGCGCGTGAAGCGGCAAAGATCGCCGGCCTGACGCCGGCGTAACATCCATGCATCCCCGTGAACGCCTCGCCTATTCGCCGATCGAAGGCCGCAAGCCGCTGACCTTGCCCGACGGGTTGCGGCTGATCGTGTGGCCGGTGCTGTCGCTGGAAGAATGGGACATGGCGCGGCCGATGGCGCGCATGGTGATTTCGCCGCCGCAAGGGCAGCCGCTGCAACCGGACCATCCGAACTGGACCTGGCACGAGTACGGCATGCGGGTCGGCTTCTGGCGCATGAAGCGGATGCTCGATGAACTCAAGATCAGCCCGACCCTGACGCTGAATGCGAAGGTCTGCGAGACCTATCCGCAGGTGGTGCAGGCCTGTGTCGACGCGGGCTGGGAGCTGAATGCGCACAGCTACGACCAGGTGCCGATGCACAAGCTCGACGACCAGAAGGCGGTGATCGATAAGTCGGTCGAGGTGATCACGAAGTTCTGGGGCAAACCGCCGCGCGGCTGGTTCGGACCCGGGCTGACGCAGACTTTCGACACGCTCGATCATCTCTCCGCCGCTGGTATCGAATATATCGGCGACTGGGTGCTCGACGACGAGCCGGTGACGCTGAAAACCACGCACAAGCCGGTTGTGGCGCTGCCTTATAATTTCGAACTGCACGACATCGTGCTGATGGCGCTCGGGCATCACACCTCCGACCAGATGTATGCACGCACGATGGACCAGTTCGACTGTCTCTATGCGGAGTCCGCCGAGCGACCGAAATTCATGGCAATTGCAATGCACCCGTATCTCACCGGCGTGCCGCACCGGATCAACCATGCGCGCCGGACGTTCGAAGCGGTGCTGAGTCGACCCGGCGTCGCCGCATGGGATGGCGCGAAGATCCTGGATTGGTACAAGGGGCAAGTTCCGTAACCTGCATGGAGCGCACCGAAATGCGGGAATCCCGGATTACGCTGCGCTTCATCCGGGCTACAAGAAGAAGGCTACAAGAAGAAAACGGAGGAAACCATGAGGCGGCGTACATTCATCAAAGGCATCGCTGCGAGCACATTGTTCGCACCGCATATCGCGCGCGCGCAGGACTGGCCGAACCGGCCGGTGCGCTTCATCGTGCATCTTGCGGCCGGCGGCGGACTCGACTTCGTCGCGCGCCTTGTCGGCGACCATCTCTCGCGCAGCCTCGGCCAGCAGGTGTTCATCGAGAACCGCACCGGCGGCGCGGGCGGCACGATCGGCATCGAAGCCGGGATCAAGTCTCCGCCGGACGGCTACAATTTCCTTCTCGCGAACGACAACTCGGCGAGCGCGCCGCATGTGATGCGGCTCAATGTCGATTTCCTGAAGGATCTGGTGCCGGTGAGCCTGCTCGGCCGCCAGCCGCAAGTGCTCGCGGTTCATCCGACGCTGGAGGTGAAATCGGTCACCGAACTGGTCGCCGCCGCGAAGAAGCTGGGGAGCCTCGGCTGCGCCACCTCCGGCGTCGGCTCGAACCAGCACGTGCTGATGGAGTGGTTTTCCAAGGCCGCCGGCATCAAGCTCGAGCACGTGCCCTATCGCGGCGCCGGCCAGGCGATCAACGATCTGATCGCCGGCCACGTCAAGGTCGCGTTCCTCGGACCGACCGCGCCGCTGCCGCACGCCGCCGCGGGGACGATCGCGCTGCTGGCGCAATCCGGTGAGGCGCGCTCGCCCTCGATGCCGGATGTGCCGACCTTGCAGGAGAGCGGCTATCCCGGCATCGCGCTGGAGTCCTGGTTCGCGGTGTTCGCGCCGGTCGGTACGCCCCCCGCCGTCATCGCGCGGCTCAATGCCGAATGCGACAAGGCGCTCGCCGACAAGGCCGTCCGCGACGCGCTGTTCAAGGCCGCAACCGAGCCGCTCGGCGGCGATACCGAGCGCCTCGCCAAGCTCACCCGCGCCGACTCGGACAAATACGCGCGCATCGTCAAAGAGGTGAATATCAAGCTGAACTGATCATCAGCGCTCACCTCCTAGCCGGCGCATCAACCGCTAGAGGGTCTTGATCTCGACCTTGCGGAACTTCACCACGCCCTTGTCGTTGACGACGCCGGCGGCGTCCTTGTTGCCGAGCCCGTGCTGGAGCGCGATGCGCCCGGTGGCGAATTTTGCATCCTGCGCGTTGTCGACCGTCTTTTTGCCGTTCAGCACGACGGTAAACGTGCCGCCCTTGGCGGTGATCTCATAGACGTTCCATTGACCGGTGGCGCGCGGCATCGGATCGACCTTGGCGATGCCGACGATCGCGCCGGTGGCGTAATCCTTCTCCGGGCGGTCGTCCCAGATGTTCACCTCGTAGCCGGTTGCGGTGCCGATCTTGTCGGGATCGGTGCAGCGGATGAAAATGCCGCTGTTGGCGTCGGGACCGACCCAGAACTCCGCGCGAAGCTGGAAATCGCCGTAGTTGTTCTTGGTCACCAGGAAGCCGTTGCCTCGGTCGGCCACCACGGAGCCATCCTCGATGCGCCAGTTGGCATCGCCGACCTTGTTGAAATTGTCGATGCTCTTGCCGTCGAACAGGACGGTCCATCCGTCGCCCTGGCCGACGGCCTGCTGAGCGGGCGAGAACGCGAATGCGGCGACAAGCGACAGCCCCGCGAGGGCGAGCCAGCGTTTCATGAAATCCTCCCGATGATGCGATTTGCTTTTTCTGACGCGACGCAACCGCAATGCTACCAGACCGCAGAGGCGCTCGGAAGCGGGTCGCGCGGCGTGGCCGGTCTCGGCTAGCATGCCGGCAAACGGGGGAGACACCATGAAGCATATTGTGATCGCGGCGCTCATGCTTTTTGCCGGCGAGGCCGCCGCGCAGGACCTGAGCCGGCAGATTGTCGGCACTTGGGATTTCGTCGTCGCCGAGGTGACGGCGCCGGACGGCGCCAAATCGTTTCCGTTCGGCGAGACACCGAAGGGCGTACTGATCTTCACGCCGGACGGACGCTTCGCGCAGATCCATGTGGCGGGCGATGTGCCGAAATTCGCCTCCGGCAACCGGCTCACCGGCACGGCGGAGGAATATGCCGCGATCAACCGCCGCAGCCTCGCGGTGTTCGGTAGCTTCACGGTGGACGAGGCGAAAAAGACCGTCACCTTCAAGATCGTCTCCTCCACCTTCCCGAACTGGGAAGGCGAGGCGCAAACCCGCACCATCGACAGGCTCGACGCCGACGAGTTCGTGAACACCAATCCGAATGTCGCCGGCGGCAGGGGCAGCGCGAGCAACCGCTACAGGCGCGTGAAATAGCTATTTGGCTCGCCGTGGAAGCACTTAGCGCCTATATGTACGTCACATGGTCAGCCCAAGGGCGGTGATTCTCGGGCTTTGAGGAGGCTAAATGGCCGAAAAGAAACCCAATGACGCGCTGAGGAAGCTGGCGCAGGCCGAGGACGCCAAGAAGGCGCGGGCCGAGTACGACGCTGCCGCCAAGGCCACCGACGCCAATACGGCACGGCTGCGCGCGCTGCGGCTGGAGCGGGAAGCCGCCGCCGCGAGTGCCGCGGCGGAAGCCAAGCCCGTCAAGAAGAAGGCGGCGGCCAAGAAAACCAAGGCGCCCGCGGCCAAGCTTTCTGATTGGCTGCAGGATCAGAAGGGCAGCGGGCGGAATAGCTGAGCACGTCCCCGGATTTCGCTGCGCTCCATCCGGGCTACACCTACATCGCGCGCTTGGGCGTGGTCTGCAGCAGCTCGTTCAGTTCCTTCGCATAGAACTTCGCCGAGGCGGTGGTGCCGTGGCCGCTCGTCGCCTCGCTCGCCGGGATCAGCAGCAGGCGGCCGTTCTTCACGCGCTTGAGTTCGCGCTCCAAGAGGCCGGTCTCCGGCGGATTGCGCTCATCGTCCGCCGCATTGATCGCGAGCAGCGCCGCCTTGATGCGGTCGAGTCCGGGCGCTGCGTTGTAGTCGCGCGAGGAGTTCCACGCGTAGACGTAGTCGTTCGCATCCACCGCCATCGGCGCCGCCAGGCGCGTCTCGAACAGTCTGTCGGCCTGCGCGCGCGTTGGCGCCGCCTTCTGCAGCGCGAGGTTTCCGCCATTGGTGCCGGTCGCGTAGAACAGGTTCGCGATCTTCAGGATGCGCGGCTGCGCGGTGTAATTTCCGTTGTTGTATTCCGGATCGCTGCGGACCGTCTCGATCAGCAGCCGCCGCATCATCCAGTTGCGGCTCGACATTTCGGTCGGCTGCGACGCCATCGGCACGAGCGCGTCCATGTAGTCGGGATACTTCGCGCCCCACAGCCAGGTGTGCATGCCGCCCATCGAGTTGCCGATGACGAGCCGCACATGGCCGATCTTCAGGTGCTCGGTGAGCAGCCGGTACTGCGCCTCGACCATGTCGTCGTAAGTGTATTGCGGGAACTTGGTGCGCAGCCCGTCGGAGGGCTTTGACGATCTGCCGTGGCCGATCGAATCCGGGATGATGATGTAATATTTGCTCGCATCGAGCGGCTGGCCGGCGCCGTAGAGTTCGCCGCCGAAATTGGCGGTCAGCATGCTGGGGGCCGAGCCCGTGGTCCCGTGCAGCACCACGACCGGCTCGCCGGTCGGCTCGCCGACCGTCGTGTAGGCGAGGCGCAATTCGGGCAGCACCTCGCCGGTGTGGAATTTGAAGTCGCGCACGATCCATTCGGATGGCTTCGGCGCGGGGAACTCGGCGGCGGACGCCGGAAGCGCGATCAGAGCAAATGCGAAAACGAGCCCACGGAACGGCATGTCGTCTCTCTCCCTTGCGCGGCTCTTAGGAGCGGCGCGCTATCGGACATTATATAAATCTGCAATCACGGTGGGAGAGGGAACCGATAACGAGTTGGTCGTCGACCGGGCAAGGGCACGCAACCGGGATCGATATCGTGTCCCCAGGCGAAGATCGCGCAAACGACATTCGACTGGCCACCCCACTTCTGGTGATGGGCCCAATCGTCGTGTGCGGACTGTTATATCTCGCCTATCTCGGCCACGTTTGACGGCGCAGCGCGGCGCGGCCCACGGCCCTCCCATTCGAACGATGATTCTGCGGGGCATTGTGGCACCGTTAGCTTAGCTCGCCTGACTTTAGCTGTATGCGTGAACGCGAAACGTGCGAGGGAAATTGCCCGTGCGTTTGCAATCCGCTCCCGCACCTTGCTGGGTCAATTGACTAAACCAAAGATTGTAGTACGGTGTCGCACGCGTCAGCCAGCGGCGGCATCGCTTTCGCCCCAGCGTTTGATGGTAGTGACATAATGGGAGTGACAGATGGCGGCCAATGACCCCGTGGGAATCGTCCCCTTCCACCAATTCCTTGCAAGTTTGCAGCAGGTCAGCCCCCCACTGCATGTTGCGGCGGCGGGAACTCAAGTCGAGCACGCCGACGCCGCGAACGAAATGCACAGTCACCTCGTCGCGCATTACCAAGGCATCGAGGCGGTCCATAGTTTCGTCGATGACAATGGCTCGGTGTTTGACTGCGTTCCGGTCGAGAAGCAGCCGGCGCTGCGCAACAAGGGTGCTCCGCCGAAAGCGCCTGACGCACCAGCTGCGTCCGAACCGCCTCACGCCCAAGCCGCCACGCCTGGCGGTGAGCGACCGACCTATCACGTCGGTCAACTTCATCCCGATCGAAAGGATCGGCACGGAAACGTCATGCACGCGCCTGCCGGCACCATTCCGCTTCGCCGATTGACGATGGAGAACCTGACGAGGTTCAAGACACTGCACCATTTCTTTCAGAAGAGCCCTTACGGCTCGGCAAAGCCGCCGCAAACGTCACAAAGCGGCGGTGCGCCTCCGGGTGGGGCCGCAGGCGCGGTGCCGGCGACTCATCGTTGGGCTCACGCGTTTCAAAACGTCAGCAATGTGGGCGGCCACAGCTTCATCAATGTCTGGGATCCGCCCATCGGCGCCAACCAAATATTCTCTCTCTCGCAACACTGGTATGTTGGTGGGAGCGCGGCGGGCTTGCAGACGGCAGAAGTCGGCTGGCAGGTATATCCGCAGATGTACGGCAATACGAAACCGGTCTTCTTCATCTATTGGACAGCTGACAACTACCAGTCCAAGGGCTGCTATAATCTAAGCTGTACGGCATTTGTGCAGACCAACGGGTCCTGGGCGATCGGCGGCGCGATCGCTCCTCCCTGGAGCGTCGCAGGCGGTCAGCAGCGCGAGGTCGAAGTTTCGTTTTATCTTACGCAGGGTCGATGGTGGCTCTACGTTGGTGGAGGAGCCGCCGCAAACGCCATCGGATATTACCCCGTATCGATCTACAACAATGGAGCAATGGCTTCGCACGCATCCGAAATCGACTACGGCGGTGAGACGGTTGGCACGACGAGCTTCCCGCCCATGGGAGGCGGGGTTTTCGCAAATCAGGGGTATCAACACGCCGCCTATCACCGCGATGTCCGGTTCTTTCCGTCGGGCGGGGGAAACAACGTTGCGAGCTTGACCGCAGCTGCCGCTTCGCCCGCCTGTTACACCGCAGCTGTCACGAAGTTTAATGCGCCCTGGAACGAAACGCTTTTCTACGGGGGACCGGGCGGAACGACCTGCTAGGGTCCAGACTCATTAGATCCACCATACAAGTGCGGCTGCAAGGCAGACAGAGGCGAGGTAGTTGCGCGCTAACCTGTCATAGCGCGTGGCGATGCGCCTGAAGTCCTTCAATCTGTTGAAGGC
>JAXDNY010000242.1:0-13337 GCA_034669145.1 Hyphomicrobiales bacterium
GCGGAAAAGCCCACAATGCCGCTCTCATCGCATGCGCCAGAAAGCTGCTCATCTACGCAAACACCGTCGTCCAGCGCGGTACGCCTTGGGTCGAAAGACCGGCTGCGACTTAATGGTTGCTACGCGTTGCAGCCTGTGGTCTAAACGCAAAGTCGGCGCGTTCGCGTTCAGAAGCCGGTCGCGGAACTTCCGACAATTACGCCTGTCCCAGTAAGCCGCGATATGCAGCCCACCCAAAGATAAACTCGCGTATCTCGCGCACGCGATTGCGCAAAGAACCCTTCCCATCACGGATTGCAAACGTCCCTCCGCGAGCCAAGACGGAGTTCACGAGGCCTAGCCGATCAAAGTAGTCGGTCTCATCATGGTAGCCGGGATTGAGCCACTGGATGAACACGTCAAAGCCGTTCTTGAAAGCATAATCGATCGTGTTTAGGCCTTCCTCATTGTACTGAATCGAACACAGCACGATCCGAGCGTCCTGCTTGTCTAGGCCTTCATCCGCGTACTCGCCGCGCTCCTCAAAGGAGCCGCTGACGACAAACACCTCCGCTGCTGATTCTTTAATCAGGATGAGCTGTCGGGCATTCTTGCCGCGCCGCACTGCGTGGCCGAAGAGTTCGTACCAAGTCGTGGATTTCCCGGCCTTTCGGTGCCCGAGCACCCCGACGAATAGTCGCTTGGCCATTTCGCTCTCCCCCGGGCGATGCCGCGAACGCAACTTCCTCGATCAGCAAGCGTAGTCCGGATTGAGCGCTAGCGAAATCCGGGGCTAGTGCCGCAGCGCGGGCACGTTTCCCCTTTCCCTTCTCCCACCCCCTTCGCTATTGTGCCACCCAATCGCGGGCGTAGTTCAGTGGTAGAACGTCAGCTTCCCAAGCTGAATGTCGTCGGTTCGATCCCGATCGCCCGCTCCAGTCTTCGCTCCTCCGGAGCTTCGACTGGCAAGCCATGTTGTGACGAAGACTGTCCGCCGTAGCCTTGGCGAAGGCGGACGCCCAAGGGGGACGCCCGCGCGTGACAAAGGTCAAGGTCGACCCTGAGAAATGCCAGGGCCACGCGCGCTGCGCGGCGCTCGCGCCGGAGCTGTTCGTGCTCGATGAGCTTGGCAATGCGCGCGAGGTTGGCGACGGCACCGTGCCGGAGGCGCTCATCGAGAAGGCGTACCTTGCCAAGGCCAACTGCCCCGAACTCGCCATCGAAGTCATCGAGGAAAAGCCATGAGCACGCGCCCGCCGGTCGACGACTGGGCCACCGACTTCGATCATCTCGATCCGCGCTGGATCGAGAACCCGTATCCGATCTGGGAGGAACTGCGCGAAAAATGCCCCGTAGCGCACACCGAGCGCTTCCGCGGCGTCTATTTCCCGTCGCGCTATGAGGACGTGCGCGCGGTCGCCTACGACACGGAAAACTTCTCCTCGCGCCGCATCATCGTGCGCGAAACCCCGCCGCCGCGCATTCCGGCGCCGCCGATCACGTCCGACCCGCCCGAGCACCGGCCGGCGAAGAACCTGTTGCTGCCCGCCTTCACGCCCGACGCGATCAAGCGTTACGAGCAGCATACGCGCGAGATCTGCGGCAAGCTGGTCGCGGGCTTCGCCGACAAGAGCGGCTGCGACGCCGCGGTCGACTACGCGCAGGAAATTCCGGTGCGGGTCATCGCCGTGATGCTCGGCCTGCCCGAGGAAGAGGGCGACCGCTTCCGCACATGGATCCACGAGATCCTCGAACTCGGTATCACGCGGCCGGACGTGCTGATGAAGGCGATCGGCGAAACGACCAAGTATTTCCAGGCCGAGATCGAGAAGCGGCGTAGCGCGCCGCGCGACGATCTCATCAGCCAGTTGATGGAGGCGAAGATCGACGGGGCGCCGATTACCGAGGATCATCTGCTCGGCGCGATGCGCCTGATTTTGATTGCCGGAATCGACACAACCTGGAGCGCGATCGGCTCGTGCTTCTGGCACCTGGCGCAGCATCCGCAGGATCGCCAGCGCCTTGTTGCCGATCCGGCCCTGATCCCGACCGCGGTCGAGGAATTCCTGCGCGCCTATGCGCCCGTCACCATGGCGCGCGAGGTGATCAAGGACACGACCATCGGCGGCTGTCCGATGAAGCCGGGGCAGATGGTGCTGCTCTCGTTCCCGGCGGCGAACCGCGACCCGGCGGTATTCAAGGACGCCGACCGTGTGGTGATCGACCGCAAGGAGAACCGCCACGCCGCCTTCGGGCTGGGCATCCACCGCTGCATCGGCTCGAACCTCGCCCGCATGGAGATCACGGTCGCGCTGCAGGAATGGCTCAAGCGCATCCCGGAATTCCACCTCGATCCCGCCGCCACGGTGACGTGGTCGGAGGGCACGGTGCGCGGGCCGCGCAAGCTGCCGGTGTTGTTTAGCTGAGGTTGCCGGCCGGGGCGGCTGAGCCTATCTAGAGGCCGAAGAGCCATGCCCGAAGCCGCACTCAACTCGTCGCTGATGACGCGTCCGTTCCTACTGGTGGGCGCGGTGGCCGGCGTGCTGTTCGCCGCGGCGCTGGTCCTCTGGGCTCGCTACGGAACGGCGGTGTTTTTCGAAATGATCGCGGCCGGCATCGCGGCGTGTTTCTAGCTTATTGAAAACATGAACCCTCGCACCACGCGCCTGCTGCTCATCCTCTCCGCATTTCTGGCGGGACTCGTGCTGTGCTTCGCGGTGGTGCTGCTCATGACCGGGCGCGGCGCTTCGCCCCTTGCCAATCCCACCGCGGCGATCGGCGGTCCATTCCGGCTCACCGACCAGAACGGCAAGAGCATCAGCGATCAGGACCTCAAAGGCCGTCCGTTCCTGGTGTTCTTCGGCTTCACCCATTGTCCCGAAGTGTGCCCGACCGCGCTCGCGGATATTTCGCAGATCATGGACAAGCTCGGCGCGGACGCCGAGAAGGTGAATGCCCTGTTCGTCACGGTCGATCCCGAGCGCGATACGCCCGCCGTTCTGAAGGACTATCTGACGAGCTTCAATCCGCGCCTGATCGGTGTCGGCGGCGATGCCGACGCGCTCGCGGCCGTCGCGAAGGCGTATCGGGTGTATTACAAGAAGGTCCCGCTCAAGGACGGCGACTACACGATGGACCACACGGCCATCGTGTACCTGATGGACAAGAACGGGCAGTTCGTTTCGCCGTTCAGCCTGAGAAGGCGGCCCGAGGACGCGGCCGCCGAGCTGCGCCGCTACCTCTGACCACGATCGTGCGCGCGGTGCCGGTAAGCGCTGCGAGGCGCGAGGTGCGGGCGAGCCCGTGCGCGGTCTTCTCCCAGCGATACGGATCGCGCACAAGCTGCCAGAGCGCGCGCCACGCCGCGATTGACAGCAGCAGCCAGTGCACCGGCATCAGCAGCAGCACCCAGCCGTGGCGCGAGAGTCCACGGCGCTTGAGCCCGATCAGCCCGAGCGCAGCCGAGGTGAGATAGCCCGCGATCAGCGCGCCGCCGCACAGCGCGGCGAGCACCGCGGAGGCAAGATCGGCACCCACCGGAAACAGCGTGTTGGTCGCCATCGCATAGCTGAACATCGCGATGAACAGCGGATGCACCAGTGCGGACAGCACGGTGCCGCCGACCACGAGCTGGAGCGTCAGGAATCCGCGCACGCCGAGTTCGCGCGCGAGCCGCGCCGGGTGACGCATATGCACCAGCCACGTCTGCATCCAGCCCTTGAACCAGCGGGTGCGCTGGCGGATCCAGGGGCGGACGCGCGCGGGGGCTTCCTCGTAGGTGGTCGAGCCGATGACGGTCGCGCCGAAGCCGAAGCGGGCGAGGCGCATGCCGAGGTCGGCGTCTTCGGTCACGTTGTATGGGTCCCAGCCGTCGACCGCTCTCAGGGCGTCGGTACGGAAATGCGGTATTAGGTAGCAAACTCACCTAGCCTTCGCCGCAATCTAGGCACACGCTGGCGTTGCTGTGGGATTGGTGGTGATTGGAGCCAGCGGCTCCTTTCATTTTTGCCTCAGTACCTCCGAGAACATCGGAGGTCGCAATGGTGATCATTCCTTTGATCATCATCTTGTGGCGGTGGTGGCAACGCCGCCGTCGCAAATAAGATGAAGTCTGGAAGCCCCGGCCTAACCGCCGGGGCTTCTTGCTATTGCGACCCGGCGAACGGGCTGCGGAAGCGTAGCGGGCGCGAGCGCCTGAAGGGCAAGCGTTACGAACGATGGCGGCAAGGCTCCCTGACGCGCCTTCGTCTGCAAATAGGATGGCATTCGTTGAAGCAAGTACACCTCGCGTATCCACCTACGAAATTCCCCGAGCGCACTGTCCGGATAGCAGTAGGCCGGTTGCGGGTTAGATGCCGATTGCGGGAAGTAATCAGGATAGTTGTGCGGGTACTGAATACGCGCCCCGTGAACCAATTCTAATCCCGCCTCTTTCCAGTGTGCGGCCCAATGCTGGCCGACACTGATGTCGGGGATGAAGTGATCGTCAATCTTTGCACCGCCACGAATAAGCGTAACGATCACGTCTGACATTTCTTTGAAGATGCTGAAATAGCCGTGCGGCACTGAATGGAAGACCAGCGAAACGCGATCATGAAATTGCGTCCAGCTAACAGGTATCGGTTCTGTCGGGCTGTAGCCGACTTGGGTGTAGATGAATTCTTGAAGGGCACTACCCGCGAGAATGCGGAAGTTCTTTCTGGCTTCCTGTTGAAGGTTGCTGGCCTCAAAGGCGTAGTATTCCAAGATCGCCAGACAAACTTTATCCGGATAGGCAAACATCGGTTTGCCCTCCACGGTGAGAACCATATGGGGGTTCTCATAAGTTAACCCGCGACTTAGCAACAAATCTTTGATCGCTTTGATCCGAGGCTTCTGGTCCGTCTCATACCATTGCGTGCTAATCGTCCCGATGTGGGCATTCTCGACCCCGCACAAGCGGGCTAGGCCGCGCTGATTCAGAAAGGGCGTCCCGTCTTTTAGGACGCCCATCCCAATGCCCTGAATTTCGGTCTGCTTGTCGATTTCGAATCGCAGCTGACCTTGTTTCTTGTTGATTTCCAATTGGCCCGGTTTCGCGGGTAAACGCCTGATTTCCTTGGACATTCGTTGATTTCCTCTGCCCGCGAATCTCACCTGTTGGTTGGAACCCCACCCTACCACACCCCGCGCGGTTTCACCCCGTCGAATACGGCTATCCGCGTTATTCACTTCGCCCCGTGCAAGCTCCGCAGCGCCCACATGACGTTGCCCTTGCCGTCAACGCTGGACCGCACAACATTTTCGTCTCTAAGAAAACGCAGCACCTTGGAAACGCGCTTAGTGTGTTCCGTGAGAAATTTGCGGTCGCGTGCATCCTGACCGCTTAGCGCGATCACGCCTTGGGCTATCTCGCGGCTTGTCATTGGGCCGTCCGCGCCTCGCAACTCGCTAAGGACGCCGCGTCTAAGTTCGCCGCGCCCAAAAACGACGTTGCGCTTCTGGCGTGGCATTTCGGCGTCCAGATCGCCGGTATAGCCGAGCGTGCCGAGCACGCGGTCAATCGCGCTCACATCGTTTTTGATTTCAGCGAGGCGGTCGCGGATGCGCTCCGCTTCGTTGAACAGGTCGGCACGCTTTCCAAGTAAGCCACTTATGGTGTGCTCGAATGTCTCTGTTCGCACAGTCCTCATGCGCGTTCGCTCCTCTGCCAGTAGCCACACCACTTTTCAGATTTGGGATGCTTCAACGCCGCGTCGGCAACCATGAGGTACTGTTCGCCATTCGAGACGCGGCGCTGATCTTCGCGCCACGCCATTTCATCGGCGTATGCGTTGAGATACGGGCCAGCGACTTGATGGTGGATGCCGATTTCCGCGCGGCGCAGGCGAGAGAAAAACGACTCCGCCATGTTGGTGTTCGCGTCAGCGGTCGAATAGCTTTCCGAGTGATTGATGCGCTTCGTGAGATAGTCCGCGTGCAGCACGTCCCAATGTGCGGCTTCGTCGGCATAGATCGTCGCGCCTTCTTGAACGCGGCTCGCGATCACCGGGACCGAGGCATCTTCCGACTTGGCGACGAAGGGAAGCGTGGCGCCGTTACGCTCGCGCATGACGACCACGACCTTGCGCTTGCCGGACTGGTTGACGGAGTAGCGGCGGTCGCGGCGGTTGTGTTTATGATTGGCAGGCTTCACGTAGCCGCCGAAATAGCCGCCGTCGATTTCCACAGAACCGGAAACCGTGCGACCTTTTGACTCGGCGGCGACCGCTTCGCGAAGCTTATGGGCGAGCACGAAAGCCGTCTTGTACTGGCAATCCAGATCGCGGCTCAACTGCAAGGCGCTGTGACCCTTCGCGCCGTTCACGAAGATTGCGATGGCCAACAGGTAGTCGCGGACGGGGAGTTTGCGGCTCGCGAAGGTCGTCCCAGACGTGACGCTGAATTGATGGCCGCAGCCCTTGCACTTGTAGAGCTTGCGAGCCTGATAGCGATAATTGTCGAGACAACCGCAGCGCGGGCAAACCGGCTCGCCCTTTGTGTCAGACCAGCGGATCAGCCGGAAGGCGTCGTGAGCCTCTTCATCCGACATGCGCGCGACGGTCGCCAACGAGAGCGACCGGGCGGCTGTGGAGAGGAGAAAGTGCTGTGCCATAACGCCAACGTTTTCCGTTGACGTTACTGATAAGTGTTGAAAGCGTTGGTGTCAACACAAAGCGTTGAGGTTGACGAAAAGAATTTGGAGGCCTATTTTGGCCGCATGTCACCGGAACAGAGTCGGGCCGCTCGCGGCTGGCTGGATTGGTCGCAGGCTGCGCTTGCGGCCAAGGCTTCCGTTTCGCTTTCAACGGTGCGCGACTTTGAGAAGGCGCGGCGCGTTCCGATAGCGAACAACCTAGCGGCAATGAAAGCTGCGCTAGAGGAGGCGGGGATCGCCTTCGTTGATGGCGCGGGAACATCCGGGATTACCTTCGCGAAACGCAAGCGCCGTTAGCCTAACTTGTCGGACTCCTCCGACTCTGTTAGACAAATAGGCAGAGCGGGCCGCCCCGCGTTTCTAGGCAGAGCGGCCCGTCCGGGTCCCCGAAAGGGGACCTTCCGACCCTCTCAGCTAGACCCGAGAGGGGAGTGTGGAGGTGGAGGGAATCGCACCCTCGGGGCGCCAGATGGAAAGCCGGACCCCGCGCTTGCCACCCCCACGAACCTGATAGAGGCTCCGGCATCGCCGGAGCCTTTGTCAATTTACGACCTGGGGCTCCTCTTTCTGCTGGCCCATTCCGAACAGCGTGCCTTCAGAGATCGGAGCGGCGAGGTACTGCCCCGTATCCGCCCTTGCGATTTTGCCATGCTTCTCAACGTTCATTAGCGTTGCGTGGAACGTTCGCCCGTCGATCTGGTAGCCTGCGGCCATTGCTTCGGTCTTGAGGGATTCCCTGTCGATTGGCCCGTGCGCGCAAACCTTCGCGATCAAAAAGTCTGCCAGCGGCATAAGCTTTCGCGTCGGGACAATTTCTACCGTTTCGGACCCTTCCCGCCTCTCCTCAATTTCCAGAAGCTGACGAACAGCAGCCCGCTCTTTCTCAATCGCCCCGGTAGTACCCTCTCGCTTCAACTCCAATGCTTCCCGCTCGGCTTCGTATTCGTGCATGGCGTCGGAATACCGGCCGTCGAGGGCCAGAAGCCGTTCCCTTAGATCGTTTCGGATGTCGCGCACGTAACCGTCCTTGTCGGAACCCATAAATCTGATTCTCCGCTTCAATGGAAAGGGGGCAATGAGAGTTATCCCTGTGGAAAACTCCCGTTAACTGACATTGACTGGCGGCAACTGGGGCGAAGCCGAAACGGCTAGGTGAGTTTGCTACCTAATACCGCGGAAATGGTTCGATGAGCCGCCAAGCGGCAGCGGCAATTTTCGTTCCGACAGTCCGGGAAGCAGCACATCGAACAGCCCCGCATATTCGGCGGTGAACAGCCGCGCGAGCCAGCCGTCGGCGGTGTTGTCGATGGTCAGCCGGGCCTGCACGCAGGCGATCGCGCTGCCTTGCGCCTCGAATGCATCGAGTGCGCGGTGCAGCTGATCCGGCGCGGGGCGGTCTTCGGCATCGAACACGGCCGTAAACGTTCCGCGCGCAAGCGCGAGCGCGGCATTCAGCGCTTTCGGTTTGGTGCGCGGGCCACGGTCCGGCGCGATCAGGACGTCGAACGGCGGGCCGAGTTCGAGCCGCGCAAGGGCGCTTTGCGTCGCCACGTCGTCCGGCTCGAGCGCGAGGATGATCTGCAGTTTTTCGCGCGGGTAATCGAGCCGGCGCAGCGCGGCGATCAGGCCGGGCACCGCGGTCGCCTCGTCGTAGAGCGCGACAATGATGGTGTAGATCGGCAGATCGTGTGCCGGAAGGCGTATGGTGCGCCATCCGCGCCATGGGGTGGCCGCGCCGATGAGGCGCAGGCCCGTCCAGGCGAGAAACGTCAGCGCAAGCGCCGCACTGGTCAGCACCGCCGCGGGACCGGGAAACACGATCGCCGCGCTCACGACCGCCGCTATGCCGGCGAGCCACGCGGCGCGCACCGGCGGCGGGCATACGGCGGCCGAAAGGTCGGGCCGCGCGGTGCGCAACGCTTCTGCGGCGCGCAGGCCGAGCGCGTTCGTTCCGTGCCGCAGCACGAACTGCCGCAGCCGCTGCGGCGATGTCAGCCGGAAGCGATCCTTCGGCAATGGATGCGCTCCCGTCACGAGGCGGCGCGCCGTGAGAACTTGCGGGGCGACCACGTAGATGAATGCGCCACCGATGTGCAGCGGCAGCAGTCCGAATTTCGCCGCATCGATGATTTGCCCGCCAGGCAGCGGACACGCGGCGCGTGGCACGTCGAGCGGCTCGAACGGGACGTGCAGCCACGCGGCCAACTCCCGCACATATTCGTCCTCGGTGAGTACGCCCGCCGTGATCAGCACACGGTCGGCGCCGATCCCGAGCGCGACCGCGCGTTGCTCCGCGGCAGCGAGCGTTCCGGGCGGCAGGCGGTTGCGCAGGCAATCGAGTTCGGGGCAGCGCGACCGGCCGCGAGTTTGCGGCCCGAGACTGACGCGGCTCGGCTCCGGCACGAACGGCCGAGCCGCAGCACGCCGCCGCCGGTCCTCAGCCCTCTCGAACTCGATATGACTCAAGCCACTGTCTCGCCACGGCATTTGGTCTATAAGCGGGCCACGGCGGCTCCCCCGATGCAACCGGTAAGTCTCGATACTAATGACGATGCCTTGTCGTTGTAAAACTCAAAATAGCCGAAGGGTTTATCCTGCCGCCGTGCTGGTCCTGGCCGCCGCATTGGCGATGACGGCCGGCCAGCCTTCTTTCGCCCAGCCCGGCCAGCCCCAAGTGACATCGCAATCGCCGGTGACGGTGCCTGGCTTCTGGGACCCGCGGCGGCGCCCCGAACGGCCAGACACCTCGCGCATCTCGCAGATTCGCTTCCTCACCGAGTTCGATTATCCGCCGTTCAACTATGGGGGCCCGGACGGAAATCCGGCCGGCTTTAATGTCGAGCTGGCGCGGCTGATCTGCGAGGAACTCAAGATCCAGTGCACCATCCAGTTGCGCCGCTTCGACACGCTGCTGCAGGCGCTGGCCGAGAATCGCGCCGATGCCGTGATTGCCTCGCTCGCCGTCACGCCCGAGACGCGCCAGCGCGTGGATTTCTCGGATCCGTATTACCGCGCGCCGGCCCGGTTCGTGGCCCGACGCGACACGACCTTACGCGATGCCGTTCCGGAGGCGATCGAGGGCAAGAAAGTCGCGGTCGTCGGCGGCACCGCGCATGAGGCCTATCTGAAGGCCTTCTTCACCGAAGCCGAGCTCAAGCCCTACCCCCACATGGAGGCGGCGCGCGAAGGGTTGCGCAAGGGCGAGGCCGATCTGCTGTTCGGCGACGGCATCGCGCTCGCCTTCTGGCTCAACGGCACGGACTCTGCCGGCTGCTGCGTGTTCGTCGGCGGCCCGTTCACCGAGAGCCGCTATTTTGGCGAGGGCGTCGGCATCGCGATCAAGCGCGGCAACGACACGCTGCGGCTCGCCTTCAACTGGGCGCTGTTCCGGCTGTGGGAGAAGGGCCGCTTCACCGATCTGTGGCTGCGCTATTTTCCGATCAGCCCGTTTTGACGGCGCGCAACCTCTGAATGATTTAATGGATCGGCGCTACCTGATCCACTACCATGTGCGTGCCCGCTGGAGCGGGTGAGGGCCGATGGCCCGAGGAGCGTCGGTCAATGATTGTAGTGCTCTATTTTCTGACCGGCCTCGCGGTTGGATATTTCATCGGCTCGTTCATCGAGTCGATCCTGCATGAATATGTATCCGACGCGCCCGCGCCATGGGTTCGGGCATGGCGGCGCCACCCGCGGCTGTTCCGCGTGCCGCTGAATACCTACTTCTCGCATCACGTCATTCACCACCACCAGACGTTCCGCCGAAACCATATCACGCAATTCGACTCGCCGGGTCAGCGCGCTCGCGTCGACCACGTTCTGCTCGCGCGCGGGCGGCATGGCCGCATCATCATGGGTGGGGATTACGCTAACCGGATTCATGCCGAGGGTGGATTTGTGTTTGCGCTGCCTGCTTTGTTGTCTGCATCGATACTCAGTCTCTTCCTGCCCGCCGCAATGGCAATTGGTTCGGGCCTCGCTCTGATGCTGCCGCCGGCCTTGAGCTATTGGGTGCACCCTTACCTGCACCGCTCATTTGCAGACGGGCAGAAAAACGCTCCAGCCTTCGTCGCGTTTCTGCTGCGCACGAAGTACATGAAAGCCGTGTACCGCAACCATTTCATGCACCACAGGTACGACGGAACGAGCAACTACAATCTCGTCCTCGGCGCGGACATCCTGCGGAAGCGCGTCCGCGTCCCGTCGTCCGACGATATCAGCGCCATGGCGGAGATCGGGATGCCGCTCGACTGACGCTTATGGTGCCCGTCGCAGTTCTTCCTCGACGAAATCGAGCCGGTCCTGCCCGAAAAACATCGCATCGCCGACGAAGCAGGTCGGCGCGCCGAACACACCGCGCGCGACCGCCTCCTCGGTATTGTGCCGGAGCCGGTCCTTGACCTCCGCGGTGCCAATCGCCGCCATCATGACGGCGGGATCGAAGCCGGCATCGCGCAGCACCCCGCCGATCACGATCGGGTCCTCCATGTTGCGTTTGTCGGCCCACATCGCGCGGTAGATCGCGTCGCAGTAGGGCACAAGGCGCCCCTCGCGATCCGCCGCGATGGCGCCGCGCATGAGATCGAGCGTGTTGATCGGAAAGTACGGATTGTGCGCGAACGGCACGCCGTAGCGCGCCGCGAAGCGCGGCAGGTCCTTGGCTATCCACGCACCCTTCGCGAGAATCGTGACCGGCGAATGGTTGCCGGTCGCCTTGAACACGCCGCCGAGCAGCATCGGCCGGTAGACGATCGTCGCGCCGGTGCGTTGCGCAATGCCGGGAAGCTGGGTGTAGGCGAGATAGGCGGTCGGGCTGCCGTAGTCGAAGAAGAACTCGATCGTGCGCATGGGTCCTCCCGGTCGCGCGGACTTGAGATCGCGCGGCCAAAATCGCACTTTGTCAAGCTGACCGGGAGGGACGCATGAGCGACAAGGCCGTTCTGGTGATCGGTGCGGGCGATGCGACCGGCGGCGCCATTGCGCGGCGCTTCGCGCGCGAGGGGTATGTGGCGTGCGTGACGCGCCGTCATGCCGACAAGCTCGCCCCGCTCGTCACCACAATCGAAAGCGCAGGCGGCAAGGCACGTGCGTTCGGCAGCGATGCCCGCAAGGAAGACGAGATGGTGGCGCTCGTTGACACCATCGAGAACGAGGTCGGGCCGATCGAGGTCGCCGTCTACAACATCGGCGCCAATGTGAACTTTCCGATCCGCGAAACCACCGCGCGCGTGTTCTTCAAGGTGTGGGAGATGACGTGCTTCGGCGGCTTCCTGATGGGACGCGAGGCGGCAAAGCGCATGGTGCCGCGCGGCCGCGGCACGATCCTGTTCACCGGCGCCACCGCCAGCGTGCGCGGCCGCGCCGGATATGCGGCGTTCGCGAGCGGTAAGCACGGCCTGCGTGCGGTGGCGCAGAGCATGGCGCGCGAGCTCGGGCCGGAAGGCATTCATGTGGCGCATGTGGTGATCGACGGCGCGATCGATACCGCGTGGATCGCCGAGAACTTTCCCGACCGGGCCGCGCTCAAGTCGCAGGACGGCATCCTCGATCCGGAGGCGATCGCCGAGAACTACTGGCTGCTGCACCGCCAGCCGCGCAGCGCCTGGACGCACGAACTCGACCTGCGGCCTTGGATCGAAAGCTGGTAGGCGCTAAAGCAGGGCCCCGGAGCCAGCCATGTCGATTGCCGAAGCTGCCCCAACGTTGCGCGAGCTTGCCGAGACTTCGAACGCATGGCCGTTCGAGGAGGCGCGGAAGATCGTCGCGCGCCTGAAGCGCAAGCCGAAGGACGAGGTGATCTTCGAGACCGGCTACGGGCCGTCCGGCCTGCCGCATATCGGCACGTTCGGCGAGGTCGCGCGCACCACCATGGTGCGCCATGCGTTCCGCGTGCTCACCGACGACAAGGTCAAGACGCGGCTGATTGCGTTCTCCGACGACATGGACGGGCTGCGCAAGGTGCCCGGCAATGTGCCGAACAAGGAGATGCTTGCCGCCCATCTCGGCAAGCCGCTGACGCAGGTGCCGGACCCGTTCTCGAACGAGTATCCCTCGTTCGGCGCGCACAACAATGCGCGGCTGCGCGCCTTCCTCGACCGGTTCGGGTTCGAATACGAATTTCTTTCGTCGACCGATTGCTACAAGTCCGGCCGCTTCGACGGCGCGCTGCTGCTCTTTCTCCAGCGCTTCGACGCGGTGATGAACATCATGCTGCCGTCGCTGCGCGAGGAGCGGGCGCAGACCTACTCGCCGTTTCTCCCGATCCATCCAAAGAGCGGCATCGTGATGCAGGTGCCGGTCGAACCCAATGCCGCCAAGGGCACGATCCTCTGGAGCGACCCGGACACCGGCGAGCGCTTCGAGACGCCAGTCACCGGGGGCCACGCCAAGCTGCAATGGAAGCCCGATTGGGCGATGCGCTGGGTCGCGCTCGGCATCGATTATGAGATGTCCGGCAAGGACTTGATCGACTCGGTGAAGCTGTCGGGCGAGATCGCGCGCGCTCTTGGGAGCCAGCCGCCGGAAGGCTTCCATTACGAGCTCTTCCTCGACGAGAAGGGGAGCAAGATTTCCAAGTCGAAGGGCAACGGGCTCACCATCGAGGAATGGCTGCGCTACGCGAGCCCGGAGTCGCTCTCGCTGTTCATGTACCAGAACCCGAAGTCGGCGAAGCGGCTGTACT
>JAXDNY010000243.1:0-2769 GCA_034669145.1 Hyphomicrobiales bacterium
CACCCGCACAGTTCTTTCCGTATGCGTCGCTGGCATTGGGCTCGGCGCTCGCCGCCTTCATGTATCCGCACACGCTGACCGGTATCTTCGCCAGCCGCAGCGGCGATACGATCCGCAAGAACGCCATTCTGCTGCCGGCCTATACGCTCTTGCTGGGGCTGATCGCGCTTCTCGGCTATATGGGTATCGCCGCGGGCCTGAAAGTCGCAAGCAACAACGATATCGTCCCGGCGCTGTTCAAGAGCCAGTTTCCGAACTGGTTTGCAGGGTTTGCTTTCGCCGCGATCGGCATCGGCGCGCTCGTGCCGGCGGCGGTGATGAGCATCGGCGCGGCAAATCTGTTCACCCGCAATTTCTGGAAAGCTTACGTCAATCCGCAGATTGACCACGCGGGCGAGGCGCAGGTGGCGAAAATCACCTCGTTGATCGTGAAAGTGGGTGCGCTCCTGGTCATCCTCTTCCTGCCGACGCAGTTCGCGCTCGACCTGCAACTCCTCGGCGGGTTGTGGATCATGCAAACGCTGCCGGCGCTGATCTTCGGCCTCTTCTTCAGCTGGTTCCGCGCGCCGGCGCTGCTCGCGGGCTGGGCCGCGGGCTTCCTTATCGGCACCTGGATGGCATGGACGGACGGCCTGAAGCCGCTGCATACGCTCGCGTTCGGCTCAATGTCGGTGACGCTCTATGTCGGCCTGATCGCGCTTGCCATCAACATCATCGTCGCGGTGCTCGTGAATCTCGTTGTGCCGGCGCGGCGGGCGGCGATGCGGCCCGCGTAGGCGCTCGGAAGACTTTCTCTCCAGATCACGGAGGGGCCCCGATGCTTATCGGCATTCCCGTCTACGACAAAGTAGATCTGTTGGACGTCACCGCGCCCTACGAGATTTTCAAGTGGACGCGTGATCCGTATGGCGGGAACGTCAGTGATTTCGATGCGGTCGTCGTCGCTGAGACGGACGAGGTTACCTCTCGCGACGGATTGACCTTCAAAGCTCAGGAGCGGTTCGACTCAGTTGGGCAGCTCGACGTGATTTGGGTGCCAGGGGGTGATCCCACGGCGCTGGCGCCGATGATGAACGGCACCAGCCCAAACTACCTCAAATTCGTCAAGAGGCAGAGTGCAAAGGCGCGCTACGTTGCCTCAGTTTGCGAAGGGGCACTCCTGCTTGCCGCGGCACATCTGCTCGACGGTTTCGAAGCGACGACGCACTGGTCTTTCATTCCGTGTCTGAAAGAGTTCAAGGCTGTGCAGGTCGTTGAAGGTCATCCGCGTTTCGTCGTCGACCGCAATCGCCTCACAGGCGGCGGGATTTCATCCGGTCTCGACGAAGCTCTGAAGCTGGTGGAACTGCTGACCTCTTACCAGGTCGCGCAAAAAGTGCAGCGCGCCATCCAGTATTATCCGGACCCGCCGGTCGCGAGCACGATACCCCCGCCGGAGGGATGTCCATTTAGCTGGTAAACCGCATAAAGCCCGGCGGGCTTTCCGCAGACCCTGTTTCCTGCTGCGGGCCATAGTCCCTGAATTTTTCGACAGTTCGCATTATCTCGTCGTCCGAAAGCACGTGCGGCTTTCCGATCTGCAGCGCCGCTGCATACTGCTTGCAGAGCGTCTCGACTTCAACCGCCAGCCACATCGCTTTGTCGAGATCGGCGCCGACCGCGATGATGCCGTGATTGGCGAGGAGACAGGCGTTTCGCCCTTCGAGTGCAGCAAGGGCGATCGCTGATAATTCCGCCGTGCCGTAGCTCGCGTAACCGCCACAGCGGATCGTCGGCCCACCGGCGGCGGCAATCATGTAGTGCACGGCGGGAATATCCTGGCGGCAGATCGCAAAGGCCGTGGCGTAGATCGGATGCGCATGCACGATGGCGCCGACATCTGCGCGCGCTTGCATGATGTCGCAGTGAAAGCGCCCTTCGGACGAGGGCTTCAGGCGATGCTCGTGTGAGCCATCAAGCTTCATCGGCACGATGTCGTCGGCTTTCATCCGCTCGTAAGGCAGGCCAGAGGGTGTGATCAAAAGCCCCTCGCCCGAGCGCACCGCAATGTTGCCGGATGTGCCCTGGTTGATGCCAAGCGTGGTCATTTGGCGGCAGGCATCGACGATCGACTGCCGGATCGCGAACTCATCCCGGGCGCTCACGGAAGCCTTCTTCTCAGCGTTTCATGCGGCCGACATTCCTCAATTCCGGAAGCGGCAGCATCGGTGCGCCGGCGCAGCGCGCGTCAGGCGGCGCGGCCGTTACCTTGTACTCAAACGCCGTCTTCGGCGGCGGCTGGAAGACGAGCGGTGGCGGCGTCACGTCAAGTTTTTCGATGATGACGAGGAGCGGCGCGAGCCCGCTATAACCTCCGGTCGCGAGCACACGGTCGATCGCAACGCAGACGGCCGTGCCGACGAGGGGGATATCGTAGATCTCACCGATGCGCGCGTCGCGGATCCTATCGGGGTCGGCGAGCCACTGATTGCGGTACTTGACGATGAGCTGTCTGGCTTCGGCAAGATCGAAAGCCGCATGCGCCGGCGGCAAGCCCGCCAGCAGGAAGAACGGACATAGTAGCGCACGCAGCACTCGCATCGGTCTCTCCAGGTGGCCGGGACTCTAGCGTCCTCCCGTTCGGCACAGCAATACGCTATGACAGTGGCGCCGCATGGGAGGTGCGATCATGAACGCTGACGCCAAAGGCGGAACGCAGCCCGCCCCCGAGCCACCGCCCGATGCTGTCGCAGTCGCAACGACCCGCACCGTCGAGCTTGCCAAGGTGGC
>JAXDNY010000244.1:0-3111 GCA_034669145.1 Hyphomicrobiales bacterium
CCTTTGCGACGATCTCATCAAAGCCGGCGTGCACGGTCTGACGCCACTCGGCAGCACGGGCGAGTTCGCCTATCTCACCCGCGAGCAGCGGCTGCGGACTGTCGAAGTCACGATCGAAGCCGCCGCCGGCCGCGTGCCGGTCGTGCCCGGGGTTGCCTCGACAAGCACCGCCGATGCGGTCTGCCAAGCGCGGGCCTATGCAGATGCTGGCGCGTCCGGGATCCTCGCAATCCTGGAGGCATACTTCCCGCTTCGGGATGCTCAGGTCGAGAGCTACTTTCGCGCGATCGCCGACACGGTCGATTTGCCCGTTGTGCTGTACACCAATCCGAATTTCCAGCGCAGCGATCTGACGCTCGATGTGATCGAGCGGCTCGCGCAACACCCGAACATCGTTGGCATCAAGGATGCGTCGACGAACACTGGGCGGCTCCTGTCGATCATGAACCGCTGCGGCGACAGGATCGACGTGTTTGCCGCGTCCGCGCATATTCCGGCCTGCGTGATGATGATCGGCGGCAACGGCTGGTTTGCCGGACCCGCCTGCATCATCCCGCGCGAGAGTGTCGCGCTTTATGATCTCTGCCGCGCCGGCAAATGGGATGCGGCAATGACGCTGCAGCGGCGGCTCTGGCGAATCAACGAGATCTTCGCGCGCTTCAATCTGGCGGCCTGCATCAAGGCAGGCCTCGAAGAGCAGGGCTATGCCGTCGGCGATCCCGTTCCGCCGCAAACGCCGCTGACCGCAGAAGAGCGGAGCATCGTCAGGGCAGCGCTAGGGCAAGCGAGTGAAGAGGTCGATCACGCGCCGCCGGCAACCAGCTTTGGCGTGGGCCGGTAAAGATCGGGAAACAAACGCTTGAGGTTCTCGATCTTCGGTAGATCGTTGTAGACAATGTAGGGCTGGTTCGGATGATGAGCGAGATAGTCCTGATGGTAGGCTTCTGCGGGGAAAAACCCCTTCAGCAGCTCGATCTTTGTTACGATCTTCTGGCGAAACACGCCCGCCTTGTCCAATTGCGCGACATAGGATTTTGCCAGCGCCGCCTGCGCCTCGTCCTGTACGAAGATTTCTGAGCGGTATTGCGGGCCGACATCCGGCCCTTGCCGATCGAGCTCGGTCGGGTCATGCGCGACCGAGAAGAAGACCTGCAATATTTGTCCGTAGCTGACGACCTTCGGATCGAAGGCGATTTCAACCGCCTCGGCGTGACCGCTGCGGCCGGTGCTGACAGCGGTGTAGTTTGCCTGTTCGGGAGGTCCACCGGCATAACCGGAAACCGCTGATGTCACGCCTTTAACGTGCTGAAACACCGCCTGAACGCCCCAGAAACATCCGCCTGCGAGGACGACCTTCTGCAGGTCTTTCGGCTCACTTGCCGAGCTTTCGGCCGGCGGGGGAATCGCGACGGCGGATTCCGCGGCGTGCGGACTTTGCGCAAAAACGGCGAGCGATGCCGCCGCGATAATCGCGAGGGCCGTGGCTCCGACAAGGCGCGGGTTTTCTTTCGACGTGACCATTGGGAGAGTCCTTTCGAGCAGGCGATAATTAGATGGACGAAATCGGATCACAGCGGAAGCCGGCTCGCAAACACGTTGCCGTGATGGAGGCATGAGTTGCCAGCAAAAAATCCGCATTTCGTCTGGCGGGCATGACGTGTCACTCCGTGATCAAAATCGCGCGGAAATCGTTGACGTTGGTCAACGTCGGCCCGGTTACGAGACTATCGCCGAGCGCCTCGAAAAATCCGTGGCCGTCGTTGCTTGCGAGCGCCTCCTGCGGGAGGATACCGCGCGCGAAAGCGCGATTGAGCGTGTCGGGGGAAACATAGGCGCCAGCGATCTCTTCCAGACCATCGACGCCGTCCGTATCGCCGGCAAGCGCGTGAATGCCGGCCCGACTCTTCAGCGTCAGCGCAAGTGACAGCAAAAATTCGACATTACGGCCCCCGCGGCCGCCGCCGCGCACGGTCACGGTTGTCTCGCCGCCGGATAAGAGCACGCAAGGCGCACGGAACGGCTGACCGTTGCGCGCAACCGAAAGCGCGATGCCGCCAAGCACTTTTGCAACGTCGCGCGCCTCGCCTTCAATGTCATCGCCGAGCACGTGCGGGGTGACGCCGTGCTCTTTCGCGACGCTTGCAGCCGCCTGCAATGCGAGCGCGGGAGTCGCGATGAGATGTGTCTCGACATCCGCGAGCCGGGAATCATCCGGCTTGATCGTTTCACTTGCGCCGCTCTTCAGGATTGCCGCTGCTTTCTTGGGCAGCGCGATCCCGTAGCGCGCCACGATGGCTAGTGCATCGGCGCAGGTCGTCGGGTCGCCGACGGTCGGCCCCGACGCGATGTCGATCGGATTGTCGCCGGGCACATCCGAGATCAGAAGGTTCACGACCTTCGCGGGATGACAGGCGACGGCGAGGCGCCCGCCTTTGATCCCGGACAGATGCCGGCGCACGCAGTTCATCTCGTGGATGCTGGCTCCCGACTTGAGCAGCTGCGTGTTGGTGGCCTGCTTGTCGGCAAGGGTCAGTCCCTCGAACGGCATCGGCAGCAGCGCCGAACCGCCCCCCGAGATCAGGCTGAGCACGAGATCGTCGGCGGTGAGGCCGCGGACCATGTCCAGCATCCGCCGCGCGGCATCCGCCCCAGCCTGATCGGGCACGGGATGGCTCGCCTCGAGGACCTCGATGCGCGAGGTCGGAACCCCATGGCCATAGCGGGTGACGACAAGGCCCGAGATTTCCCCGGTCCAGTTCTCTTCGACGGCGCGCGCCATCGTTGCCGCGGCCTTGCCCCCACCAATGACCAGGGTGCGGCCTCTCGGCGGCCTCGGCAGAAACGGCGGCACCCGCTTCTCAGGCAAGGCCGCCGCGACAGCCGCATCGAAGAGTGCGCGCAGGAATTGCTTGGGTTCGACCGGCGGATTTCCCATTCTGGCCGGAACCTCCATGAGGAGAGATCGGAAAATCACGCCGCGCTGAACCCGGGGGAGGCCAGGCGGTTTAACCAGTGAGAACACGGGCCGCAACAAGCAGCCGAGCGGGAGAACGCCATGGCAGAATCACAGACTCCGACGGACGGGCTGAATTACCTGCAGAGCCTGATGCA
>JAXDNY010000245.1:0-54021 GCA_034669145.1 Hyphomicrobiales bacterium
CCACTGCCGTTTTCTACCGATATCCGCCACCGCGGCGCGGTCAATTGCCGTCGCGTTGATCGCGGCGCTCTTCAAATCCTCCCGGCGCGCTATTACCTTCTGATGATCGAACCTTGGGAGAAACGCCATGGCGACCATCAAGCGCAACGCATCGGCTCAATGGAGCGGTACCGGCAAAGAAGGCAAGGGCGCGATCACGACGCAGAGCGGCGTCCTGTCCGCCACGCCGTATTCGTTTTCGCGCCGGTTCGGCGACGAGAAGGGCACCAACCCGGAGGAGCTGATCGCGGCGGCGCACGCCGGCTGCTTCACGATGGCGCTGGCGTTTCAGCTCAGCGGCGCCGGGCATCCGCCCGAGAGCCTGAATACGCGCGCCGACGTGTCGCTGGAGCAGGAGGGCGCGGGCTGGAAGATCGCCGCCGTCGCGCTGACGCTGAAGGCAAAAGTGCCGGGCCTGTCGAAAGACGAATTTGAGAAGCTCGCCGCCGCGGCAAAGGCCGGCTGTCCGGTGTCGAAGGTGCTGAATGCGACGATCACGCTCGACGCGACGCTGGAGTAGGCCGGCGTCGGCGGTTCCGCCGCGGGCCATTTGATCCTATCCTTCCGTCAGCCGGGAGGTCTGCTTGCGGACGTTTCTGACAGCCTGTGCGGTCGCACTCGCGGTGTTCGCGGGTGTGGCGGGCATCGTTCACCTCGCGCTGCGTCCGAGCGCATTCAAGGTCGCGGTCCCGGCCGGCAATACGCTCGATCAGCGCGTCTTCGGGCAGGCCGCCGAGATGCTGCGCACGGCGCGCGCGCCCGTGCGCATCGAGGTCGTCGTCGCGGAGAACGGCAAGAGCGCGCTTGAGCAGCTCGATGCCGGCACGGTCCAGCTTGCGGTGCTCCGCTCGGATGCCGCTCTGCAGGGCAAGGCGGAGACAGTGCTGATCATGCGGCGCGAAGCAGCAGTGCTGATTGCGCCGAAGATCGGCAAGTTCCAGAAGGTCACGGACCTGCCGAACATCATGCTCGGCGTCACGCGCGACGGCCCGATCGATGGAGGTTTGCTCGGGCCGGTGCTCGATTACTACGGGGTTGCCCGCGACAAGATGAAGACTCTCACGCTCAAGACCGATGAGGTCGGGAACGCGTTGCGGCAGAAGAAGGTCGATGCCGTCCTGGTGGTCGGCCCGGTGGCGTCCAAGCCGGTGAGTGACGTGGTCGCCGAAACCGTACGCGCAACCAAAGGCGCGATTCAGTTCATCGAGATCGAGGAGGCCGAGGCGATCGCGAAGCGGATTGCGGCAATCGAGAAGGTGGAGGTCGTGCAGGGCGCATTTGGCGGGCAACCGCCGCGGCCGGCGGAAAGCTTCGACACGCTCGCCTTCTCCGTCCGGCTGGTCGCGACGCCGAAGTCCGACGCGGACGGGATCGCGGAGCTGGTGAAGCAGCTTTATTTCCTCCGGCAGAACATCAGTGCTGCGGTGCCGGGCGCCGGACTGCTCGAGACGCCGGATCTCGACGACCCCACGCCGTTCCTGGTCCATCCGGGCACGCGCGCATACGTGAACGGCGACCAGAAAACCCTGATCGACCGCTACAGCGACTGGATCTACCTGGGTGCGTTCATCATGAGCGGGCTGGGGTCGGTCGTCGCCGGGTTGTTTGGCTGGCTCGGCGGGAAGGCCAAGGGCGAAGCGCAAGCGCCGCTGCGCCAGCTGCAGGCGCTGATCGCGGAGGCGCGCAACGCGCACGACCGCGCGACGCTCGATCAGCTCGAGCGCGACGCCGACGAAACGTTCGATGCCGTCTATGGGCACGGGCTCAAGGACGAACTCTCGGCCGCGAGCATCGCGAGTTTCGGCATGGCCATGACGGAACTGCGCAACCGCATTGCGGCGCGACGGACGGCGCTTGGCTGATTTTCGCCGCCATCATGATGCAGGAGTGTTCGATGACAAACGATGCGACCCGCCGCACCGTCCTTGCCACCAGCGTCCTTGCCGCCAGCGGCTTCCTCACGCTCGACGAGAGCCTCGCCCAGCCGCTCAGCCCGACACCCGAATGCCATGACGGCGATGCGGCGACGTTGCGTCAGACCGAAGGGCCGTTCTTCAAGCCGTCCTCGCCGGAGCGCGCCGAACTGATTGAGCCCGGTATGGCGGGTCAGCCGATCGAACTCGTCGGCTTCGTACTGACGCGGGCGTGCCGGCCGGTGGCGGGCGCGCTGGTCGATCTGTGGCACGCCGACGACAAGGGCGAGTACGACAATTCGGGCTTCCGCCTGCGTGGCCACCAGCGCGCCGATGCCGAAGGGCGCTTTCGTTTCCGCACCATCGTGCCGGGCGCCTACGAAGGCCGCACGCGCCATTTCCACGTGAAGGTGGCGCCACCCGCCGGGCGCCTGCTCACCACGCAGCTCTATTTTCCCGGCGAGCCGAACAACCGCCGGGACGGCCTGTTCCGCAAGGAGCTGTTGATCCGCACCGCCAAGAACCAGGGCTCGCTCGCCGGACGCTTCGATTTCGTGCTCGACATGCGGTAATTCTCTTTGCGCATGATCTTTTCCTAAAACCGGTTCCCACTTTTCGGGATCATGCGCTAGAACGTCCGCCTTGGACGGTTGGGGGAAGCGCAATGGCCGAAGCAGCGGTGGCTCCGGGACAGGCACAGAAGGCATTTCCGGTCTCGTGGGACCAATTTCACCGCGATGCGCGTGCGCTCGCGTGGCGGCTCTCCGGCGCGGGCCCGTTCGAGGCGATCGTGTGCGTGACGCGCGGCGGACTGGTGCCAGCCGCGATCGTGTCGCGCGAACTGGAAATCCGCCTGATCGAGACGGTGTGCGTCGCGAGCTATCATGACTACAAGACCCAAGGGTCGCTCAGCGTGCTGAAGGACGTCGCTGATTCGATCAAGAAAATCGGCGGCGGCGCCGGGCAGGGCGTGCTGATCGTCGATGACCTCGTGGACACCGGAAAGACCGCGAAAATCGTGCGCGACATCCTGCCGAAGGCGCACTTTGCGACCGTATATGCGAAGCCGATGGGCCGCCCGATGGTCGACACCTTCATCACCGAGGTGTCGCAGGACACCTGGATCTATTTTCCCTGGGATCTGGGCCTGAGCTTCCAGCCACCGATCCGCAATGGGGCAACGTAATTCGATCCGCGTGTCCCGGGCGCAGCGCAGCATGCAATGATGCGCTGCAGACCCGGGACCCCGGTTTCTTGGTCGAGTAAGCAACCGGGGTCCCGCATCTGCGGTGCAACGCTGCGCATTGCACCGCGTGCGGGACACGAACGAGAGGTTCAAACGATGCAAACCAAAGCCAACGGCATCGGCATCAACTACCAGATCGACGGCAACGCCGGCCCGTGGCTCGTGCTGTCGAATTCGCTCGCGACCGATCTTTCCATGTGGGACCAGCAGGCGAAGGATTTCGCCTCGTCATTCCGCGTGCTGCGCTACGACCAGCGCGGCCACGGCAAGACCGAGGCGCCGGCCGGGCGTTACAGTTTCGACATGCTGATCGCCGATGCGCTCGCGCTGATGGATGCGCTCGACATCAAGCGCGCCAATTTCTGCGGGCTTTCGATGGGTGGCGCGACCGCGCTCGGCCTTGCGCAGCGCCATCCCGGCCGCATCGAGCGCGCGATCGTCGCCGATTCCGGCTGCGCCTCGACGCCACAAAGCGCGCAGCAATGGGAGGAGCGCATCGCGGCGGCGCAAAAGGGCGGCATGGAGCCGTTGGTGGAGCCGACCGTGACGCGCTGGTTTCCGGCGGACGTCGTGGCGAAGAACCCGCCCTATCTCGACCGCGCCCGCGCGATGATCCGCAACACGCCGGTCAACGGTTTCATTGGCTGTTCGGCGGCGCTTGCCGATCACGACTTCCGCTCCGCGGTTGCGAGCACGAAGCCGCCGGTGCTGTTTCTGGCGGGCGAGAAGGATGCGGGCGGCGCGGTGCCGGCCGCGATGAAGGCGATGCATCAGGAACTGGCCGGCTCGCGCTATGTCGAGCTCGCCGGTGCCGGGCACATCTCCAACCTGGACGACCCGGCCGGCTTCACGCGCGCGCTAAAAGGTTTTCTCAGCGCAGATTGAACGTCGACTTGATGTGCCAGCCGATCGCGGTGGCGCCGGGCCCAAGGTGGTTGAGCACGCGCGGCGGATCGTAGAGCGAGCCGGAGACGAACAGCACGAACAGGATCATGAGCTTGGACATGGTCGGCCTCGATGGTTGAGCGAGGGAGCCCTGCCCGGGGCAGGGCTGCTCGCGTATCGGCGGACTTGTTTCCGGACTTCCCCAGCGTGCCGGTTCTGCCCACGCTTCCCGTCTTTGACCGACAGCACCCGCGGGAAAACCGCCTGCTGTTTTCGAAGACGAAGCGCTCAATCAGGCCGCTGTGAACGATTTCGGGCCTGTTCAACTGCCCGCGCTATCTTTGCGTCGACCGCACCCGCGGGTCGTTTGACACCGCCTGCTCGCCGCAAAAAACCAAAGCGCCCAGTTATTGTCCGCCCGGTTACTTCCCGTCGCGTCACGTCGGTTCAAAGAGATCAGGCGGCGGCGCGAAGCTCCACGTCGCCAACCTGGTGTTTCCATGCCGCGAGCGTGGCCTTGGCCTGCCGCTCGATCACGGGGCGCATGCTTTCCAAGAGACGGATCGCGCTTTCGCGATAGCTCTCGATCGCCTCGATGGTGAGTTCGGCGGGACCGCGGTCGATGAATTCGAGCGCGACGTCGAGCAACGGCACGCATTCGGCGAGCGTCGTCGTTTTCGAACGGGCGAGACGGCTCGCCGCAAGGTCATATGCGTCGTTGATCGGTTGGAACGTTGTCATCTAAAACCTCCGTGCCAGGACTTCGAAAGACACGTGGAGGCTATCACGCAGAATGCGTGCGTAAAGCGTAAGTTATTGAAATATCTCGGTAATTTCGATCTGTTCCGAGTCACCCAAGTCGCTGAAAGACCGACATTTTTCGCCTAAGGCGCGCTTTTTTGCCAGCGTTTCCTCATTCTGGCGTTAGCGTATCGCTAACACTGAGGGCGAGATTTCGGGAATGCGTTGACGGGATAGCCCGTGAAAAACCCGCTCGGGCCCCGCGACGAGAGGCACGCGGCGCGCTATCATGGCGCCAACGGACGAAGGAGGACACCATGGACGCCGTCACACCCAAGGGCGAAGCCCAAGCCGGAGTGGAGGGGCACTCGCACATCGTGCGCCCGGCCGAGATGGAATGGCGGCCGACGAGCTTTCCCGGCTGCGAGGCAAAGCCCCTCTACGTCGACGCCAAGAACGGAATCGCGACCCTGCTGATGAAGTTCGCGCCCGGCGCGGTGCTGCCCGACCACGAGCATGTCATGGTCGAGCAGACTTACGTGATCTCGGGCAGGCTGGTCGACAGCGAAGGCCCGGCGGAAGGCCTGACGGTCGGCCCCGGTGAGTTCGTCTGGCGCGAGCCCGGCAGCCGCCATTCCGCGACCACGCCGGAAGGCGGGCTGATGATCGCGATGTTCCAGATCCCGAACAAGTTCTTCGCCAAGGACGGCCGCGTCACCGACCAGCACGGCCACGACTGGGAAGAGCTCTGGGGCGCGATCGGATTACGGCGCGCCGGATAGCGCGCGCGCCAGCTACTCCGACCTCATCGTGAGGCGCGAGCGCATCACTCGGTCCTCATCCTGAGGAGCGGCCGAAGGCCGCGTCTCGAAGGATGGCGGCAAGCTCAGAGCGCGTGGCTGTGGTTCGAGACGCCGACTTCGTCGGCTCCTCACCATGAGGGCTGGTACGGGCGGCTAAGCCGCTCGCTTCTGTCTTGCACAAGCGACCAATGCTAGAAACCGACTCGCGCGGGCGTGGCGGAATGGTAGACGCAAGGGACTTAAAATCCCTCGGGGGAAACCCCGTGCCGGTTCGAGTCCGGCCGCCCGCACCAGCGAATGGCAAACGTGGAAATAGACGGCCGGATGAGCCGGCCGCCCTTTCCATTTCAGCACTTTAGCGGCGAATCAGTCGCAGCGGCGGATGCGCTTCATCGAGCCGTCGTCGCGCTCGATGGTCACGGTCCGGCAATTCATGCCGACATTGCGCTCGCGATAGATGCGGCGCTCACGCACGACCGGGCGGTCATAGTCGCGGTACTGACGATAGCTCGGCTCGCCGATACGTACGCCGCCTATCGGCGTTTCGACGGCCAGCTGAGCGAACGACGGAACCGGGCTTAACACGGCCGCCATCGCAATCGCGGCCGCGGAAATAAACAGGGTTTTCATGGCGCTTCTCCGTTGTGGTGCCTGGGCGCATAACGGCGAAGCCGGTTCCAGGTTCCGCAGAACGTGCCCTATTCATCGCGTTGCTGTCCTCTTGAGGCGCGGCGGTTTCATCGACCCGCTGGGGCCAGGCGAGATACGGACTCTTGTCTCCGCCGAACCGATCACCATTTCTTTGCTCATGAACCGCTTTCGCACCGCAGACCTCTCGTTCGACTTCGGCCGTCAGCTCTCGCGCCAGGAACGCATCGCCCGCATCGATGCGCTTGCGACCCTGCTCGACACCGCGTTCGTGATCCCCGGAACTCAAGTCCGTTTCGGCCTCGATGCGCTGATCGGACTTGTTCCCGGCATCGGCGACGCGATCACGACCGTGATGTCGCTGTTCATCGTCAACGAGGCGCGTACGCTCGGCGCCCCGCCCCTGCTGATCGCCCGGATGCTCGTCAATGTGGCGTTCGACGGCGTCGTCGGCGCGGTGCCGCTGGTCGGCGACGCGTTCGACGTGGCGTTCCGCGCCAATCGCCGCAACATGGCGCTGCTGCGCGCGCATCTCGACAAGGTCGAAGGGCGCGACGCGCCGTATTGGGCGCGCGCCTGATGGGCACGCCGGTCACGGTCTCTGTGCCGCATCGTCTCGGCAGGGAGGAGGCGACGCGCCGGCTCAAAAGCGGGCTCACGCGCATGCGCGGCAATCTCAGCGCGATGGTCGCGATCGAGCAGGAAGTGTGGACCGGCGACACGCTGCAGTTTCACATGCGCGCGCTTGGACAATCCGCCGCGGGCACCATCGAGGTGCTCGAAGACAGCCTGCGCATCGAGGTCACGTTGCCATGGCTGTTGGCGAAGCTTTCCGAGCGGCTGCTGCCGGCCATCAAGAAGGAAGCGACGCTGCTGCTGGAGCACAAATGATGAGCGCGGGCGCTTATCTCGGTTCTGAAAACTTGCCGACGAAAATCGTCCGCCACCGCTTCCCCGTCACGTAAAACAAACCCGTCGCCTTGTCGTAGGCAATCCCGTTGAGCACGTTCTGCTCGCCCATGACCTGCCGCTTGTCGGCCTCGGTGAAGGAGCGCCAGAGCGAGCCCATGTTGGCGCGTGCCTCGACGCAGCCGCTGTCGGGATCGATGCGCACGATGGTCTGGGTCTGGAACAGGTTGCCGTAGAGCTTGCCGTCGACCAGCTCAAGCTCGTTGAGGCCGATGACGTCGCCGGGCCGGTCGGTCTTGATCTTCACCTCGCGCGTGATCGCGAAGGTCGCAGGGTCGGCGAAATAGAACGACGGAGAGCCGTCGCTGAAAATCAGGCTGGTGCCGTCATGGGTCAGGCCCCAGCCCTCGCGCGGATTGCGCAGGCTGCGCTTGCGCTGGCCGGCGAGGTCGTAGACGAACACCTCGTGCTCCTGCCAGGTGAGCTGATAGATTTCGCCGTTGAGAATGGTCAGGCCTTCGCCGAAATAGCGCGTCCCGTCGTCGCGCAGTTTGGTCACGGTGCCGTCGGGTGCGATGGTGTTGAGCCCGGAATGCCCGCCGACCGCCCCGGTGCTCTCGAACAGCTTGCCGTCGCGCCATTCCAGCCCCTGCGTGAAGCCGACCTCGCTGCGCACGATCTTGCCCGTGACCTCGAAGCGCAGGTCCTTGGGGCGCGCGCAGTCGGCCGCGTGCGCGGCGGGTGCGAGCGTGAGGGCGAGAAAGAAGGCGAGGGCGGCGCGCAACATGCCGCGGTTCTACACCGGCCGGTCGCCCTTCGTCACCGTGAGCGTGCGGTTGTCGACTCCGGGGAGCATTTTGGCCGGATCGCGCGTCACCACGATGTCGAGCACGGTCGGGGTCGCGGTGTTGGCGAGGCCCTCACGCAGCGCGGCGCCGAGTCTGCCGGGGTCTTCGACTCGGATGCCCTCGCAGCCCATGGCGCGCGCGATCGCCGCGTAGTCCATCTCGACCAGATCGGAACTCTGGTAATTGCCCGCGCCGAACATCGAGTGCTGCAGCGCCTTCACGTAACCGGAGGCCGCATTGTTGAACACGCACAGCACGAACGGGGTGCCGGTGCGCCGCGCGGTTTCGAGTTCGCCGAGCGTCATGTTGAAGCCGCCGTCGCCGGTCAGTCCGACGACGCGGCGCGTCGGCGCGGCGAGCTGCGCGCCCATCGAGCCGGGCAACCCGTAACCGATCGACGCGAAGCCGCGGTCGGCGATGAAATGCCGGCCCGCGCGCTTGGTGTCGAACAACAGCCCGCCCCAGTGGCCGGCGAAACCGCCGTCCGCGACCAAAATCGCGTCGTCGGGCATCAGCGCGTTCAACTCGCCCATCAGGCGGCCGACATTGATCGGCTTTTCGTTCGACGTGAGCTTCTCGGTCGCGCCGGCGAGCCACTTCTTCATGCGCGACGGCACCTCGGCGCACCACGGCTGGCGCCTCGCGCGCGCTTTGCCGCCGTCGCTCAGCGCCGCCGCGAGATCGGCCAGCGCAAGCCGCGCGTCGGCGACGAGCGCCACGTCGGTGCGCGTGGTGCGGCCGATCTCCTCGGCCAGGATATCGACATGGATCAGGGGCTTGCCTGGCGGGATCAACTGGAAGCGGCGTGTCGGGATTTCGCCGAGCTTGCAGGCGACCACGATCAGCGCATCGGAGGCCGCAACCAGATCGTTCGCGATGCGCGAGTAGCGCCCGAACACTCCCGCCGAGAGCGGGTGCGTGCAGGCGATCGCGCCCTTGCCGGACATCGTGTGGGCGACCGGAATGCCGAAGTTTTCCGCGAGCGCGAGCAGGGCATCATAGGCTTCCGAAATGTGGATGCCGCCGCCCACCAGCAGCAGCGGCCGCTCGGCTTTTGAAATGATCGCTGCGGCGCGTTCCAGTTCGTGCGGATCGGGCCGCGTGCGGCGCGCCTGCGCCTTGAGGGTCGCGTCGTCGACCCAGAAATCCGCGGCGTCGAAATCGTGCTCGCCATGACAGACGTCCTCCGGCACGTCGAGCACCACCGGCCCCGGCCGCCCTGACGTGGCGACAGCAAAAGCGCGGCGCACCAGTTCGGGAATGCGCTTGGTGCCTTCGACGCGGATCAGCTCCTTCACGGCGGGTTTGAGAATTTCGGTCTGCCGCGCCTCCTGCGTCATGTTCTTCCAGGCGTGATCGCGGTTGGCATCGCCGACGATCGCGATCTGCGGAATGCCGGCGTTGAGCGACTCCACCAGCGCGGTGACCAGATTGGTCGCGCCCGGCCCGAGCGTGGCATCGCAGACGCCCGGCCGGTTGGTCACGCGCGCATACGCGTCGGAGGCGAAGGCGCCGCAGCGCTCGTCGTTGATGAGGAAATGGCGCAGGCCGAGCGCGCGCATCGCCTCATAGAACGGCAGCAACTGGAAACCGCCCATGCCGAACATCGGGCCGACGCCCGAGAGCTTGAGCATTTCGGCGAGCGCCTGCCCGCCATTGAGCTTGCGCGCCGAATTCGAGACAGGTGCGTTCATGTCAGGTCCTTCATGCGCGTAGCGACCAGCCGCGCCACCAACTCTCTCGCCGAAATTCCGATTTCGCCGCCGCATTGCGCAGCGCGCGCATTCACGGCCGAGACAACGCCGTCGCGGTAGGTCGATTGCCCGTCGCCGATGCGCGCGCTCCATGCGCTCACGCATACGCCCGCGATGCCGCGCGTATCGAGCACCGGCAGGCGCGCTACTCCGGCATCCTCGATGCCGAAATCGGCGTCGTTGTAGAGCGCGGCGAACACGGGAATCTTGATGGCGGTCTCGGGCTTGCCGCCGAGCAGCGCGCCGTGCGAGCCGGTGACGACGATGTGGCCTTCGTCTTCGGGCAGGACCAGCCCGGCGGAATCGATCGCGTGCACGCGCACGCCGCCGGCCTCCGCCTCGCCCAGGCGATGGCGTGCCTCCTCGATCGGCGGCGGGGCAGGGCAGGGCGGCAAATCGGCGCGGTCGAGCCGTTCCAGCGCCTCGCGCGCGCTCATGCCCGGCACGATGCCGGCTTTCGTGGCGCGTGAATTGACGTAGGTGATCGAGCCTCGCGCGAAACAGTCTTGGCCATGGCCGATTCGCGCCGAGCGATGACCGATGGTCGCGGCCGCGGCGCCAAGCTCGTCGAGATAGTCGAGCCCGCCGATGCCGGCGCGCTCGCGCCCCACGCCCGCATCGCACAGGATCACGGCTTTCACGCCCACCTTCGCGGCCAGATACGCCGCATAGACGCCGCCGTGCGAGGCCGCGATGGCGGCGCGCCCGCGCGCGTCGGGCGGAAACACGGTGACGCTGTCGAGGATGAGAGACATTGCCTAGGGGACGTTTCCTGTGTTCAAACATGCCGGACCCTTCCGGCGCAAGCTTCCCTCCCGGGCGACATCCAAATGAGCGATCCTGGCGACAACCTCCGCCGCCCGACCGGCCTTTATCGCACCATGGTGCGCATCCGCGCCTTCGAGGAGACCGCGCTCGAGGCGCACAAGGCGGGCGAGATCCCGGGGCCGCTGCATGTCTCCATCGGACAGGAGGCGGTCGCAGCCGGTATCTGCGCCAGCCTGCGCATCGACGACCGCCTCACGTCGAACCATCGCGGGCATGGCCACGCGATTGCCAAGGGCGCCGATCCCAAACGCATGATGGCGGAACTTTACGGCCGCGCGAGCGGCTATTGCCGCGGCAAGGGCGGCTCGATGCACATCGCGGACTTTTCCGTCGGCATGCTGGGTGCCAACGGCGTGGTGGCGGGCGGCATCCCGATTGCGGTCGGCGCCGCGCAAGGGCTGAAGATGCAGAAGTCCGACGCGATCGTGACCTGCATGTTCGGTGACGGCGCGGTCAATCGCGGGCCGTTCCTCGAAGGGCTCAACTGGGCGGTGCTGTTCAAGCTGCCGGTGCTGTTCGTGTGCGAGGACAATGGCGTCGCGGCGTTCACGCGCGCCGACAGTGTCACCGCCGGTCCGGGTGTGATCGACCGCGCCAAGGCGCTCGGCGTTAAGGCGATCAGCATCGACGGCAACAACGCGATGGCGGTCGACGATGCGGCGTCCTCGGCGGTCGCGGCGGTGCGGCGCGGCGAAGGGCCGCATCTCTTGCACGTGCGCACCTATCGCATCACCGGCCACACCTCGACGGATGCGGCGGCATGGCGGCCGGCCGAAGAAGTCACGGAGGCGCGCTCGCGCGATCCGATCGCGCGGCTCGGCGCAATGCTGGCCGAGCGCGGCATTGAGCCGAGCGCGCTCGGCAAGATGATCGAGGAGGCCAAGGCCGAGATGGCGGCGGCGCGCAGAGAGGCAAATGCCGCGGCCTGGCCGGAGCCGTTCGTCGCGTACGAGGACGTGCAGGATACGGGGGCGGTTGCGTGGTCGAAGTCACACTGATCGAGGCGTCGCGCCGCGCCGCCTTGCAGGAGATGCGGCGCGACGAGCGCGTGTGGGTGCTCGGCGAAGACGTCGCGCGCGGCGGACTGTGGGGCCAGTACAAGGATTTCCTCGGCGAGTTCGGCGAGCAGCGCGTCGTCTCAACGCCGATTTCCGAATCGACGATCATGGGCGCGGGTCTCGGCTCCGCGCTGGTCGGCATGCGCCCGATCATCGAGATGCGCATCTTCGATTTCGTGATGTGCGCGATGGACGAGCTGGTGAATCAAATCGCCAAGGTCCGCTACATGTTCGGCGGTCAGGCCAAGCCCGCCGTGGTGGTGCGCATGCCGCACGGCATGTGGCGCAATTCCGCCGCGCAGCACTCGCAGATGCTGGAAGCCTGGTTCGCGCATCTGCCGGGCGTGATCGTGGTGACGCCCGCGACACCGGCCGATGCGGCGGGGCTGCTGGTGCAGGCGATCCGCTCCGACGATCCGGTGCTGTTCTTCGATCCGAAGGATTTGTTCTGGGTGAATGGTGAGATTTCAGACCCGATCGAGCCGATCCCGTTCGGTGTCGCGCGCAAGGTCGCCGAGGGCGATGCCGCAACCGTGGTGACGTGGTCGGCGGCGGTGCCGGTTGCGACGAAGGGCGCCGAGCTGCTCGCGGCCGAAGGGATCAAGGTCGATCTCTTGGACCTGCGCACCATCTGGCCGTGGGATGAGGAGGCCGTGGTCGCGTCAGTTAAAAAGAGCGGGCGGCTGCTCGTCGTGCACGAGGCGGTCGAGGTCGCGGGCTTCGGCGCCGAGGTGGTGGCGCGCGTGCTCGACAGGCTAGGGTCCGCGAACCTGAAAGCCGTCAAACGCCTCGCGGCGCCGCGCATCCCGGTCCCGTTCGCACCGCCGCTCGAAGCGGAGGTGCGCGTGACGCCGGAAAAGGTCGTGAACGCCGTCAAGGCGCTGATCGCCTGAACGTCCGAATTCGCCGTGGACCGCTCCTCCGCCATTTGATAACGCAACGCCACTTGCCGTCCGTGCGGCACCTGCCCATGATGATCACCAAGGGGCGTTCGGTAAGGCCCCACTGACAATCGGCTGCGCCCGCGCCGAAAACGATCAAATCGGAGGAATTGCAATGAAGTTCGAAACAACCCGCCGTTCCATTTTGCTTGCCGGAACGGCCGCGACCGCCACGATCGGCATGCCGTGGATCGCCAAGGGCGCGGCCGAATTCCAGCTCAAATACGCCAACAACTCGCCGACCGCGCATCCGCTCAATGTCCGCGCCGTCGAGGCGATGGAACGGATCAAGCAGGAAACCAACGGCCGGGTCGACATCCAGATCTTTCCGAACAATCAGTTGGGCTCCGACACCGATATGCTGAGCCAGCTACGCTCCGGTGCGATCGAATTCTTCACGCTGTCGGGCCTGATCCTTTCGACGCTGGTGCCGGCGTCCTCGATTAACGGCGTTGGTTTTATCTGGGACAGCTACGACAAGATTTGGCCGGCGATGGACGGGGCGCTCGGTGCGCATATCCGGGCGCAGATCGCCAAGGCCGGCCTGCACGCCATGGAACGGCAGTGGGACAACGGCTACCGTCAGATGACGTCCTCGACACGGCCGATCAAGGGACCCGACGACCTCAAGGGCTTCAAGATCCGTGTCCCTCCGAGCCCGCTCTGGACCTCGATGTTCAAGGCCTTCGACGCCGCGCCGATGTCGATCAATTTCTCCGAGACCTATTCGGCGCTGCAGACCAAGGTGGCGGAAGGTCAGGAGAACCCGCTCTCGATCATCTTCTTCGCCAAGCTGTTCGAGGTGCAGAAGTATCTCTCCGAGACCAATCACATGTGGGACGGCTTCTGGTTCCTGGCAAATGCCAAGGCGTGGAACGGACTACCGGCAGACGTGCGCGACGTGATTTCCAAGAATCTCAACAAGTCCGCGATTGATCAGCGTGCCGACATCTTCAAGCAGAACGAAACGTTCAAGGCCGACCTGACCAGCAAGGGCATGGAGTTCATCAAGGTCGATCCGAAGCCGTTCCGCGACAAGCTGCAAGCGGCCGGCTTCTACAAGGAGTGGAAGGGCAAGTACGGCGACGAGGCCTGGTCGGTGCTGGAGAAGTTTACCGGTCCGATCTCCTAACCACGCAGCCGCGCCCTCATGGAGATGGTGCACAAAGAGGAGGCTCCGGCCTCCTCGTTTGCGTCGGGCGCGGCGCGGATCGAAGGCTGGCTTGGCCGCATGGTCGAGGTGCCGGTCGCGTTGCTGACCGCGATCGAGGTGCTGATCCTCTTCGTGGGCGTGGTCTCCCGTTATGTTTTCCGCCGTCCGGTCGTCTGGTCGGACGAGTTGGCGTCAATCCTGTTTCTCTGGCTTGCGATGCTGGGCGCGGTGGTGGCGTTCCGGCGCAACGAGCACATGCGGATGTCGACGCTTGTGGCCCGCATGGCGCCAAAATGGCGCTCGTTCTTCGAAGCTTTTGCCGTCGCGCTCGCGGTGGCGTTTCTCGTTCTCATCCTTCATCCGTCGCTCGAGTATGCGATCGACGAAGCGGCTATCGTCACGCCCGCGCTGGAAATTCCCAACATCTGGCGCGCGGCGGCGCTTCCGGTCGGCTGCGTCCTGATGCTGGTGTTTGCCGTCCTCCGTCTCGCGCGCGTGGGCGGCTTGCAGCAGATCGTCATTGCGCTGTGCGTCATTGCGCTGGTCGGCGCAGGGTTATGGATGCTCAAGCCCATGTTCGCCGCGATGGGCAATTACAAACTCGTGGTGTTCTTCGTCCTGCTCGTCGCCGCGGGCGTGCTCGCCGGCGCGCCGATCGCATTCGTATTCGCGATCGCGACCTTCGCATTCCTGGCGATCACCACACGCACTCCCCTAACTGTGGTGGTCAGCCGGATGGACGAAGGGATGAGTCATATCATCCTGCTCTCGGTGCCGCTGTTCGTTTTCCTCGGCCTTCTGATCGAGGCGACCGGCATGGCGCGCGCGATGGTGGATTTTCTCGCAAGCCTGCTCGGGCACGTGCGCGGCGGACTCTCTTACGTGCTCCTCGGTGCGATGTATCTGGTCTCCGGCATTTCCGGCTCGAAGGCGGCCGACATGGCCGCCGTTGCTCCAGTGCTGTTTCCGGAAATGAAGCGGCGCGGCGCGAAGCCAGGCGAGCTTGTGGCGCTGCTGTCGTCCTCCGGTGCGATGTCGGAGACGATACCGCCCAGTCTGGTGCTGATCACCATCGGCTCGGTCACCGGCGTGTCGATCGCCGCACTGTTCAACGGCGGACTGCTGCCCGCGCTCGTGTTGGCCCTCGCGCTCTGCGTCATCGTGTGGTGGCGCTATCGCGATGACGATCTGTCTGGCGTCACGCGCGCGTCATGGAGCGATGTCGGGCGCGCATTCCTGATCGCGCTGCCGGGCCTCGCGCTGCCGTTTCTGATCCGCGCTGCCGTGGTGGAGGGCGTCGCGACGGCGACCGAAGTCTCGACCATCGGCATCGCCTACACGATCGTTGCGTGCCTCGTCATGACGCGCAGCTTTCCGGTGTCGCGGCTGATGCCGATGCTGATCGATACCGCCTCGCTGTGCGGCGCGATCCTGCTCATCATCGGCGCGGCGACCGCGATGGCGTGGGCGCTGACGCAATCCGGCTTCTCGCGCGATCTCGCCGCCGCCATGACGGGACTACCCGGCGGCGCGGTGACGTTCATGATCGTGTCGATTGTTGCGTTCGTGGTGCTCGGCTCGGTGCTCGAGGGCATTCCGGCGATCGTGCTGTTCGGGCCGCTGCTGTTTCCGATCGCGCGCCAGCTCGGCATCCACGAAGTGCACTATTCGATGGTGGTCATTCTGGCGATGGGCATCGGATTGTTCGCGCCGCCCTTTGGCGTCGGCTACTACGCGGCGTGCGCCATTGGCCGGGTCAATCCTGACGAAGGGATGCGAGCCATCTGGCCCTATCTGTTTGCGCTGCTGATCGGCCTGCTCGTGGTCGCTGCGGTTCCGTGGTTTTCGATCGGATTCTTGTAACTCTCGGTGCTTCACCCTGTCGCATGCGACGAAAGTACGTGCGACGTTTTTGACATTACATAATGTTAACTTGCCCGACGCACGCGCGCATGGCGGGATGAGCACGCAACTGCTGACGCGCAATCGTCGCCCCCGCGCGTCGTCGGAAGCAACAGCGGGATCGTGCTTCGGCGCGGTCCCGCTTTCGTTTTGCTATTTGCGCGCTCCCGCCGGCGCCACGTCCACGCCGACAAGCCCGGCACGCGAAATCGCTTCCGCAATCAACCCTGAGCTCCGCGCCTCGTCGATCAAGCGGTTGACGATTGCGAGCTTTGCGGCATCGCCCTTGACGACAATGATCGCCTGTTCGACGCCGTAGAAGCTGTCGGGCAGGAGCCGCAGGCCCGGCGTCTTGGCGACGGCCTCGCTCATGCGCTGGCGGTTGCCGCCATACACGTCGACCTCGCCGGAGGTCAGCATCTTCATCGCGACCTCGGAGCTGCCCGCCGCATTGCGCTTGAGCGTTGCGTGCTTGAGCGTGCGGGTGAGGAAAAAGTCGCCGGCATCGCGCTCGCCGACGCCGACACGAATCCCCGGCTTGTCCACGTCCGCGCTGACGCGGATGCTCGAGCCTTCCGGCGCCGCATAGGAATTCTGCACCACCTCGTAAGCCTGCGCGAAGTCGACCTCGGCGGCGCGGATCGGATCGAATGCCACGAACCCGATGTCTGCCGCGCCGGACTTCACGCTTTCGATCACAGCCGGTCCGTTCGCCACGCCCGAGATGGCGAGGGGGACGCCGAGCTTTCCCGCCATCATGCGCGCAATCTCGGCCGCGGGCCCGCGCGCCTCGCCGGTCTTCTCGTCGATGGTTGCCTGCACCGGATTGCGCCCGATGAAGGTCGCGCGCAGCGTTCCGGTCGGAGCGAGCGTCGCGGCATCGTTTGCGTGCGCGGGAGATACTGCGAGCAGGGCCAGCAAGGCGATGATGCGGTTCATGAAATCCCCCGGGGAATGCCGCAGCCTAGCACTTCCGGCCGGGCGCTTGTCAGGCCGAATGGAACTTTCGGGTTCCATGTGCGTTGATCCACCGCACGGTGGCCGGTTCTCGGTCAGACACCAGGGGTTCAAGCCATGGGCTCGTCGGTTCTCATCAGCATTCTGGTTACGTTTCTCGTCGTCATCCTCATCCTCTATCTCATCAACATGCTGCCGCTGGACGGTCGCGTAAAGCAGATCGTGCAGATCATCGTGATCGTCATCGGTATTCTGTCGTTGCTGAAGTACATCGCGGTGTTCTAGGCGGAACGAAGGGCGCGGCGCGCGGGTTATCCGGCAAAGGACGACCCAATGCCCAAGCCGTCGCAGCCCGCGCCCGAGCAGTCACCGCCGCAGCCGCTGACCGACCCGACGGTGCCGCCGATGCGCGATCCGCCGGGCGAGCCCATGCGCGATCCGGTGCAGCCGCCGCCGAACGATCCGCCGAGCCAGCCGATGCGCGATCCCGATCCGCCGCCGTACAGTGATCCGCCCGGCAAGCCGCCTGCGGCTTCGGCAAGCGGGCGATGACCTAGCGGTCGCTCCAAGGATTGAGCAGAGGCACGCCAACAGCTTCGAAGTCATTCGTATTACGCGTGACAATCGTCATTCCGTGGACTGCCGCGGTGGCGGCGATCAACCCATCCATTGGACCAACCGGCCGGCCTTTCAGTCTGGCACGTGCCTGGATATCGCCCCACGCAACGGCAATCGAGACATCTATTCCCACGATGCGTCTATCGAAGCGCGCGGGCAGGTCGCTTCGCAGCCACTCGTCGAGACGATCGCGCCTCTTGCCCTTTGCCATTGAGGCAACGCCGAAGCGCAACTCCGCAAATGTGCAGACGCTGATGAAAATCTCGTCCTCGCTTGCCTCTGCTAGCCAAGCGATGACGTCGCCATTCGGGCGCGGCTTGACCCATTCGGACACGACATTGGTATCGAGCAGGTAAGTCACAGTTTGATCGGCCGCGGCGCTTGCCTGGACCGCCTGACCTTCAGTCCCGAATTGCGAAGCGGAGAGGCAGCGAAGAAATCAGCAAGTGTTCCAACGCGCTCGGTCTTTCGCCGCCACTCCTCGGGCGAAACGACGACGGCAGCCGTCCTGCCATTCCTGGTAATTGTTTGCGGGCCGCGCACATTCGCGCTTTCGATAACTTCGCTGAACTTGGCCTTGGCCTCCGCGACCGTCCAGTTTCGCTCGGACATGGTTCAGGCCTCCGTGACCATGTTGACCAGTATAGTCATTTCCACTGCCGCAGGCAACGGCTAGATCTTCACTCTGCGCAACCGCAGCGCATTCGCCACCACGCTCACCGACGACAGCGCCATCGCGGCTGCGCCGATGATCGGTGAGAGCAGGATGCCGAACAGCGGATAGAGCACGCCGGCCGCGATCGGCACGCCGGCGGCGTTGTAGATGAAGGCAAGAACCAAGTTTTGCCGGATGTTGCGCATCACCGCTTGGCTGAGCCGGCGTGCACGCACGATACCCATGAGGTCGCCGCGCAGCAGCGTGATGCCGGCGCTTTCGATCGCCACATCGGTGCCGGTGCCCATCGCGATGCCGACATCGGCGGCGGCAAGCGCGGGCGCGTCGTTCACGCCGTCGCCCGCCATCGCGACGATGCGGCCCTCGCGCCGCAGTTTCTCGATCACCGCGCTCTTCTGGTCGGGCAGCACTTCGGCTTCGACCTCGGTGATGCCGAGCTTGCGCGCGACGGCCTGCGCCGTGGTGCGGTTGTCGCCGGTCAGCATCACGACCCGCAGGCCTTCGGCGGCGAGCGCGTTGAGCGCCTCCGGCGTGGTCGGCTTGATCGGGTCCGCGATGGCGATGATGCCGGCCGCCTTGCCGTCGATCGCGACGTAGATCGCAGTTGCGCCGTCGCGGCGCAGTTCGTCGGCCTGGCCGTTCAGGCCGGCGGTGGAAATATTCAGCTCCGCGAAGAATGCTGCGTTCCCGAGCGCGACGCTCCGGCGCTCCACCATGCCGATTGCGCCTTTGCCGGTCGGGGAGTCGAAGCCCATGACCTTGGCGAGCGCGAGACCACGCTCCTTCGCGGCGGCAACGATGGCCTGGCCAAGCGGATGCTCGCTCGCCTGTTCGACGCTGGCGGCGAACCGCAGCATCTGGGTTTCGTCAACTCCGCCGGCCGTAACGATTGCCACCACCTTCGGCTTGCCCTCGGTCAAGGTGCCGGTCTTGTCGACCACCAGCGTGTCGACCTTTTCCATGCGCTCGAGCGCCTCGGCGTTTTTGATCAGCACGCCCTCCTGCGCGCCGCGCCCGACGCCGACCATGATCGACATCGGTGTGGCGAGACCGAGCGCGCACGGGCAGGCGATGATCAGCACGGTCACGGCGGCGACCGTCGCGTAAGCGAACCGCGGCTCCGGCCCGAACGCCGCCCAGGCGGCGAATGCGATCAGCGCGACCGCGATCACCGCCGGCACGAACCAGGCGGCGACCCAGTCGGCGAGGCGCTGGATCGGCGCGCGCGAGCGCTGCGCGGCGGCGACCATCTGCACGATCCGGGCGAGCATCGTGTCGCGGCCGACTTTGTCGGCGCGCATCAGGAAGCTGCCGGTGGTATTGAACGTGCCGGCGATCGCCGTGTCGCCCGGCTGCTTGGTCACCGGCATCGACTCTCCGGTGACGAGCGATTCATCGAGCGCCGCGCGGCCTTCGGTCACGGTGCCGTCGACCGGCACCTTCTCACCCGGCCGCACGCGCAAGGTATCGCCGACCGCGACCTGATCGAGCGCGATATCTTCTTCCTTGCCGTCGTGCACACGCCGGGCGGTTTTCGGCGCAAGGTCAATCAGGGCGCGGATCGCGCCCGAGGTCTGCTCGCGCGCGCGCAATTCCAGCACCTGTCCGAGTAGCACCAGCACCGTGATGACCGCGGCGGCCTCGAAGTAGGTCGCGACCGCGCCGCCGTGGCCGCGGAACGCAGCGGGAAACACGCCGGGCGCGAGCGTCGCGACCACGCTGTACGCATACGCGACGCCGGTGCCCATCGCGATCAGGGTGAACATGTTGAGATTGCGCGTGACGACCGACTGGACGCCGCGCACGAAGAACGGCCAGCCGGCCCACAGCACCACGGGCGTGGCGAAGGCGAACTGCAGCCAGTTCGACAGCGTCTGGTCGATCCACGAATGCGCGCCGGCGATGTGCGCGCCCATTTCCAGTACGACCACCGGCACGCTGAGCGCCGTGCCTACCAGCAAGCGCCGGCTCATGTCGGCAAGCTCCGGGTTCGGCCCGGCGTCGGCGGTCGCGATTTCGGGTTCGAGCGCCATGCCGCAGATCGGGCAGGTGCCGGGGCCGATCTGCCGTACCTCGGGATGCATCGGGCAGGTGTAGATCGTGCCTTCGGGAACCGGTGCGGCGGCGCGCTTGTCCTTGTCGAGATATTTCGCGGGGTCGGCGGCGAACTTGCCGCGGCAGCCGGCCGAGCAGAAATAGTAGGTGCGGCCCTGATGCTCGTGGCAGTGCTTGGCGGTGTGCGGATCGACCGTCATGCCGCAGACCGGATCGCGCGCATCAGGCGCGTGGCCATGATGATCGTGGCCGCCGTGCTCGTGCGTGCAGGCGTTTGTCTTCACCGCGTTGGTCATGCTTGAAACCTATACCCTCTGGGGGTATATAGCGGTCATGCAGACCGAAGCCAAGACCTCAGTCCTCAACCGGCTCCAGCGTATCGAGGGGCAGGCGCGCGGCCTCGCCCGGATGGTCGAGGAGGACCGTTACTGCATCGACATCGTGACGCAGATTTCCGCCGTGCGGGCTGCGCTGCGCCGGGTCGAGGAGGAGATCCTGCGCGACCATGTCGCGCGTTGCGTCGAGCACGCGATCGCCTCGGGAGTTCAGGCCGTCCAGCGCCGCAAGGTCGGCGAATTGATCGACGTCCTTGCGCGCACCCATCGCTGATGGGCCGTGCCGCGACCTCAGTCATGCAACGGTGCTGCGCGACCTTCTGATCAAGCCCGCATGATGGCGCGTTACCGCTTTCCGGCGCCGCACGGCCAGTAACGGCCGTAACCCTCGTCGGTGTAGCACTCGCCCGGTCCGGCCCAGGGCGGCCCGGGCGTTCGCGTAGCGTAGGGCGTGACCGGCATGTAAACGCCCGGTGCGTAGTGACGCGCCGCCTTGCGCTTGTGTTTGCTCGCCGCATCCGCGGCGCCGATGACGATGAATGACAATGCCGTCACGGCGGCGGTCAACTTTGCGTAGTTCATCTGGTTGCTCCCGGCTTCGCCCCCGTGATTGCGTTCGAGGTTAACACAGTCAGGGGCGGCTTGTTTCAAGATATCAAGCCGCACACGACGAATTGACCCGGCTTTGCTTTGCGCATGATCTTGTCCGAAAACCGGTGCCCACTTTTCGGGATCATGCGGTTACCGCTTCAGCCGCTTGGCGACCTCTTCCAGCATCACCTCGGTCGCGCCGCCGCCGATCGCCTGCACGCGCGCGTCGCGCGTCATGCGCTCGATCGTGGACTCACGCATGTAGCCCATGCCGCCGTGGAACTGGAGGCAGGCATACATCACTTCGTTCACCAGCTCGCCGCAGTAAGCCTTCACCATCGAGACCTCGCGCGTGCAGTCGACGCCCTGCGCGTCGAGGAAGGCCGCGTGATAGACGAGTTGCCGTCCCGCCTCGACCTTCGCGGCGAGCATCGCGAGGCGCTGACGGATGCCCTGTTTCTCGTACAGCGTGCTGCCGAACGCCTTGCGCGTCGTGACGTAGTCGATGGTGAGTTCGAGCGCGGCCTGCGCTTCGCCCATCGCCATCGCGCCGATCACGGTGCGCTCGTTCTGGAAGTTGCTCATGATCGCGTAGAAGCCGCGGCCTTCCTTGCCGAGCAGATTCTCGGCCGGGATGCGGCAGTTCTCGAACACGAGCTCGGCGGTGTCGGACGAGCGCCAGCCGTGTTTGTCGAGCGCGCGGCTGACGCGGAAACCGGGCGTGCCTTTCTCCACCATCAGCATCGAGATCTGCTGCGAGGGCCGCGCGTCGGGCGAGGTTTTCGCTGCGATGAAATAGAGATCGGCATGCACGCCGTTGGTGATGAACATCTTGGCGCCGTTGAGGACGTAGTGATCGCCGTCGCGGCGCGCCGTGGTGCGAATCGCCTTCACGTCGGAGCCGGCGTCCGGTTCGGTCACGGCGACGGCGGTGATCGCGCGGCCCGCGACGATCTCGGGCATCCAACGCGCCTTTTGCGCCGGTGAGCCCGCGTTCGCCATGTGCACCGAGGCCATGTCGGTGTGCACCAGAATGGTGATCGCGGTGCCGCCGAAGGTCGAGCGCCCAAGCTCCTCGGCGAGCACGATCGAGCCGAGCGTGTCCATCTCGGAGCCGCCGTATTCGGCCGGATAGCGGATGCCGAGGAAACCAAGCTCGCCCATGCGGCGCAGCACCTCGCGCGGCACGTAGCCCTGCTCCTCCCACTTCACGCCGTGCGGCTTGATCTCCGTTTCGACAAAACGGCGCACCTGCGCGCGCAGCGCCTCGTGCTCTTCGCGGAAGTAGGGGGACGGGAGGGAGACGGATTCGGGGCGGTTCATGCTGTCATTCCGGGGCCGAGCGAAGCGAGGAGCCCGGAATCCATAACCACAGAACGCGCCGCATTGCACGGGTGGTGCGACATCTCAAACGCTTGTGGTTATGGATTCCGGGCTCGCGCCTGCGGCGCGCCCCGGAATGACAGCTAGGCGTACTTCTTCCTCGCCAGCTCCGCGCCTTTCCCCAGCGCTCTCAGCTTCGCGCTCGCGATCTCGCGCCGCATCGGCGCCATGCCGCAGTTGGTGCAGGGGACGATCTTCTCCCGCGCGACATACTTCATCGCCTCGCCGATCACATCGGCCACCTGCTCGGGCGTTTCGACGTCATCAGAAGCGACATCGATCGCGCCGACCAGCACATCCTTGCCGTCGAGCAGCTTGAGCAAACTCATCGGCACCTTCGAGTTGCGGCATTCGAGCGAAACCTGCCCGATGTTGCTGCGCGCGAGCGCCGGAAACACCTTCGCGTATTGCCGCCACTCAGCCCCGAGCGTCTTTTTCCAGTCGGTGTTCGCCTTGATGCCGTAGCCGTAACAGATATGCACCGCGGTGGTAGCGGTCACGCCCTCGATCGCCTTGTGCAGCGCCTCGATGCCCCAGCCGGCGGCCTCGTCCATGTACACATTGAACGCCGGTTCGTCGAACTGGATCACGTCAACGCCGTCGGCTTGCAGCGCGCGCGCTTCCTCGTTCAGCAGCGCCGCGAAGGCAAAAGCCATCCTGACGCGGTCGCCGTAGTGCCGGTCCGCGATGGTGTCGATGATCGTCATCGGGCCCGGCATCGTGACCTTGAGCTTTCTCTTCGTGTGCGCGCGCGCGAGCCGCGCTTCCGTTGCATGCACGCGCCCCTTCAGGCGCAGTTCGCCGACCACCTGCGGCACCATCGCTTTGTAGCGATCCGCGCGGATGCCCATCTCGACCTTGTGGGCGAAGTCGATGCCGTCGACGAATTCGAGGAAGCCGTGCACGAAGTGTTGGCGTGACATCTCGCCGTCGGTGACGATATCGATGCCGGCGTCCTCCTGCTCCTTGAGCGCGAGCAGCGTCGCATCGGCCTTGGCGGCGGCGAGTTCATCGCCCTGCTGTTTCCACTGCGGCCAGAGCTTGTTCGGCTCGGCGAGCCATGCGGGCTTGGGCAGGCTTCCGGCAATCGTTGTTGGAAACAGCATGTCAGTCTCCGGCGGGACGCGCAGTGAACAGCGGTGCGCGCGTTCGCGCAACGGTGCGCTGCCCACGTGTCAGACCTGGACGTGGGCGGGTCATACCTTCCACCCATAAAGCCAGTCGTAGCGGCGCAGCATTCTATCGCCCCCAAGCGCGGCCAGCACCGTATCGCGCGCGAAGCCGAGCGGGCCGGTGAGGTGGTAGCGCCAACTGTTGCGGCGCGCTTCGCGTTGCGCGCGCGCGACACGGCGATGGCGCGCGTGTTCGTAGGCGCGCAGCGTGCGCTCGGTATCCTCGTCGCGCCCGAGGCATTGCGCCAGCACCGCCGCATCCTCGATCGCCATCGCGCCGCCCTGGGCGAGGAACGGCAGCATCGGGTGCGCGGCATCGCCAAGCAATGTCACGGGACCCCGCGGACGCATCCGCCGCGGCGGCCGGTCGAACAGCGCCCATTTCTGCCAGCGCTCCGGCATCGCGATCAGCGCGCGTGCCTCCGGCGCGAAACGCTCGAAGCGCCGCGCGAGTTCTTCCGGCTTGCCGGACGCGCTCCAGCCGGGCTCATGCCAGTCGTCGCGGACGATCGCCACGATGTTCACCTCGCGGCCGCCCTTCACCGGGTAGTGCACCAGATGCGCATCGCGCCCGAGCCACAGGCTTGTGACCGGCTCGCGGAATTCCGGCATCAGCCGCGCGGCAGGCACCACGGCGCGCCAGGCCGTGCGCTGGGCAAAGCGTGGCGCGCGCCGGTCGCCAAGACACGCGCGCAGGGTCGACCAGAGTCCGTCGGCGCCGACCAGCGCGATCCCTTGCTCGTCGCGCGTCCCCTGCGTGGTGCGTGCCTGCACGGTGATGCCGTGCTGATGGACCGCGAAGTCCTCAACACGGGTGCCAAAGCGCAGCGTGATGTCGGGGCTTTGCTCGATCGCGGCGGCGAGCACCGCCTGCAGGTCGGCGCGATGGATCACCCAGTAGGGCGCGCCGTAGCGCTGCTCGGCGCTTGACCCAAGCGGAACTCGCACGATCTCGCGGCCCGAACCGGCCATGATGCGGATCGCTTCCGGCGCCACCACGTGCGGGCGCAGCCGGTCGGCGAGGCCGAGTTCGGCGAGCACGCGCGTCGCATTGGGCGAAAGCTGGATGCCGGCGCCGGCCTCCTCCAGCCGCGCGGCCTGTTCGAGCACCACGGCGCGGTAGCCGGCGCGCGTCAGCGTCAGCGCGGCCGTCAACCCGCCGATGCCGGCGCCGGCGATGATGATGGAGCGGGAACGGGCCACCCTAGGGCTCCACCCGGCTACGGCCTGCTACCAACATGGCATAGCGCCTTGCGCACAAGACCACTCATGACTAGTCTCCTGACTAGACAGGAGACGCGCATGAAGCACTGGCAGGTACAGGATGCCAAGGCACGCTTTAGCGAACTGCTCGAAACGTGTCTCAGCGATGGGCCGCAGGTCGTGACGAAGCGCGGAATCGAGACAGCGGTGCTCGTGCCGGTCGAGCAATGGCGGGCACTCCAAAGCGCCGCGCGCCCCGGCCTTAAAGAACTGCTGCTTGCCGACGCTCCTCGGGGCGATATTCCAGTGCCACCGCGGGGCCTGCGACGTCACCGCCCCCCACCGCGGTTTACCTAGGTGTTTCTCCTCGATACGAACGTCATATCGGAATTGCGCCGCATACGGCCGCACGGTTCGGTCCTTGCGTGGTTGCGCGCGACCCCGGAGGAACATCTGCACATCGCCGCGGTGACAATCGGCGAGCTGCAGGCCGGCGTCGAGGTGACTCGCGACCAAGACCCGGACAAGGCCGCACAGATCGAAAGCTGGATCGACAATATCGCCGCAACTTACAACGTCGTTCCTCTCGACGCATCGATTTTCCGACGCTGGGCGCGGCTGATGCATAGGGCTGGCCGTCAGTACAGTGAGGACGCGATGATTGCCGCGACGGCTGAGGTTCGCAACTTGACAGTGGTCACCCGCAACGTGCGGGACTTCAAGCACTTCGGTGTTGCAATCTTCAATCCATTTCCCTGAAGGCGCCTCACGCGGTCTCGGGCACCTGCCACGCGCATTCGGCCGGCCGCGCTTCGTAGCCATGGAGCTTCGGATCGTAGCGGTAGAGCGTCGAGCAATAGGAGCAGATGAACTCGTTGTCGTCGCCCATGTCGCAGAAAACGTGCGGATGGTCGAACGGCGGCGTCGCGCCGATGCACATGAACTCCTTGGCGCCGATCTCGATCACGGCGGCGCCGATGTCATTGTGGAAATGCGGAACGACGTGCTCGGCCATGGTGTGCTCTCTGCCCGAATCCGGCCTAGGGCTTACGCTTTCGGCTTATTGCCGCGCAAGCGGAAATCCTGCCAAACGCTCAGTGCAGCAGCTTGGAGTGCTCCGGCACTAGGGTCAGCTCGATCTGCCCGATCAGTTCGGCGCGCTGCCGCTCCGCCTCGTCGACCCCGGCGGCAAGCTGCTTCGCCGTGGTGTCGTTCGAGCCGTACAGCACGAACCCGCCGATCCCGAGGATCGTGACCAGCATCAGCAGCAGCGCATCCGCGCGGATCAATCCCAAGAGGATCGCCGCGAGCAGCACACCGCCGGCCAGGATCGCGGTCCTTGCCGCAATCGCGATCTTGCGGCAGCGCTCGACCGCTTCGGAAAGCCTCTCGATCTCGCTTTCGAGGCGGGAGATCTGGTCGTGCGGGTCCGTGAGCGTCATTCCCGTTACGCGCGGATCCACGTCTCCGAGAACGCCAGGAACGCGGTCGTGATCGAATGCCCGGCGATCTCGCGCGGCCCCGGCTTGCCGGGCAGCGTCCGGCCGTTGACGTTCACGCTCGCCTCCTTGCACGGAACGAAAGTGCTCGGCATCCAGTGCTTGCCGGTCGCCGACTTGTCGGGCGGTAGCGCAAAGCAGAACGCCTTGCCGAGGCCGCGCCAGCTCAGCGTGATGGTGAAATCCTTGGCTTTCACCATCTCGCTATAGTCGCTCCCCGGATCGCCCGAGGCCGCCACGCTGTCGAGCGGGCGATAGACCAGGTTTTTCAGTCCCGGCGTATCCTTCCAGGCGCCGAAATACGACACGAAATCCGAGACGAGATAGCGCGCCAGCTTCTCGTTGTCGTGGAAGCAGTAATTGCCGCGCTCGGGCGGCGGGTTCGCGTCCTGCGGCGACATCATCAGCATCAGCGCGTGGCCGCGCCCGTGCGGCGAAAGCATGACGCGGAAGAAGCTCGCCGCCGTGACGAACGGTCCGTCCGGCGTGTCCTTCAGCGAGATGCCGGGGTTTTCGCCCGACCACTCGACCGTGCCGGGAAAACTGATCACGTCCGCCATTGTGCCCTCCACATTGTTTCGCCGAGTGTACCGGATGAGGCCGCCTGGGAAAGCGCCTAGTGTCCCGATTCCGAAGTTCGCCCGCGCTTGCTGCACACTCGGATGCGAACTTCGGAATCAAAGGGACACTAGCAACCTTATGACTCTAGTGCCCCTTTTGAACCCGAAGTTCGCAAGCGTACGTGCCGCGCGTTGTGTGCGAACTTCGGGTTCGGGGCACTAGTCGGGCGCGCCGAGCGCGGCCGTCACAAGCTCGGTGTCCATGTATTCGGTGACTTCCGCGAGCTTGCCGCCGGCGAGGCGGAACACGAAGCAATAGCTGTTGTTGTAGGGCACACGGGCCTTGGTGACGTTGTCGCCGCGCGCCTCCACCACGACGTGATCGCCGTCGGCGAGAACGCGCCGCGGGATCATCTTGATGCGGCCCTCGATGCGGGCGCGCAGCGCGGGAAACAGCTCGGTCAGCACGGCCTCTCTGTCATAGGTCCGCGACCATCTGCCGTTGCCGGCGATGGTCCAGCGGAAATCCTCCGCCATGGCCTCGACCAGCGGCCGCGAATCGCCCCGCGCGCTCGCGGCGAAAATGTCCTGCAGCAATTGCTTGTTTTCGAGAGTGCCCATGACGAACCTTCCGTGTTCTGTCTCAATATAGGAGAGCGCCCGGGTTCCGCCGAGCCGCCGTCCCGCCGCAATCCCGCCCTACATGCGAGCCGCCTCTGCTGGGGACTGATTTGCTGACCCGTCTCGCCATCACGCTGTCGCTCGGGATTGCCGCCTGCCTCGCGCTCGCGGCGACGTTGAGCATGCCCGAGGGCATTCACGCGGCGCGGACGATTGCGGCCGCGGACGATCCGGTACAACTGTCGGAACTCGCGCTGGACAAGAGTTTCAACGCAACCGTCGCGACGCGGGAAATCGAGGAAGCGCTTGCGGCTGGGGATATCGAGCTTGCGCGCAGCTTCGTCGATCTGGCCGCCGAGCGCGGCGTCCCGGTCGCGCCCGCGCTGATCGAAAAAACCGAATCCGCCGAACGCGATGCCGCGATGCCTTCAAGCAAGGCCGCAAGCTTCGCGCGCGGCTTTATCACCGGCAAGCCGGAGGACGTGGCGAGCGCCGCCGGCATGCTCACCGGCGACCTGTTCGTGTTCGGCGACGTGCGCGACGTGGTGCGTGAAGGCGGGCGCGGGATGCGCGGCGAGGAAGTCGACACGCTCGTCCTTGGACTTGCGGGCACGGGTATCGCCCTGACGGCCGGCACCTATTTCACCGGCGGGCTGACGGCGCCCGCGCGGGTCGGCATTACGGCCCTCAAGGCCGCCCGGACGAGCGGGCACCTGGGAAAGCCGCTTATCCGCGTCCTGAAGATGGAAACCCGGGAAGGGCTGACGGCATTCGCCAGCAACCTCGGCAAGGTTCAGCAGCGCACCGGCGTGCGCGGCGCGCTCGATGGCCTGAAGATCGCCGAACATCCGAAGGACGTGGCCAAGGTTGCAGCTCTGGCCGCAGCAAAGGGCACCAAGACCCGCGCGATCGTAAAACTGCTCGGGCGCGGCGCGATTGTCCTGGCGAGCTCGATGTTCACGCTGGCATCGTGGGTGTTCTGGGCGCTGCTCAATCTGTTGGCGTTCTGCGCGGCCTGCAAGCGCGCGGTCGAGCGCATGACACTGCGCCACTGCGAGCGGGGGCGGATGCGGCGGCTCAAGAGAGACTTGGCAGCCGTCACCGCGGCTGCTTAAACATCCGCGCTTTCTTTCCGCGGCGCAGGACCATGCCAACATTCAAGAACGGACACGTCGAGATCGCGTATCTCGACGAGGGCGAAGGCGATCCGATCGTCCTGGTGCACGGCTTTGCCTCCACCAAGGAGGTGAACTGGGTCATGCCCGGCTGGACGAGCACGCTGCGGCGCGACGGCCGCCGCGTGATCGCGCTCGACAATCGCGGTCACGGGCAATCGACCAAGCTGTACGATCCCGCCGCCTACCACACCGACATCATGGCGGGCGACGTCGCGGCGCTGATCGAGCACCTGAATCTGTCACGCGCCGACCTGATGGGCTATTCGCTCGGCTCGCGCATTTGCGCCGTGCTGGCGGCGCGCCGGCCCGAACTCGCACGCTCGGTGATCCTCGGCGGCGCCGGCATTAGGCTGATCGATAACGCGGGCTTGCGCGACGAGATCGCCGACTCGCTCGAAGCGCCGTCGCTCGACGTGGTCACCGATCCGCTGGGCAAGCGCTTTCGCGCATTCGCCGAGCAGACCCGCTCGGATCTCAGAGCGCTCGCCGCCTGCCTGCGCGGATCGCGCCAGCCGGTGCGCCTGGAAGACATCCAGAGCATCCGCGCGCCGGCGCTGGTCGCGGTCGGCACCAAGGACGACATCACCGGCTCGCCGCACGAGTTGGCCGCGCTGATGCCGAATGGGCGCGCCATCGACATTCCGGATCGGGATCACATGGTCGCGGTCGGCGACAAGGTGTTCAAGCAGGCCGCGCTCGAATTCCTTCACCAGCGCCCATGAAGCCCCTGCAGCCCGCGACCGCGATGTTCAAGGGCGCCGCCGGCAACACGCTGGTGGCGGACGTCTACGGCGATACCGGCCAGCCGGTGCTGCTGCTGCATGGCGGCGGGCAGACGCGCCACGCCTGGCGCCACACCGCCGAGCATCTGGCGCGTGCGGGCGCGACTGCCTACGCGCTCGACCAGCGCGGCCACGGCGACAGCGAATGGGTCGCGGACGGCGCGTACGCGTTCACCGATTTCGCCGACGATGCGGCGGCGGTCGCAGCCACACTGGCGCAGCGCACTGGCAAACGTCCGATTGCCATCGGCGCTTCGCTCGGCGGTATCGCGTCGTTGCTGGCCGAGGGAAATGCCGACCGGGCCGGCACCGGACCCGTGTTCGCGGCGGTCGTGCTGGTCGACATCACGCCGCGCGTCAATCGTGAAGGGGTCGCCAGGATTCAGGGGTTCATGCGCGAACGCGCCGCGGAAGGCTTTGCCGATATTGCCGATGCCGCCGATGCCGTTGCGGCCTATCTGCCACACCGGCCGCGCCCGCGCTCGCATGAAGGGCTGCGCAAGAACTTGCGTCTGCATCCCGATGGCCGCTGGCGTTGGCATTGGGACCCGCGCGTGCTCAAGGGAGAGCGATCGTTCGCCCTCGACCACCGTATCCTCGAGGCCGCGCTGACCGAGGCCGCCAAGGCGATCACCATCCCGGCGCTGCTGGTGCGCGGCGGTTCGTCCGAACTGGTGCATGAGGCGCACGTGCGCGAGTTTCTCGAGCTGGTGCCGCACGCCGACTACATCGACGTGGCGGAGGCCCGGCACATGGTGGCGGGCGACGCGAACGACAGCTTCTCGGATGCGGTGCTGGATTTCGTGGGGAAACTGGACACGAAGTAGGGCGGCGCGCTTGTGGCATCACAATTCGTGGTCAATCCGATCATTTACTCTCATGCCAGCGCCGCCCTTGAGGGGGTCAACCTTGGCCTCCACCTGTGCTAAACATAGGCCCGATCAAGGCGGAGGCACTCATGGCCCAGCAGCAGCTCAAGTCGGTCCGCAGGCTCGACAAGGTCGACCCGGTCTGGACGCGTATCCGCGACGAGGCCGAGGAGGTGGCGCGGCGCGAGCCCGAGCTTGCGAGCTTCATCTATTCCTCGATCCTGCACCATGACGCGTTCGAGCAGGCGGTGGTGCATCGCATCGCCGAGCGGCTCGACCATCCGGATGTGTCGGGCGAACTGATCCGCCAAGCTTACGCCGACGCGCTGGAAGACGATCCGGGTCTCGGCGACGCCTTCCGCGCCGATATTGCCGCCACCATCGACCGCGACCCCGCGGCGCACCGCTTCATCGACCCGCTGCTCTATTTCAAGGGTTTCCACGCGATCCAGACGCATCGCCTGGCGCACTGGCTGTGGATCAAGGGGCGCAAGGATTTCGCGCTCTACCTGCAGAGCCGCTCCTCGGCGGTGTTCCAGACCGACATCAATCCGAACGCGCGCATCGGGCGCGGCATCTTCCTCGATCATGCGACCGGGCTTGTCGTGGGCGAGACCGCGGCGATCGACGACGACGTGTCGATCCTGCACGGCGTCACGCTCGGCGGAACCGGCAAGGAGAACGAGGACCGCCACCCGAAGATCCGCCGCGGCGTGATGATCGGGGCGGGCGCGAAGATCCTCGGCAATATCGAGGTTGGGCACTGCGCGCGCATCGCGGCGGGTTCCGTGGTGCTCAAGGCGGTGCCGCCCAACACCACGGTCGCGGGCGTCCCCGCCAAGGTGGTGGGAGAGGCCGGCTGCGCCGAGCCCTCACGCGCCATGGACCAGATGCTGTACGATCTGGGGCCGTAGGGCACCAAATCCGCCCCTTTCGCCACTTGACCCGGCCATCCAACTGGCGGAAACCCACTGCCAATTCCGATTTGAACGCGGTCAGCCGCAGGAGTTTGCCGTGGACGTCGCCGAGATCAGCAAGCTCGACAGCTATCTGAAACGCCTGTTCGGGAGCCCGCGCATCCGCGTGGTGCCGCGCCCGCAGCGCGACGACTACGCCGAAGTGCTGCTCGGCGAGGAGCCGTTCGGCCGCATCATCGTCGACGACGAGGACGACGAGCGCTCGTACAATTTCGAGAAGTCGATCACGCTGCCTGACAGCAAATCCACCAAGCTCGACAACGAAACGGTAGCCAAGCTCAACCTCTATCTGAAGAAGCACCTCGGCGAGAAATTCGTGGCGCGCAAACGCCCGACCAAGACCGACAGCGCCGACCTGCACGCGGGCGACGAATTCGTCGGCGTGGTGTTTGCCGACGACGGCGGCTTCGCGGTCGAGATGGCGATTTTGGAGCAGGATTTGGAGCCAGGCGCGCTTTAGCCGCCGGGCCTGATCCTCGCCATCAGCGTTGCGATCCCGTCGTTCACGGCGCGCCAGCCCGTGAGCCAATCGCTTGGGAAGCGCACGGTGACATCCGCGCCTTCGATGCGCCGCTCGTAGAGACACATGCCGGGCGTGCCGGCGGCGCCGGGGCGCGAGCAGCGCGCGACGAAACCCGGCTGCGCGGCCGCATCGAAAAACAAGTCCTCCCCCTGATAGGGCGTGCCGTCGCGGAACGAGATCACCTTCAACCCATCCGGCCCGTCGAACTGCGTCTCGGAGAGATAGCGCGGATAGATCGACTTCAGGCGCTCGCTCGGCGCAAGCGCAATCGAGCTCGGCTCGATGGTGACGAACAGCCGATCGATCGGCGGCGCGGCTTCGGTCGGCGCGGGTTTGGCGGACGGGTGGGGGGAGCTGAGCGAAGGCCACAGGAACGCGAGGTCGAGGCGTTCCTGCGCGCCCGAATGGCGCTGCGCCGAAGCGCGGATCGCGCCCGGCGGCACGTTGAACAACACGCCGCCGACCGTCACGGGGAGGGCGGGTGCGTCGGGCGCAACGGCCGCGCCGGGCCAGCGCGGCCATAGCACCAGCGCCACGAACGCGGCGCCAAGCACGATCAGCACGGCCAGCGTTGCGAGCGCGAACAGGAGCCCGGCGGAGGGGCCGCGTTTCCTTGCCGTTTTCGCGGGTTGTTTGGCGAGCGCAGTCATCGGGGCTCCGAATCACCCCGAGTATGCCACGCGGCGGACTTCGCGGCGGTGCCCTCAGGCTTTCCGCGTTTACCCTTTATTAAGGATGCGCTGGCGCGGCGCGGGGCGATCTGGAAGGGTTGCGGCGTCAGTTGGTACCCGCGTTCATGTCCCCTGAGTCCGTCCAATCGCTTATCGTGCTGCTGATCGGCTTTGCGGTCGCGGGATCGCTTGCGACCGGCTATCAGCTCGTCACCGAGCGGCCATTGAGCTTCCGCCTGCTCAACGAAGGCGCGCGGCTGGTGACATTGCTCGCCATTCCGGTGCTCACGTTCGCGGCGCCGTTCGTCATCATGCGCAACGCCATCCGCGGTCGCCGCATCGAGCGCCGTCGCTTCGAGTTCGTCATGCTGGCGACCGTGCTTGCCGGCTTCTGGAGCATGATGTCCGGCACCGTGGTGGTGACGGCATTCACGGCATTCTCGCTGCTTTTCGCCTGACGCCAGACGTGCCAAGTTCGCGCCCGAAATCATCGGAGCGCAGGCATGGCGATCTACTCACTCGACGGACAAGCCCCGGACCTTCCGGCCGACGGCCGCTACTGGATCGCCGAAACCGCGGTGGCGATCGGCCGCGTGCGCTTGAAGCAGGATGCGAGCATCTGGTGGGGCTCGGTGCTGCGCGGCGACAACGAGTGGATCGAGGTCGGCGAGCGCTCCAATATCCAGGAAAGCTGCACGCTGCATACCGACATGGGCTTTCCGATGGTCATCGGCCCGGATTGCACCATCGGCCACAACGTCGTGCTGCACGGATGCACGATCGCGGAGGGTAGCCTGATCGGCATGGGGGCGGTCGTGCTCAACGGCGCGAAAATCGGGAAGCGTTCGCTGGTCGGCGCCGGTGCGCTGGTCACCGAGGGCAAGGAGTTTCCGGACAATTCGCTGATCGTCGGCGCGCCCGCGCGCGCGATCAAGACGTTCGACGAGAATGCCGCGAAGGCAGTGTCGTTTGCTGCCGATTGGTATGTGAAGCGGTGGAATCAGTATGCGAAGGGGTTGAAGCGGGTGGGGTGATACCTCCTTCAGCCCGAGCTATGAAAGGTCGTCGCCGCGCCCCGCTTTCTCCGTGATCCAGGTCCCCACGCGCAACGCGTTCGCGACGACTGTAACCATTGGGTTGAGTCCGAAACCGGTTGGGAAGATGCTGCTGTCCACTACGAAGACGTTTGGCACCTCGTGCATGCGGCAGAAGCGATCGACCACCGACTCGTTCGGATCGTCACCCATGCGACAGGTGCCCATCTGATGGTCGCCGATCAGATCTACGATCGCGTTTGAAAACGAGATGCTCTCCTTTTTGATGATGTCCTTTTTCACGTAGATGTCCGTGACCTGATCGAATTGCCCCTTCGCCAAGCCAAACATCTTTTTTTCGTTCTCGCCGAAGTCGCGCGTAATCCGAGCGACTGGAAAACCGTATTCATCGACGTAAGTGGGGTCGAGATCAATGCGGTTGCGGGCCATAGGGAGGTCGTCTGCAGTCAATCTCACTTCCAGAGTGCGATTGTAATCTTCCATCGCCGAAAGCAGCGGACGGCCGATCATCGGCGGGAATTTTCCGCGGAGCTTGCCGTCAGCGTTCTCGAGGGGGTTTTTCTTCGCGGTACTTGTCATCGTGCCCGCCTTCCACCACAGACCGGTGGCTTCTTCCTTTATGAAGTATGGCTCGAACGAGGTGGTATTTCCCGTGTGTGCAAATTCGCCATGCAGGAGCCCTTGGAATTTCTTGGGAAGCGTCGCCTTAATACCGAGACCGAACAGGTGGAACATCGCGTAGCGTCCGACCAGGTCGTTACTATTGCCAAGGCCCGCTGGAGGGCCGGACATCAAGAGCAAGCGCGCCGTTTGTACTGCGCCACAGCAGACGATCACATGCCGCGCCTGCTGGACACAGGCCCGGGGATGATCCGGGTCGGAAATGTCAAGATATCGGACGCCTGTCGCGCGGCGCGTACGCTGGTCGTACATGACCTCGTAGGCCTTCGCGTTGGTCCGAATGTCTACATTGGGGAGCTCGCGGATTTCCTGCAGCGTGGTCACGCGTGAGCCGGATTTGGGACCGTTTTGTCCCCAGCAAAGATACTCGCCGCAAAAACCACACATATTACAGGCCGAGCGAACCGTCGCCGACCAGATATCCTCCGCAGGTTGCTGCCAAAAATGGCCGGGAGGACGAATGCCGGTCTTGAGCGCCTCCGCCATTTTCCGCCTTGTCTGGTACGGCTTCGAGCCCGGCGTCACGATCCCGCTCGGGAGCGCGACCGGATTGAAGCCGGCTTTTGCCGCCCCCAGGCTGAAGAAGTCGCCGACCGGAGTTAGCGGGAAGGGGGAACCTGGAAACGGAAACTTCGGAAACCAATTGCCGGCCGACTTGAAATACGGTTGCCCCGCAAAAGCTTTGTACCAGCCGCTGTTCATCACTGCCGTGTTGACATTGTCGCGATCGCCGCCGACTGCGAGCAGGGCTTCGGCGACGTTGTAGAATGGCTCCATTTCACCATACGACACGGGCCAATCGACGACCGAATAGCCCCACTCCTTGTTGAGCGTCTTTAGCTGACCTGTCGCGCCGAAGTGCTTCGCCAGGACGAAATCGATCGGCAATGCTCGATATGACCAAGTGCCCCAAATAACCGAGCCCCCGCCGAGGACCGAAGCGGTCCAGCCGCCGCCGAATGGCTTGGCTATGCCATCGGCTGAGGTACGAAACGTATTGTAATCGCCGCGCGGCCGGCGCTTAGGATCGGGTCGTTCGAGGCGAAAGCGATACTCGTCGTGAGAAGCGGGGATGAAGCGATGCTGAGGGTCTTCGCGCCCGTTTGGCGCGGGAGTTGTCGGATCGTCCAACGGCGCTGCAAGGTCCGGACCGAGTTCAAGCACGGTCACTGAAAATCCCGCCTTGCCCAGCATCCAAGCGATGGTGCCCCCACCGCCGCTGCTTCCCACAACGATGAAGTCGACGGTTTTCATCTGAGCGCTCCCTACAAACCGAGTGCCTTGCGAAATTCCTTTACGGCGGCGTCCGTATCGGCCACGGAATACTTGTTGCCGACGCGGCGGTACTCCCCAAGTTCGATCAAGAGTGCTTCGCGCCAAGGCGAAGCGGCAGGGGTACGCATCCCGAGCATGCCCGACAGCATGTCGCTCGCGAACTGAACCAGGAACGCGGAAGATTTCGGCGAGGAGGTATTTGGCCACTTCGGGCGCCGATCGTTCGCCAAATCGTCTGCCAGCGTCTTCCATTCGGCAATCGACGCCGGCGGTTTGTCGTCGATGACGGCCTTCAGCAGGGGCCAGCAGGCGCTGTAGAACGCGCCCCTCGAAATTGGGGTCCCTGCGGAATCGGTGACCCAGATGTTCGAGGCCTTGTTGCCGATCTCGATCGTTCCGAACATGGGGCTTGCACTCAGGCCGCGGTTCTTTCGCCACGCGGCCATTTGTTCGACTGGACAAAAATGGAGCGCGTCCGCCGCAAGAGCGGACCAGTGGGCGCCCAGATCGCCGTCGCTCGACGTGCCGCGCAGCAGATTTTCAAAGAAGGGGATGACCCCGATGTCCTTTGGCGTCAGCGCGCGGCCGTCACTTCGCCATGGCAAGTTCGTTTGCGCAGGTTTGTACTTGTCCGGCTCGCTGATCCAGCCGGCTAAGTCGAAGATACCGGCCGCGAGATTCTCCAGATTGCTTCTCAATTCCGTCGAGAAGGGCTCGAAGGAAATATCGGCCATGTGCGACCTCCGATTTCTTCACTGCACGCGCATATTCATCGATTGCGGACAATGATCGCTAATCCGGTCCTGAAATGATGGGTCCGTTTCGTCGTAGACAAGCACCTTGAAAGTCGAGGGCCGCGCCCATTGGGTGGTAGCCCCGCCGAACACGATGTGATCGATGAAATGCGGATGCTTGCCGGCCCAGCATTTGGATGTGCGGCCCGCGGTGGAGCGGGTAAGGCTGGCTTGGCCGTTGAGATTCATCGCTGTCCAGAACGCTTCGTGGTCCTCGAACACGCGATTGAAGTCTCCGAGGATGATGAACGGCACATTCTCATCGACGCGGTCCTTGACCCAGCGCGCCAGAATGGGGAGTTGCCGCTTGAGCAGGGTGCAATTGTCGCCACTGGTGTCCAGCGACTGCTCCGGGCAACCCGACTTGAGATGCACGGCGAGCATGCGGATTTTCTTGCCGTCCAGCTCGACGGTCACATCCGCTCCGCGGCGCAATGAGCGCGGCTGGTCGGCGATCACATCGAGGTCGGCAAAGTCCGGATTGGGTGTGAATTTGATTCCCTTGCGAATCGCGAAACCAGGTTTTTGGACGTCGGGCTCGGTTGTGCTGTGGAAGGCATACTTCGTTCCGTACGCCTTTTTCGCCATTGCGACGCCGTCGACCTCCTCGAAGGCCACAATATCGGCGTTGAGCCGCTTGGCGTACTTCTGCACCAGCTTCCAGTCCGCTTTGCTCCGGTGGTGGACATTCCCGGGAACGCCGCCCTCGCCGCCCGTGCCGGGCATACGATCGGTCAGCCACGCCATATTCCAGGTGGCGATCTTGATCGTCTTGGCCTTCTGGGCCGCCGTCGCCGGAGCAGCAACAAGAGCGAGCGAAATCGCAAGGAAATACGCTTGGATGATCCGCATATACTCGGCTCCCGATGAAAGACTGCGCGGTAGAACACAACTATAGCAAGAGCTACTGGAGCGGCCCACCCCTTCGCTGTGAATTCAGTGTGAGTTCGGGGTGTTCGCAAACCAATGGGCGACCTGAGGCAGCTCACATCGGGTTCGGAAAAAGTTGCGGCCGGCTGTGGGGGACAGCCGGCCGCGCGCGAGCCCGGTCTGGGGACGGGGAGGGGTGGGGACGTGACCGGGATCGCGAACTCTAAATTCCTCTCCTTGCGGCGCGATGACGCTTTTTCAGCGCGATGACGCCGTAGCGGTGGTCGGACGCGGATCGCCGAGCGCGACCCAGCGGTTGGGATCGCTCTGCGACTGCCGCTTCACATAGCGGTAGCTCGTCTCCGACCAGAGCAGGATGCGCTCTTCCTGATTGTCCAGGATGAACTCGCCCTTGTCGGTCTTCACGGTCAGCACGGCGTGGCCGTTGCCGTTCTTCTCGCGCACCACGGTCACCAGCAGCGCGGCGCGCGGCCAGCCGGCTTCCATCAGCATGCGCCGCTTGAGCAGCACGTAGTCCTCACAGTCGCCGTAGCCGTCGTCCGGGTACGACCACTTCTCGACCACACCCCAATGCTCGAGGTCGGTCATCGGCTTGACGTTCTCGTTCACCCACTTGTTGATGCGGGTGAGGTCGGCCCACGCCTTGTTGCTCAGCACCACGTCGCGCGGCGCGGCCGCCGTCACCTTGCATTCGAACGGATGCTCGGCGCAGAACTCGACCCAGCCGATCGGCGGCCTGGTGGCCTCGCCGGTCGAAACGAACAGCAGATCGTTGGCCCCACCTTGCGAGGGGACCGCCGCGGCCAGCGCAATCGCCCAGGCAATGGCAAGTATCCTTTTGTAATTCGAAGTCATCAGTAGCCCCCTCCGCCGTCTTGGGGCTACTTGTGACAGAAGGCCTTTGGTTTGCCGCTAACTTGCCACAATCAATTCGAAGTAACTGCGATTCAAATACAGTGCGAATACTAGTAAAACTTGAGATGAATTTGAGCAAAATTTTACAAGACTCAACTTGAGTAAAATTGTCCGCATTCATGCGGAAAATGCCGCCGATAGGGCGCTAGCTGCGCCCCGCAAGGCACGCGGCTTAACCGCGCCATGACGGCGAAACGCGCCGGTATCGGTGTGAGAGACAGGGAAGGGGCGGCCGGAATGGCCGCGGCGCGGCCGGGAACGAGCGGCCCGCGTTTACGGACCGGTGACGTTCTCTTCGAGAAAGTCCGGATGCTGCATGCGGGTGAACTCGACCGCGATGCCGCCTTCGATGTGGCGCACGATCCGGCTCGGGGTCTTGCCGAGCGTAATCAGCGACCCGACCTCGGGCCGCTGCTCGCAGGCAATGGCTGCGCCCGACAGCGACATGTCGACGATGCGGCAGATCACGGCGGTGCCGTCGGCCAGCACCATGGTGGAGCGCGGATTGCGCGGCACGATGCGGTCGTGACGGCGATCCTCGGGGAGGCCGAGAATCTGGCGGTTGGCGAGCCAGGTCAGTTGGGCTGCGAGCTTGTCGCGCTTGCGCGGCGTGGCGGCGATCGACATCGCAAAACCGTTCGGCTGCACGCGAATGATCGTGCCTTCGAGGCGGCCGACATGATCGATGTAGGCGACGACGCGCTCGCCGGCGACGCCGCTGACCGGGCCGATGATCGCCATGCCGCCGGGGGACATGTCCAGCACCTGACAGGGAAATTCGCGCCGGTCGGCCAGCATGTAGCGGCCGAGCAGGTTGACGCGCACGCGCTGAAAGCGGCGCTTCTCCTCGTTCAGGGGAAGAACGTCGAGTATTTTCTGCAGCACGGCCATGCCGCGTCATCTCCGCCGCATTCCACGCGCGGCGTTAAAACCGTAAGCCCTGCGTGGTTAAGGCTTTGTTTAGCCGCGCCCGCCCTCGTAGACGGTGAATGCGGCGCGCCGGGCCAACCCCTGGGTACCGGCGACCAGCCGGGCGGCGGTCGGCGCTTCCAGCGCCGGATCGAGATGGCGGGTGCTGCCGAGCGTCAGAGCGCCGAGGCGGGATGTGCCGAGCCAGAACGGCGCGGCGAGCGGCGCCAGCGACCCGATCATGCGCGCGTGGGTGTCGCCGCGGTGTGCAAGCGGCAGCAGCACCAGTTCGAGATCCTGCGGCCAGCCCTCAGGCGTCCGTCCGTTCGCGGCGGCGACCACGCCGGTCGCCTCGTCGGCGACCACGGCGAGGAGTTGCGCGATCTGCGCGCGCGTCTCTTCGTCCCACAGATTCAGAAACGCCTCGTTCTTCAGTTCGCGCCCGAACAGCGCGCACACGCGCGTCCCGGCGAGACGGAACGGATGCCCCTCGCGGCGGTCGAATTCCAGGATGAATATATCGCCGAGCGCGCGGCGGATTGCGCTCGGTTCGATTTCGCCGCGCTCCGGCGCTGCGCGCGTGCCGCGCCGTGCCGTCCAATAGCCGAACAGTTCGCGGCTCGAAGTCTGTTTCATGTTCGCCCTCCACGGCACGCCGTCCCGGATTGCGCCGTCCGCCGTCCCCGTTCGGGACAGCGCGCGCGTTCCGCCGATGCGGCGTGGAGCAATGAGCAGGGCGTGTGCCGCAGCAGGGTGCGGATGCGGGAATTGCGCCGCGCGCGGCGATTAGGGTTATTTCCGCGATCGCCTTGGCAGGCGGATGCGCCACGGCTAGGGTCGCGGCGATCCACATCGGTCCCGCCAACGTGGCTGTCGGCGGACAGGTTTCTTCAAGGGAGGCGTGCGGACGTGACGGGATAAACCCTCAGCCGAACGCTACGAAAGGGAGGGCGCGAGCCCTCCCTTTTTTTGTGCTGCTTGCCGGGCGCCGCGCGGGCCTCTATGTCACGCGCACGCCGTCGCGACAGGTGGGTTATTTGCGAACGCCTTCCGAGCCGATCTTCAATGTTCCCGCCGTTGTGACCGCGATCCTCGCGCTGCTGTTGCTCGTGCATGGAGCGCGCGAATGGGTTCTGACGCAGCAACAGGACGAAAGACTGCTGCTGTTGTTCTCGTTCATTCCAGCGCGCTACGACGCGGCGATCCTGGCGCAAGGCGAGGTGCCGGGCGGACTCGGCGCGCGAATCTGGACCTTCGTCACCTATGCGCTGATCCACGGCGACTGGGCGCATCTCGGACTCAATGCCGTGTGGCTGCTCGCCTTCGGCACGCCGGTCGCGCGCCGTTTCGGCACGCTGCGTTTCATCGCCTTTTTCGCCGTGACGGCGGCGGCGGGCGCGGCGATGCATCTGGCATTTCATGCCCATGCGGCTATCCCGATGGTCGGCGCCTCGGCGTCGATCTCGGGCTTCATGGCGGCGGCGATGCGCTTTGCGTTCCAGCGCTCCGGACCGCTCGGAATGATCGGGCGGGACGACCCGGACGCCTACCGCGTGCCCGCGCTGCCGCTGAGCGCAGTGCTGCGCGACGTGCGCGTGCTGACATTCCTCGCCGTCTGGTTCGCGCTCAACCTCGTGTTCGGGATCGGATCGCTGGCGCTCGATGGCAGCGAGCAGGCGATCGCCTGGCAGGCGCATATCGGCGGCTTCCTCGCGGGGCTGCTGGCGTTCGCGGCGTTCGATCCGGTCAAGGCGGCGCCGCACGGCGGCGGGCCGGATCGGGCAACGCCGCACTAACCGGTTGAGGCCATTCGCCACACGATCTTGTGGCTGCCATCTTTCGGGCTTACGTTTCGAGTCACGGCGCCAAGCAGCGGACGTCAACCGTTCGTCAGGCGTCCTGCACTTTGGGGCGACGAACGTTTGACGCACGTGCGGCTTGAGCGCTTCCCAAGGAGGTGCCCATGACAGTCAAAGCAATCTTGTCGCGCAAGGGCGGCGACGTCGTCACCATCGCGCCGACCGCAAATCTCACCGCGGCCGTCCAGCTTCTCGCCGCGCGCCGGATCGGCGCGATCATCGTCACCGGTCCCGACAATCGGGTCGCGGGCATCCTGTCCGAACGCGATATTGTGCGCATGCTGAGCGAGCGCGGGCCGGCCGCGCTTGATGAGAACGTCGGGGCGGTCATGACGCGCAAGGTCACGACCTGCACCGAGGCCGATACGATTGCCTCCATCATGGAGCGCATGACCGAGGGTAAATTCCGCCATCTGCCGGTTGTCGACCAAGGCCGTCTGGTCGGCGTCATCTCGATCGGGGACGTGGTGAAATACCGGATCGAGGAAGTCGTGCACGACGCCGACGCACTACGCGAATACATCGCGACGGCCTGATGTGTCCCGCGCGCGATGCAGCGCCCCCACCAGCGCGTTACGCGCGTCTGTGACGCGCTATGGCGGTGCATCGCAGACGCGGGACCGCCCAAAGCTCCGTTCTTGGCGATCTCGGGTCAGCAGCGCATCATTTCATGCTGCGCTGCGCCCGGGACACGAGGCTACGCCAGCGCCGCCACGATATCGTCGAGCGGCTCGAGCGCCTTCTCGGCCGCTTCGGCGCCGATCTTGATGGCTTCCTCGGCGCGGTGGAAATCGAACAGGCCGATGCGGCCGATCCGCGGGCTGATCAGCACGTCGGGCGGATCGCCGGCGAGCCGCGCGCGCGTGATGCGGTCCTGCATCACGTTGAACGCGTCGACCATCACGGTCGAGAGGCCGGGCCGTCCGGCGCCGCCGAAGAACCGGCGCGCGACGCTTTTCTCCGTGCCGAACCGTCCGAGCAGGCCGCGGTTTGCGACCTCTTCTTCGATCGGCACCTCGGCTTTTGCTGCCGCGCCATGATCGTGGATCGTGGTGCCGCGCCCGAACAGGTCGGTGTTGACGTTGACGGCGATCACCACGCGGGCCCCGAGTGCGCGCGCGGCCGACACCGGAACGGGATTGACCAGGGCGCCGTCCATCAGCCAGCGCTCGCCGATCTGCACGGCGGGAAAGACGCCCGGCAGCGAGTATGAGGCGCGCAGCGCGTCGACCAGCTTTCCGCGTGTGATCCAGATCTCGTGGCCGGTCCCGATCTCGGTTGCGATCGCGGCGAAGCGGATGGGCAATTCGTCGATTGCGATCTCGCCGACAGCATCGGTCAGTTTCTCGAACAGACGCCCGCCACTGAGCAGGCCGGAGCCGCTGAAATTCAGGTCGAGGTAGCTGAGCAGACTGCGCCGCGTGAGGCTGCGGCCCCATTGCTCCACAGCGTCGAGCTTGCCGGCCGCATAGCAGCCGCCGACGACCGCGCCGATCGAGGTGCCGGCGATGATGTCGGGGGTGTATCCCTTGGCGATCAGCGTGCGGATGACACCGATGTGGGCAAAGCCGCGCGCGGCGCCGCCGCCGAGCACGAGCCCGATGCTCGGCCGTTGTGGGGCTGTCTCGGCGGGTGCGTGCGCGTCCACGTCCACGGCCTGATCGCCATCCTGTCCGCCGCGTTGGAGAAAGTGGAACACGTTCGTTTCCTTTCACGCAATATTTGGCGCATCGCGCCCGGCACGCAATTGCTTGCCGCCGATATGGTGAAAGGCAGGTCGCCCGCCCGGTCAGGCGACCGGTTAACGCCGCGATGGAACCGGAGTTCCGTCTAACCGGCCTTGACGGCTTCGCGCACCGCACCGGGCGCAACCGTGTCGGCGACACTTGCCGGCCGCCGCATGGTGAAGCTTTCCGTCAGTACCGAATAGTCGTGATAGCCGCCGCGCGCGATCGGCTTCATCGCGGCCGTATCGAGGAGCCCATTGCGGATGTAGCGCTCGTCGATGTGCACGCCGACCACCTGACCGAACACCACCCAGCCGTCCATCGCACGGCCGTTGAGATCCTTTAATTCGACCGTCTGCAGCCACTTGCATTCGAGCGCACACGGCGCTTCGGCGACGCGCGGCACCTTCACCAGCCGGCATGGCGCGGGCGTGAGGCCTGCCTCGGTCAGTTCGTTGACGCCGCGCGGGTAGGGCGCGGAGGTGTGGTTCATCTGATCGCGCAGATCCCAGGTCGCGAGATTGCAGACGAACTCCTTCGTCTCCTCGACGAACTCCAGCGAATCCTTGCGGCCTTCGCTCGCGAACATGACCATCGGCGGGCGGCTCTTGATGCCGTTGAAATATGAGTAGGGCGCGAGATTGATCGCGCCGCTCGCGCTCATGCTGGTGACCCAGCCGATCGGGCGGGGCGCGATGATCGCCTTGAACGGATCGTGCGGCAGGCCGTGGTCGTTTTTCTCGGTCGTGTAGAACATGAGCCCCTCGCATTAACCTTCGAATCGCGTGACGATTTCTCCAAGCGGCGGCCGCGGGCGATCTTCCGGCGGCTTCACCGCCCGGCCGATATGCACGAAGCCCGCGATTTTTTCGCTCGCGCCGACCCCGAGTGCGTCGAGCACGCGGCGATCGTAGGCGTACCATTCGGTGATCCAGTTCGCCGCGTAGCCGAGCGCATGCGCGGCGGTCACCAGGTTCATCGCGGCAGCGCCGGCGGAGAGCACCTGCTCCCATTCGGGGATCTTCACATGCGGCGCGGCGCGGCTCACCACGGCGATCACCAGCGGCGCGCGCGCCAGGCGGTTGCGCTCGAATGCGATCTGGTCCGCGGTTGCCTCGGGGTGACCCGCCTTGAAGATCGCCTCGATCGCGGCGCCGGCTTTGTGCCGCGCATCGCCGTCGAACACGATGAAGCGCCAAGGCGTGAGCTTGCCATGGTCCGGCACACGGGAGGCAACCGTGAGCAGCGTCTCGAGCTCAGCCGCCGCAGGTCCCGGGCCGTCGAGCTCGATCGGCTTCACGGACCGCCGCGTCTTCAACAGGTCGATAGCGTCAGGCATGCGTGGCTCCGCAGGTATTTGCGCGTACCATGCCGCCGTGATCGTGACAAACCGCGGTGAACGGCTTGAATTCGCCCGATTTCCAGCGGTAAACGGGGTCATGATTGCATGGCCGACCGTCCCCACGGCGCGGGGCCGCCCACGCGTGGCGGCGCTGCTCATGGCGTGCGCCCTGGCGATCGGTTGGTCGGGGGCGGTCTTCGCGCAGTTGACGCCGCCGGGCTTCGACTCGGTGCCGCGCCCGCCCGGCTCGATCGGGCCGAGCCAGAACCTGATGCCGCCGGGCTCAGGATCGGGCGTGCTCGCGCCGCAAACCCCATCCAGTCCGCTGCAGCTCGCGCCGCCGCCGGCTCAGCCGGTCGCGCTGCCGCCGCCGCAAGCTGCACCCCCGGCCGCGCCGTCGCCCGCCGCCATTCCGGCGGTACCGATGGTGCCGGCCGGACAAGTGGCCCTCATGGTCAGCGCGCGCTTCGGCAAGGAGACGCCCGGCATCAACGGCGGGCTGCACTGGCGCATCTATCCCGACAAGCCCGATCCAGGCGGCGTCTTCCGCCTGCTGCGTGAGGAGCGCGCGGCCGCGCCGATCTTCGTGCTGCCGCCCGGCAGCTACGTCGTGCATGTCAGCTTCGGTCTCGCGACGGCGGCCAAGAAGGTGCAGCTGCGCTCCGAAACCGTGCGCGAGAGCTTCGAACTGGTGGCCGGCGGTGCGCGCTTCGAGGGGCGGGTCGGCGACAGCCGCATTCCTCCGGGCCAGATCACGTTCGAAGTCTTTCGCGGCAGCCAGTTCGAAGGCGGGGACAAGCGTCCGCTCGCCTCCGGCATCGCCACCACGGATGTGCTGCTGCTGCCTGAAGGCACCTATCACGTCGTGTCCAATTACGGCGACAGCAACGCGACGGTGCGCTCCGACATCCGGGTGCAATCCGGCAAGCTGACCGACGTGGTGGTTAACCACCGTGCGGCCGTGATTACCCTGAAACTCGTCAACGAGCGCGGCGGCGAGGCGCTGGCCAACACCCAGTGGTCGGTGCTCACCCCCGGCGGCGACATCGTGAAAGAGGCGATCGGCGCCTTTCCCAAGGTGATTCTGGCCGAAGGCGACTATTCGGTGGTCGCCCGCAACGAAGGCAAGGTCTACAACGGCAAATTCAAAGTGGAACCAGGCTTCGACCGGGAAATTGAAGTCCTGTCCCGTTAGTCCTTTCGGGCCTCTCGCGGGCGTTGCCGCGCCGCGTGTATTCAATCAAAAGTCACAATTTGGAGCGCGAATTGTTCATTGACGCCGTTACGCTGCCTTCCCGGGCCGTTTTGCTCGATGTCGACGGGACGATCCTCGACCTCGCGCCGACGCCGCTTGAGGTCGTGGTTCCGCCCGATCTGACGGTGGCGCTCGAACTGCTGTCGAAACGCGTCGGCGGGGCGCTGGCGTTCGTGAGCGGCCGGCCGCTCGCCGAACTCGATTTGTTCTTCGCGCCGCTGAAACTGCCGAGCATCGCGGTTCACGGCGCCGAATTGCGTCAGGCCGACGGCACGGTGCGCCGCACGACGACTTTCCTCGATCCGCAGCTCAAGGCGGAGATCGCCGGCATCGCCGACGACAGGCCGGGGGTGTTGATCGAGGACAAGGGCTATTCGATCGCCATCCACTACCGGCAGGTCCCGCATCTCGGTCATGAGGTGCGCGATGCAGTGAGCGCGGTATGTGCGCGCTTCACGTCGGCGCGGCTGGAAATTCTGCCGGGGAAATCCGTCGTCGAGGTGAAGCAGCCGTCCTTCAACAAGGGTACGGCGGTGCGCGAATTGATGCAGCACGAACCGTTCAAAGGGCGCCGGCCGATCTTCATCGGCGACGACGTGACGGATGAAGCGGCGTTCGACGTCATGCCCGAGTTCGATGGGGTCGGCTTCTCGGTCGGCCGTGAAGTGCAGGGCATCGCCGGAATGTTCGAGACGCCCACGGCCGTGCGGCGCTGGATTGCCGAAATGGTGCGAGCCGGCAAGGAGAAGCGATGAACGTCCACCAGACCGTCAACGCCGCGGTTGCTCAGCAGAACCTCGATCTCGCCGTCATCGGCAATGGGCGGACCACCGCGCTGGTCAATCCGCTGGCGCGGATCGTGTGGTGGTGCTTCCCGCGCTTCGACAGCGATCCGGTGTTCTGCCGGCTGCTCGCCGCCGACGAGGAGAAGGGTTTTACCGACGTCGTGCTCGACGGCTTCGTGTCGGCGCATTCGGAATATGTGCGCAACACCGCGCTCGTAACGACCGTGCTGACCGACAATCAGGGCGGCGCGGTGCGCATCACCGATTTCGCGCCGCGCTTCGAACAATTCGGACGCACGTTTCGCCCGCCCCAGCTGATGCGCACCATCGAGCCGATCGCAGGCCTGCCGCGCATCACGATCCGCTTCCGCCCGACCTCGGGCCACGGCCAGGCGAACATGCAGCGGGCCTTCGGCAGCAACCACATCCGCTATACCGGCGGCGAAACGATCCGGCTGACCTCCGATGCGCCGCTCGCCTACATCGACCGCGAATCCCCGTTCGTGCTGTCGCATCCGCTGCATCTGGTGTTCGGCGCCGACACGCCGTTCGAGGGCGATCTCGCCAACACCTGCCGGGAGTTCGCCGATCGCACGCGCGACCACTGGCAGGAATGGATCCGCCGGCTCGGCATCTCGTACGAGTGGCAGGACGCCGTGATCCGCGCCGCGATCACGCTGAAGCTCTCGGCGTTCGAGGAGACCGGCGCGATCATCGCGGCACATACCACATCGATCCCCGAAGCGCCGGGATCGGGACGCACCTGGGATTACCGGTTCTGCTGGCTGCGCGATGCCTATTTCGTCGTCCGGGCGCTCAATCGCATCGGTGCGACCCGCACCATGGAAAACTACATCCATTACATCCTGACCATCGTGGCCGGGCAAACCGGAGAGCTTCAGCCGGTCTACAGCATCGTCTCGACCGACCCGCTGGAAGAGCGCGTCGTCGCCGACCTGAAGGGCTATCGCGGCGACGGGCCGGTGCGCATCGGCAACGCGGCGGTGGCGCAGAACCAGCACGACACCTATGGCAGCGCGATCCTTGCGGCGACGCCGATGTTCTTCGACCGCCGCCTGCCGCGCATGGGCAGCGAGAACCTCTTTCGCCGCCTCGAGCCGCTCGGCGAAAAGGCGGCCGAACTCGCGTTCGTGCCGGACGCGGGAATTTGGGAGTACCGCGGGCGCAAGCGCATCCACACGCATTCGGTCGCCATGTGCTGGGCCGGCTGCCAGCGGCTTGAGGCGATCGCGGCGCATCTCGGGCTCGACGATCGCGCGGCCTATTGGGGCGAGCACGCGGCAAGGATTCATCGCGAAATGATGGAGAAGGCCTGGAATCCCCAGCGCCAGGCGTTCACGGCCGCGTTCGGGTCGGACGATCTCGATGCAAGCGTGCTGTTGCTCTCCGAACTCGGCGCCGTGGAGGCCTCGGACCCGCGTTTTGTCTCTACGGTCAATGCGATCGAGCGTGAACTTAAACGCGATCTGAACGTTATGCGGTACACCAGTGCCGACGATTTCGGATTACCCGAGACGGCCTTTTTGATTTGTCGCTTCTGGCTGGTCGATGCGTTGTGGGCGATCGGCCGCAAGGAGGACGCGCGCGACATGTTCATCGACGCGCTCAAGCTGCGCAACAGTTACGGGCTGATGTCGGAGGACGTGCATCCGGTCACGGGTGAACTTTGGGGCAATTTCCCACAAACTTATTCGATGGCAGGCATCATCTTGAGCGCGATCCGGCTGTCGAAAAGCTGGGAGGATCGCTATTGGCGCGGCTCGTCGTAGTCTCCAATCGCGTCGCCGTCCCGGACGGCAAGGCGAACGGGCGGGCAGGCGGCCTCGAAGTGGCCGTCCAGGCTGCGTTGCGGCATCGCGAGGGCGTGTGGTTCGGCTGGAGCGGCAAGATCGCCCGCAAAGGCGAGGCCGCCGAGACGAGCACGGTTCGTGACGACAACATCGACTATGTGGTGACCAGCCTCGGGGCGGAGGATTACAAGGAATATTACAACGGCTTCGCCAACCGCGTGCTATGGCCGGTGCTGCATTACCGCTTCGACCTTGCCGAATTCTCGCGCCGCGATCTGTCCGGCTACATGCGGGTCAACGAGCACTTCGCGACCGAGCTCGACAAGATCCTGCGCCCCGACGACCTCGTCTGGGTCCATGACTATCACCTGATCCCGCTGGCAAGCATGTTGCGGGCGCGCGGGCACCGCAATCGCATCGGCTATTTCCTGCACATTCCCTGTCCGCCGCCGGAAGTGCTGACCGCGCTGCCCGGCCATGAGCGGCTGATCCCGACGCTCACCGAATACGATCTCGTGGGCTTCCAGACCGGCGACGACGCCTTCAACTTCACCCGCTATCTCACGCGCGAATGCGGCCTGCACAACCGCGACTTCTCTTTCCCGGTCGGCGATCGCGAGGTGCGCGTCGATGCGTTTCCGGTCGGGATCGAGACCGAGCATTTCGCGAAGACTGCGCGGCGCGCGATCAAGTCGAGTTTCGTGCAGAACGTGATCGGCAGCCTCGCCGGCCGCGCCATGATCATCGGGGTCGACCGGCTCGACTACTCCAAGGGGCTCAACCTGCGGCTCGATGCCTATGACCAGTTCCTGCGCAGCTATCCGGACTGGCGCGGCAAGGTGACCTATCTGCAGATCACCCCGAAGAGCCGTAGCGAAATTCCCGAATACCTGGCGATGGAGCAGATGGTCAGCCAGGCGGCGGGCCGCATCAACGGCGCCTACGGCGAGGCCGACTGGACGCCGATCCGTTACGTCAATCGCGCCTACAGCCGCACCGCGCTCGCGGGCTTCTATCGCGGGGCACGCGCCGGGCTGGTGACGCCGCTGCGCGACGGCATGAACCTCGTCGCCAAGGAATACGTCGCCGCGCAGGACCCGGAGGATCCGGGCGTGCTGGTGCTGTCGCGCTTCGCCGGCGCCGCGCATGAGTGCAAGGAAGCGCTGCTGGTCAATCCGTACGACACCGAGGCGGTGGCGACCGCGATCGATCGCGCGCTCGGGATGCCGCTGGACGAACGCCGCGCGCGCCACACAACGCTGCTCGAGACGCTCACCCGCAACGACATTGCGCACTGGGCCGAGCGTTTCATCGCGACGCTCACGCGCCCGAAGCGCGCATCGAGCTGGCCGCTCGGGATCGAGGCCGCCGCGGAGTAGCTCACGCGGCTGCGCGCAGCCGCTTCACGTCCGGCGGCACGGCCTCGTCGGCGAGCGCCGCGAGCGCCGCGTCGAGCGGCATCACGGTCTGCTTCTCCGAGCCGAGGCGGCGGATCGAGACAGCTTTGGTCTCCGCCTCCTTGCGGCCGACGACGAGGAGCGCCGGCACCTTCTGCAACGAGTGCTCGCGGACCTTGAGGTTGATCTTCTCGTTGCGCAGGTCGAGGTCGGCGCGCAGCCCGAGGCGCTTGGCGGCCTTGAGCACCTCGCGCGCGTAATCGTCTCCGTCCGACGTGATGGTCGCGATCACGATCTGCTTCGGCGCCAGCCAGAGCGGAAAGTGGCCGGCATGATGTTCGATCAGCAGGGCGATCAAGCGCTCGAGCGAGCCGCAGATCGCGCGGTGCACCATCACGGGCTGCTTCTTCTCGCCATGCGCGTCGATGTAGTACGCGCCGAAGCGTTCGGGGAGGTTGAAGTCCACCTGCGTGGTGCCGCACTGCCAGTCGCGGCCGATCGCATCGCGCAGCACGTACTCGAACTTCGGTCCGTAGAACGCGCCTTCGCCCGGATTGATCGCGGTCTTGATCCGGCCAGCCGATTGGTCGGCGATCTGCTTCAGCACGCGTCCCATCGCGTCCTCGGCGTGATCCCACGAGGCATCCGAGCCGACGCGCTTCTCCGGCCGCGTCGAGAGCTTCACCACAAGGTCCGCCGTGAAGCCGAAATCCGCGTAGACCGAGAGGATCAGGTCGTTGATCTTCAGGCACTCGTCGGCCATCTGCTCCTCGGTGCAGAAGATGTGCGCGTCGTCCTGCGTGAAGCCGCGCACGCGCAACAGCCCGTGCAGTGCGCCCGAGGGCTCGTAGCGGTGCACGATGCCGAACTCGGCCATGCGTATCGGCAGGTCGCGATAGCTTTTCAGTCCGTGCTTGAAGATCTGCACGTGACCCGGGCAGTTCATCGGCTTGATGGCGAACCAGCGCTTGTCCTCGGCCTCATCGCCCGCGGACTGCGCGGCGAACATGTTCTCGCGAAACCAGCCCCAATGCCCCGAAGTCTCCCACAGCGACTTGTCGAGCATTTGCGGCGCGTTCACTTCGTCGTAGTCGCCTTCGAGGCGGCGGCGCATGTAGGCGATGATCGACTGGAACAGCGACCAGCCCTTGGCGTGCCAGAACACGACGCCGGGACCTTCCTCCTGGAAGTGAAACAGGTCGAGTTCGCGGCCGAGCTTGCGGTGGTCGCGCTTCTCGGCCTCCTCGATCTGTTTCAGGTACGCGTCGAGTTCGTCTTGCTTGGCGAACGCGGTGCCGTAGATGCGGGTGAGCATCGGGTTGTTCGAATCGCCGCGCCAGTACGCGCCCGCGACCTTCATCAGCCGGAACGCGTTGCCGACCTTGCCGACGCTCGTCATGTGCGGGCCGCGGCAGAGGTCGAACCAGTCGCCTTGCTTGTAAATCTTGAGCGACTGATCCTCGGGAATTGCGTCGATGAGCTCGACCTTGAAGCGTTCGCCCTTGTCGCCGAACACCTCTTTGGCCTGCTCGCGCGACCACACCTCCTTGGTGAAGGGTTTGTCGCGCGCGACGATCTCGCGCATCTTCTTCTCGATCGCCGGAAAGTCTTCCGGCGTGAACGGCTCGTTGCGGAAGAAGTCGTAATAGAACCCGTTCTCGATCACCGGCCCGATGGTCACCTGCGTGCCGGGCCAGAGCGACTGCACGGCTTCCGCCAGCACGTGCGCGGCGTCGTGGCGGATCAGCTCGAGCGCGCGCGGGTCCTCGCGCGAGACGAACTCGATTTTGGCGTCGTGGCCGATCGGGTCGGAGAGGTCAGCCAACTGCCCGTCGAGCGCCATGGCGACGGTGCGCTTGGCGAGCGAGGGCGAGATGCCCTTCGCGATGTGGAGGCCGGTGATGTTGTCGGGGTATTCGCGGCGCGCGCCGTCGGGAAAGGTCAGGGCGACGCTTTTCGCGGAAGAGGGCGCGGCTGGGGCGCCGGCAGAGTCGGCCATGGTTCACTCCTGTTGCTCACTCCCACGAACGGGCGTGGGTAAGCGGGATTCGATGGGAGTATTTAGCGCAAGTGGATCGGGAAGTGAACTCGCCAACGACCTCGAGCGCTGGATCTTGCAGCAGCCGGCGGACAAGGTGCCTCTAGTTGGGCTTTTCGTACGACACTTCGAACACCCGCGCCCGCATTTTGAGGTCGTAATGCTCAAGGCCTGCGCATCTCAGGCCGTCCTTATCTTCGAGCATCTTCCGAAGTTCGGTGGTGAGCGCGACGGCAATTTCAGCATGCGGCGAGCCGAGCGCGCCATGATTGTCGATCCAATTCTGATAGATGCCGAGTGCCGCATATTTCGTCGTCGGACGCCGCTGGCAGACGAGTCGCAGCAAGTCCGCGGTCAGGCCCATGTGCGCGTCGGCCGATCCCAGGACCGGATTCGCGCATCGATGCAGCCGCTCGACACCTTGTTCGTCACGCGCCTGGCTCAGGGCGGCGGCCAGCTCCTTCTGCAACTGCTCGCTGTCGGGCATGCCGGCGTAAGTGCGCTTGGCGAAGTCCGCGATCGACTCCTGATTGGCCGGAACCGGTTTCGGTCCGCGCTCGCGCGTGTTTCCAATCTGCGCATCCCACACCATCTCGACGATGGCGTCGTTGTTCGGCGCGAAGACGCGGCCCGGCGTGCAGGTCACATTCCTGCTGTTCCCATGATAGGAACGCCAGAACATTGCCTGTTGCGACTGCGCATTGTCCGATCGCGTACCCTGCAATTGCGCTTCGACAAAGGTGGCCGCCTTGAGAAGGGTGCGGTCGAACAACGCGCCCTGCAGCTGCGTGCGGTAGAGAACAGCCCCTTCCAGGTCGGTACGAAACAGCTTCAGGCCCTGCATCTCGGTATGTCTGAGCGAGGCCCCGCGCAGCGAGGCCATGGTCAGCCTTGAACCTTGGAGGTGGGCATTGTCGAGCGAGGCCCCGTCCAGGTTGGCCGATTGCAGCACCGCGCCGTGTAAGATCGCGGAGTCGAGCCGCGCGCCGGCGAGCACCGCCCGCGGTAACTTCGCCCGCCGCATCGACGCGGACTCCAGCAGCGCGCCTTCAAGTCGGGCGCCGGTCAGGTTGGCGTCGTCGAGCGTAACTCCCTTGAGATGCGCGCCCTGCAGCTGCGCACCTCTCAGGTAGATTCCCGACAGCTCGGCCGGGCCCAGCTCGACTTCGGGTCTGTCCGCGCCGGCCTGTCTGATGGAGTCGGGTGGGTCCTCGTCTTCGGATTTCGGCTTGCCGACGCGCGCTTCGGCGAGGTTGCCCGACGTGCCGAAGAACGCTTCCTGCAGTTGCGCCCCGTCGAGGATCGCGCCGTTCAGTCGGGCGCCGGAAAACGTTGTGCCTTCGAGGCGCGCGCCCCGCAGGATGGCGCCGGTGAGATCGGACTGACTGAAGTCGACGTGGCGCAGATCGGAACCCGAAAACCGTCCGCAGCGCAGGTCGCGGCCGCGGAAGACGCGCGTCCGTTCGCTGGCATAAGCCGGTTGGCCATTTGCTTTCGCGACCTCGACGATGCGCTTGAGCTTCTCGTCGTCGACGACGTCTTCGCCGCGCAACACCAGCCGGTCGTACCCGGTCCCCGCCGCGCTGAATATCCATGGGATGCGGCATTCGGCGACCTCGCCCTCGGACGCGTTCGACTCCGCAAATGCGCCGACCCAGAAGCGTCCAAGCTCGCCCGGAAACGTTACCAATGTGCAGGCGAGCAGCACGATAACGGCGGCGCCGAGCGCGGTCTTCCAGTCGTGCATCAGCGAGCGCAGCGCGATGTTGCGCCGCACGTCGACCGCGCCGGCCCAGAGCAGGAGGATTGCGAGCAGGTCGATCGTAATCAATGCGCGATGCGTCCAGGTCACCAGCGCGCCGTGATAGGGCAGGAAACGGATCTCGAACAGGATCAGCACGAACACCGGCGCGATCGCCAGCGTGATCCAGGTCATGGCGCGCAACAGCCAGCCGAGCACGCCTTCGCGCTCGCGCGGCGAGCCAGCGAACAGCTGCGCGAACAGCGTATTGCCGAGCCGCTGCCGCACGCGCGTGCTATCGGTGGTGTCGGGGGCGGCGCGCTCGATCGCCTCGTTGTACGCGGCGGCCGTGCGCGCCAGCAGGACCACCTGCAGCAAGACGTAGACGTGGTAGATCACGAAGAGCAGCGGCAGCAGGATCGCGGACGCGACAAGCGGCAGATCGATGTTGATGGTCGGCAGCTTGATTGGGTCTTCGAGGAACAGCTGGCGGTGCGAGATGTTCGAGGCCGCAGCCGCGAGGTACGCGGAGAACGCCACGAAGCTCAACCAGATCGCCGATACGCGCGTCGCGGAATCGTTGACCGCGCGCTCCAGCGCGCCAACATCGAAAGGGTCGATCTTGCTGTCGGCCATGAGATTTTCCCTTCCCGCAGGAGTTGAAGTATCGCAAGCGGGTGGATGCCGCGCAAGCTCTGCGTGTCCCGGGCGCGGCGCGGCGTGATCGGTGCGCTCCATTTCCCTTTCGAGGGATGAGGAAAAAGGGACAGGCGGTGCCCACGCCGAGCCAAACAACAGGGCGGCGGAGCGTTGGCTAACGCCTCCGCGAGTCATTCCGGGGCGCGCGAAGCGCGAGCCCGGAATCCATAGCCAGAAGGAGCGAGATTGGAACGCAGGCGGAGCGACACGGAGGTTTTCGTGGTTATGGATTCCGGGCTCCTCGCGTTGCTCGGCCCCGGAATGGCCAACGAAAGGTCCACGCTCATTCGCGCTGACTTTTCAAACCATTCGCAGGCTGATCGTAATCAGAGTCTCATGACGCGCCACAAATCATGCACTCAACTTGGGCGAAAATGCCTTGACCCGGCCCACATCACGCCAAACTAACCCACAAACATCACTGTCAAGAGAGAACCTCAATCTCTCAACAGCGCAGTGCGGGCACGCTGCGCTGCTCAAGCCGCGCGGTGCGGGCACGCCGCGTGAAA
>JAXDNY010000246.1:0-16662 GCA_034669145.1 Hyphomicrobiales bacterium
AGTTCGTCTCCGAGGTGAACAAGCAGGCCGGACGGCTGGAGGGCTTCGCCGACGAGTTTGCCGCGATCCTGTCGCGGCAGATCGACGAAGCGGCCTGAGGGGGATTGCGTGGCAGCGGGCGGAGCAACGGCAACCATCGCGGTCGGCAAGCGGCGCCATCGGCGGAAGCCCGTGATGGCCGAAATCAACGTCACCCCGATGGTCGATGTGATGCTGGTGCTGCTGATCATCTTCATGGTGTCGGCGCCGCTCTTGACCGTCGGCGTGCCGATCGACCTGCCGCAGACCCAGGCGAAGTCGCTCGATCAGGACAAGGAACCGCTCACGGTGTCGGTGAACACCAAGGGCGAGGTCTATCTGCAGAATTCCGAGATCAAGATGGACGAGTTGGTGCCCAAGCTGCAGGCCATCACGCAGGCGCGGGGCGGCAACGACGAGCGCATCTATGTGCGTGGCGACAGGAAGGTGGATTACGGTACAGTGATGCGCGTGATGGGACGGCTGTCGGCGGCAGGCTTCCGCCGCGTCGCGCTGGTGACGGAGGTCGAGCAGGGCTCCTGACGGATGAAAGCCGGGTGGACCATATCGGCTGTCTTGCACGGGGCGGTGCTCGCGTGGGGTCTCGTCACGTTCGCCACCAGGCCGCTGAGCGCGCCGCCGCCGGACTTCATCAGCACGGATATCATTTCGGCGAGCGACTTCTCGCAGATCACCAACGGCATCAAGACCGCGCCGAAGGCCGAGGCGCCGAAGCCCCTGGTTGAGAAGGTCGCCGAGGCGAAACCCGTCGAAGAGCAGAACGCCAAGATCGTCGACAACAAGCCCGAGATCGTGGCGACCCCCGATCAGGTGCAGCCGCCGAAACCGCCGGAGGAGAAGAAGAAGGCGGAGCCGAAACCGCCGACGCCGCAGCCGCAGGCGAAGCCCGAGCCGAAGCAGGCGTTCGCCAAGGAGCCGGAGCAGAAGATCGATCCGATTGCCGAGGCCTTGAAGAAAGACACCAAGAAGCCCGATCCGAAGACGCAGCAGAAGGCGGAGACGCAGCAAAAGAAGGTCGAGCCGCCGAAACCGCAGCCCAAGTTCGATGCGAGCCGCATCGCGGCCCTGCTCGACAAGCGCGATCCGCAGCGCAAGTCGGCGACCGGCGACACGCTGAGCAATACCCCCGCGCTCGGCACCGCGACCGGAACGGCCGTGGCGCTGTCGCAGAACGAGATCGATGCGCTGCGTGCGCGGCTGCGCCAATGCTGGAACGTGCCCGTCGGCGTTGCCGAAGCGCGCGACCTGATCGTGACGGTGCGCATCCAGTTCAAGCAGGACGGCAGCCTGCTGGCCGAGCCGAGGCTCATGAACAGCGGCAGCCATCCGGCTTTCGTCACCGCGTCCGAGAGCGCGTTGCGCGCGGTGCGCACGTGTGCGCCCTACACATTCCTTCCCGCGGCGAAATACGAAGCCTGGAAGGATGTCATCGTCGACTTCGATCCGCGCGACATGTTCCGTGGATAAGACGCCGCCAGAGAGACCTTGATGCCCATGATGCCTACGGTTCAATTCCGCTCCGGGTTCACCCGCCGGCGTGTGCTCACGCTCGGCGCCGCCGCATCGGCCGGGACGATGCTCGCGTTGCCGGCGGCCGCACAGCTGCGGCTCGACGTGACGCAGGGCAATGTGGCGCCGCTGCCGATCGCGGTCCCGGATTTCGTCGGCGGCACGCCAGGCGACACCGAGGTCGCGCGTGGCATCACGCAGGTCATCGCCGCGAACCTGCGCCGCTCCGGCCTGTTCGCGCCGATCGATCCCGCGGCGTATATCGAGAAGATCACGAGCTTCGACGTGCTGCCGCGCTTTCCCGACTGGCGCACCATCAACGCGCAGGGGCTGATCACCGGGCGCGTCACGCGCCAGGGCGACGGCCGGCTCAAGGTCGAGTTTCGCCTGTGGGACGTGAGCTCGGGCCAGCAGCTCACCGGCCAGCAATATTTCACCACGCCGGACAACTGGCGGCGCATCGCGCACATCGTGTCCGACCAGGTGTACGAGCGCCTGACCGGAGAGAAGGGTTATTTCGACACGCGCATCGTGTTCATCGACGAGACCGGGCCGAAGGAGCGCCGCGTCAAGCGGCTTTCCATCATGGATCAGGACGGCGCCAATGTGCGCTATCTGACGCGCGGCGATGACCTCGTGCTCACCCCGCGCTTCTCGCCCTCGACGCAGGACATCACCTACATGTCCTACGGCCAGGGCGACCCGCGCGTGTTCCTGCTCAATATCGAGACCGGACAGCGCGAGATTGTCGGGAATTTTCCCGGCATGAGCTTTTCGCCGCGCTTTTCCCCGACCGGACAGCAGGTGATCATGAGCCTGCAGCAGGGGTCGAACTCCAATATCTACGTGATGGATCTGCAGTCCAAGCGCACCACGCGATTAACCGACACCGCCGCGATCGACACCGCGCCCTGCTATGCGCCCGACGGCGGACGTATCTGTTTTGAGTCCGACCGTGGCGGCCGCCCGCAGATCTATGTCATGGGCGCGAATGGCGGCGCCGCGCAGCGCGTCAGCTTCGGCGAAGGCTCCTATTCGACGCCGGTCTGGTCGCCGAGGGGCGACTTCATCGCCTTCACCAAACAGGGCGGCGGTCAATTCTCGATCGGCATCATGAAGCCGGACGGGTCGGGCGAGCGCCTGCTCACCTCCGGCTACCACAATGAAGGGCCGACCTTCGCGCCGAACGGCCGCGTGCTGATGTTCTTCCGCGATTCCGGCGGCGGGCCGTCGCTCTATTCGATCGACGTGACCGGCCGCAACGAACAGAAAATTCCGACGCCGGCATTCGCGTCCGATCCGGCGTGGTCGCCGCTGCTGAGCTGATCGATGAAACCCGGAACGCAGGGAACTCACGCTGCCGCTTTCCCGCCGCGTTCATACCGCATTAACCATTCTGAATTGTTTACGCCGGGTGGTCGCGTTTAGGGGGCTCTGCAAGGGCTCATCAAGGTTGATGGAACGTTCGCTTAACGAACGCCCGGTAGAGCTAAGAGCATGCATTGCCCCGGTAGTGTGATGAAGGAGGCACGGGAATGATCGACATGAGTTTTGCACGCGCGATGAGATTCGCCGCGATGATCGTCGCGGGGCTTTCGCTGGCGGCCTGCGCCAACAATCCGAACCAGATGGCGGGCGCGAATGCAGGCCTCGGAGCCGGCAACGCGGCGCCCGGCAGCGCGCAGGATTTCGTCGTCAACGTCGGCGACCGCGTGTTCTTCGAGTCGGATTCCTCCGAGCTCACCCCGCAGTCGATCGCCACGCTCGACAAGCAGGCGCAGTGGCTCGGCCGCTACAACCGTTACGCTTTCACGGTCGAAGGCCACGCCGACGAGCGCGGCACGCGCGAATACAACATCGCGCTCGGCGCCCGGCGCGCCCAGGCGGTGCGCGATTATCTCACCTCGCGCGGCGTCGAGAGCAACCGCATGCGCACCATCTCCTACGGCAAGGAGCGCCCGGTCGCGGTGTGCAACGACATCTCGTGCTGGTCGCAGAACCGCCGCTCGGTGACGGTGCTCAACGCGAGTTCGTGATCGAACGATTAAGACTACGGATTACGGACCGGCGCCCTTGTGGCGCCGGTTTTGTTTTAGCCCCGGCAGAGCGTTGATCCGCGGATTGAAATGTTCACGATATGTTCGCCTCAAGTTTGAGTGCTGACCCCTCTCGATACCCATGGGTCCCTTTTGAGAACGAAGATGGGCCTTTTCACATAGCCGGAACCGCAGTAGGCTGTTCTTGCTAGAGTTGAGCGGGGGATATCATGCGTGCGTTGTTTGTTTGTCTGCCCATCGTCCTAATGGCGGCGCCTGCTTCGGCTGCTGAGTTCTACATCATACAGGATACCGCAAAGCATTCCTGCACTATCAGTCCATGGCCAGCGAAAGAAGACGGACAAGTAACTGTCGGCGACGGCGCCTATAACGACCAAGCGAGCGCGACCGCCGAGATGGGCAAAATGTCCGCCTGCAAATCACGCGATGTACCGAGTGGCCGGTCACCGACCCCGGCCAGCTTGAATAAGAGGAAGTAGGCCGCCGCGGCCGCCTCATTTGCGGAGCGCCGCACCTCACGCCGAGCGATCACGCCGCCTTGCCGCGAAACGAACTGCGCCACGCCGACGGACTCGTGCCGACCACCTTGCGAAAATGATGGCGCAGTGTTTCGGGCGCGCCGAAGCCCGCGACGCTGGCGACGCGGTCGATCGACGCGTCGGTTGTTTCGAGCAGGTCCTGTGCACGGCGCACGCGCAGGCGGATCAGCCATTCGATCGGCGCGGCGCCGGTCGCAGCGCGGAAGCGCCGCGTGAAGGTGCGCACGCTCATGGCGGCGCGGTCGGCCAGCGCCTCGATGGTGATCGCGTCGCCGAGATGGCCTGCCATCCAGTCGGCCACGCTCGCGATGCGGTCGTTGGTGCGCACCGCGATCGGCTGCACGACGAACTGCGACTGCCCGCCGTCGCGATGCGGCGGCACCACCATGCGGCGCGCGAACGCATTCGCCACGTGCGGCCCGTAATCCTTGCGCACGAGGTGCAGCAAGAGATCGATGCCGGCGGCGGAGCCGGCCGAGGTCATCACGTTGCCCTCGTCGACATAGAGCACGTCAGGCTGGACCCGGATCGAAGGGAATAGCCGCGCGAGCTTTTCGGTATAGCGCCAGTGCGTGGTGGCGCGGCGGCCGTCGAGCAGGCCGGCATGCGCCAGCAAAAAAACGCCCGAACAGATCGACACGATCCGCGCACCGCGCTCGGCTGCGTCGCGGAGCGCGCAGGTGATCGCGTCCGGCGGGGTTTCTTCAAGATCGCGCCAGCCCGGCACCACGATCAGGTTCGCGTCGGCCAGCAGTTCGAGGCCGCCGTCGACATCCACACGCACGCCGCCAAGCGCGCGCAGCGGCGGCGGGTCGGCCGCCGCAACGGCGAAGCGGTAGGGCAGAAAATCGAGTTCGGGCCGCGAAAGCGCGAAGAATTCGGCCGCGATGCCGAATTCGAACAGCGCGAGCCGGTCATAGGCGAGCGTGACGACAAGCGGCGGCATGGCTGGATATTACCGTAGTTTGGCGTTCCGGCCAATTCCGCGTGGCCGGCCGGCTCTCTAGGATGCCGGAATCCAACCCCGGAGGCCTTGATGCCCACCCCCGTTACCGACCCCGGCTTTGCGGACCCGGCCGCCGCGCTCGCGCATTTCGAGCGGCGGCTTCTCCTGGAGACCGATTGCGACGACGTGCATGAATCGCTGAAGGCCGGGGCCGACTTCGTGCTGGTCGACGTGCGCGGCCCGAAGGCGTTTGCCAAGGGCCACGTTCCGGGTGCGATCAACATCCCGCATCGGACCATGACGCCCGATCGCATGGCGCAATACGGCAAGGACACGCCGTTCGTCGTCTACTGTGCCGGCCCGCATTGCAACGGCGCCAATAAGGGCGTCATTCAGCTTGCCCGCCTCGGCTATCGCGTGAAGGAGATGATAGGGGGGATCACCGGCTGGCGCGACGAGGACTTCGCGCTTGAGCAAGGCCCCGCGCAGGACGCGCAAGCCGCCTGAGCGATTACACGTTTTTGTCACAACCGTTTGCCTTGTCAGAGCCACCGGAACACCGGAATGTAGCCCCGCCCATCGATCGTGACGGGAGGGGCGCATGGTTTCGGTTCGGCGACTGGCATCTCTGGCTGCGCTCGGCGTGCTTGCGGCGTGCGGGCAGAGCAACACCTACGTGGCGCCTCCTCCTCCGACGGTGACGGTCGCCAAGCCTGTCGAGCGGAAGGTCACGCGCTATTTCGAGGCGACCGGCAACGCCGCCGCGGTCAATTCGGCCAATCTGGTCGCGCGCGTGCAGGGCTTCCTGACCGAGATCAAATACACCGACGGCGCGGCGGTGAAGAAAGGCGAGCACCTCTTCACCATCGAGCCCGAGCCCTACCAGCTCAGGCTGCAGCAGGCGCAGGCGGCCGAAGCCTCGGCGGAAGCGACGGTGAAGCAGACCGAAGCCGACTTCGAGCGCCAGCAGGAACTGGTGCAGCGCCAGGCCGCCTCCAAGGCGGCGTTCGATAACTCGACCGCCAACCGCGACACCGCCAAGGCGCGGCTGCTGCAGGCGCGGGCCGATACCAGCCAGGCGAAGATCAATCTCGCGTACACCCGGGTGGTGGCGCCGTTCGATGGCATCGTCACGGCGCGTCAGGTCTCGGTCGGCGAACTGGTCGGCGGCAGTGGCGGCCAAGTGCTCGCGACCATCGTGCAGCTCGATCCCATCTGGGTGAACTTCAACGCGAGCGAGCGCGATGTGCTGCACGTGCGCGACATGCTGCAGAAGCGCGGCGAGAAGGCGACCGACCTGCTCGGCACCACGGTGGAGGTCGGTGTACAGACCGACCCCGGGTACCCGTACAAAGGCAAGCTCGACTACATCGCCCCGACCGTGAACCAGGCAACCGGCACGCTCGCGGCCCGCGCGGAACTCGGCAACACGCAACGCCTGATGCTGCCGGGCTTTTTCGTGCGCGTGCGCGTGCCGCTGGAGGAGACGCCGGCGCTGCTGGTGCCGAGCGTCGCGCTCGGCAGCGATCAGGCCGGGCGCTATGTGCTGATTGTAAACGCCGACAACACGATCGAGCAGCGCAAGGTCGAGGTCGGCCCGACAGTCGGCGAGCTTGCGGTGATCGAGAGCGGATTGAAGCCCGACGACCGCGTGGTGGTGGCCGGCCTCCTGCGCGCCGTCCCGGGGCAGAAGGTCGACCCGCAGACGCAGACGGCGGAAGCAGGCGCTGCGAAATGAGCCGGTTGCTACCGGCCCTCATCCTGAGGAGCGCCCCATCGCGCGTCGCAGACGCGCGTAAACGCGCTTATGGGGCGCGTCTCGAAGGATGGCAACGGGCTCCGGAGTGCGCGGCCATCCTTCGAGACGCCTCGCTTCGCTCGGCTCCTCAGGATGAGGACCGTACTGGATGATCTCCAAATACTTCATCGAGCGTCCGGTTCTCGCCAACGTTCTGGCGATCCTGATGATCGTCATCGGCGCGGTCGCGCTGCTGTCGCTTCCCGTTGCGCAATACCCCGACGTGACGCCGCCGACCGTGCAGGTGCAGACGCGTTATCCGGGCGCGAGCGCCCGCACCATGATCGACACCGTGGCGCTGCCAATCGAGCAGCAGGTGAATGGCGTCGAAAACATGATCTACATGCAGTCGATGAGCACGTCCGACGGGACCTATACGCTCATCGTCACGTTCAAGATCGGCACCGATCTCAACTTCGCGCAGGTGCTGGTGCAGAACCGCGTGTCGGCCGCGCTGTCCTCGCTGCCCGATGCGGTGCAGAAGCAGGGCGTCAACGTCCAGAAGCAGTCGACCGCGATCCTGTCGTTCGTGACGCTGACCTCGCCCGACAAGCGCTTCGACAGCCTTTATCTGGCGAACTACGCAACGATCCGGCTCAAGGACGAGCTCGCCCGCCTGCCCGGTGTCGGCAATGTGCTGATCTTCGGCGCCGGCCAATACTCGATCCGCGTCTGGCTCGATCCCGAAAAGCTCAAAGCGCGCGGAATGACCGCGTCGGATGTCACGCAGGCATTGCAGCAGCAGAGCCAGCAGGTCGCCGCCGGCCAGATCGGCGGACCGCCGACCGAGGCCGGCCAGCCGTTCCAGTACACCGTGATCGTGCAAGGCCGCCTTGCCGACCCCGACCAGTTCGAGAACGTGATCGTCAAGACCGGCAATGCAGGCGAGATCACACGCGTGCGCGACATCGGCCGTGTCGAGCTCGGCGCGCAGAGCTACGGACAGATCTTCAAGGTCAACGACCGGCCGGCTGCCGGCATCGCGATCTTCCAGTCGCCGGGCGCGAATGCGCTCAACGTGCAGACGGCGGTCGAGACGCGCATGAAGGAGCTCGCGCGCGAATTTCCCGCCGGGCTCGTGTTCGAGGTTCCGTTCGACACCACCAAGTTCGTCGATGAGGCGATCAAGGAAGTCTATCTGACCCTGATCGAGGCCGCGCTGCTGGTGCTCGTCGTCATCCTGATCTTCCTGCAGGACTGGCGCGCCATGCTGATCCCGGCGACCACCGTGCCGGTGACGATCATCGGCGCGTTCGCCGCGATGGCGGCACTCGGGTTTTCCATCAATCTCTCGACGCTGTTCGCCATCGTGCTGGCGATCGGCATCGTGGTCGACGACGCGATCGTCATCGTCGAAGGCGTCGCGCACAATATCGAGCGAGGCCTCACCCCGCACGACGCCTCGATCAAGGCGATGGATGAATTGTTCGGGCCGATCATCGGCATCACGCTGGTGCTGATGTCGGTGTTCATCCCGGCGGCATTCATGCCGGGGCTCACCGGCAAGATGTACGCGCAGTTCGCGCTCGTCATCGCGGCGACCGCGCTGCTCAGCGCCGTCAATGCCGCGACGCTCAAGCCCACGCAGGCCGCGCTGTGGATGCGCGCGCCGGTGCCGCCGGAGAAACGCAACTTCGTCTATCGTGTCTTCAACCGGGGCTATGACGTCCTGGAGCGCGGCTACACGCGGCTGATTAGCCGCATGGCGTCTGCGAGCGTGGTGTCGGTCGCGATCGCGCTGCTGATCGTCGCCACCGGGCTCTACGGCCTGTCGCGCGTTGCGTCCGGCTTCATTCCGATCGAGGACCAGGGCTATCTGGTGGTCGCCGTGCAGCTTCCCGACGGGGCGTCGCTCGAGCGCACCCAGAAGGCGATGGATCAGGTCGCGGAGATCGCCAGGAAGACGCCGGGCGTCGACCAGGTCGTCACCGTCGCCGGCATCTCGCCGCTCGACAATTCGGCTTCGCTCTCCAGCGCCGGCGTCGCTTACGTCACGCTCAAGCCGTGGAGCCAGCGCGGCAAGGGCCAGGATCTGCTCCCGCTGTTCATCGGCATGAACCGCGCGATGCAGGACGTGATGGACGCGCGCGTGCTGGTCGTTCCGCCGCCGCCGATCCAGGGCGTCGGCAATGCGTCCGGCGTCACCATGCAGATCGAACTACGCGACGGCAGCTTCGACTTCGCCAAACTGCAAACCCTCGCCAACGCGATGGTCGAGGCGGGCACGGGCCAGAGCAGCTTTCAGCGCATGATCACGACGTTCCGCTCCGATGCGCCGCAATACCGCATCGATGTCGACCGCGTGAAGGCGCAGACCCTGCACGTGAATGTCGATCAGGTCTTCTCGACGATCCAGACCTTCCTGGGATCGACCTACGTCGTCCAGTTCAACAAGTTCGGCCGTACCTTCCAGGCCTACGTGCAGGCCGACGCGAAATTCCGCCTGCGGCCGGAAGACATATCGAACCTCAACGTGCGCAACGCTCAGGGCCAATCTGTGCCGATCGGCACGCTCGCCGAGATCGTGCCCACCACCGGGCCGCCGCTGATCAGTCTTTACAATCTCTACCCGACCGCGACCGTCATCGGCATTCCGGTGCAGGGCGTCTCGTCGGGCGAGGCGATGGCACTGATGGAGCAGATGGCGGCGCGGATTCTGCCCGCGGGCACCGGCTTCGAATGGACCGCGTTGTCCTACCAGGAGAAGCTCGTCGGCAGTCAGATGTACCTGGTGTTCGGGCTCGGCCTTCTGCTCGTCTATCTGGTGCTCGCCGGGCAGTACGAGAGCTGGTACGCGCCGCTGTCGATCGTGCTGTCGGTACCGCTGGCGCTGGTCGGTCCGGCGTCCACGCTGCTCGGGCTGAAGGTCGACGCGAACCTTTACGTGCAGATCGGCCTGATCCTGCTGATCGCGCTCTCAGCCAAGAACGCGATCCTGATCGTCGAGGTCGCACGCGAGCGGCGCATTAAGGAGGGGCACCCGATCGTGCAGGCCGCGGTCGAGGCCGCGCGGGCCCGTTTCCGCCCGATCCTGATGACGTCGATCGCGTTCATCCTCTCGGTCGTGCCGCTGGTGATCGCGACGGGCGCGGGCGCGAGTGCGCGCAAGTCGATCGGCATCACGGTGTTCACCGGGATGATCGCCTCGACCTGCCTCGCGGTGCTGTTCGTGCCGTCGCTGTTCGTGGTGATCCAGCGCTTCGAGGAGTGGGTGAAGGGGCGGAAGAAGCGGCAGGCGGAGACTGTGGCGGCCGAGCGACGCTAAATCCTAAAAGCTCCGCACTTGAACTAGTGCATCTTTTTTGATACATACCATGACGATTTTACATCCGGTTCCGCTGGTATTTTGGCGGTCGGCCACAGGGCGGGAGCCGGTACGAGACTGGCTCAACGACTTGCCGAGAGAGGACAAGCGGACAATCGGCCGGGATATCGCAAAGGTGCAGTTTGGGTGGCCCGTCGGATTGCCGGTATGCCGCTCCTTGAGCGGTGGGTTGTGGGAGGTCCGATCCTCACTGCCGAGCAGACGCGAGGCCCGTGTCATCTTCGGATTTCATGACGAAGCGCTTGTTGCCCTGCATGCCTTCATAAAGAAGACGCAGAAGACCCCGGTTGGCGAACTTGCGATCGCGCGACAAAGGATGACGGAGGCGCAATCATGGCTCGCACGAATCCGCATCTGGGATCGAGCTTCGAAAGCTGGCTTGACGAAACCGGCATCCGGGAGGAGGCGACGGCGGTTGCCATCAAGTCCGTAATTGCGCGTCAGTTGGCAGCCGAGATGAAGAAGAAGAAGATCACCAAACAACGCATGGCCGAGTTGATGAAAACCAGCCGCGCGCAGGTCGATCGCCTGCTCGATCCCGACAACGGCAGCGCTACGATTGAAAGCCTGCAGCGGGCGGCACGAATCGTGGGGCGTGAATTGCGGATGCAACTGGTCTAAGACTTGATCGGGGCGGAGTGACGCGGGCGAAGCCCTCGATCATTGGGCGCGGCGTCGGCACAATAGCTTCAGAAGCTCGGCTCAAAAAGGGCCGCCAAGGGGGAAACGCAATGGACCGCATCTGGCTGAAGCACTATCCGGCCGGCGTGCCGACCGACATCGACACGACGCAATACAGCTCGCTGGTCGCGCTGCTGGAGGAGAGCTTTGCCAAATTCCGCGACCGCAAGGCCTTCATCTGCATGGACAAGGCGATCACCTATGGCGAGCTCGACGACATGTCGCGCGATTTCGCCGCCTACCTGCAGAGCACCGGATTGAAATTCGGCGACCGCGTCGCCGTGATGATGCCGAACGTGCTGCAGTATCCGGTCACGACCTCCGGCATTCTGCGCGCCGGCATGACGGTGGTGAACGTCAATCCGCTCTATACGCCGCGCGAACTGGAGCATCAGCTCAACGATTCCGGCGCCGAGGCGATCGTCATTTTGGAGAACTTCGCCACCACGCTGGAGAAAGTGCTCAAGAACACGCGCGTGAAGCACGTCATCCTCGCTAACATGGGCGACATGCTCGGCTTCCCGAAAGGCGCGATCGTCAACCTTGTGGTGCGCAAGGTGAAGAAGATGGTGCCGGCGTATTCGCTTCCCTCAGCGGTGCAGTTCAAGACGGCGCTCGCCGCCGGCAAGGGCAAGCCGCTCAACACGCGCAAGATCGCACCCGACGATGTGGCGTTCCTGCAATACACCGGCGGCACCACCGGCGTGTCGAAAGGCGCGACGCTGCAGCACAGGAACATCGTGGCGAACGTGCTGCAGAACGATGCCTGGCTGCAGCCGGCCTTATCGAAGGATCCGAAGGTCGATCAGCTGATGATCGTGACGGCGCTGCCGCTTTATCACATCTTCGCGCTGACCGCGTGCTTCCTGCTCGGCATGCGCGCCGGCGGCGTATGCTTGCTGATCCCCAATCCGCGCGACATTCCGGGCTTCGTGAAGGAGCTGCAGAAATACAAGGTGCACAAGTTCCCGGCGGTGAACACGCTGTTCAATGCGCTGCTCAATCATCCGGACTTCGGCAAGATCGATTTCTCCCAGCTCAAGATCGCGGTCGGCGGCGGCATGGCGGTGCAGCGCGCGGTCGCGGAGCGCTGGGTGAAGGCGACCGGCGTGCCGCTGGTCGAAGGCTACGGGCTGTCGGAGACGTCGCCGACGCTGACCTGCACGCCGGGCGACTCGACCGAGTTCACCGGCACCATCGGCCTGCCGGTGCCCTCGACCGAGATCTCGATCCGCGACGACGACGGCAACGAGATCCCGCAGGGCCAGCCGGGCGAGATCTGCGCGCGCGGCCCGCAGGTGATGTCGGGCTACTGGCAGCGGCCCGAGGAAACCGCGCAGGTGATGACCAAGGACGGCTTCTTCCGCACCGGCGACATCGGCGTAATGGACGAGCAGGGGCGGTTCAAGATCGTCGACCGCAAGAAGGACATGGTGCTGGTCTCGGGCTTCAACGTCTATCCGAACGAAGTCGAGGACGTGATCGCGATGCATCCGGGCGTGCTCGAATGCGCGGTGATCGGCGTGCCGGACGCGGCGTCGGGCGAGGCCGTGAAGGCCTTCGTGGTCAAGCGCGATCAGGCGCTCACCGAGGATGAGCTCAAGCGCTTCCTCGCCGAGCAGCTCACCAACTACAAGCGGCCGAAGTTCATCGAATTCCGCGACGAGTTGCCGAAGACCCCGGTCGGCAAGATCCTGCGCCGCGCGCTGCGCGACGAGCCGGCCAAGCAGAAGGCGGCGTGATTTGCCGGCGAATGGCGAATGGTGAGTAGCGAATAGTGAGAAAGACGGAGGCAGCTCTTTTCAGCTATTCGCTATTCGCCACTCGCTATTCGCTAGTTAATCCTTCCTAAACGTGTCAGTCACAATTTAGACGCAGCGCTTCGTATTGTAGGACGCCTGTTAGCGGGCGATTTCACACCCATGACCCGACACCTGCTCCGTGTGCTGGCACCGGCCATCTTCGCCGGCTTTGTCATCGCGTCTCCGGCCTTCGCGCAGCTTTCCGAATCCGAACTCGTGATGCGGCTCAACCGGCTGGAAAACCAGGTGCGCCAGCTCACCGGCCAGGTCGAACAGCTGCAGTATCGCAACAGCCAACTCGAGCAGCAGTTGGGACGAGCCGCGCAGGGTGCGCCGCCCGCGCAACGCACCGCCGCGCCCCAGCCGCAGTATGCGCCGCCGCAAGCCTACCCGCCGCAGCCGCAGGGCTACCCGCAGCCGCAAACCTATCCGCCGCAGCCGAACGTGATGCAGCAGGAACCCGAGCCGGCGCCGCCGCTGCGAGGCGGCCGCCGCGGCGACGCGTTCGATCCGTACCAGAACCCGAACGCGCCCGGCGTGCCGCGCACGCTCGGCCGGCCCGGCACGATTGCGGCCGCCCCGCCGCTCGACAATCAGGCGAGCGACGAGGAGCCTTACGTCGGTGCGCCCGGCGGGCGAGGCGCGGGCGACCCGCTCGATCTCGGTGTCATGGCCGAAGAGGCCGCCAACATGCCGCCGCCGCGGCGCGAAGTCCGCACCATTCCGGGCGCGCTGCCCGCCCCGCCGCCGCGCAACCCGAGCGCCACCGGCCAGCAGATGGTGATGGCGCCGACGAACACGCCGAAGGACGAGTACGATCTCGCCTACGGCTACGTGCTGCGCAAGGATTACGCGCTCGCCGAGGAAGGCTTGCGCGCGTTCGTGAAAAAGTATCCGAGCGATCGTCTGGTGGCCGATGCGAATTACTGGTTGGGCGAAAGCCTGTTCCAGCGCCAGCGCTACCGCGAGGCCGCCGAGTCGTTCCTCGTCGTGTCGACCAAATTCGAGACCGCCGGCAAGGCGCCGGACTCGCTGCTGCGGCTCGGCCAGTCGCTCGCCGCGCTGAACGAGAAGCAGGCGGCGTGCGCGACGCTGGGCGAAATTCCCCGCAAATATCCCAAGGCGCCGGCGAACGTGAAGCAGGCGGCGGAGCGGGAACAGAAGCGTGTCGGCTGCGTCTGAGACTCCGGTTTCGGCGTCCGAAGCAGCCGCGCTATTCGCCGATCTATCCGAAGCTCCTGTCGTTATTCTCGCGGTGTCCGGCGGACCGGATTCGACCGCACTGCTGTGGCTTGCGGCGCGCTGGCGCGCGCGGCGCAAGCATGGCCCGACACTGATCGCCGTGACGGTCGATCATGGCTTGCGGCCAGAGTCGGTGCGCGAGGCGCGGGCGGTGAAGCGGCTTTCGCACAAGCTCGGCGTTGCGCATCGCACGCTGCGCTGGACCGGAAAGAAACCAAAGACCGGCATTCAGCAAGCGGCGCGCGAGGCGCGCTACCGGTTGCTCGCCGGTGCGGCGCGCAAGGCTGGCGCGCGCCACATCCTCACGGCGCACACGTTGGATGATCAGGCCGAGACGGTGTTGTTTCGCTTGGCGCGCGGGAGCGGGATGGCGGGATTGCGCGGGATGGCACGCGAAGCTCCGGTGCCGTCATTCCGGGGCGCCGCGCAGCGGCGGGCCCGGAATCCATATCCACGAGCCGGGGTTATGGATTCCGGGCCCGGCCCGGAGCCCGTCATCGGGCCGGCCGAAGGCCGGACCCGTTGGGGCCGTCGCGGAATGACAGACTCGTGTCTCGTCCGTCCCCTTCTCGAAATTTCCAAATCCCGCCTGCTCGCGACGCTCACGGCCGCTAAAATCCCCTTCGCCGACGATCCCTCGAACCGCGACCCGCGGTTTGCCCGACCGCGCCTGCGGGAACTGATGCCGGGCCTCGCCGCCGAGGGGCTCGATGCCCGGCGCCTGTCGTCGTTCGCGCGCCGGATGGCGCGGGCCGATCAGGCGATCGAACGGGCCGTCGGCGAAGCGCAGGCCCGGCTGTGGGTGTCTGCCGCAGGATCGATCGTTTTCGGTTCTGACTTCGCGGAACTACCCCCCGAAATCTTGCTTCGGCTGCTCGGCCGCGCGGTCGCGCGGTTAGGAAACGAGGGCCCGGTCGAGCTCGGCAAGCTGGAAGCCCTCCACACAGCCCTCGCCGCCGCGATGGCCCAAAAAGGCCGTTCCGCGCGCTTCCGCCGCACCCTTGCGGGCGCCTTGGTGACGCTGGCGGGCGAAATCACGGTCGAGCGGGCGCCACCGCGGCGTTCAGGCGCAAAACCGCGCAAAGGTGCGTTCACCAAGCCCCGGTAGAATGACGCATATTCGGCCAATTCCCTTGGCAGAAGGGACCCGCGAACCTATCTTGTCTCACGGTGGGACGCGGGACGGCCGCGATTCACTCAAATGCCGCCAACAGACCGCCGGACGCCAGCCGGGCGCTCGGCAAGGTCGCTTTAAGGACTTGGGATGAACGCGAACCTCCGCAACTTCGCCCTTTGGGTGATCATCGTCCTGTTGCTGCTCGCCCTGTTCACGTTGTTCCAGAATCCGGGCCAGCGCACCTCGGCGGCGGACATTTCCTTCTCGCAACTCCTGACCGACGTCGATCAGGGCAAGGTGCGCGACGTCACCATCCAGGGTCCGGAAATCCACGGCACCTACACGGACGGCCGCGGCTTCAACACCTATGCGCCGAACGACAACACGCTGGTGCAGCGGCTCTACGGCAAGGGCGTGCAGATCACCGCGCGCCCGCCAGGCGACAACGTGCCGTGGTTCGTGTCGCTGCTGGTCTCGTGGCTCCCGTTCATCGCGCTGATCGGCGTGTGGATATTCCTCTCGCGCCAGATGCAGGGCGCGGGCGGCAAGGCGCTCGGCTTCGGCAAGTCACGGGCGAAGCTGCTGACCGAGGCGCATGGCCGCGTCACCTTCGAGGACGTCGCCGGCGTCGATGAGGCGAAGCAGGACCTGCAGGAAATCGTCGAATTCCTGCGCGACCCGGGCAAATTCCAGCGGCTCGGCGGAAAGATTCCGCGCGGCGTGCTGCTCGTCGGCCCCCCGGGCACCGGCAAGACGCTGATCGCGCGCGCGGTCGCGGGCGAAGCCAACGTGCCGTTCTTCACGATTTCCGGTTCCGACTTCGTCGAGATGTTCGTCGGCGTCGGCGCATCACGCGTGCGCGACATGTTCGAGCAGGCGAAGAAAAATGCGCCCTGCATCATCTTCATCGACGAAATCGACGCCGTCGGCCGTCATCGCGGCGCGGGCTTGGGCGGCGGCAATGACGAGCGCGAGCAGACGCTCAACCAGTTGCTGGTCGAGATGGACGGCTTCGAGGCGAACGAGGGCATCATCCTGATCGCCGCCACCAACCGCCCCGACGTGCTCGATCCCGCGCTGTTGCGTCCCGGCCGCTTCGACCGCCAGGTCGTGGTGCCGAACCCGGACGTGGTCGGCCGCGAGCAGATCCTCAAAGTGCACGTGCGCAAGGTGCCGCTGGCGCCCGACGTGAATCTCCGCACCATTGCGCGCGGCACGCCCGGCTTCTCCGGCGCCGACCTCGCGAACCTGATCAACGAGGCGGCGCTGATGGCGGCCCGGCGCAACAAGCGCATGGTGACGCAGTCGGAGTTCGAGGACGCCAAGGACAAGGTGATGATGGGCGCCGAGCGCAAGTCGCTCGTGATGACCGAAGAAGAGAAGATGCTGACCGCCTATCACGAGGGCGGCCACGCGATCGTCGCGCTCAACGTCAAGGCCACCGACCCGGTGCACAAGGCGACGATCATTCCGCGCGGCCGCGCGCTCGGCATGGTCATGCAGTTGCCGGAGCGCGACAAGCTCTCGATGTCGCTTGAGCAGATGACCTCGCGTCTCGCCATCATGATGGGCGGGCGCGTCGCCGAAGAGCTCGTGTTCGGGCGCGA
>JAXDNY010000247.1:0-7130 GCA_034669145.1 Hyphomicrobiales bacterium
CCGAAGCGCCGGATGATCCGCGCCGCGAACGTCTTCATCGTGAACGCGCCGACCGCCGCCGTGAACGTCACCAGCCCGGATTCGAGCGGCGTGTAGTTGAAGCCGAGCTGGAGCATCAGCGGCAGCAAGAATGCCAGCGCGCCGATGCCCAGCCGGAACAGCGAGCCCCCGACCACGTTGGCGCGGAATGTCGGGATGCGGATCAGCGAGAAATCGAGCACCGGCGTCGGCGTCCGCCGGGCATGCAGCACGTAGGCGGTCATGAAGATCGCGCCGGCGGCGATCAGACCGATCACGACGACCGGCGGCAGCATCCCAAGCCCCGCCACCGAAAGCCCGAACGCCAGCCCCCCGACACCCAGCCCGGAGAGCGCCATCCCGACGAGGTCGAATCGCTCCAGCCCCTCGACCCGCACATCCTCGATATAGCGGGTGGCAAGCACGATCCCGATCAGTCCAATCGGCACGTTGATGATGAAGATCCAGTGCCAGCTCGCGTAAGTGGTGATGAAGCCGCCGACCGGCGGCCCGATGATCGGCCCGATCAGCGCTGGCATCGTCACCCACGCCATCGCGTCGACGAGATTGCGCTTGTCGATCGAGCGCACCAGCACCAGCCGTCCGACCGGCGTCATCATGGCGCCGCCCATGCCCTGCACGATGCGTGCGATCACGAAGCCTTCGATCGAGCTCGCAAGGGCACAACCGAGCGAGCCGACCACGAACACCGCGATTGCGGCGCGGAACACCTTGCGGGCGCCGAAGCGGTCGGCGGTCCAGCCGCTCGCCGGAATGAACACCGCGAGCGAGAGCAGGTAGGAGGTGACGGCGAGCTTGAGCGCCAGTGGGTTGGCGCCGATGTCGGCGGCGATCGCCGGTAGCGACGTCGCGATGATCGTGGAGTCCATGTTCTCCATGAACAGCGCGACCGCAATGATGAGGGGAACGAGACGCTCGCGGCTCATGGCGGGACTCAAAGGAGACGAAGGCACCTTCTAGCCCGCGCCGCCGCAAAGGAACATTGCGGAACGCGCATGCGTTCCTAGATATATCGCTGTCCCGCCGCGCCTGCGCCGGGGCATGGAGGGAGAGATGATCTACATCCTGGCGTTTTTTCTGCCGCCGCTCGGCCTTCTGTTCAACGGCCAGCCGTTCTCGGCCGTATTCAGCGTGCTGCTGATCGTGTTCTGCTTCATCTTCGGGTGGCTCTTCCCAGTGCTGTTCCTTGTGCCCTCGATCCACGGCCTCGTCGCGGTGGCGATGAAGCGGGAGGACCGCAAGCACCGCGAGATCGTTGATGCGATCGAACGCCACGGCCCGCCGCCGGGCTATGGCCGCAACTACTGACGCGCGGCGCCGAGCTTCCTCAGCGCCTCGCTGCTGGCCGTCAGGCTGGGGTTAAGCTCCAGCGCCTTGCGGAAATCCGTCACCGCCTTGTCGCGCAGCCCGAGCTTCACGTGGATCGTGCCCCGCGTGTCGAACGCGTTGGGGTCGTTCGGATCGAGCTCGATCGCCTTGTTGGCGTCGGCAAGTCCCTCTGCGTCGCGCCCGGCAAGCTGATAGGTCCAGGCGCGGCTGTTGTACGAGGCGGCATCGGTCGGCGCGAGCCGGATCGCATTGTTCAGATCGGAGAGGGCGCGCGCGAAATCGCCCTTGTTGCGCCAGGCGCGCGCACGATTGGAATAGGTGACGGGATAGTCCGGTGCGAGCTTGATCGCGCGATCATAGTCGGCGATCGCACGGTCGAATTCACCCCGCCCGAGAAACGCATTGCCGCGCGCGCTCCACGCGAAGGCGTGTTCGGGCGCCATGCGCAAGGCGGCCTCGAAGTCCGCAAACGCGCGGTCGTGATCGCCCTTGAGCAGGCGCGCGGTGCCGCGGCTGACGTGGGTGTCGACATCGGCTGGGTCGAGTCGAAGCGCTTCATCGAAGTCCGCGATCGCAGCATCGAGGTTGCCGCGCGCTAGATGCGAGAGGCCACGGTGTTCGTAAGCCGAGCTGCGCCGGGGGTCGAGCCGGATGGCTTCGGTAAAATCGGCAAGTGCGCGGTCGAGCTGACCGGCCGCACGCAGTGACGCGCCGCGCTCGCCCAGCACCCGCGGATCGTTCGGCGCTATCTCCAGGGCGCGCGTGAAGTCGGCAATCGCGAGATCCATCTCGCCCTTCGCGCGCCACCCGACGCCGCGCATCGCCAGCGAGCGGGCATCGCCCGGTGCAAGCCGGATCGCGCTGTCGAAGTCGACGATGGCGCGGTCGAGGTCTCCGGAGGCTTGATGTGCGCTGCCGCGTGCGACCAGAGCCGCAACAAAACCCGGGTCGAGCTTGATGGCTTCGTCGAAATCCGGAATCGCGCGGTCGTGGGCGCGCAGCCTGCCCCACGCATTGCCGCGGTTGAAATAGGCCTTTGCGTTGCCGCGATCGAGGCTGATCGCGCCGGACAGGTCCGCAATGGCCCGGTCAAGCTCGCCCTTGGCAAGCCAGCCATTGGCGCGGTTGAAGTGCGCGATGGAAAGGTTTTGCCCGCGCTCGGCGCCTGAATCGATGATCGCCGTGCAGGCCGTAATGCCGTCGTCCGGCGCCGCGTCGCTTTTGGCGCAACGCTGCCATGCGGCCGAAAGCGGCTGCGCACATGCGGCCGACGCGTGCATCAGCAGCCAAGCCAGCGCCAGACCGCGGGTGAATGGCGATGCGGGAAACATCCCGCGAGTATGGCGCCAAAGCCGCCGCCGCAACAACGGCGGCAACGCCGCGCTGTTTTAAGGGTTAACGCCGAGGCGTTTCAGGCTTGCAAGTGCGATCTCGAGTCCGGGCTTCAATTCCAGGGCCTTGCGGAAATCCGCGATGGCGCCCCGCTTGTCGCCGCTGCGCATTTTCGCGATCCCGCGATTATTCCATGAGGACACATCCGACGGGTCGTATTGCAGCGCCTTGTCGTAGTCGGCGATCCCGGCCTTGTAGTTCTCCTGCCACAGCCGGATCATGCCACGATTGCGCCAGCCGCGCGCGTCGCTCGGCGCGATACGGATCACCTCGCCATAGTCGGCGGCCGCGCGGTCGAGCTGCTCGGTGCCCCGATGGGCATTGCCGCGGTTGATGAAGGCCATCAGGTTCGGCGCGATGCGGATTTCGACGCTGTAGTCCTCGATGGCAAGCTTCGGCTCGCGTTTCGTGTACCAGGCGAAGCCGCGATTGCTATACGCCAGCGCAAACGTGGGATTGAGGCGGATTGCCATGCTGAAATCCGCGATCGCCTGGTCGAGGTCGCCCTTGCTGCGCCAGGCGACGCCGCGATTGTTGTAGGCCAGCGCGAAGGTCGGATCGATCCGGAGCGCCTCATTGTAGTCCGCAATGGCGCGGTCGTACTCGCGCTGGAGGCCATATGCGCGGCCGCGATTGTTGAACGCGCACGCATAGGTCGGATCGAGCCTGATCGCTTCGTCGAGGTCGGCGAGCGCCGCGTCGAGCTCACGCCTCTCGGTCAGTTCGTGGCCGCGGATGCAGTAAACGCCCGCAAGCCTGCGGCCGGTTTCGGACTTCGCCTCGATCACGGCGGTGCAGGCGGCGAGTCGGCTGTCGGGCGTGCCGTCGGTCGCGATGCACGTATCCCAGTTCTTGTCGGTTTGGGCGGCGAGGGGGCCGGCGAGCAGGGCCGAACCGAGGATCAGACCCGTCAGAAATGCAGCCGCCCGAATGTCGCCTCCCGCGGTAAACACCTTTCCTTTGGTCGTCTTGGCGGTTCGGCCGGTTCACGCCAACTTTCTGCGGATACGGGCAAAATTCCGCCCGGGAGACTGTTCACAGCGGGAAAGCCGTGCTATCGCCCCTCGCCAACTCCGCACAGGGGCCCAGAGTCGCGAGCCCCGGCCTTACCAAGCCGGGCGGTCGCACTCATATTCCGGTCCTGGCGGGCGAGGAGAGTTGGCAATGGCCAAAAAACCGAACGGCGGCGGCCCCGAACTAGCACTTACCTTCGACGACGTGCTGCTCAAGCCAGGCCTCTCGGACGTGCTGCCGTCCGAGGTCGACATCCGCACCCGGATCACCCGCGACATCCCGCTCAACATCCCGATCATCGCCTCCGCGATGGACACCGTCACCGAGGCGCAGATGGCGATCGCCATGGCGCAGTTCGGCGGTATCGGCGTGATCCATCGCAATCTCGAGCCCGAGGTCCAGGCCGAGCAGGTGCGCCGCGTGAAGCGGTTCGAATCCGGCATGGTGGTGAACCCGCTCACCATCGGCCCCAAGGCGAAGCTGGTCGAGGCCCTCGACCTGATGAAGGCGCACGGGATTTCCGGCATTCCGGTAGTGGAGGGCGGCGGACACGGCCGCGCCGGCAAGCTGGTCGGTATCCTGACCAACCGCGACGTGCGTTTTGCGACCGACCCGGAGCAGCCGGTCTCCGAATTAATGACCAAGGACGATCTCATCACGGTCGGCGAAGGCGTAACCCAGGAGGAAGCAAAAAAGCTCCTCCATCAGCACCGGATCGAGAAGCTGCTGGTGGTTGACGAGAACTATCGCTGCGTCGGTCTCGTCACCGTGAAGGACATTGAAAAGGCGGTCGCCAATCCGAACGCCTGCAAGGACGAGCAGGGGCGCCTGCGGGTCGCTGCCGCCACCACGGTGGGCGAGAAGGGCTTCGCGCGAACCGAGCAGCTCATCGCCGCCGGTGTCGATCTCGTGGTGGTCGATACCGCGCACGGGCATTCGCGCCACGTGCTCGACGCGGTGCGGCAGATCAAGCGGCTGTCCAACAAGGTGCAGGTGGTCGCCGGCAACATCGCGACCAGTGAAGGCGCCAAGGCCCTGATCGATGCCGGCGCGGACTGCATCAAGGTCGGCATCGGGCCGGGCTCGATCTGCACCACGCGCATCATCGCCGGCGTCGGCGTGCCGCAGATGACCGCGATCATGGATTCGGTCGAGGAGGCGAAGAAGTCCGGCACGCCGGTGATCGCCGACGGCGGCATCAAATATTCGGGCGACCTCGCCAAGGCGCTCGCGGCGGGTGCCGACTGCGCGATGGTCGGCTCGCTGTTCGCCGGCACCGACGAGACGCCGGGCGAGGCGTTCCTGTGGCAGGGCCGCTCCTACAAGGCCTATCGTGGCATGGGCTCGGTCGGCGCGATGGCGCGCGGCTCGGCCGACCGCTACTTCCAGCAGGACATCAAGGATTCATTGAAGCTCGTGCCCGAAGGGATCGAGGGTCAGGTGCCGTACAAGGGGCCGGTCGCGACCGTGCTGCACCAGTTGGCCGGCGGCCTGCGCGCCGCCATGGGTTATGTCGGCGCGGCCACGCTCGCCGAACTCCACGACAAGGCGCAGTTCGTGCGCATCTCGTCGGCGGGCCTGCGCGAAAGCCACGTGCACGACGTGACCATCACCCGAGAGAGCCCGAATTATCCGAGCCGAGTGTAGTCTGGCAACTCGGGCGGTCTTATCCCCTCCCCGAAGGGGAGGTGCCGCCGAAGGCGGCCGGGTTGAGACCGAAACATGTCGCTCCTTCTCCCCATGCTCGCGCAGATCGGCTGGACGTTCCTGCTCTATGCGTGGCTGACGGTGGCGCGGCAGAGCGCGGTCAAGCGCGGCGAGGCCGAGTACACGAGTTTCGCGCACGGGGAGGAGCCACACCACGTCGCGCGCATCACCCGCAATCTTGCCAACCAGTTCGAGCTGCCGGTGATTTTCTACGCGCTCGTGGTGCTGCTGGTCGCGACGAAGAATGTGACGACGCTCGACGTCATCGCCGCATGGGTGTTCGTCGCGGGCCGGGTTATCCACACCCTGGTACAGACCTTGACCGACAACGTCCCGCTGCGGGGCCAAGTCTTCCTCATCAATTTTGCCGCGGTTGCGGTGCTGGCGGGGCATGTCGCCGTGCTGGCGCTTGACGGGCTGGGGCGCTAGACAGCGGCCCTGACGCCTGACTGGAGCCCCCCATGCCCGAAACCGCCCGCCGTATCGTGCTTGCGTCCCGCCCCGTAGGCGAGCCGAAGCCGTCCGACTTCCGCCTCGAGGACTTCCCGGTGCCGCAGCCGGGGCCGGGCGAACTGCTCCTGCGCACCAAGTTTCTCTCGCTCGACCCGTATATGCGCGGGCGCATGAGCGACGCGCCGTCCTATGCCAAGCCCGTCGGTGTCGGCGCGACGATGGAAGGCGGCACGGTGAGCGAGGTCGCGGCCTCGAACAACGACAAGTTCGCCACGGGCGACATCGTGCTCAGCCACACCGGCTGGCAGACCCATGCGCTCTCGAACGGCGCCGGCCTGCGCAAGCTCGATCCCAAGGTCGCGCCGATCTCCACGGCGTTGGGCGTGCTCGGCATGCCGGGCATGACCGCCTACACGGGCCTCCTGGAAATCGGCAAGCCGGAGGCCGGCGAAACCGTCGTGGTCTCGGCCGCCTCGGGCGCGGTCGGCTCGGTGGTCGGACAGATTGCGAAGATCAAGGGGGCGCGCGCGGTCGGCATCGCGGGCGGGCCGGACAAGTGCAAGTACGTGAAAGACGAACTCGGCTTCGAGGCGTGTGTCGATCACCGCGCGCCGGACTTTCCCGATCAGCTCAAGGCCGCTTGCCCGAAAGGCGCCGACGTCTATTTCGAGAATGTCGGCGTTCCGGTGTTCGACGCCGTGCTGCCGCTATTCAATACCTTCGCGCGCGTTCCCGTTTGTGGCCTGATCGCCCAATACAACGCGACCGAACTGCCGCCTGGCCCCAACCGGCTGCCCGTGTTGATGCGCAACGTGCTGACTAAGCGGCTCACCATCCGCGGCTTCATCGTGACCGACTTCGCGGCGAAGTTTCCCGACTTCATCCGCGACGTGCCGCAATGGATCAGGCAAGGCCACATCAAGTATCGCGAGGACATCGCCGTCGGCCTTGAGAATGCGCCGGAGGCCTTCATGGGACTGCTCAAAGGCAAGAACTTCGGCAAGCAGCTTGTCCGCATCGCGGAGTAGGTCATGACAATCCAGATGGTTCTGCTGCCGGTCTTCGTGCAGGTCGCGCTCACGTTCGGGCTCCTGCTCTGGATGGCGTATACGCGCCGCTCCAGCCTTTCGCGCGGCGAAATCAAGGTGCGCGACATGGCGCTCGGCCAATCCGCATGGCCCGCCAAGCCGCAACAG
>JAXDNY010000248.1:0-39726 GCA_034669145.1 Hyphomicrobiales bacterium
ATTTCGCGTTGATGCGGATCGACTCGTTGTAGTCGGCGAGCGCCGAGTCGTTGTCGTTCTTCTGCCGGTAGGAGATCGCGCGGTTGTAGTAGGTGATGGCGAGATCGCCGCCCTTGGTCTTGCCGGCTTTGATGATGCGCGTGCAGGCCTCGATCGCGCTGTCGGCCGCGGCGTTTTCGTCCTTGCAGACCGCCCAGTCGTCCGCGCGCGCCGATGTGGCGGCCAAGCTGAACGTGACGCTGAGCAGGAGCGCGGCGAAAAGAGGGGGCATGGTGTTCCTTTAGACGATGGGCGTTTCGTTGCGGCATGGTAGGGACGGCCCCGGGCGGCGGCAACAGGCGTGGCGCACGGGCGTTAAGACCTCTCACAATTTTTGAAGGCATTTCGGCGGCGATAGCTCTAGTATGCGCCCGCGCCGATTGGCGCCAAAACGAAGGCCCGGGTATGACGGGCCCGAAACCTCAGAGGGACTTGATGACTCGCAAGTATTTCGGCACCGACGGCATTCGCGGCCGGGCGAACGGCGTCATTACCGCCGAGCTCGCGCTGAAAGTCGGCCAGGCGGTCGGGCTCATCTTCCAGAACGGCGACCACCGCCACCGCGTGCTCATCGGCAAGGACACGCGGCTCTCCGGCTACATGATCGAGAACGCGCTCACGGCGGGTTTCACCTCGGTCGGCATGGATGTGCTCTTGACCGGCCCGATCCCGACGCCCGGCGTCGCGATGCTGACCCGCTCGATGCGCGCCGACCTTGGCGTGATGATCTCGGCCTCGCACAACCCTTACGACGACAACGGCATCAAGCTGTTCGGCCCGGACGGCTACAAGCTCTCCGACGAGATCGAGAAGAGAATCGAGGAGCTGGTCGATTCCGATCTCGGGAAACGGCTCGCCAATTCGCAGAAGATCGGCCGCGCCAAGCGCATCGACGGCGTGCAGGACCGCTACATCGAGTTCGCCAAGCGCACGCTGCCGCGCAACATGGAACTGGACGGCATGCGCGTCGTCATCGACTGCGCCAATGGCGCCGCCTACCGGGTCGCGCCGGCGGCGCTGTGGGAGCTGGGCGCGGAGGTGTTCTCGGTCGGCGTCGAGCCCGACGGTTTCAACATCAACAAGGAGTGCGGCTCGACCGCGCCGGAGACCTTGGCGGCGAAAGTGCGCGAAATGCGCGCCGACATCGGCATCGCGCTCGACGGCGACGCCGACCGCGTCGTGATCGTGGACGAGAAGGGCAGGGTGGTCGACGGCGATCAGCTGCTCGCCGTCGTGGCGGAGAGCTGGCTGGAGGATCACCGCCTCGCCAAGCCCGCCGTGGTGGCGACCATCATGTCCAATCTCGGGTTCGAGCGTCACCTGAAAGGGCTCGGCCTTGCGCTGGAGCGCACGCCGGTCGGCGACCGCTATGTGCTCGAGCACATGCGCGAGGGCGGCTACAATCTCGGCGGCGAGCCGTCCGGCCACATCATCATGTCGGACTATGCGACCACGGGGGACGGGTTCGTGGCGGCGCTGCAGGTGCTGGCGGTGGTGAAGAAGCACGGCAAGCCGGTGTCGGAGGTGTGCCACCGCTTCGATCCGCTGCCGCAGGTGATGAAGAACGTGCGCTATCGGAGCGGCAAGCCGCTCGAGGACACGAAGGTCAAATCCGCGATCGAGAGCGCCGTGCAACGGCTCGATGGGCAGGGCCGCCTGATCATCCGCGCGTCCGGCACCGAGCCGGTGATCCGCGTGATGGGCGAGGGCGAGAACAAGATTTTCATCGAGGAGATCGTCGACGGCATCGTCGATGCGCTGACGAAGGCTGCGGCGTAGTTTATTTCTGTCCCGCGCTCAGGTGCGCTCCCCTCCCACGCTCCGCTCTGTTCCCTCCCCCCTTGTGGGGGAGGGCTAGGGAGGGGGGTCGAGGTTTGCGGACACAGCAATGTCAACTCACGCGGACCCCCACCCCCAACCCCTCCCCACAAGGGGGAGGGGAGCGCACCGAGCGTGCGGCTCGCTCTTTCCCCCCGCGCCTCAATTTGTAAGACTCCCGCTTCAATGCTCAGGGAGGTCACCCATGGCCTACACGCTCGATGCGTTCATCGCCGACACGCGCGCCACGCTCCAGCGCGATCCCGGCCCCGCCGGCCGTGAGAGCGTGCGCACCAGCCTCGAGCGCCTGCTCGCCAACAAGGACTTCGTCGCGAAAACCTGCGGCGAGGACGTTCCCACTGGATTGAAGGTGCTCTACGAAGACAAGGATCTCGGCTTCCAGATCCTGGCGCATGTCAACGACAAGGCGCGCAAGTCGCCGCCGCACGACCATGGCGACTCGTGGGCGATCTACGGGCAGGCGACCAAATACACCGACATGATCGAATGGGAGCGCGTCGGCGGCGACGACAAGCACGCCAAGCTGCAGGAGGCCAAGCGCTACCGCCTCGAACCCGGCCATGCCGGCATCTATCAGGACGGCAAGATCCACTCGATCGACTATCCGGACCGCGCGCGCTTCATTCGCGTCACCGGCACCAATCTGGACAACATCCAGCGCGTGCGCTTCGACCTGGCGACCGGCGAAGTGCATCGGATGACGCCGCAGCAGGCGACCTGACATGGCCGGCGTGCGCAGTGTCAGCGCGGCGGCGCTGCGTGCGATGCTGCTCGACGGGCAGGAACTCGCGCTCATCGACGTGCGCGAGGAGGGGGTGTTCTCCGAAAGCCACCTGCTGTTTGCGCGCTCGGTTCCCTTGAGCCGGCTCGAGCTGCGCATGGCGCGCCTGGTGCCGCGCCGCGCGACCCGCATGGTGCTGGTCGACGCCGCCGAAGGCCTCGCCGAGCGTGCCGCCCGCGTGCTGGGCGAAGCCGGTTATTCGGATGCCGCCATTCTCGACGGCGGGATCGCCGCGTGGGAGGCGGCCGGTTACGAGCTGTTCTCCGGCGTCAACGTGCCGAGCAAGGCGTTCGGCGAATTCGTCGAGCATGAGAGTCACACGCCGAGCATCTCGGCCGAGGAGCTCAACGCGCTGATGCGTGCCGGCACCGACATGGTGGTGCTCGACTCGCGCCCGTTCGACGAATTTTTCCGCGTCTCGATTCCGACCGGCGTGAACGTGCCCGGCGCCGAGCTGGTGCTGCGCGTGCACGACATCGCGCCCAAACCCGAAACGCTGGTGGTGGTCAATTGCGCGGGCCGCACGCGCTCGATCATCGGCGCGCAGTCGCTGATCAATGCGGGCGCGCCGAATAAAGTCGTCGCGCTGCGCAACGGCACGATGGGCTGGAGCCTCGCAGGATTCACGCCGGACAGCGGCCAATCGGCCCGCGCGCCGGAGGTTTCCCATGGCGCCCTCGCCTGGGCGAAAGCCGCGGCTGAAAACGTGGCCAGCAAGCTCGGCATCCGCTCGATCGACGAGGCGGCGCTTGAGCAGCTGCGCGCCGACGAGAGCCGCACAACTTACGTCTTCGACGTGCGCGATCCCGCCGAATACGCCGCCGGCCATGTGGCGGGTGCGCTTCACGCGCCGGGCGGGCAACTCGTGCAGGCGACCGACCAATATGCCGGCACGCTGCACGCGCGCATCGTGTGCGTGGACGACAAGCACGCGCGCGCCGCCATGACCGCCTCGTGGCTCGCCCAGATGGGCTGGCGCGAGGTCTACGTGCTGGTCGCGGCGGGCGAGGAGAAAGGTTTCCCCGAAAATCCGGTGCTGGGTGAGGCGCCGCGCGATGCCGCGATCGATACGGCTGCGCTGTCGGAACTGCTGGCGCGCAACGACGCGACGGTGATCGATCTCTCGCTCAGCCGCGAATACCTGAGCGCGCACATTCCGGGCGCGTGGTTTGCGATCCGCGCGCGGCTCGACCGGTTCATCCAGCAGGAGCCGCTGCGCCGGAACATCGTCTTGACCTCGGAAGACGGCGTGCTCGCGGGCCTCGCGGTGCCGGAGGTGCGCGCCCACACGCCGCTTGCGGTGCGCTATCTGTCGGGCGGCAACGCGGCCTGGCGCGCGGCCGGCTTGCCGCTCACGGCGCAAGATCCGCGCATGGCGGACGAAGCCATCGACGTGTGGCTCAAGCCCTACGAACGCCCCGATGGCGTCAAACAGGCGATGGCGGAGTATCTCGCGTGGGAGACGGACTTGCTGCCGCGGGTGGCGCGGGATGGGACGGCGCACTTCACAGCGTTGAAGTAAGCACGGGCGGCGCGACGCGCTCGAATACCCTCCCCTGGAGGGGGAGGGTCGACGCGAACGAAGTGAGCGTCGGGGTGGGGTGAGTTCAGCGCGAAAAGATTCACCCCACCCCGGCTCGCAGCTCCGCTGCTCGCCGACCCTCCCCCTCCAGGGGAGGGTGAAGCAACGAGCTTGTGGCCCTACCTCTTCTTCTTCCGCAACCGCACGCCCGGCACATCGCCATTGGTGAACTCGATTCCCGCCGCTTCGAGCGCGCTCCTGATTGCCGCGAGATTGTTCGGGATCGGCTTGCGCGCGCGGTTCTCGAAATCCTTCAGCGTGCTCACCGCGACCTTCGCCTGATCGGCGAGCGCGTAGGATGGGTTGTGCAAAGCGAAACCCATCACCTTCTCTGTTCGATCTCCAAGAAGGCGGCGGGTTACGCCTTCGGCTAACCCGCCTACGAGGTGTAAATAATCCTTGACCTAGGACCGGACTTATATCACAATGTACGTACCCTGCTCGGCTAGAGGGGCGCACTCATGAGGCGTCTTGAGCGTGGAGCAGGCCGGAGGCGGGACCGGAGAACAGGTCCTCAATCCGGCAGCCGGCGCCCGGCAATTCCGGGCCTTGGCTGGAGCGGCGCCCGCGGGTGTGCTGACGCACAGCACGCACTCGGGCGGCGTCGGGGCTCCGCCCGGAGGCACTACGGCCTCCTGCCAGGAGCTGGCTGACGATCGATGGGCACACTTTGCACCGTCGACGAAAGCGCGGCCCGGCGCTGTAAGGAAGACGCCGCAGCAGAGCGCCGAGAGGCGCGCCGGCCCCCGTCAGTGGCCGGTCATCTCTGGCCGAATTTCCGGAGATGGACCTATCCGCGAGGACGGTCATCGGGTGCGGCGTATCCGTACCAGCGCCTGTCGGCGTTCTGCTCCCCTCATTTTTTTTCAGGGAGCGGAAAACAGACGAGGGCACCCGCCCCCTGCCAATCGGGCCGGCGGAGCTTTGGCTGTTTGAAATTTGAATCGGAATGATCCGCGCGGAGGGTGCCGCAAGCGCGGATACCCTCCCCTGGAGGGGGAGGGTCGACGCGAGCGAAGCGAGCGTCGGGGTGGGGTGAGCCTTCGCCAAAAATGTTCACCCCACCCCGGCTCGCATTCCGCTTCGCTCATGCTCGCCGACCCTCCCCCTCCAGGGGAGGGTGGCACCGAGCACGCTGCGCGAATCGCGCGCCGCGGATCGCGAGAATATTTTTGCGCGCCGCATTCGCGCCGCACATCTGAACGCGCGCTTAATGCCGCGTGAAGGAACTGTTAAATTCACGCCGCCGCGTTAACGCGCTCGCTCGCTTCGTTAACTCTTGCGCGCGCCGCCGTGACAATCGCGCCACAGCGCAGCCCTTCTCCGCACGCGCTCGCAAATTCCATCAACGAAAAATCAGGGTTAAGTTTTAACGTTAAGCGGCGCTTAAAGTTTGGCTGGCTTAATCCGCTCATCGTTCGTCCGTGTGGCCGCGTCCGTCGGTCCACTTGACTTGTAGAGGATGGAGTCATGCGCAGTTTCAAAGTTGCTTTGTTTGCCGGCGCGGCGATCGCGGCGGCCTTTACGTCGGCCCAAGCGGCCGATCTCGGCCCGATCATGCAGGCGCCGCGCATGATCGCACCGGCCCAAGTCGAAGAGCAGATGGGCGGCTGGTACTTGCGTGGCGACATCGGCGTCGGCGCGCAACGCTTCAAGGAGTTCGACTTCACCAAGACCAACCAGGCCTTCGTGTGGCCTGCGAGCTGGCGCATCGATCAGCGCGAGATGGGCGATGCGGCGTTCATCGGCGGCGGCGTCGGCTTCCAGTGGAATTCGTGGCTGCGCTTCGACGGCACCGCCGAATACCGCATGAAGACCAAGTTCAAGACGATCGGCAGCTACACCGAGTTCTGCCCGGGCGGCCGCTGCTTCGACGTGTACGACGGCAATCATTCCGCCGTCGTGCTGATGGCCAACGGCTATATCGATCTCGGCACGTGGATGTGCCTGACCCCGTTCGTCGGCGGCGGCGTCGGTTACGCGCGTCACTCGATCAGCGGCTTCACCGATGTCGGCTTCATCTCCGACGGCACCACCGGCTTCGGCCATGCGGCAAACAACGACTTCGCCGAGTGGAAGTTCGCCTGGGCGGTCCACGCCGGCGTCGCCTACGCGGTCAACAGCAACTTCAAGATGGAACTGGCGTACCGCTACCTCAACTTCGGCAGCGTCAACACGTCCGTCATCGACTGCGCGAACGGCGGATGTTCCACCGGCGCCGGGCCGCGGGCTTTCTACACGTTCCGCGAAATGGACTCCCATGACATCAAGTTCGGCATGCGCTGGATGCTCCAGCCCGAACAGCAGCAGCCGGTCTACCAGCCGCCGCTGGTACGCAAAGGCTAAGCTTCTCTCCTTCACGGACGAACGGCGGCGCGGGCATCCCCCGCGCCGTTTTCGTTTTTCGGGGATGCCGGGTGCGGCTAACCGTCCATTAAGGTTAATGCCTGATGATCGCCGCAGCGTTTGAAAGTCCAGTGAGGAAAGGCTTTGGCCATGCGGCGTTGGTTGCTTTGCGGAATAGCGATTGTCGGAATGGCGCTTGAAGCGCGCGCGGCCGATCTCGGCGATTCGTTTTTGCGCGGCTCGAACACGGTGATCGCCGCGCCCGGCGGTCCACGCTGGGACGGTTTCTACATCGGCGGCCATGCCGGCATGAGCGTTCCCGGCATCGACTTTACCAATAACACGCCGCAGATCACCGCGCTGTTAAGCGGCCCGCCGCTCACAAGCCGGACAGCGACGGCGCTCGGAAGCCAAGACTCTACGAGCAAACATTTCGGCGGATTCGTCGGCTACAACCAGCAGTGGGACGGCGCTGTCATTGGCGTCGAAGCGAACTACAACTGGATCGACAAATCGCTGAGCGCGACGAACACCGTGAGCGGCGGCTTTGCGCCGCCGAGCAATACCTACACGGCCGCCGGCACCGAGACGGCGCGCATCATCGATTACGGGACGCTGCGCGTGCGCGGCGGCTGGGCCGCCGGCATGTTCATGCCTTACGCCACGTTCGGCATCGCGGTCGGGCGCATGGACATCAACCGCAGTGTTGTCGTGACGCCCACTGGCGCAGCGGCCCTCCCGGCGGTGAGTGAAAATCTCCTTAATCAGTTCGGTTATGGGTATGCGGCCGGGCTCGGCGTCGATTTCTGCCTGATGGCCAACCTGTTCGCGCGCGCCGAATACGAATACGTGCAATTCCCGGACTTCCAGGGCCTCAATGCGCATATTCACAATGTGCGCGTCGGCGCGGCGCTTAAGTTCTAATTCCAGTCATCAAGGAATCGAATACGGCGGCGCGGGTGCAGGCCCGCGCCGCTTGCTTTTTGCCCACAAGTCTTTCTTGACGCCGCTTGCTCCCTTCCCTATGTCCGGCGGCGGGACACCTCTCCCCAACGAGAGGCTTCTATCTGGAAGGGTAGATCATGATCGCGATGCCCGTTGCGCGGCCCCAGGTGCCGCATTTTTCGTCCGGCCCCTGCGCCAAGCGCCCCGGCTGGACCCTCCAGGCCCTCAAGGACGCATTTCTCGCCCGCTCGCACCGCGCCAAGGGCGGTAAGGCGAAACTCAAGCGCGCCATCGAGGACACGCGCGCGGTGCTCGACGTGCCCGCGGACTATCTCATCGGCATCGTGCCGGCCTCCGATACCGGCGCGGTCGAAATGGCGATGTGGTCGATGCTCGGCGCGCGGCCGGTCACCATGATCGCATGGGAATCCTTTGGCGAAGGCTGGGTGACCGACGTCGCCAAGCAGCTCAAGCTCAAGGACGTGACGCTGATCAAGGCGCCCTACGGCAAGCTGCCGGATCTCTCCAAGGTCGATCCCCAGTCCGACATCGTATTCACCTGGAACGGCACCACCTCGGGCGTGCGCGTGCCGAATGCCGACTGGATCAGCGGAGCCAGAGAGGGCATCACGATTTGCGACGCGACCTCGGCGGCATTCGCGCAGCCGCTCGACTGGGCCAAGCTCGATGTGGTGACCTTCTCGTGGCAGAAGGCGCTCGGCGGCGAGGCCGCGCACGGCATGCTGATCCTCTCGCCGCGCGCCGTCGCGCGGCTGGAGAGCTACACCCCGCCTTGGCCGCTGCCGAAAATTTTCCGCATGAAGAAGGACGGCAAGGTCAACCGCGGCATCTTCGAAGGCGAGACCATCAACACACCCTCGATGCTTGCCGTTGAGGATTACCTCGACACGCTCGCCTGGGCGAAGTCGGCCGGCGGGCTGAAGGGTCTGATGGCGCGCGCGGATGCGAACGCCAAGGTGATCCACGACTGGGCCGAGAAAACCCCGTGGATCGCCAACCTCGCCGAAGAGGCGGCAACACGCTCCAACACCTCGGTGTGCCTGAGGATTGTCGATCCGGCGATCACGTCGCTGTCGGTCGATGCGCAGTGGGCGTTCGTGAAGGACCTGGTGGCGCTGATCGAGAAGGAAGGCGCGGCCTACGACATCGCCACCCATCGCGACGCACCGCCGGGCCTGCGCATCTGGTGCGGCTGCACGGTGGAGCGCTCCGATGTTGCGGCGCTGACGCCGTGGATCGACTGGGCGTTTGCACAAGCCAAGGCCGCGTTGCCGAAGGCGGCATAAGAATTACTTTTCCTTCCCGAAACGGGGAGGCCAGAACAAGCCAATTCTCCAGCTGATCAGGTGCTTTCATGGCTCCCCGCGTTCTCATTTCCGATGCTCTTTCTCCCGCCGCCGTGCAGATCTTCAAGGATCGTGGCATCGAGGTCGATTTCCAGCCCAAGCTCGGCGCCGACAAGGACAAGCTCGCGGCGCTGATCGGGCAATTCGACGGGCTGGCGATCCGCTCGGCCACCAAGGTGACGCCGAAGATTCTCGAACAGGCAAAAAACCTGAAGGTGATCGGCCGCGCTGGCATCGGCGTCGACAATGTCGATATTCCGGCCGCGACCGCGAAGGGCATCATCGTGATGAACACGCCGTTCGGCAATTCGATCACCACCGCCGAGCACGCCATCACGTTGATGCTGGCGCTCGCGCGCCAAATCCCGCAGGCGGACGCCTCGACGCAGGCCGGCAAGTGGGAGAAGAACCGCTTCATGGGAGTCGAGATCACCGGCAAGACGCTCGGCGTGATCGGCGCCGGCAACATCGGCTCGATCGTGGTCGATCGCGCGCTTGGGCTTCGCATGCGCGTGATCGCCTACGATCCGTTCCTCTCGCCCGAGCGCGCCGCCGATATCGGCGTGCACAAAGTCGAGCTCGACGAGCTATTCAAGCGCGCCGACTTCATCACGCTGCACACGCCGCTCACCGAGAAGACGAAAAACATCATCGATGCGTCCGCCTTCGCCAAAATGAAAAAGGGCGTGCGCATCATCAATTGCGCGCGCGGCGGGCTGGTGGACGAACAGGCCCTGCGCGCGGCGCTCGATTCAGGCCAAGTCGGGGGCGCCGCCTTCGACGTGTTCACCGAGGAGCCGGCGACGTCAAATCCGCTGTTCAATCACCCCAACGTCGTGTGCACGCCGCATCTTGGCGCCGCCACCACGGAGGCGCAGGAAAACGTCGCACTGCAGGTCGCCGAGCAGATGTCGGACTATCTGCTGCAGGGGGCGATTTCCAATGCGGTGAACTTTCCCTCGATCACGGCTGAAGAGGCGCCGCGGCTCAAGCCCTTCATCGCGCTCGCAGAACGGCTCGGCTCGTTCGCCGGACAGTTGACCGAGACCGGCCTGAAGAAGGTGCAGATTTCCTACGAAGGCCAAGTCGCGCAGATGAAGACCAAGGCGCTGACCTCCGCGGCAGTCGCCGGTCTGCTGCGCCCGATGCTGCAGGACATCAACGTCGTGTCCGCGCCGGGCGTTGCCAAGGAGCGCGGCATCGTGGTCGAGGAAGTGACGCGCGAGGGCGATTGCGACTACGAAAGCCTGATCACCGTGACGGTCGAGACCGAGCGGCAGTCGCGCAAGGTGTCCGGCACGGTGTTCGCCGACGGCAGGCCGCGCATCGTCAACATCAAGGGCATCCGCATGGACGCGGAATTCGGCCCCTCGATGATCTACATCACCAATCTCGACAAGCCGGGCTTCATCGGCACGTTCTCAGGGACGCTCGGCGAGGCGGGCATCAACATCGCGACCTTCCACGTGGGCCGGCAGGCGCCGGGTGGCGACGCGATCGCGCTGATCGAGATCGACGGCGACCTGCCCGGCGATGTTCTGGCGAAGGTCCAGGCTCTGCCGCAGGTGCAAAGCGCCAAGACGCTGAAGTTCGACCCGCTTCCGCCGTCTTCCCCCGCGCCGCGAGGGGGGGACAGGGTGGCGCGCCTCGAACGCAATGAGATGCGGCCCGGGTGACGGACGGATTGAGGCGCGATCCCGCCGCGATGCGGCCTCCGGTTGCCCCAACGTAAACCTGAATTTTGCGGGTTCCATAGGGCGGGGTCGAAGGCCTGCCAGAGGAATCCCTCCATGAAGTCCCTGTTTGCCCGTCTGCCCGCCGCCTGCGTGCTGATCTTTGCCGGCGTCGGCCCGGCGCTTTGCGCCGAGATGAATGTCGATTCCGCGATCGAGGCCGTCACGGTCTATCCGGACGGCGCGACCGTCACGCGGCTCATCGCCGTCGACCTGCCGGCCGGCGACACGACCCTGATCGCGCGCGACTTCCCGCCCGGCCTCGATCCTGCGTCGCTGCGGGTCGAAGGCGAAAGCGCCGCCGCCGTGACCATCGGGGCGATCGATGCCCGCCCGCCACGCGCGGAACGCCCCGTCAGCAAGCCCGAGATCGAGAAACGGATTGAGGCGTTGCGTGACGAGCGCCAGGTGCTCGACGACAGGATCGCAGCCGAGACCGCCCGCAAGGCGTTCGCGCAGCGCTTCGCCAACAACGTGCCGCTCGGGGTCGGCGAAAAGGGCGAGACGCGGCCGCTGACCGAATGGTGCGCGGCGTTCGGCGCGGTCGCCGACGAGATCGCCACAGCCGACAACGCGACGCGCGAGGCTCGGGTGAGACAGCGCGAGATCGACCGCGAGCTTGCGCGGCTCGATTCCGAGCTCAAGACCAACCCGCTACGCAAGATGGAAGTGCGCGTCGATCTCGCCGCGAGTGCAAATGCGCGCTCGGCCCTTCGCGTCACCTACACGGTGCGCGGCGCGCGCTGGCAGCCGCTCTACGATGCGCGGCTCGATTCCGGCTCGCGCGAGCGCAAGCCCGCGATTGAGCTCGTGCGCCGCGCCGAAATCGTGCAGCAGACCGGCGAGGACTGGAGCGATGTTGCGCTCTCGGTCTCGACCGTGCGCACCTCCAAGGGCGGCAGTGCGCCGGAGCTTTCCTCGCTGATCGTGCGCTACCCTCCACCACAGCGTCCGCGCGCCGCGGAGCAGAGGCTCGAGCAACCTGTCGCCCCGTCCACTGCGGATACGCTGCATCAGGATCGGGGCGCCGCGAACTACGCCGCGATCGAAAACGCCTACAAGCAGGCCCGCGAGGCCGAGGGCACGATAGAAAGTGGCGGCTATCAGGTCGTCTATCGCATTCCCGGCCGCATCTCGGTCGCCGCCAATGAGGGCGCGAAGAGCTTCCGCGTCTCGACGGGCAACATCGCGCCCGACCTGCTGTCGCGCGCGGCGCCCGCCCTCGACGAGACCGCCTTTCGAGGCGTCGTTCAAGCATGCCGAGGAAGCCGCCTTGCTGTCCGGTCGCGTCGCGCTCTACCGCGACGGCATCTATGTCGGGCGCGGCCAGATCGTCCTCACCCCGAAGGATGAAACCGTGCGGCTCGGTTTTGGCGCCGACGACAAGGTGAAGGTCATGCGCGTGACGGTGCGCAAGATCGAAGGCTCGACCGGGATCATCACGTCGGCCAAGACCGACGAGCGCGAGTACAAGATCACGGTGCGCAGCGGCCACGAGCGGCCGATCAAGGTCGTGATCGAGGACCGCATCCCGGCGAGCGAAGCCGATGACATCAAGGTGGAACTCGTGCCGGTCACGACCCCGCCGACCGAGCGGGACGTGCGCGACCGTCGCGGCGTGCTCGCCTGGAGCTTCGAGGCGGCACCCGGCGACACCAAGGAGATCAGGCTCGGCTGGCGGCTGCGCTGGCCGGCCGACAAGACGGTCATTTACTAGCCCTACCGTTGCGAAACGCCGCGCCTTCGGGCCCCGAGGGTAAATCGAGGCAGGCCAATGGCTTGCCTCCCCCGGTGCCATCCGTTATCGGGGGACTGGCCCGTTTTCCCGTCGTCCGGGCCGTTTCGCGCTTGCGCGGGCGGGTCAAGGCTTTCCCCTTATGGCGAATGTTGTCGTGGTCGGGTCCCAGTGGGGCGACGAGGGTAAGGGCAAGATCGTCGACTGGCTGTCCGAACAGGCCGACGTCGTGGTGCGCTTCCAGGGCGGGCACAATGCCGGCCACACCCTGGTGATCGACGGTGTCACCTACAAGCTCTCGCTACTGCCCTCTGGCGTGGTGCGCCCGGGCAAGCTGTCGGTGATCGGCAACGGCGTGGTGCTCGACCCGCGCGCGCTTCTCGAAGAGATCGGCCGGCTGACGGGACAGGGCGTCGCGATCACGCCCGACAATCTGCGCATCGCCGAGAACGTGGCGCTGATCCTCTCGCTGCATCAGGAGCTCGACGCGCTGCGCGAGTCCTCCAATTCGGGCACGCGCATCGGCACCACCAAGCGCGGCATCGGTCCGGCCTACGAGGACAAGGTCGGACGCCGTGCGATCCGCCTGATGGATCTCGCCGACCTCGGCTCGCTCGGCGAAAAGATCGACGGGCTGCTGGCGCATCACAACGCGTTGCGCCGCGGCAATGGGCTGGAAGAGATCAAGGCCAAGACGATCTACGACGAGCTGGCCGCTGTCGCGCCCAAGGTGCTGCCCTACATGGACACCGTCTGGTCGCTGCTCGACGGCAAGCGGCGGGAGGGAAAGCGCATCCTGTTCGAGGGCGCGCAGGGCACGCTGCTCGATGTCGATCACGGGACCTATCCATTCGTCACCTCATCGAACACGGTCGCCGGACAGGCGGCGAGCGGCTCGGGCATGGGGCCCGGCGCGATCGATTATGTGCTCGGCATCTGCAAGGCCTATACGACGCGGGTGGGGGAGGGGCCGTTTCCGACCGAGCAGAACAACGAGACCGGACGCAAGCTTGGCGAGCGTGGGCGCGAGTTCGGCACCGTCACGGGCCGGCCGCGGCGCTGCGGCTGGTTCGACGCCGTGCTGGTGCGCCAAACGGCGCGTACCAGCGGCATCAACGGGCTGGCGCTGACCAAGCTCGACATCCTGGACGGGTTCGACGAGATAAAAGTCTGTGTCCGGTATCGACTCGATGGCCGTGAAATCGACTATCTTCCGGCCAGCGCCAGCGCGCAGGCGCGGGTGGAGCCGGTCTACGAGAGCGTTGAAGGGTGGAAAAGTGCAACCGCGGGCGCAAGGTCGTGGGCCGAATTGCCAGCGCAGGCGATAAAGTACGTGCGGCGAATCGAGGAATTGGTGGACTGTCCGGTGGCGATGCTGTCGACCAGTCCGGAGCGGGAGGACACCATCCTGGTGCAGAACCCGTTCGAGGCGTGAGGTGACCTTCGAGCATGGTCCCGAACGTTGGGTTCGGTTTTTGGCCGGGATCATGCTTAAAAGCGGGGGTGGGAGAGCGTAGCTAGCAGAATGGCCGATTATTATCCGCTCGTCGCCAAGGCCGTCGCCGGTCTGGAAAAGAATACCGGCGAAGGACGCCGCATGCTCTATGAGCGCGCGCGTACGGCTTTGGTCGCGCAATTGCGCGGGATGAACGATCCGCCGCTGACCGAGGCGGAGATCACCCGCGAGCGCCTCGCGCTGGAAGAAGCAATCCGCAAGGTCGAGGCGGAGGCCGCGCGCCGCGGCCGCGAGCCGCGCGCGGAGCCCGCCGCGAAGGCCGATGCGGCGCCCGATGCGCCCGCGGCGAAGCCGGCGCCGCCTGCATCCGATCGGCCAGCGCCCGAGCGTCCGGCGGCGGCGCCGATCCGGCCGCGCACCGCAAGCCGCAGCGTGACCGACGAGGGGCTCAAAGGCTTCCGCGACGTGATTGCCGAGGCCGAAGCGCTTGGCGATGCGACTGCGCAAGGCGCAAAGACCGCGCGCGAGGCTTTCGCAGCGACCCCGCCGAGCGGGCCGGCTTTCGACCGGCTCGAGCCGCGGGTCGAACCTGAGGGCTTGCGCACGCCGCCGCGTCCCCCGTCACGGCCGGCCGACCAGCCCCGCACCCCGGCGGCAAGCCCGTTCGATGCCCCCGCGCCCGAGCCGCGCGTTTCCGAGCCGGAGCGTCCGGTCGAACCGCGGCAGCAGCGGCAGAGCCCGATGCGCCAGCCGTCCGCCGACGACATCGGCGAATTGCCCAAGCATTCGCGCGTCGGTCTCGCTGCGGCGATCGTCACGGTGGTGCTCATTCTGGCGCTCGGCGCCGCCGCCTACTGGCAGCGCGACCGCATCGCCGGACTGCTGAACGCGGTGCGCGGCCCGGTTGCTCCGCAAAAGGACGCGGCCGCCGTGAAGCCGAAGATCACCGACCGTGTCGGCCAGCCATCCGCGCCGGGCTCCGATACGCCGCCCGCGACGAACCCCCAGACCGGCGCGGTCGCCGCGGTCGCGCAACGCGTCGCGCTGTACGAAGAGGACCCGGCGGACCAGCAGGGCAAGCGCTTCGTCGGCACGGCGATCTGGCGCACCGAGATGGTCACGCCCGGCCCCGGCGCGCCGCCCGACATGGCGGTGCGCGCCGACATCGAGATCCCTGAGCGCCGCATCACCATGACGTTCCTGATCCGGCGCGACATCAACCAGGTGCAGCAGGCGACCAGCCACACCATCGAGGTGACGTTCAACCTGCCGGCGGATTTTCCGTTCGGCGGCATCTCCAACGTGCCCGGCGTGCTGATGAAGCAGGCCGAGCAGACGCGCGGCTCGCCGCTCGGCGGCGCGGCCGCGAAGGTCACCTCGGGCTACTTCCTGATCGGGCTTTCGGCGGTCGAGGGCGACATGCAGCGCAACCTGCAACTCCTCAAGGAGCGCGGCTGGTTCGACATTCCGATCGTCTACAACAACGGGCGGCGCGCGATCCTGGCGATCGAAAAGGGCACGCCCGGCGAGCGCGCGTTCGAGGACGCATTCCGGGCGTGGGGACAGTAAGCGTGCCGGACGCGATCCGCGTCGCGACATTCGACGGGCCGGGCGCGCCGCCGGTGATCCGCAAAGTGCCGTGGCCCGACGTTCCGAAGAAGGCCGCGCTGATCAAGATCGGCGCATGCGGCGTGTGCGGCACCGACCAGCACATCCTCAAGGGCCATTGGCCCAAGCCGCTGCCGTGGCCGTTCACGCTCGGCCATGAGCTCGGCGGCGTGATCGTCGAATGCGGCGCGGAGTTCACCGAAGACTTCATGGGGAAGCCCTTGAAGGTCGGGTCGAAGGTGATGATCCCGCCGCTGATGCCGTGCGGCTCCTGCTACTACTGCGTCCATTATCCGCAGAACGCCAACAAATGCCTGACGCCGGTGTACTACGGGCGCTATCTCGGTTTCGACAAGCCGCCGCATCTGTGGGGTGGCTGGGCCGAATATGTCTACGTCGATCTCGACATGCTGCCGGGCACCAAGGTGTACAAGCTCCCCGACGACATGAGCCTGCGCCTCGGCGCGCTCTCCGAGCCGCTCACCTCGTGCATCCGCGCATTCAATCGCGCCATCGAAGCCGGACGCTTCAAGTGGAGCAACACGGTCGTGATCCAGGGCTCCGGCCCGATCGGTATTCTCGCGGTCGCGGCCGCACAGGAGATGGGGGCGGGTCGTGTCATTTGCGTGGGTGCTCCCGAAGAGCCACGCCTGAAACTTGCGCGCAAATTCGGCGCCGAGGCGACGGTGAATATCGAGGAGGTGAAAACGCCCGAGGCGCGTATTGCGGCGGTGCGCGAGATCGTCGGCGGCTTCGGCGCGGACCTCGTGATGGATTGCTCGGGCCACCCGAGCGCCGGCCCCGAGGGCATCGAGATGCTGCGCGACGGCGGCACCTATGTGGAGATGGGCCAGTTCACCGACGCGGGCTCGATCGCCACCTCGTGGCACCGCATCTGCGCCAAGGATTTGAACGTGCTCGGCTCATGGGCCTTCACGGCGAATGACCTGCCGCTCGGCGTCGACATGCTCTATCGCTGTCGCAACAAGTATCCTTGGCTCGACATGCAGACGCTTTATCCCTTCACCGAAGAAGGCGTAGGCCGGGCGGTCGCCGACGCCATGGCGATGAAGACCGTGAAGTCCACCATCGTGCCGTGGCCGGAGCTGGTGTGATAGCGGAGTTCAGCCTCCGAATTTGAAGAGCGCTATAACACCGCTTGCAAGAACGGCAGCGACGCCAACGCCGTACCAGGCCCATCGCCTCAACGCGGCCAAAAGGCTACCGCTTTGCGGCGCGGGGATAAGGCCCGGCAAATACCTCAGCACGACATCAGAATATGTTTCGCGAGACCCATGCGTAATACCGCGAACCTGATTCCAGCGGTCTGAGACCGTCTGCTCAAGATACGCGAATGTCTGCTTCGTGTGCGGGAGTGCCACAAGCTCATCCAGATGTTTTTCGGACTCCCTATCCCAATGCGGTGGGGTCCCGCCGACTGAACTATCGTCGACGCTTTCTCCGGCTTTCAGTTCGTTGCTGTCTCTGAATCCGATCACCGTTTCGGATGACCAATTGATCGGCGCCTTTCCAAAAAGATCTCCAAGGAAAGGAATAGCGCTGAACAAGCGCGGCAACATCAGCGTGGCAACGCGCGGCCAACTGATAATACGCCACCCGGTTGCGTATTTTTTGAAGAGGCCGAGGTTAACGACAGGGATGCCCCCCACCTCTTTCAAGCTTTGTTGGGCCTCGGCTTTGGGTACGGCGAGATATGCGACGCGACCGTGATAACGTCGTAGCACCAACAGGATTAAGGTTACGAACAACAGGGCGAGGACAAGAGAGCCAGCCGGACGGAGAGTGAACCCGCTGGCAACGCCGTTCACTCCCCGGGCGACCAACTGAATTCCGTCGATGAACTTGTTGTACAGGCCTGACACGGTCCATGGTTCGCTCAACCACGTCCGGCCATCAACACCGAGATCACGCCACAACTTGGCTTCGCGCAATGCGACAGGATCGATGCCGGATCGGGTCAACGCGGCGATGAGCGCCGCATGCGGTTGTGAAGTGTAGGGCTCGACGCCACTAAGCCAGTCGAGAAGTTGCTTACTGTTCGGAAAATCGGCGCCAGCCACACGGCTCGCTTTGGATGGCGTAGCGATCATGCCCGGCTGAGTGCGCGAGAAGCCGATATCATCAAGCTGACAACCGCCCGTCGCCTTGAGCACGGTCTGCACGTCGAGCTGGCTGATGAGCTTCTTGTATTCGGTCTCGCTCGACTCCCACAGCGACATCAGGTTGTTCGTCTTGAAGCCGATCAGCTGCAGCCGCGCGGCGTCGATGCGCCGCTCATCGTCAGACTGGCCTTTGGGGTGCTTGATCGACCCGAGAATCGTGTATTTCCCCACCGAGCTCCCGTCAAAGGACAGGACGCTTTGCGGGTCGTAGTCCTTGTTGGCATCGTTGAAGCGTGTTGCCAGGCCGCTCCACAGACCGCGTTGCCAAGTCACGTCGTTGACACAAAGACTGCCACCAACCGTTGAGTCGATCACGCCGAGAACGCCGCTGGATCGATACTCGAACCTTGCCGTCTTTTTCACTCTATCTTCGGGGGTAATGATTTCGCATGTTGACGCCTCCGTATCCTGGTTGGGCGCCAGAGAAAGCTTGTTTTGCTGAGTTTCGCCCGCGAATGGATCACTCTCACCCTGTGGGAGGTCCGGCCAATGGAATGTGCCGCTCACGCGCTCAGGTATCCCTGGCTTGTGTCCCCACAACCAGACCAGAAGCCGATCGATCGGGGGTGGACTTTTCTTGGGATCGAGCTCTTTGCCGACAGTCACCTTCCCAAAGGCATAGTCGTCGATGACGAGGTCGCCGTCGATCTTCGCCTTATGGACCTTGGTCGAGCATCGGGCCTCGACATTCTGAAGCCGCAGATCCGACTTGAGAATTGCTCTGCGCAATGTCGTGTGTGTGAGCCGCGCCTTGCTGAGATTGACATCCGAACCGACAGTTGCACCTTCAAGCAGAAGTGTGCCTCGGACACGAATGTTCTCCGCAGAAAAGCGCCGCTTAATCTCGATGTCCGTCAGGTTAAGGTCGCGTACGTCGGCCCGTATGGCCTCTAGCTGCCCGATCTGACCGCCGATCAGCGACCATGGCTGCAATGCCACCGTGTTTGAAAAATCGAAAGCGCCATTGATGGTCGTCGAGCTAAGAGCGACCGAGTTCGTCACCGCGTCACGAACGCGGAGACCCTCGCCGAGGGTCGAGTTCGAAAATTCAAGATTCTCGCGGAACAGCGATCCGTCGAATGACAGTTGATGATTGATCTTGGCGTTTCCGAAGTGCACCCTCTTGCAAAACGTGGAATGCTCGATCTTGAGCGGCGCTTCGATCTCGACGTTCGCGAGCGTGAGTGCCTCGGACTGAACAAGGCCGACAAGACGAATCTCGTTGACGAATTTCCGCGCCTTGACCTCTAACAGAAAGTCCCCCAGCACGAACTTCTGATCGGCCTTGCCGCACAGGTCTGTGCGCTTTTCGATGGGAGTCAGAAGCCCCTTCCACTCGGCTTCAGGCAAGCACCTTTCCTTGTTATCCTCCAAAGGGCCGAGGTAATAGGAGTAATCGCCCCTCTTCATGCATTCCAGAACCGGACTCGGTTTGGGGGGATCAGGCGGCGGGTCGGCTGGGCGGCGCGTGTTTTTCTCGATCGCTTCAAGTTGCGCGATGATGGCCGCCAGGCGTGCGTCAACGCTACTCGGCCCGCCGCCTTCCGCCATTCGTCTCACGTCGGCCTGGATTGCATTCAGGACGGACAGAATGCGAGGGAGTGTGCTGGTGGACTCTGCGATCGCCGTGAGCTGTACATGCGCCGCTGCAAGACTCCGGATCACCCCGTCGAGTCTGGCGACCATTCCGGACTGATCATCCCCGAGTTGCTTGCGTACGAATTGCAGGTCATTGCGGATATCTGCCAGCAGGGTGACATTCGACTGGATGATTGCAATTCCCGCGGCAATATCCGGCAGCTTGACAGTCCCTTTCAGCAGCGACTCAAATCCGAGGCTCAGGGCGTTTTCAATCTTGGCCGTGTTCGTGGTGTTGCTGATCGTGATCTGCTCAACGAGCTGCGTTATGTCGCATGCGCAGCTTCCACACGGCTGAACCGGTGGACATTCGGGGCAAGGCGCCGTCTGCTTCGGCGGCTTGCGAACAACGCTTCGACGTGGCCGCTCGCAGACCTGGCGGGGCGCCGGCTTCGTGGTTGTGAAGGCTTGAAAAAGGGGGGGTAGCTCGGCCGTCTGTGCGGCGTCCAGCGCGCACACCATCATGCCGCAGCCGATGGCAAGCAGCACAACGCACCGCCCGAATAACGCCCGGGTCATTCCTCAGCCCCTATCCCCAGTCGACAACTTCAACCGGGACGATCTTGGCCAGTCAAGACCTGCAGTTGTTGCCGCACGGATTTTCCCCCGATTTAACGCAAGGCCGGCCGCGCGGCATGGTCAAGTCGGCCCTTAACGAAGGACTTGAAGTGCGCAATGGTGAGCTCGCCCGCAAAGCACAATCCGTCCTTTCGGTTCGATATGATGCACTGCATGCGCAACAAACACCCTTGGCTCGACATGCAGACGCTTTATCCCTTCACCGAAAGGCGTAGGCCGGGTGGTCGACGACGCCCTGGCGATGAAGACCGTGAAATCCACCATCGTGCCATGGCCGGAGCTGGTGTGAAGCCGGCGAAAATCGCTAAAGTCGGAACATGACAACAGGCCGTGCGCTCATCATCGGCGGCTCGCTCGGCGGCATGTTCGCCGCGCATCTCTTGCGCGCGGCCGGCTGGCGCGTCGACGTGTTCGAGCGCAGCGCCGAGGATCTGGCCGGGCGCGGCGCGGGGCTCGGCTCGCACGAAGCGCTGGTCGCGATTCTCAAGCGGATTGGCATCGATTTCTCCGCGCCGCTCGGCGTCGCGATCCCGCGCTATGTCTGGCTCGACAAAGATGGCGGCGTGGTCGCCGACGTGCCGCGCCCGCGCCTGATGACCGCATGGTCGCGGCTCTATCGTCCGCTCAAGGACCTGCTGCCGCGCGAGCTGTACCATCCCTTGAAGTCGCTCGTGCGCGTCGAGCAGGACGCGCGCAGCGTGACGGCGATCTTCTCGGACGGCACGCGCGAGACCGGCGATCTGCTCATCGGCGCGGACGGCTCGCGCTCTGCGGTGCGCACGCAACTCGCGCCGCAGGCAAAGCCCGAGTACGCGGGCTATTTCGCGTGGCGCGCACTCTGGCCCGAGGCTGAGGCGACGGAAGCGCAGCGCGAGCTGCTCTATTCGCGCAACGCGTTCTGCATTCCCGACGGCGAGCTCTGGGTCTCCTACCCGGTGCCGGCGCGCGACGGCGACATCACGCCGGGCAAGCGCGACTACAACATCGTGTGGTACCGCCCGGCCGACGAGGCGACGCTTGCCGCCATGAACACGGACGAGCAGGGCAGGGAGCACGAGCAGATCCCGCCGCCGCTGATCCGGCAGGACGTGATCGCCGCCGCCAAGCAGGCGGCGCGCGAGGAAATCGCGCCGTCGCTTGCGGCGATGTTCGTCGCCACGCCGCGCCCGACCTTTCAGGCGATCTACGATCTCGCCGCGCCGGAGCTTGTGTTCGGCCGCGCGGTCATCCTGGGCGATGCGGCGTTCGTCGCGCGGCCGCATGTCGGCGCGGGCGTGACCAAGGCGGCGCTCGATGCCGCATGCCTGGCGGATGCATTGGCCGATCACGACAGCATCGAGGCCGCGCTCGCGCAGTACGGCCGCACCCGCAAGGCCGCGGGCGACTGGATCATTGACCGCGCGCGCGAATTCGGCGCAACGTGCATTCACGGCAAAACGGACGCCGCCGGGCGCATGCAGCGCGCCGAGCGCGCATGGCAGGAGTATCTGCGCATGCCGGACCGGATTCACGAGTGGGGGCTGGAGGCGCTCGCGGCGGAGTAACCCGGAATTGGCGTCGGCGTGACCGTGCGACGCGCGGAGACGTTTCGTGGCGACGACGCCACTAAATCTTCGGAATCTTCCCGTCCTCGATCACCTTCCGCCACTTGGCGATCTCGGCTTTGATGTAGGCGCCGAACTCGGCCGGCGTGATGCCGGAGGGCTCGAAGCCGAGCGCCAGGATCTTCTCCTTCACGTCGGGCAATGCCAGGATCGCGGAGATCTCGCGTTGGAGCAAATCGACGATCTCCTTCGGAGTGCCGGCGGGCGCGAGCACGCCCTGCATGGTCTCGGCTTCCTGGCCCCTGATGCCAAGCTCGTCGAGCGTCGGCACGTCGGGGAGCGCCGCGGCGCGCTTGAGCGAGGTGACGGCGAGCGCGCGCAGCTTGCCGTCCTTGATCAGCTCGGTCGCGGGCGGGATCGCCTGGAACGAGAGCGGCGTGTGTCCGGCGACCACCGCCTGGATCGCCGGGGTGCCGCCGGAGAACGGCACGACCAGCAGTTCGGAAAGGCCGAGCGACTGCCGGAACAGCTCGATCGAGAGCGACGGCGTTGTGCCGGCGCCGGGCGAGGCGACGGTGTACTTCGTCGGGTTTGCCTTGATGTCCGCGACCAGCGCCTTCACGTCGCGCGCGGCGACCGAGGGGTGCGCGATCAGCGCATGGGTCGCGGCCGCTGCCTTGGTGATCGGCACGAAGTCCTTGTCGGGATCGTAGGGCGGCTTGTTGTAGAGGCTCGGGTTGACGACATAGCTCGATGACACGAACAGGATGGTGTAGCCGTCGCCGGCCGCGCGCGCGGCGTTGCCCATGCCGATATTGCCCGCGGCGCCGGCGATATTTTCTATCATGAACTGCTGCCCGAGCCGTTCGGACAATTTCTGCCCTATGAAGCGCGCCATCACGTCGGTCGGCCCGCCGGCCGGAAACGGCACGATGATGCGCACCAGCCGGTTCGGATAGTTTTGCGCGAAGGCCGCGCTCGTGGCGCACAGCGCCGCGCAGAGGGCAGCGATCCGAACGATGACCGACATGACACTGCCCCTCCCGGCGTGCGTCGGTCTGCCGTGCCGTTCGGCACGAAAAGCGCCGACTTCAGCGCCAGACTGAAGCATCCGGCAGCACAGCGTCAATGTGCTGCGGTCTTTAGGGGGCGGAGGTCGCGGGGATGCGGGTCAGCGCCGCTGGCCAGGCGGTACTCTGCCGCCGCGCCAGCCGACCTTGCGGCCGCGGCTCCAGCCGCGAGGCCGGGCGTGTTTATGACGCTTCACCTGAACGAGGTCGTCCATTGTCGCGGCAGCGCCGATGATCTCCGTTTGACCGGGCAGAAAAGCATTTGCCGGCAGAACCGGAGCGAATGCGAACGCGCTGGCGAAGCCGCACACGATCAGAAGCTTGCGCATGAAAGGCCCTCCTCAAATGTGCTCCCGCAAACCAAGGTGTCTGAGGGAATAAGGTTCCGGCAGGGCAAGTCGCTGCCGACAAGAAATCCCTATTCCGATCCAATCAAGCGCGGTTTGCGCCGCGATTTCGCCCGACCCCGTTGATGAGCTTCACCCCGGCCCGGTTGGGGGCCGACGGGGAGAGTGCATGCGTGTCGTTGTCGCCTTGATCGCGGTCGTCCTGTCCGCGTCCGCTTCCGCTGCGCCGGTACGCCAGCTCGAAGTGGCGCCGAAGGAAATCATTCTCGGCTGGATCAATCAGTACCGGCACAGTCCCGAGCCCGACAAAGTGCCGCTGGCGGTGCGCGGCATGAGCCGGCTCGGCCTGCTCACCGACACCGAAGGCGCGGGCGTCTATGTGGGCTTCCTCGCCGGCATCATCGCGTCCAATCCCGACAAGGCCGACGACCTGATCGCAAAAATGTTTCCGCTCAGTAGCGAGCACCAGTGGGCGATTGTGCGCGCGGTTGCGTATTCGGGCCGGGCCGACTGGCGCACGATGCTGCAGCGCCATGCCGAACGTATGCCGTCGCGGCGCGTGATGATCGAGAAATTCCTCACCGGCAAGCTGCCGACGCTCGACCAGGCACCGATCGAGAAGGACGAGACCTGGGGCGAGAAATTCCGCAGCCAGATCACACTGGCGAAGTACTTCTCAAAGCCCAAGGCCGACGTGGCGCTCGACCTGACGCCGGACCTGCTCGATACGCTGTGGGGCTATTTCTACGCGACCGGCCAGTATCGCCCGCTCGCGCGCATCGTGCTGATGCTGCGCTGGACCAAGGAGCGCGATCTGGTGGAAAAGCTGACGCTCGGCAGCATGGCCAAGTACACGCTCGCCATCAATTCGGCGCGCAACGCCGACCTGCTGGCGAAGATGAAATGGGCGGCCACGCAGCCGCAGCCCGACACCATCAAGCCGGTCCTGGCCGAGGTGATCGAGGCGGCCGAAACGGTCGAGACCGGCAAGCTGCGCAACGAGGCGCTCGCCGCCATCGAGGAGTTGAAGCGCAAGGGACCCGGCAGCAAGCGCGACCTCTCGCTGTGGGGACAGGTCGGGGAGGGGGCGCTGGCGATCGGCTGCATCGCGGCGGCGATTGCCGGCCAGGTCGAATTCGGCATCCCGTGCGTGGTCGGCGGGGTCGCGACTTCGGCGGCGTTGCGCATCTGGGATTCGCCGAAATAGCGGAAAAATGGAGAGAATCCGGGGTGGGAGTACTAACCGGGATAGGTAGTCCACCGGGATCGGGGCGTTTTGCCACCAGATCGCCTTATTGCTGGGCGACCGGTAACGTCTTGTTCACTCTGATCCCGCACTTTGGTCCGAGGGGGAGCGTGGGAATCACAATGAAATCGGCACGAGTCTGTCTGCTTTCGCTTGCGTGCGTGGGCGGTGCCTTCGCGTTTGGAATGGTTGCCGATGCGGCGATCGATCTGGTGATCCCGGCGCCGGGCAAGAAGGCGGCAGCAGCCGTCGTCAAGCCCGCCGAAGCAGCGCCTGTCGCCTACGCGCTCGCCTCCGCGACCTCGACGCCGGTCGATATCGCGCCGGTCAAGGTCAAGACCATCCCGATGCTGTTCCGCGAGAGCGAGGCTGAGCAGCCGCCCGCTACCGAACGGCTTGCCGCCGTGCCGTTGCCGCGCCCACGCCCGGCTTCGGCTCCAGCGCTCGCGATGGCGCCGTCGGACGGACTGTCGCTCGCTCAGCAGCCCGGCTCGATGGCGATCTCAGCCGCAACCCGCAAGGGCGCGCCGGATGACGGCGAGGTGCTCGGCCCTGCCGGCATCGAGCGCATGAAGATGGCCTTGGCGCTGACCGCCGAACAGGAAGAATACTGGCCCGCGATCGCCGCCGAATTGCAGGCGCTCGGCAAGACCCTGAAGACGCACAAGGGCCGCGACGGCAAGATCAACGTCGATAACGACACCATCCAGCGGCTCTATTGGGCCGCAGCGCCCTTGATCACGCGCCTCTCCTACGAGCAGAAGCAGAAGGTCAAGCAGATGGCGCACGTGATGGGCCTGCGCCAGGTCGCCGAGGCGCTGTAGGCCCACGGCTCAAGCGTAAAATCCGGATTTCGCGCGTGCGGAGTCGCACGTCTGTAGCTGCGTGCTACATTCGGCCCCCATGACGCACCTCACCCGCCGCTCCGCACTCGCCTCGCTCGCCGCGCTCGCAACCACGCCGGCCTTCGGGCAAACCTATCCGAACCGCCAGATCTCGCTGCTGGTGCCGTGGGCGCCGGGTGGCTCGACCGACATCCTGGCGCGCATCGTCGCGCTGCATCTGCATCAATCGATGGGCCAGCCGGTCATCATCGAGAACCGCACCGGCGGCGCCGGCAACATCGGCACAGGTGCTGCCGCGCGCGCAACGCCGGACGGCTACACGATCCTGTTCAATACGATGAGCGTGCACACGATGAACCACGCGCTCATCGCCAGCATGCCGTTCGACGGCGTGAAGGATTTCTCGCCGATCACGCTGCTCGCCTACGTGACCAACACGATGGTGGTGCACCCCTCGGTGCCGGCCAACACGGTGCCGGAATTCATCGCCTACGCCAAAGCCAATCCCGGCAAGATCGCCTACGCGTCGTCCGGCCCGGGCTCGACCAACCATCTGTGCGCCGCGATGCTGGAGAAGACGGCCGGCATCGAGATGCTGCACGTGCCGTATCGCGGCGGCGCACCCGCGGTCGCCGACACCGTGAGCGGGCAGGTGCAGTTGTTCTTCACCGCCGGCACGCAGAGCCTCGAGCACGTCAAGGCCGGAAAGCTCAAGCTGCTCGCCGTGACCGAAGCGAAGCGCTCGCCGTTCCTGCCCGATGTGCCGACCGTGGCCGAAACCGTGCCGGGCTACGAGATGACGGTGTGGTACGGCGCCTTCGGTCCGCCCGGTATGCCCAAGGACATCGTGACGAAGCTCAACGGCGAAATCGCCCGCGCGCTGTTCCTGCCCGAGGTGAAGAGCCGCATGGATGCCATCGCGGTCGAGGTCGCATCGTCTACGCCGGAAGAGCTCGGCGAGCGCATGCGGAAGGATGCCGAGAAGTGGGGCGGCATCATCAGGAGCATCGGAATCACGCCGCAGTGAAGGCGCGGCAGCGGGTATTCGGGCCGCGATGCCCGTCTCAGCCGAACATGTAGTCGTGCGCGTGAATTGCTGCCGCATTGGTGAACGCGATGACGTCGTGCACCAAGCCGCCGGCGGAATTGACGCTCCAATGCGTCCCGTCGAGCTGCGTGAGCGAGGCACCCTCCGCTTCGCTGCCGTATCCGAGGAAAACGAGGTGATCGGATGCAGAATCGAAGTCGGTGATTTCGCTTCCCGTGCCGCCGCTGCAGTGAAACACGAAGGTGTCGTCGCCGCTGCCGCCGGTCAGGACGTCACCGCTGTGGAATCCGACCAGCGCATCGTTTCCGCTCCCGCCGGCCATCGTGCTGGCCGATGTGTGGCTGCCAACCAGCAGATCCGCGCCCGCACCGCCCATCAACGTACTGTTCACCGCCGGGTTGGCGACGAGTGTCACGCCATGATCGTGGGCGCCCGCATGCGACGCCGATCCGACCAGATAGAGCGTCTCGGCGTGATCCGTCAGAACGTAGTCGGCCAGTGAATAGACCGTGTCCTCGCCGCCGCCCGCTGCCTCGACGATCGCGTCCTGCGAATTGAAAATGATGTAGGTATCGTTGCCGGCATTGCCCGTCAGCGTGCTCGCGGCCGCGCGAGATCCGACAAAGAGATCGTTGCCGGCGCCGCCGGTGAGCACACTTGCGAGTTCGCTATTGGCCACCAGCGTCGAGCCGTCGTCATTCGCCGTGGCGTGGGTGGCGGAGCCGACCAGATAGAGCGTTTCGACGTTCGTGGGCCGCGTGTAATCGGCGCGCGCATAGATCGTATCGTTGCCGCCATTCTGGCTTTCCTGGATCACGTCGTCCGAATTGAAAATGACGTAGACGTCATCGCCAGAACCCCCGATGAGCGTGCTTGCGACGGAATGCGCGCCGACGAAAAGATCCGCGCCGGTTCCCCCGGTCAGCGTGCTGGAATGCTCGGGATTGGCGACGAGTACGCTCCCATGGTCATTACCAGACCCGTGGGTCGCCGAGCCGAGGAGATAGAGCGTCTCGACATTGTCCGGCAGCACGTAGTCAACCCGCGCGTAGACCGTATCGTCGCCCGCACCGGCGCTCTCGTGCACAATGTCGTGCGCGTTGAAAACGACATAGGCATCGTTACCGAAACCACCCGACAGGATGCTTGCGGCCATGTGACCGCCGACCAACAGGTCATTGCCCAGGCCGCCCGCGAGCACACTCGCCATCGCGGCGTTGGCGACAAGAACCTTGCCCGCCAGATCGTCCGAGGTGCCAACAGGAAACTCTGCGTCGATCGATGCGGCGCCAAGGCCCGGTGTGTGGACAGCCCCGTAGGTGGCCGATCCGACCAGGACGAGTGTCTCGACATTCGCCGGGAGCTCGAAGTCTACATCGGCGACCACGGTATCGGCGCCGGAACCGCTCTGCTCCACGATTCGTGCCGACGCATCATGGACATAATAGGTGTCGTCGCCCGCTCCACCCATCAGCGTGTCGTCGCCGGTGGCGCCATCGAGCGCGTTGTTGCTGGAATTGCCGACGATCCGATTGGCCAGGCTGTTGCCGGTGCCTTTGATCGGCCCAGTTCCCTCGGCGAGGGTCAGGTTCTCGACATTTGCCGTCAACGCATAATCGATCGACGCGATGACGGTGTCGGTTCCTTCGAGGCCATTCTCGATCACCACATCGCCGGCGTTCTCGACGTAATAGACGTCGTTGCCAAGCCCGCCAATCAGCGTGTCCGCGGCGGCGCGACCGTTCAGCGTATCGTTCCCGTCGCCGCCGACGAGCAGGTTCGCACTCGCGTTTCCGGACATGACGTTGTCGAGTGCGTTTCCGGTGCCGTCGATCGCGCCGCCCTCGTCGAGCAGGGTCAGGTTTTCGAAGTTGGAAAGAAGCGTATAGGTGAACGAGACTTCCACCGTGTCGGTGCCTTCACCGGCGTTTTCGATCGCCACGTCGGAAGCGTCGATGACGTAGGTATCGTCGCCGCTGCCGCCGATCAGTGTGTCGGCGCCCAGCCCGCCGTCGAGCGTGTCCGCTCCGTCGCCGCCGTTGACGCTGTCGTTGCCATGCCCGCCTTGGATCATGTTGCCGGCACCATTGCCGGTCAGCGTGTCGTTGCCGTCGCCGCCGTAGACGTTCTCGATCACGGTCCCGGCGCTGATCGTCACCACGCGGCCCGCGATGGTCGACGTCGCGCCTGCCGTCAGATCGATGTTGAGATCGGTGGTGATGGCCGCGGCATTGATGGTGTCGGTGCCGGCCGCGTCGGTGAGCGTTGTGCGGTCCCCGGAGAGCGTCGCGAAGTCGTCCGTGTAGTAATAAGTGGTGTTGGTTCCTTCGTCATCGCCGTAGAAGCGGAGCGCGAAGGAGACCAGCGAGCCAGTTCCGCCGCTTCCGGCATCCTCGACAACGAGTGTCCACGTTCCAGCCGGAGATTCACCCCAGTCGTGATTGGTCGAGAACGTGAACTGCAGGTCATTGCGCCCGTTGACGCCTCCGCCGGGCCGATCGAGCAGGAGGCTGTCGGTTCCGGTCGGGCTGATCAAATGCAGCCGGAGGTCGCCGACGTGGCTGTGCAGGAACGAAACGTCCACCTCGACCCAGTCGATCGAGAATGTGCCGTAGCTCGGCGCGACGCTGACCGTGTAGGTGCGCGGCTGGAAATCGACGAGCGCTCCGTCCGCGCCGACATCTCCAGCCACGCTGATGACGGATTCATTCGCGGCGGTATGCTGAGCGGTCCATGTCTCGGCCAGGCGGACGGCCGCATGCGCGTCCACGAGGCCAAAACCGAAATCATGGCTGACTTGATGTCCGCCGCCGTTCCAGTTGGTTGCGCCGTTCGTAGCCCAGCTTGACGACGCGGAATCGATAACGCGCGCCGACATGGCAAGGATTTCCTGCACGTCGCGGTAACCGAGCTCCGGATTTGCCTCCAGCATCATGGCAACGACGCCCGATACGATAGGCGCCGCGAATGACGTCCCACTGACGAAGCCGAACGCGTTCGCCGGGTCGCCATGCACCAGCATGGTCGAAAGCACCGCGACGCCTGGCGCAGTCACCAGAATGGAGGCGCCGGGCGCGCTGAATGGCGCGATATGCCCGTCGGCGGTCGAAGCCGCGGCAGTGATCCCGGAGCGGCTGTTGGTGAGGTTGTGATAGTTGGTGTTGTCCCCGTCGTATGCCAGTGAGTTGGACACGTACTGGCGGTCATTGCCCGCGGCGAACACGTAGATGGTGCCAAGCCCATCGCGCCCGTGCGTCGCACCGAGATGCAGCGCGTCCTTGACCGACGCCCAGCTTGGATCGAGAAAATTGTCAGCGAACTGTGTCGCGTAGCCCCAGCTGTTGCTCGAAATATCGACGTTGACCTGGCGCGCGAGCAGATCGGCCATTTCGGCGCGCAGCGAACCGCCGAGGCCGAAACGTGCGTAGTAGCCGACGAGTGTTGCGCCGGGGGCTACGCCGATCATGCCGAAGTTGTCGTCCGCGCGCGCACCGAGGACGCCGGCAACCCAAGTGCCGTGAACGCTGGACGAAGAATCCGGCCGAATATTCGTGACGGCGCCGTCGTGCGGATCGTAACTGCTTTGAAGATCGAAGCGTCCGGCAAGATCGGGGTGCGTGATGTCGAAGCCCTCGTCGATCAGCCCGACGCGAACGCCGGTGCCGGTATATTCGGTCGAGATCGCATCGACATTCGCCCCGAAGGCATTCGATCCCGGCGTCAGATAGCCGTCGAGCTGCCATTCGTAGGGCCGCATCGGATTGGAAGCCGCCGAAGGGAATGCATAGATCGTCGAGGCAACCGGGGATTCGTCCTCTCCGGCCGAAGAAGCGTCTCCGACGACGATCTGGTCACTACCCGCATCGCGGGTATTTGTTGTAGACATCGTGCGTCCCCCAAGTTGAGACGAAAGATGTCACTCAATTTTTTCGATCTTGCTCAGATTGAATGCTGCATTTTTAGCATTCGATACATCGACCGTTTAGAATAACGGCGATTAATACAAGCAATGTTTACACTAACACATTCTTACGACTTAAAATTTGAGGCGCCCCGTTTACGTTTCATTGTCCTCGTACCCCTGCGACCAACGCCGAATTGGCCAAATGGATGGCCGCCGGGCTCTCGGCGATCGCTGCCTTCGGGCGGGGCTTCCGCACGGCATCCGAGCGGCCATCTGCCCGCTCGCTTGACAGTTGCGGTGCTGGCCTGAGATATCGGCCGCGTTCCATCAATCGTTAAGCATCGGAAGAAACTCAGGCGGGTGATGGCGCCATCACTGCCAGTGAGGCGCCGACGGCCTCAAAGATGGCGTTGGTTCAGGTGAGTGCGCATGCAGCAGTTTGAGGGGCGCACGAGCGCCCCAGACCAGCCTCTTTGGATCGACCTCGGATGCGGGACCGCTAAGGAGTCGGGATTTCTCGGGATCGATCGCTGGCCGATGCCGGGGGTCGATATCGTGTGCGATCTCGATCAAGGCATTCCGGTCGCCTCCGGCAGCGCCGACTATGTCCTTGCCTCCCATTCGCTCGAACACTTGCGCGACTTGCCCGCCGCGATCAGCGAGATCTACCGTGTCTGCAAAGATCGCGCGCTGGTCACGATCATCGCTCCATACGATTCAACGCGCCTGAATCGAGCCAACCCGTATCATTTCCAGGCTTGGAATGAGCATACGGCGCGCTTCTTTACAGCCGACAGCAATTCACCGGTTGAGCAGAACGACTTCCATTTCCCCTCGATCAACGAATGGGGACTGAGCGCCAGCGACCACAGCCAGCCGGACGTGGATCTCCGCTGTCTGCGGATGGAGTTTCAATATTTCGCCCCGTACCGCGGGCTGGACGAGCAAACAAAGCGAACGCTGCGTCAATCATTGTCGGATGTGTGCGATCAGATGGCGCTCCAGCTGCTGGTGGTGAAGTCCCCGATCTCGCAAGACGAACTGAACCGCCGCGCTGCCACGATCCAGTATCCGATGCCTGCCGCCTTCGAGGCGCGCCGGCGCGCGGAAGCCGACGTCAGCGCCCAAAACTTGTTCTCCGAGCTTGCCAGAACTCCGGCGCGGATCGCTGCGCTGTCGACCAAGTCGAACGAAGAGATTGGCCGGCTCGGTGACGAGATTCGCCGATTCATTCAGCGTGTCGATCATCTCGACCGTGCGATGGTGGCCGAAACACAGGAAAGCAGGCGTGCGCTGTCAGAGCTCGTCAACGCCGGCCGGACGCTCAGCGAACGCATGACGGCGATCAATTCGGCGATGACGCGTCTCATGCAAGCGACGGCCGATGAGTTGCGCGCCGAGTTCGCTGGCAGACTCGTGTCGGTGACGGAATTGCAATCGGCGCAATCCAAGTTCGGCGAGCAAATCCTGCACCATCTCGTCGCGGAGCGCCGTGCGCGCGCGGATCGAGCGTTCTGGCCGATCCGCTTCTTGCGCCGTTATCGGCAGCGCGGGGTTGATCTGCGCACAACCGCCGGGGGTGAATTGTCGCGCCTGTGGCAAGGGCCGGAAGCGCCTCAGGCCGGGGCCTTCAGGCTGCAGCCGGGAACGTTTTTCCAGGCAGCCGTGCCACGGGTCTATCGCATCTCGGCCACCCGCTCGCCACTGCGCGGAATTGAAATCGGCGTGTCGGCGATGTTTCCGCCGCGCGCGCCGTCGGCGATCGCGGACTTCGCGTTGCTCGATAGCCGTGACACGTTGCTTCGAACCGGTACCCTAACGCTCGATCAGTCCTGCGGCTCGGTTCCGACCTCGATCGGTTTTGAGCCTCTCCTTTGCGATCACCGACAATGGCTCGTCCTCAAGCTGGTGCCGCGCGAAAACGTCGAGCGGATCGGTGTGCAGCTGTTTGAATGGCATCGGATCACCCGGATTCTTCGTCGCGTGCCCGAACTGCGCCTCGCGTATCGGAGCCTGGACTGAATCGCGCCTTGATTGGCGCGCACGCTATTTCGGATGTGCCAATCGTCCGAACGGCGAAGTTTCGAGTTGAGCGCATTCGATCAACAGGTTGAACAGCGCGGTCGTATTCTTCGCGATCGAATAGTCGCATTCGACCAGCGCGCACGCATTCGCAGCAACCTCCGGCCATCTTGCGCGATCGTCGATCGCTTGCTCCAGAACGCCGGCGAGCCCCTGCGGCGACAGATCGGAGGTGAGATATCCGGTTTTTCCGTTTTCGATCAATTCGTCGATGCCGCCGCTCAGCCCCGCGACGCCGATCAGGCCTGATCGCATTGTCTCGACCAAAGTCTGCGGGAGGCTTTCGTCGACCGACGCAGAGAGCATGATGTCGTTATCGCGAGCAATGACATGCATCCCGGCAAGTCCGTGGAATGTCACCAGCCCTTGCAGATGGAGCTCCGCGACGGCACGCTTGAGGTCATCCACATAGGACCGAAGCATGGCAAGCTGATAGCCGTAGATATTGAGCTGAACCGGCCGCCCACGATCGCGCAGCAGGCCAGCCGCCTTGATCGCCTCCAACTGCCGCTTGCGCGGCTGCAACGTCCCGCCAATCGCGACGCGGATCACGCCGGATGTTCGGGGTGGTTTCATCGTTCGCGGTGCTCCGGGTTCTACCGGAATCATCGAGCGGATCACCACCCCCGGGGCGCCCAGCAGCCGCAGGTGCGCGGCAAGCGCCCACTCCGTATCCGAAATGATGCCGCTCACGCGTCCGCGAAGATACGCCAACTGGCTCTGCTGATAGGCCGACGGCTGAAACAGCGCCATCAGCAACACGCCACGCGCGCGCGAGAGATCGGCGAACTGCGGCATGAAACCAGCGCAGACGATGAGGTCGAACTCGTGCGTCGCGAGGAAAGCCTCGAGTTGCGCGAGCCGCCTCGAACGGTCCGCCGGCGCCAACGCCAGATAGGGCGCTCCCGGCCGATAGGGCGCATGGGCAGCGGCTGGAATGCCATAGGCCTGGAGCCAGGCATTCAACGGACCGGCGTCGGAGTCCTCGCCGTATCCGCTCTCTTCCGGAATGAGCACTCGGACGTGCGCACCAGCGCCTTGCAGCCCTCGCGCCAGCATCAACCCGTAGACTTCAGATCCCGAAAACATCTCGCTGTTGAGGAAAATGCCGACCCTCGGCCGGCGCGCAGGCTCGTGCCGCGCTCGCGCAATGTGCCGCGCCAACTGGGAGCACAGTGCGACATTCGTGATCCAATCCTGCCAAGCCTGCGGCGATGCCTCATCGTCGATCGGGGGGTCGATCGGCGTCGGCCCCGTCCGCCCGCCCGAGATCAGCGCCACCTCGTAGCGTTTTGCGAGCGCCGCAAGCCCCACGCGCTCGGCGAGCGGTGCAGCGTCCAGCACATCGGCATCCATCACGATGCGCGAACGCGGGCGGCTTTCGACAAGCGCCCCCAGGCCCTCCCATGACGGCCGCATGACGGTGCCGTTGCGCCTGACGTAGCTGGTGCCCGGAAGCGTCACGGCTTCTTCAACATCCCGGATATCCGAGCTGTCGATCCGATAGCTGATGTGACGTGCAACGGTGGATATCCCCGCAGCGCCAGGCATTGCCACAGAAGCGAATGGAAACAGGATCGGGTCCGTCAGCGTCAACAGATCCGCATCTCGGCGCGACGAAACAGCCGCGTAGACGTTTGCGGCCAACACCTTTGCGCCTTCACGCCGATCGGTATCGAAGCAAATACCCGTCTGCGGGAAATAGAATTCGTGACCCAGCAGGCCGGCAATATGCTGGTTATTTTCGAAATGGCGGTTGACGACCGCGGCCGGTATGGCGTTCGAGGCCTGTTCGCCATATCCGGCCACATAGAAAATCGGCACGGAAGCTGCCCGGAACGCGTCAAGCTGGGGCTTGAGAAATCCCGACGTGCAATCGAGCAGAACGAGCAAATCGATATCCATCGGTCGGAAGGAAGAGAGTTGCCACTCCGGACAGTTGGCAACGATTGCGCCCGGCTGCTGCCGCAGCGCATGCAGCCAGGTGGACGCCCAGGCATTGATGCTGTTGCTCACGACCAAGTAGCGGCGGCGATTTCCGACCAGCGACCACTTGGCATTCCAGCCCTGCCGTGGATCGAGCGCGGCTGCGCGATTGCCGGGAGATGCCGGATCGAATCCGTTCGCACCGTGGCGATCGATGAAGGGCTTGTAGACGGTGTCGACGAGTTCGGACCACTCACGCTCGCTGCGCACATACGGGCGAACGGGCGCGGGATCAAGAACATCGTAGTCCCCGATTGCCTGCGGGGTGAGCTGCTCGGCACGGTCGGCATAGCGGCCCTCGTCCAGCATGTACGCACTGGCAATCTTGACGTCCCAGGCGATCGTGTTGCCGATGGAGTTTGCAGAGCGAAGTCCGTGCTCGAATGCGCCCGTCCGCTCGATATGACGAAACCGGGCGCCAAGCGCCAATGCGCGCAGCCACAAGTCCCAGTCGCAAATGCGCCGCATCAGAATGTGCGGGTCATACAGCCCAAAGCGATTGAAAAACGAGCGGCGAACCATGACACCGCCATTCGGTATCGTGTTCAGATTGCGCAGCAGCTCGAGCGTAAGCGGCCATCCGCCGAGCGTGAAATCCTTCCCTTCCTTGGCGAACATGTGAACGTGGGCGTGAACGACATCCGCGCCGCTTTCCTCCAGCGCGTTCCACGCGGTCTCGATGAAATCCGGGTCGAAGACATTATCGTCGAACAGAAAGACGACGGCCTCTCCGCGTGCGCGCAGAATGCCTTCGTTGGTGCGGATCGCCGGGAGGCCGCTGTTGCGATCGTGACGCAGATAAGCGATGCGGTCGTCGCGAAACGCCGCGTCGCGGATCGTGAACTCCGATCCGTCCGACGACCCGTCGTCGATGACGATCAGTTCGAAGTCCGCGAAGGTTTGCGCCATCGCGGAATCGAGGCACTTGGCAAGCAGCCCTTCGGCGTTGCGGCAATAAGTCGGCGTAACGATGCTGACTTTCGGCGCTTGATAGGTTCGGCCGGGAACGATGAGCCGAGCGCCGGACGCGATCTCTGAGACTTTCATGCAGGTCGTGCGCGGTTACTGCCGGCTCCTGTGCGGGGAGGGGCGGCGGCGATGTTTAACCGTCCATCCATTGCACGCTCACCGAAGACAGCGACGCGGCTTGCTTCCGGTTCAAGCCCGGTTGCTCGTACAGAGTGCAAAACTGACGTGCCACTCCTATAAACCGCAACCCACGCGCTGGGTATTGTTATATCGGCCAGTCGAGGCCCTTCAAGAGCAAGACCTCGGCACAAGCCGCATGCCCGACGTCCGACATGTCGTGAAGCAGCGCCGGCGAGCCGCGTGCTCCCGGGGCAACAACTTATGCGTACTTTTTGCATAGACTCTCTACTCTCAAAGAGAGTGTATTTAACGGGCTACCCCTTTTCATCGCAACCGGCGGTCGGTACAGTCGCCGCCGCAAGGCGGGGGCGGCGGCAGGATGCGGACCGGGCCAGGGCGGGTAAATCGGGATAACCCTATGAATATGCAATTGTTTCTCCCGACCTTTGCGATTGAAGAGTGCCTTGCGGAAATCCGGGAATGCCTTGAGAAGGGCTGGACGGGGCTCGGCTATAAGACCTTGGACTTCGAGAAGGCCTGGTGCGACTACACCGGCCTCCCGCATGCGCATTTCCTCAACTCGGCGACCAGCGGACTGCATCTGGCAGTCAATATTCTGAAAGAAACCGAGCATTGGGAGGAAGGCGACGAGATCATCACGTCGCCACTGACCTTTGTCTCCACCAACCACGTGATCCTCTACGAGCGGCTAAAGCCCGTTTTTGCCGACGTCGACCAATATCTCTGCCTCGATCCGGACGACGTGGAGCGCAAGATCGGCCCGCGGACGCGTGCCGTGATGTTCGTCGGGATGGGGGGCAATACCGGGCAGTATGACCGCATCGAGAGACTGTGCCGGCAGCGCGGGCTGCGGCTGATCATCGACGCCGCGCACATGACCGGCACGCGCCTGCACGATCACACCCCGAACGGCGACGTCGCGATCTTCTCGTTCCAGGCCGTCAAGACATTGCCGACGGCGGACGCCGGCATGATCTGTTTTGCCGACAAGAGGCTTGACGAACTGAGCCGCAAAAAATCATGGATGGGAATCAACAAGGACACCTACCAGCGCACCTCAGACAGGGGTGCGTACCGCTGGCTCTACGACGTCGAGTCGGTTGGCTTCAAATACCATGGAAATTCCATCATGGCGGCGATCGGGCTGGTGCAGCTGCGCTACCTCGACCGCGACACGTCCTACCGTCGCCAAGTCAGCGATTGGTATGATGCCGGACTCGGCGAAAGCAATCGGATCGGCATTGTGCCGACCGCTCCCGACTGCGAATCATCGCGCCATCTGTATCAGATCCATCTTGAGAACCGCGACGAGATGATACTGGCGTTGAACGGGTGCGGCATATATCCGGGGGTGCACTACCGGGACAACCGCGAATACCCCATGTTCCGCCAGCAGCGGGACACCTGTCCGATTGCAACACGGATGAGCCAGCGGATCATGTCGCTTCCGTTACATATGCGCCTGACGCGCAAGGACGTCGACGCGGTCGTTGAGCGGATCCAGGCCTACGCGCATTGAAAGCGGCGATGCGGCCCACTGAGGAACAGGTCCGAATTATCGCCAATCTCAAGTCCGGGGCGCTGCCCGATATGTCGATCCCGATTGCTTCGGCCGAGGGCGCGGCGGCGGGATTTCTCACCCCGATCACCCATCGGCTGGCCGAGGACGCGACGATCATCGACGCACTTTTCCGCTGGCGCCGATCGCACATGAAATCTTTCCTCACGGTATTCAATCCGACGCTCGAGAAGACGCGCAACTACCTGACCGCATTCTCGCTACCGGATGAGGCGCGCATTCTCTTTCTCATCGTCAACCGCGAAAATCGTCATGTGGGCCACATCGGCCTTTGCAATATCGCGCCAGACGGGGGCGAGATCGACAATGTTATCCGCGGCGAACCGGTTGATATGCCCGGTTTCATGGTTTGCGCTCACGAGGCGCTTCTACGCTGGGCGTTTGCCAGCCTCGGTCTTCCCTTGGCCTATCTGAACGTGCTTGCCGACAACATGCGGGCGATCCAAACCTACGAGAAGGTCGGCTTTCGCGCCATCGGAAGGACGCCACTGCTGCGCGAGGAACATGAGGGGGGGTATCGTCTGAGGCCTGTTTCAGGATCGAGCGGAAACGGCACGGGACCAGTGCTCATCAGAATGGAAATCCTGCGCGACTCCTTCTATCGCAATCAATCGCGATAGAGTCCTGTCAGCGCCAGCGTCCTCGACGCAATCCTGACCTTTGCAACGTTCCATGAAAGTTCGCGACCTCATCAAGGATACGTTGTGGCGACCCGGCCTGGACTATGACGGGGCGCGGCCGCTGGTGTCCGTGCTGATGCCGACCTTCCGCCGGGCACACGGCGAGTCTTTTCTCAAAGCCGTAAACAGCATTCTCGGCCAAACCCTACGAAACATCGAGCTGATCGTTGTCGACGACGGCTCGACCGACGGCACAGCGCAGCAAATCGAAGCGTTCATGGCGGCCGACGGGCGCGTGAGTTGCCTCCGGCATCCCGAGAACATCGGGTTGCCCGCGATATCGGAGTATGAAGCCTTTGTGCGAGCCCGCGGGGAATTTGTTGCGTTCGGGTTCGACGACTTCATTTTTCAGCCGGACGCATTGTCCGATCTTGTGGCGTTTCCGCTCACGTCCAGCCGGTCCGTCGTTCACGGTTACGTCGCCTGGTTCGACGGCAGGGGCAACCAGCACTTCTATGGAAAGGATCCTGTTCCGCACGAGCAGATGAAGTTTTTCAATTTTCTCGCCAATGCCGGGTTTCTGGTCCCGCGCGCGATCTTGGAAGACGTCGGTTTGTTCGATCCCCACATTGCGGCGGCACGCCTGTGCGACTGGGATCTTTGGTGTCGGATTCTAAAAAAGTATCCGATCTATCGCGCGCCGGTTCTTATCGGTGTTGAGCACGGCAATACTCGCGCGGATAGTCTCGAGAATACGTATCCGTTATTTGAAGAGTCGCTTCAGGACTACTTTGGTGCCGATCGTGACGCGCTGCTCAAGCCGGCTAATTTTTCGGAGTTCGATGTTTGGAAAATGCCCGAAACGCCGTCCGTCCTGCTGACTGCGCACATTCTTAAGGCTCGGCAGTTCTTCGGGGCACGCCTTTGGGCAAGCTGTCTGCCATTTGCTGCCGGGGTCGATGCGCAAGCGTCGTTGACGCCGGAGAGTTCGACGATCGGAATTTTTGGTGCGCTGAACGTTTCAACGGCAATGATCTTCGACGGACTCCCGCAATCGGATCGGCAAAGATTGCTTCATATCCATCCTGATCTGACCGACGCGCAACTAGGCTACTACCTGGTTGGGTGTGGCGCCGTGATCATGGTTCGCCACTTGCTCGATGCGCGAAGCGAACGCGTGAGGTGGATGTGCGCCGCGATGCAAATCCCGCTTTACTATCTGATCGATGACAATCCGGTCGCAACGTCCAACCGGGCAGGGGAGTTCGAAGGGTATACAACGGAGAACCTTGCATCCGTTCTGCGCGACTTTTCCGGCGTGCTTTGTACATCGGTACCGCTGGCGGCGTTCTGTCGTGAAAATCGATTGCACGCTTCGGTTCGCGAGCTCACGCCGGTTTTCGACCGGGTGAAGCAGGAGAAATTCGATCGAAACTGGAACAGCCCCGACGCACCGGATGTCCGGATTGGCGTTATCGGTGGCGGCACCCAGCCCGAAGCCTTGGCTCGGATCGTCCCGGCCCTTCGCGGCGCGGGTCAGCGCGTTGCCATTCAGGTCCTGGCGGACTCCCCTGGTTTAAGCGAACTGCCCTTTCCGGTTCAGCTGATCGACCCGACCGTGTCGCTGGACGAGTTCCTGACGCGCTGGAAGCCGCTTGGACCGGATATCTTGATCCATGCGCGCGGAAGCTTCGAAGCGACCTCGTACGCGAACGCAGAGCTGACGCTGATCGCGCGCTACCTCAGTGCCGTTCCGCTCTTGTTCGGCGGCGGGGCGGTCGAGGGAAGCGCGCGCAAAAGCGGTGATACCGCACAGGCTATCGAGTCTGCAATCCTCGCGGCATGCGATCCGGCCTGCCGCGCCGAAAAGCGCCGTTGGCTGGAAGCTCATTGTGCCACGGCTTTCGCCCCCGACCAGAACATACGGATTCTTGCGGAGATCGCTGCACGCAGTCGGCCGGTCGATACTGTCAATCTGGTGTTTCGCCTGCGCAAGATGCTCGAATACAACGCCGACCGCGCGCTACTGGCGGAGCGCGAATTGCAAGAACGCGCGAGCCGGCTCGCCAACGCCGAGATTGAAGCGGTACTGGCGGAGCGCGAGTTGCAAGACCGCGCGAGCCGGCTCGCCAAAGCCGAGATCGAATTGGCTTCGAGGTCGTATCGCGTCGCTCTGCGCCTGCGCACGCTTGCGAATTGGGTCCGCAAGATCAACGGGTGGTTCCGCCCGGGCTAAGCGCCGCCGCCCGACCTTTGGCGAACCCATCCGTCAGCCCATCGACTGAAGCCGACATCGGATTTCACGGCACGGTGATACATTGTGCGGTAGTGGGGTTCGAGTTTTTCCGCCGCGGCCGCGGTGGCGGCAAGGTCGCGCCGCAGGCTCGGCAGACGTTCCCGAATTTCACTCTTGATCGCGGCCTCATCGACGGTCAGCAGCTTGCCGTGTTCTGCCACCACGCGCCCCCCCACCATTGTCATCGTCACGGCATTCCCGTTCGCGCAATAGACAAG
>JAXDNY010000249.1:0-27097 GCA_034669145.1 Hyphomicrobiales bacterium
ACGCGCAGAGCAATGCGCGGGTGATCGAGGTTTATCTCGGCACCGAGGCGGTCGATGCTTGAGCTCTCCAACATCGATGCGGGCTATGGCGCCTTTCAGGCGCTGTTCGGCGTGTCGATGACCGTGAGGGCCGGCGAGGCGGTCGCGGTGATCGGCGCGAACGGCGCCGGCAAGACCACGCTCTTGCGCGTGATTTCCGGGCTGCTGCCCGCGACCGCGGGCGCCATGTCGATGGAAGGCGTGTCGCTGCGCACCACGCCGCCGCACAAGATCGTCTCGACCGGCATTGCGCATGTCCCCGAAGGGCGGAGGCTGTTTCCGCGCCTCTCGGTCGAGAGCAATCTGAAGATGGGCGCCTTCATTCCGGCGGCGCGGGCGAAGTTCGAGGAACGGCTCGGCTTCGTCTACGAGCTGTTTCCGCGGCTGAAGGAGCGGCGCGGGCAGCTTGCCGGCACGCTCTCGGGCGGCGAGCAGCAGATGTGCGCGATCGGCCGTGCGCTGATGAGCGGGCCGAAGCTGGTGCTGCTCGACGAGCCCTCGATGGGGCTTGCGCCGGTGATCGTCGCGCAGGTGTTCGACCTGGTGCGACGCATCCGTTCCGAGGGTTACACGGTGCTGATCGTCGAGCAGAACGTGCGCCAGGTGCTCAAGTTCGCCGACCGCGCCTACCTGCTCGAAGTCGGGCGGCTCAAGGCGAGCGGCAGCGCGGACGAGTTGCTCGCCAGTGACGAGATCCGCAAGGCGTATATGGGGATTTGATGGACTGCCAGCTCGACATCTTCTTCCTCGAGGCGGTCCTCAACGGGTTGCTGCTCGCCGGCCTGCTCGCGCTGCTGGCGCTCGGCCTCAACCTCGTGTTCGGCGTCATCGACGTGGTGTGGATCTGCTACGCCGAGCTGGTGATGGTCGGGATGTACGGCATCAACTACGCCTACAAGGGCGGGGCGCCGTTCCTGGCCGCGGCGCTGTTCGGCATCGTGCTGATCGCCGTCGCGGGCGTCATCTTGCATCAGCTCGTGATCCGCCCGGTGCTGGAATCCGCGCCGATCAATCAGTTGCTCGTCACCGGCGGCGTGCTGTTCTTCCTGCAGGCCGCCGCCACCATGGTGTTCGGGATCGACTTCAAGAATCTCGGCATCCGGCTCGGCTCTTACAATGCATTCGACATGTCGTTCTCGTATGCGCGCATCATCACGTTCGGCGTCGCGCTCGCGGCGATGCTGCTGCTGTGGCTGTTTTTGTCGCGCACCTACATCGGCATCGCGATCCGCGCGATCTCGCAGGACCGGGCGATCATGCCGCTGATGGGCGTCGATCAGCGCAAGATCTACCTGGTGACCTCGGCGATCGGCGGCGGGCTTGCGGGCCTCGCCGCCGCGCTGATGGTGCTGCAGTTCGACATCTATCCGCAGATCGGCCTGCAGTTCGGCCCGCTGATCTTCATGATCTGCGTGCTCGGCGGGCTCGGTAACATGCTCGGCGGCTTCGTCGCGGCGTTCATCATCAGCGAGTTCATCGCGGTCGGCGGCTCGTGCTTTGCGACCGAGTGGGGCTACGCCATCGCGTTCCTGTTCTTCATGGTGGTGATCTTCATCAGGCCGCAGGGGCTGTTCGGGGGCAAGTCTTGAGGGACAAGTCGTGAAAATCTCCCGCACGGCGCTGATCGGCGTGCCGCTGCTGCTGCTGCTGTTGCCGCTTGCGGTGCGCTTCGTGTTTCCGGCGGCGGAGAAATACTATCTGCATCTGCTGATCCAGATTCTGATCTGGTCGTTCATCTATACCGGCTGGTCGCTGATGGGCCGCTTCGGGCTGACCTCGCTCGGCCACGGCGCGTTCACCGGCATCGGCGCCTACGTGATGGTGCTGTTGTGGAACTACGGCGGCATCACGCCGTGGCTGGGAATTCCGGTCGCGGTCGTGGTCTCGGTGATCGTCGCCCTGCTCGTCGGCTACCCGTGCTTTCATCTCCGTATCATCGGGCACTATTTTGCGCTGCTGACCTTGGCGCTGACCGAGTTCGTGCGGCTCTGCATCGTGGGTCTGCGCGACTACACCGGCGGCTCGCTCGGCACGCAGCCGAAGCGCTTCGGCGACGGCCTCTCGCTCTACGCAATGCAGTTCGAGCCGGACCGCGTGCTGTCGTACTACGTCGCGCTCGCGCTGTGGGCCGTCGGTCTCTACATCTGGTGGCGTGTCGATCGCAGCATGGACCGCTATGCGCTCGACGCCGCGAGCCAGGACGAGGACGCGGCGGCGTCCGTCGGCATCGACGTGACGCGCGAGAAGCTGAAGATCACCGCGATCTCGGCCGCGATGTGCGCGGTCGGCGGCGCGATCTATGCCCAGTACCAGATGTATATCGGTCCGGACACGATCGCAGGCCTTGGCGTCTCGCTCAACATCGTGTTCGCGGTGATCGCGGGCGGCATGTGGGTGATGCTCGGGCCGACCGTCGGCGCGGTATTCACGCAGGTGCTGTCCGAGGTGCTGCGCGTCACCATCCAGAGTTCGGCTCCCTTGCAGAAAGTCTTCGGCTCGGCCGTGCTCGCGCTCGACACGATGGTCTACGGCCTGCTGCTGATCCTGTTCATCATCTACATGCCGAAAGGAATTCTCGGCACGCTGCTGGAACGGCGGGCGAAGAAACCGCCCGCACCGGCCGGCTCGCCGTCGCAGGCCATTTCGCGCTAGGCTGTCTGCATGCCCGAAGTCTTCGTCGCCAAAGCCTCCGACCTGCCTGACGGCGAGCGCCGCATCGTCGCGCATGGCGGGCTCGAAATCGGCGTGTTCCACTGGCAGGGCGCATTCTACGCCTACCAGAATCTGTGCGTGCATCAGGGGGGACCTGCCTGCGAGGGCATCATCATGCACAAGGTCGAGGACGTGCTCGGGCCCGACCGCACCTGGCACGGGCAGAAGTTCGGCGACGAGGTGCACTTCGTCTGCCCGTGGCACGGCTACGAGTACGATCTGAAGACCGGCGAGTGCGCGGCCGACCGGCGGCTGCGGCTGAAGGCCTATCCGGTGGTGCGGCGCGGGGAGGACATCTATGTCGTCGCCTGACGCCTTGAGCGACGGCGAGATTCAGGCGCTGCTGGCGCGCGCTGTACGGCTCTACGCCGAGCGTGTGGCGGTGCGCGACGAGCCGCTCGCGGCGTTCCCGGCGGATGCACAAGTTACAGCGACGGATGCGGTCGTAACGACGACCGCGATCCTCAAGGCCGTGAACGTGCAATTGTTCGAACTCGGCATGTGGCAGGCGTGGTCGGGGAGATAACACATGGTCGACATCCCGCTTTCCGACTTCCGCAAGATGGCGATCGCGGAATTTGACACCACCAAGCTCTTGAAGCACGCCGCCCAGCAAGCGACCGAACGCGGCTACGACAAATTTCCGATCGTGGATGTCGACTCGCATCATTATGAACTGGAATCGCTCGGCGAGATTCTCGAATACATGGACGATCCGGTGCTGCAGCAGCTCGCCATGAGCGCGACGCAGAGCGGCGGCTCGAAGGGCACCGGCGTGCTGCCCGGCGGCGTCGGCTATCAGGATATCGGCGGGCGCGTGCTGCGCTATTCGGTGCGCAGGCTCGAAAAGGTCGGTGCGGAGCCGCATCGCGACATCCAGTTGACGACGCGCTGGATGGACGCGATGGGCACCGACATCGCGGTGATCTTTCCCTCGCCGATGCTCCAGCTCGGCCTCCATCCGCAGGTCGAGATGGAGGTCGCATTTGCGCGCGCCTATAACCGCTGGCTGGTGGAGCGCGTGCTCGCCAAAGAGCCGCGCATCCGCTCGATGCTCTATCTGCCGTTCAACGATCCGGCCGCCTCGTTCCGCATGGTGCAGGAGTTCGCCGGCAAACCGGGCGTCGTCGGCTTCATGGTGACGGCGGCGCGTTACCGGCCGGTGCACCACAACGATTACATGCGCACCTACGCGCTGCTCGAGGAGCATGGCCTGCCGCTCGCGTTCCACGCCGCCTATAACTGGAATGATCAGGCGATGGCGATGATGAACCGCTTCATCTCGGTCCATGCGCTCGGCTTCACGTTCTACAACATGGTCCACATGACCAACTGGATCATCAACGGCCTGCCGGAGCGATTTCCCAAGCTGAAGGTGATCTGGATCGAAAGCGGGCTCGCGTGGCTGCCGTTCATGATCCAGCGGCTCGACAACGAATACATGATGCGCTCGTCCGAGGCGCCGGCGCTCAAGAAACTGCCGGGCGACTACATCCGCGACATGTATTTCACCTCGCAGCCGATGGAAATGACCGACATGGGCGCGCTGGAGACCACGTTCCGCATGATCAAGGCGGAAACGCAGCTTCTGTATTCGTCGGACTATCCGCACTGGGACTTCGATCTGCCGAGCACGATCTACGACCTGCCGTTCCTGAGCGAGACCGCGAAACGCGGTATCCTCGGCGGCAATGCGGCGCGCGTGTTCGGGCTGGAGTTGGGAAGCAAGCTCGCGAAGGTGGCGTAGCCTCATCCTGAGGAGGCCGCGAAGCGGCCGTCTCGAAGGATGGCAACGTGCGCCATGGTTCGAGACGCGTTGCTGCGCAACGCTCCTCACCATGAGGGCGGAAGAAGGGAGGGAGCAATGCGCAAAACACTCATTGCCGTTGTCGCGACGGTTCTCGCGCTGACGGCCGCCCAGGCCCAATCCCTGAAAGTCGCGATCTCGCAACGCGGTTTTTGGGATTCCTCGTTCGTCGAGTTCGCCGAGGCCGCAGGCTTCTTCAAGGAAGCGGGCCTTGAGGTCGAGCCGTTCTATACCGACGGCGGCGCTGCGACCTTGACCACGGTGTTGTCGGGCAGCGCCGACATCGGGTTGTCCAACGGACTGCTCGGCGTGATCGGCGCCTATGTCAAAGGCGCGCCGGTGCGGGTGATCTCGGCGCAGATGACCGGCGCGGGCGAACTCTATTGGTATGCGCGCGCCGAAAGCGGCATCAAAGGCCTGAAGGATGCGGCCGGCAAGACCGTGGCGTTCTCCTCGCCCGGCTCCTCGTCGAACCTGATCCTGCTCGCGTTGCTGCGACAAGCGCAAGTCAACGCCAAGACCATCGCGACCGGCGGCGCGCCAGCGACGCTGACGCAGGTGATGACGAGCCAGATCGATGTCGGCTGGGCGGCGGCGCCGTTCGGCCTGCCGAACGTCCTCGACAAGCAGATCGTGGTGATCGCGCGCACCGGCGACGTGCCGCAACTCGCCAACCAGACGATCCGCGTCAACATCGCGAACGCCGAATCGCTGAAGACCAAACGTGACGCGATCGAGAAATTCATGCGCGTCTACGCGCGATCGATCGATTGGGCCTACCAGAACCCACGCGCGGTCGAGATTTTCGCCGCGAACATGAAGCTCGCGATGCCGATCGCCCGCAAGGCGGTGGACGAGTTCTATCCGAAGGCCGGATTGCAGATCGGCGAGATCAAGGGGCTCGATCTCACGCTCAAGGATGCGCTCGAGTACAAATACATTCCGGCGCCCAAGACCGAGCAGGAGATCGCCGGGCTATTCGATATTCTCTACAAACCGAAATGATCAGCGCGTCTCGGTCTTGAACGCCTTGGCAACGATGCGCCAGCCGTCCTTGGTCTTGAGCAGCGTCAGATAGTCGACAAAGAACCGCGGCGGCAGCGCGCATTCGACCTTGGCGAACGCCGAGACCGGCCCGGACTGGTCGATCGTCACGATGCGATCGTGGCGCGGCAGCCCTTGCGACTTCGCCGACGGGCGCGAGCGCACCATGTCGAGCCATTTGTCGCGCGGCACGTCGGCCACGTCGCCGTTCGTCTCCGAGTAGAGATGCGACACCGGATGGAATGCTTGCGCAATCTTGTCGGCGTCGCCTTCATGCAGCCCGTCGAGGTAGGTCCAGAGCGTCTTCTCGATCGCGGCGGTTTCGCTGGACATTCATATCTCCCGGTTTAGGCGACCTTCTTGGTCGCGGCCTTGCGGCTGAGCGGCGTGACGTGAAGCGACGTGATCCGGTTACGCTCTTTCTTGAGCACGCGGAAGCGGAAGTCGTGGAACGTGAAGCTCTGCCCCGCCTCGGGGATTGCGCGCGCCTCGTGAATCACCAGGCCGGCGATCGTGGTGACTTCCTTGTCCGGCAGATTCCAGTCCATCAGGCGGTTGAGATCGCGGATCGGCACCGCGCCGTCAACGATCACCGAGCCGTCGATCTGCCGCGTCGCGCCGGCGACCGCGATGTCGTGCTCGTCGGAAATGTCGCCGACGATCTCCTCGAGCACGTCCTCCAGCGTCACCAGGCCCATCACCTCGCCGTACTCGTCGACCACCAGCGCGAAATGGGTCTTGCGGCGCCGGAATGCCTTGAGCTGCTCGGAGATCGGACGGATGTCGGGGACGAACCATGGCGGCCGCGCGAGCGCCACCACGTCGATCTTTGACAGATCGCCCTGCGCGGCCTGGATCGCGCGCAGCAGATCCTTGGCGTGCAGGATGCCGATGATGTTTTCCGGTGCATCGCGCCACAGCGGAATCCGCGTGTACTGCGCGGCGAGCACCGCGCTGACGATCTCGTCGGTCGGGTTGTCGGCATTGATCGTCACCATCTCGGTGCGGTGAACCATCACGTCGGAAACTTCGAGATCGCCGAAACGGAAAACATTGTGGATGTACTCCGCCTGGCCCTGCGGCATCTTGCCGTGCTCGGCGGACGCTTCGACGAGCCCCTCGATCTCGACGTCGCTGAGGATTTCGTGTTGCGGGGCTTCCTTGATGCCGAGCGCCTTGAGGACAGAGCGCGATGACATGTTGAGCAGCCAGTTCAGCGGGTAGAACAGCACATAGGAAACGTGCAGTGGATAGGCGATCCAGAGCGAGACCGGTTCGGGCTGACGGATCGCGAGCGTCTTGGGGACCTGTTCGCCAAGCACGATGTGCAGCGACGAGAAGACCAGAAAGCCGACGATGAACGACGTGAAGTGCAGCGCCGAATCCGACATTCCGAGCGGCGAGAGAGCCGGCGTGAGCAAAGCGTGGACGGTCGGCTCGCCCACCCAGCCGAGGCCGAGCGACGCCATCGTGATGCCGAGCTGGCAGCAGGCAAGATACGCCTCGAGATTCTGAAGAATTCTTTTGACGAGGCGCGCACCGAAACGGTTTTCGTCCGCCAGCGTGTTGATGCGAAACCCGCGGCTCTTGACCAGCGCGAATTCCGCCGCAACGTAAAACGCATTGGCGGCCAGTAGAAAGAGCGCAAGCAGCAGGTTGATGAGGACGGACGTCATCGGTTGTGGCCGAGGCTCATCGGGACAGCGTCTGCTTGAGGAACTCGCGCACCTGCGCGGGATCGATATCGCGGGCGACGAAGGCCTGGCCGATGCCGCGCACGAGGATGAAATTGAGCTTGCCGCGCTGCACCTTCTTGTCCTGCGCGATCAGTGTCATCAGCGCATCCGCGCTCGTGCGCAGCGCCGGCACGTCGCTCAGGCGCGTCGGCAGTCCGGCCGCGGCCAGATGATGCGCGACGCGGCCGGCGTCGTTCGTCGGCAGCAGGCCGAGCCGGGTCGAGAATTCGAACGCGCACACAATGCCGAGCGCGACGGCTTCGCCGTGCAGCAGTTTGTCGGAAAAGCCCGCCGCAGCCTCGAAGGCGTGCCCGAAGGTATGGCCGAGGTTGAGCAGGGCGCGCTCGCCGGTCTCGCGTTCGTCGCGCGCCACGATGCCGGCCTTGCCACGGCACGCAACAGCGATCGCGTGCTCGCGGGCAAAACTTCCCGAAGAGCTGCCCCCAGCGAACACGTCCTGCCAGTTCGCCTCCAGCCAGGCGAAGAAGCCGGCATCGCCAAGCAGTCCGAACTTCGCAAGCTCCGCATAGCCGGCGCGGAACTCGCGCGCGGGCAGCGTGTCGAGCAGCGCGGTGTCGGCGATCACCAGCATCGGCTGATGGAACGCGCCGACCAGATTCTTGCCGTGCCTCGAATTGATCCCCGTCTTGCCGCCCACCGAGGAATCGACCTGCGCCAGCAATGTGGTCGGCACCTGCACGACATTGAGGCCGCGGCGCAGGATCGCGGCCGCGAACCCCGAGAGGTCGCCGACCACGCCGCCGCCGAGCGCGACCACCACGTCGTTGCGTTCGATGCGCGCATCGAGCAACCGGTCGCACACGTCCTGGAGCCTGTCCCAGCTCTTCGATGCTTCGCCCGCCGGCACGACGATCGGCACTGCGCGAATACCGGAGGCAGCAAGCGCCGCCTCGGCGGCCGCAAGGTGGCGTGCCGCCACGGTCTCGTCGGTAACGATTGCGGCCGATGCGCCGGGCTGGAGCGCCGCAATGCGCTGTCCCAGTTCGGCGAGAAGGCCGCGGCCGATCGCGATGTCGTAAGCGCGGCTGCCCAGCGCCACCGGCACCGTGGTGGTTTCGCCGATGCGTAGCGGGGCGGTCATCATGGCGCGGCTTCCGCGACATTCGCGGGCGTGGCGGATGCAACGCCGAGAACGCGGCCAAGTTCGGAAACGATCTCGCCCACGATGATCTCATGTGAGACTTCGCGCGATTCCACCGTGACGTCCGCCTCCGCATAGACCGGATTGCGCTCATCCATCAGTTGCCGGAGGCGCTGTGCCGGGTCGCCTTGCAGCATCGGGCGGTCGGCGGTGGCGCGGCGCTTGACGCGCCGCACCAGCACATCGAAATCGGCCTTGAGCCAGACCGAGACGCCCTTTTGGCGGACGCCGGCGCGGGTGTCGGGGTTCATGAAGGCGCCGCCTCCGGTCGCCAGCACCTGCTGGCCCTGGTCGAGCAGGCGCGCGATCACGCGGGCCTCGCCGGAGCGGAAGTCGGGCTCGCCATAGCTGCTGAAGATTTCCGCGATGGTCATGCCCGCTGCGGCCTCGATCTCGGCATCCGCATCGACGAAGCCGACGCCGAGCCGCTGCGCGAGGCGCCGGCCAATGGAGGACTTGCCCGCTCCCATCATGCCGACGAGCACGATCGAGCGCCGCCCGAGCGCCGCCAGCAATGCGGCCTCTTGCGGCGCCACAGCCGCGTCATGCGTGGCAGCCTCGTTCATCGGTATCCGGTTCCAACTGGCGGCCCGAATTGGCGCCATTCACCTTGATTTTGCGAAAGGATATACCGCGACCACGCCTCCCTTGCCAGTTCCGCCGGAACGTGATGGTTAGCCGCATCCGCAAAACACCCTTGGGGCGGATACTTTATTTTGGCTTTCGCCCTTTTCTGCAGCGAACCGCTGTATACTTGCGCGGCAAATGCCCTTGAGTTCGCGACGATGCCGAGCCTCATCCGTCTCCTTATGGTCGTTGGCCTTTTGGGCGGCGCCGCCTATGGGGCGATGTTCGCGCTCGCCAATTTCGTGCAGCCGAAGCAGCGCGAGATGAGCATCACGATCCCGCAGCAGCGCCTCTCCAAGCCGAACTGATGCTTTCTTTCACCTCTCCCGCTTGCGGGAGAGGTCGCCATGCGCAGCATGGCGGGAGAGGGCGTTTACTGATTCTCTCTAAGATGCCCTCTCCCCAACCCTCCCCCGCAAGCGGGGGAGGGGGCGCAGCGGAGCGCGCGGCACGGTCGCGATGAAAAATTCCGACGAGCGGCTGATCGATCTGTACCTCGACATGCTGGCGGCCGAGCGCGGCGCAGCCGCGAACACGCTCGAAGCCTACCGGCGTGACCTCTCGGATTTCTCCGCCGACCTTGGGCGGCATGGCGGCACGGTCGCGGCGGCGAACAGCGACGCAATCCGCGATTATCTCGGACGCTTGAGCGGGCGCGGTTTTTCGGCGGCCTCGGTTGCGCGCAGGCTCTCGGCGATCCGCCAGCTCTATCGCTTCCTCTACGCGGAGGGGAATCGCAAGGACGATCCGGCGGCCGCGATCGAAGGCCCGAAGCGCGGCCGCGCCTTGCCCAAGGTGCTGTCGGTCAGTCACGTCGATCAGCTGCTCGCAACAGCGCGCGCCGCCATCGCGGGCGAGGGCGCGATCTCCGAACGCTTGCGCGCTGCGCGGCTCAACTGCCTGCTCGAAGTGCTGTACGCGACCGGGATGCGCGTGTCCGAGCTGGTGGCACTGCCGGCCTCTGCGGCGCAACGCGACCAGCGCATGCTGATCGTGCGCGGCAAGGGCAACAAGGAGCGGCTCGTGCCGCTCAACGAGAGCGCCAAGCAGGCGATGCGCGACTATATCGCGCTGCGCGAGGAAGCGGGCGCCAAGCTCCCTAAAAAAGGGTCCGCCAAAGCCGCGAAGTGGCTGTTTCCCTCCTTCGGCGCGAGCGGGCACCTGACGCGCCAGCATTTCGCCCGCGATCTCAAGGTACTCGCGGCCGCGACCGGCCTGAAGCCCAAACAAGTCAGCCCGCACGTGCTGCGCCACGCCTTCGCGAGCCATCTGTTGCAGAACGGCGCCGACCTGCGCTCGGTGCAAACGCTGCTCGGGCACGCCGATATCTCGACCACGCAGATCTACACCCACGTACTGGAGGAGCGGCTGAAAAGCCTGGTGCGCGACCTGCATCCGTTGGGGGACGATGCTGCGTCATCGTGAAACACGATTGACGCTCAGGGCAGATCATCGTATGGTTCGATATTCCTGAATGAAGCAGGTCCGATACGATTGTGCCCCGTTGCGGGCATTGCACCGGCACCGAAACTTGCGCGCACGGATCGAGGAGAAGCTGGCCGACTACGCGGCCGATCCTGCGTCCTTCACCAATGTGGTCAAAAGGCTGACGACCGGTGACCTACGGCTCAGGATTGGAGATTTTCGGGTCATCGTTCGCGAGACGCAGACTCACATCGATGTTCTTGATCTCGGACCCCGAGGCGACATCTATGAGTGAGAAGGAACCGGCGATGAGCGAGCCGCGCATTATCCGCACGCCCGGCGGCGAAGAACTCGTCCTGCTGACGCTTGACGAGTACGAGGACCTGCGTGATTCGGCGATTGCTGCCGAGGCCAAGCGGGCTCTTGCTGAAGGACGCGAGGAGTTGATTTCATCGGAAGAACTGGATGCCTACTTGGCTTCGCCGACTCCGCTGGCATTCTGGCGCAAAAAGCGCGCCCTGACTCAAACCGCCCTCGCGCGCGACGTCGGCGTGTCGCAGAACTTTCTCTCCGACATCGAGAATGGGAAGGCGCTGGGCGACGTCATTCTTTATGCAAAACTTGCACGTCGTCTCAATCTCTCGATCGAGGATTTGGTACCTGAGGTCGAGAATTGACTCAGCCTGCTCTCACAGCCAGTTTCCGCCGCGCGCAGCGGCGCCGTGTTTCCACACCCCATATTGAGACGTGATGCGCTCTTATCTCGATTTCGAAAAGCCGGTCGGCGAACTCGAACAGAAGATCGAGGAACTGCGCGCCATGCAGGCGAGCGGCGACGTGTCGGTCACCGACGAGATCGAGCGGCTGGAAGCGAAAGCCGCGGAGACGCTGACCGAGCTCTACGACAATCTCACGCCGTGGCAGAAAACGCAGGTCGCGCGCTGGCCGACGCGCCCGCATTGCCTCGACTACGTGGCCGGGCTGATCACCGACTTCACGCCGCTCGCGGGCGACCGCAAGTTCGGCGACGACGAGGCGATCGTCGGCGGGTTCGGCCGGTTCCAGGGCGAGAGCGTCTGCGTCATCGGACAGGAGAAGGGCTCGACCACCGAGAGCCGGCTCAAGCACAATTTCGGCATGGCGCGGCCGGAAGGGTACCGCAAAGCCGTGCGGCTGATGGAGATGGCCGACCGCTTCAATATTCCGGTGATCGCGCTGGTCGATACCGCGGGCGCCTATCCGGGCATCGGCGCGGAGGAGCGCGGGCAGGCGGAAGCGATCGCGCGGTCGACGGATGCCTGCCTGATGCTCGGGGTGCCGAATGTCGCCGTCATTCTCGGCGAAGGCGGGTCCGGCGGCGCGATCGCGATCGCGACGGCGAATCGCGTGCTGATGCTGGAGCACGCCATCTACAGCGTGATCTCGCCGGAAGGCGCCGCCTCGATCCTGTGGCACGACACCTCGAAGGCGCAGGATGCCGCCACCAACATGAAGATCACCGCCGAGGACCTGATGCGTTTCGGGGTGATCGACGAGATCATCCCCGAACCCGTGGGGGGCGCACATCGCGACCCTCCGGCCGCCATCCAGGCGACCGGGACGGCCATCGGACATGCCCTGGCGGGCCTGTCGGGACTCGACCGGGACGCGGTGCGGCGTGCGCGGCGCGAGAAATTCCTCAACATCGGCAGGGCCCTGTGACCGCCCTTTGACCTCGGTTTACCTTTCGTTCACCATATCCGTGCTGGAACGCCGGATCAGCGTTTGGGCTGCCTTGCGATTGCCGCATCTTTAAGGATAACGGTTACCGTAATGCGGGTCTGTGGCGACCGTGTCGGGAACGCCAGCGGGCCGGGGAGCATGGGGTTGAAGCCTTCCGGTTACCTCAGAGGTCTGATGGCCTCGGTGGCGCTTGCCGCCGTGGTGGCGCTCGCCGGCTGCGAGACCGACGGCCTGAATTACGGCCGCGCGATGCGCGAGATCTCGGCCGAACTGCGCGCCGAGCTGACGCAGAAGAACATGCCGGTCGAGTCGCCGCTGCTGGTGCGCCTGTTCAAGCAGGAGGCCGAGCTCGAACTGTGGAAGCAGGACGCGGCGGGACGCTACGAACTGCTCAAGACCTATCCGATCTGCCGCTGGTCAGGAGAGCTCGGACCGAAGATCCGGGAGGGCGACCGTCAGGCGCCCGAGGGGTTCTACAACATCACCCCGGCGCAGATGAATCCGAACTCGCAGTTCTATCTGTCGTTCAACATGGGCTATCCGAACACCTTCGATAAGGCGCACGGGCGCACCGGCGCGCACCTGATGGTGCATGGCGACTGCTCGTCGCGCGGTTGCTACGCGATGACCGACGACCAGATCGGCGAGATCTACGCGCTCGCGCGCGAATCGTTCTTCGGCGGCCAGCGTTCATTCCAGGTGCAGGCCTATCCGTTCCGCATGACGGCGGCGAATTTCGCCAAGCACCGCAATAATCCGAACGTTCCGTTCTGGCGGATGCTGAAGGAAGGCAGCGACCACTTCGAGATCACGCGGCAGGAGCCGAACGTCGAGGTGTGCGAGAAGCGCTACGTGTTCAATCCGCAGCCGCCGCAGAACTTCACGCCGGCCAACAACGGCATCAAGGTCGGCACGCCGTGGGGCGGCTTCCGCGATCTGCAGGCGCAGCCCGTCTCGCTCAAGTTCAATCCGACAGCCAAGTGCCCGGCCTATGAGATTCAGCCCGACGTGCTCGCTGAACTCAAGGCGAAGCAGCGCCAGGACGACCAGCAGATCGCATCGCTGTCGATGCGAACGATCCCCGCGCCGATCCGCACCGGCCGCGACGGCGGCATGCACCCCTTCTTCCTCGCAAAGCTCAAGCCGCAGGAAATTCGCGAGGCCGACGGCACCGTGCGCTACATGGTGGACGAGAACGCCAAGAAAAAGCTCGGCAGTTACGTCAATCCGCCCTTTGAGACCTATCCGGCGGAGCCCGACACGACGGCCACGGCGCCGTCCGGCGCGAAGCAGAAGCCCGCTCCGGCCAGCAGCAGCTACATGGTGGCGGCGGCGGAATCCAAGCCCGCGCCGGCTCCGGTGCGGGCATCGAACGAATCCGGCGGCATGTTCACCAGCCTGTTCTCCTCCACCAAGAGTTCGGTCGGGCGCCTGTTCGGCGGCGACGAGGACAGGCCCGTGTCGCCGCCGGCCGCCAAAGCCGCGGCGCCGACGCCTGCTCCGAAGCCGGCTGTGCGTTCGCAGCCCACCGCGACGGCCGCAGCGCAGCCGAAGCCGGCCGCGCAGACACAAGAGCCCGAGCCGATCGCACAAGCAGCGCCTTCTGCGACGCCCGCGCGGCAATCGGCGGCAAGCGGTGCGAGCCTGATGAATGGCGCGACGCCGACGGTCCCGACCGGAAGCTTCGATCAGCGCTGGGGCGCGATGCGGTAGAGCTTGCCGTCATTCCGGCCGAGCGGAGCGAGGGCCGGAATCCATAAACGCGAAATCGTCCATATCACGCAGTGTCGTGGTTATGGATTCCGGGCTCGCGCCCATAGCGCGTCGCAGAACGCGCGTACACGCGCTTTTGGTCGCGCCCCGGAATGACCGCTAGCCGAACCGCCCGTGGCAGTGCTTGTATTTCTTGCCCGAGCCGCATGGGCAGGGGTCGTTGCGCCCGACCTTGCCCCATGTCGTCGGGTCGTTTGGATTGACGGCGCGCGACGTTCCGTTGCCGTTTCCAGCCAGCGCCGGCGCGAGCGAGGCGTTCGCAAACGAGTCTTCGCCCGTCGCGGGATCGATGTGGTGCGCCTCCATGTAGGGCAGGTTCTGCTGCTCTTCTTCGGACGGCTGCTGCACGATTTCCACGCGCATCAGCTGCGCGGTGACGGCCTCGCGCAGCTTGGCGATCATCGCCTCGAACAGGTTGAACGATTCCGACTTGTATTCGTTGAGCGGATCGCGCTGGCCGTAACCGCGCAGGCCGATCACCTGGCGCAGATGTTCGAGCATCAGCAGGTGCTCGCGCCACAGATGGTCGAGTGTCTGCAGCAGGATCGATTTCTCGACATAGCGGATGACGTCAGGGCCCCACTGCGCGACCTTGCCGGCCATGTGCTCGTCGGCCCGCTTCTCGATGCGGTTGATCAGCTCTTCGTCGGCGATGCCTTCTTCCTTGGCCCATTGGTCGACCGGGATGTCGAGGCCGAGCACGCGGTCGAGCTCGGTCTTGAGCCCCGGCGTATCCCACTGCTCCGGATAGGCGTTCTCCGGCACGTGCTTGGCGACGAGATCGTCGATCACGGAGTGACGCATGTCGGCGATGGTGCCGGCGACCTGCTCGTCTTTCATGAGATCGATGCGCTGGTCGAAGATGACCTTGCGCTGGTCGTTCATCACGTTGTCGAACTTGAGGATGTTCTTGCGGGCGTCGAAGTTGCGCGCCTCGACTTTCTGCTGCGCCTTCTCCAGCGCCTTGTTGATCCAGGGATGGACGATCGCCTCGTCCTCCTTGAGTCCGAGCTTGGTCAGCATGCCGTCAAGCTTGTCCGACCCGAAGATGCGCATCAGGTCGTCTTCCAGCGAGAGGAAGAACTTCGAGCGGCCCGGATCGCCCTGGCGGCCCGAACGGCCGCGGAGCTGATTGTCGATGCGCCGGCTCTCGTGCCGCTCGGTGCCGAGCACGAACAGGCCACCGGCCGCGAGCGCGGTTTCTTTCAGCCGCGCCACCTGCGCGCGGATCGCATCGGCGCGCGGATCGCGCATTCGCGTTGCGTAGTCCTCGACGTCGGCCAATTCCTGGCGGATGCGCATGTCGGCATTGCCGCCGAGCTGAATATCGGTGCCGCGGCCCGCCATGTTGGTCGCGATGGTGATCGCGCCCGGCACGCCCGCCTGGGAGACGATGTAGGCTTCCTGCTCGTGGTAGCGCGCGTTGAGCACCGCGAACACCTTGGTTTTCTTGGCGCCTTCGTCGCCGGTGTAGAGCGCCGCGAACGCGTTCGGATCGGAGAAGTCGTGCTGCTCCCAGCCCTTCTGGCGCAGCATCTCGGCAAGCTGCTCGGACTTCTCGATCGACGTGGTGCCGACCAGCACCGGCTGGCCCTTGATCTTGCACTCGTCGAGCAGCGTGATGATGGCGCGGTATTTCTCGGCGTTGGTGCGATAGACCTCGTCGTCCTCGTCGAGGCGCGCGAGCGGCATGTTGGTCGGGACTTCGAGCACCTCGAGGCCGTAGATGTCGGCGAACTCATCGGCCTCGGTCAGCGCCGTGCCGGTCATGCCGGCCAGCTTCTCGTACATGCGGAAATAGTTCTGGAAGGTGATCGAGGCGAGCGTCTGGTTCTCGGGCTGGATCGGCTGGTGCTCCTTGGCCTCCAGCGCCTGATGCAGTCCTTCGGAGTAGCGCCGGCCCGGCATCATGCGGCCGGTGAATTCGTCGATGATGACGACCTCGCCGTTGCGCACGATGTAGTCCTTGTCGCGCGCAAACAGCTTGTGCGCGCGCAAGGCTTGGTTCACGTGATGAACCACCGAAACGTTCTCGACGTCGTAGAGCGAGTCCGACTTGAGCAGGTTCGCGGCTTTCAGGCGGTCCTCGACCTTGGTCATGCCGACTTCGGTGAGGTTGACGGTGCGCTGCTTCTCGTCGACCTCGTAGTCGACCTTGTCAAGGTTCGGAATGAACGCGTCGATGGTGTTGTAGAAGTCCGAGCGGTCGTCGAGCGGGCCGGAGATGATCAGCGGCGTGCGCGCCTCGTCGATCAGGATCGAGTCCACCTCGTCGACGATGGCGTAGACATGGCCGCGCTGCACCATGTCTTCGAGCCGGTACTTCATGTTGTCGCGCAGATAGTCGAAGCCGAGTTCGTTGTTGGTGCCGTAGGTCACGTCGCAGGCGTAGGCGGCCTTCCGCTCCGGATCGTCGAGACCGTGCACGATCACGCCGACGGTGAGGCCGAGGAAGCCGTAGATCTGTCCCATCCACTCGGCGTCGCGCTTGGCGAGGTAATCGTTCACGGTCACGACATGCACGCCCCGGCTGGCGAGCGCGTTGAGGTACACGGCGAGCGTTGCGACCAGCGTCTTGCCTTCGCCGGTCTTCATCTCGGAGATCTTGCCCTCGTGCAGGATCATGCCGCCGATCAGCTGCACGTCGAAGTGGCGCTGGCCGATGGTGCGCTTGGCGGCCTCGCGAACGGTCGCGAACGCCGGCACCAGAACGTCGTCGAGGGTCTTGCCGTCGGCGAGCTCTTTCCGAAACGCGGCGGTGCGCGCGCGCAGCGCGTCGTCGGACAGCGCTTCCAGTTCCTTTTCCAGCGCGTTGATCTCATCGACGCGCGGACGATAGCCCTTGATCTGCCGCTCATTGGCGGACCCGAACAGCTTGCGGGCGAGACCGGCGAACATCAGCGGCTAATCCTTTTCGGTTCCGCATCCCGGATGCGGCCTGCGCGGTCCGGTGCGCCTTCAGCGTGGCGCTTTTCAGGCTTCATGGGGCGGGCAACGTAAAGAGCCCCGCCGGACAGGCCTGCGAGGTGCTTGCCGACAGATAGGAGGGGGTCCGATCCTTGTCAATCGGCCCATATTCGCCGCTTTTCCGCGCCAAATGACCGCACGCTCACGCCGTTGTTAGGCTCGTCTGTCAATCTGGCATTGCCAAAAAAGAACGATTGCGCGAGTGTCCGCCGCAAACGCGGGGGCATTTTCCCGGATCGTAAGGACCCTTCATGAAACCGCTGTCGTTATCCGCCCGCTTGGGCTTGTCCCGGGCAACCCTTCTCGTTTCCGCGTTGGTCGTTGTGGCGGCGCTGGCATTTGCTGTGCCGCTCGTGCGCGCTCAGGACGACCCCGTGGTCGCGCGCGTCAACGGCACCGACATCCGCCAGAGCGATCTCACGCTGGCCGAGGAGGACCTCGGCGGCAACATCCCGCAGATGACGCCGGAAGCGAAGCGCGACTACCTGATCACCTTCGTGGGCGACATGATGCTGGTTGCCAAGGCGGCCGAGGCCAAGAAATTCGGCGACGGCGACGACTTCAAGCGCAAGCTCGCCTATGCGCGCACCAAGCTGCTGATGGAACAGTACCTGCAGAGCGAGGCGAAGGGCGCCGTCAACGAAGCCGCGATGAAGAAGGTCTACGACGAGGCGATCGGGCAGATGAAGAAGGAGCCCGAGGTGCGCGCGCGCCACATCCTGGTTGAGACCGAGGATGAGGCCAAGGCCGTGGTCGCCGAACTCAAGAAAGGCGCCGATTTCGCCGAGCTCGCGAAGTCGAAGTCGAAGGATCCGGGCTCGGCCGACGGCGGCGATCTCGGCTATTTCACCAAGGACCAGATGGTGCCGGAATTCTCCGAGGTCGCGTTCAAGCTCGACAAGGGCGCGCTGTCGGATCCGGTGAAGTCGCAGTTCGGCTGGCACGTCATCAAGGTCGAGGACAAGCGCGAGCGCCAGCCGCCGGAATACGACAAGGTGAAGGACCAGCTCGAGAACTTCCTGGTGCGCAAATCGCAGAGCGAGCTGATCACCAAGCTGCGCGCCGAAGGCAAGATCGAGAAGGTCGAGGCGCCAGCTACGACGCCGGCACCCGCGGCTCCGCCGGCTGGGCAGAAGAAGTAGAATTGATCCGCCGCAAACCGCGGTGTAAAGTCACGTCAATGCCCGGCCGCCGCGCCGGGCATTTTCGTATCTGACGCATCGGTCCCGCCCATGTCCCACGCCATCTCTCCGCTCGCCCCGAAACACGTTCCCGACATGCCGGAAATCGCAGGCATGCGCCTCGCGACGGGCGCTGCCGGGATCAAGTACAAGAACCGCACGGACGTGCTGCTTGCACTGTTTGACGAGGGCACGACGGTTGCTGGTGTGTTTACCCGCTCGAAGTGTCCGTCGGCGCCGGTCGAGTGGTGCCGCGCCAGGATCAAGGGCGGCAAGGCGCGGGCGCTCGTGGTCAATTCCGGCAACGCCAATGCGTTCACCGGCAAGACTGGACGAGCGGCGACCGCCTTTACGGCGAAGCTTGCGAGCGCAGCCACGGGCTGCAAACCCGCAGAGGTATTTCTGGCGTCGACCGGCGTGATCGGCGAGCCGCTGCCGGCGCAGAAGTTCGAGGGTGTGCTCGACAAACTCGTCGAGCGGTCTGCGCCGGGCCAATTCCTTGATGCCGCCAAGGCGATCATGACGACCGACACGTTTCCGAAGGTCGCGACCGCGCGGGTCAAGCTCGGCAAGGCGACGGTGACGATCTGCGGCATCGCCAAGGGCGCCGGCATGATCGCGCCCGACATGGCGACCATGCTGTCGTTCGTGTTCACCGATGCACCGATCGCCGCGCCTGCGTTGCAGGCGATTGTCTCGGGCTCGGTCATCGACACGTTCAATGCGGTGACGATCGACGGCGACACGTCCACGTCGGACACTCTCTTGGCCTTTGCGACTGGTGCCGCGAAGGGCGCGCCGAAGATCACCAGCGCCGGCGATCCGAAGCTCAGGGCTTTCAGCGCCGCGTTTGTGGCCGTGCTCGGCAATTTGTCGGAGCAGATCGCGCGCGACGGCGAAGGCGCGCGCAAGCTGGTCGAGATCATCGTCGAGGGGGCCGTGTCGCCGCGGTCGGCCCGCCGCATCGCGATGTCGATCGCCAATTCGCCGCTGGTGAAGACCGCGATCGCCGGCGAGGACGCCAACTGGGGCCGGGTGGTCATGGCGGTCGGCAAGGCGGGCGAACCCGCCGACCGCGACAAATTGTCGATCTGGTTCGGCGGCACGCGCGTGGCGCACAGGGGCGCCCGCGATCCCCGCTACGATGAGGCGGCAGTCTCGCGTTACATGAAGAACCCGGAAATCACCCTGAAAGTGGCGTTGGGGCTTGGGAAGGGCCGCGATCGCGTGCTGACCTGCGACCTGACCAAGGGATACGTCGCCATCAACGGCGATTACCGCTCTTAAATCCGTTCAACTTGTACGGTTCCGGTTACCCAATGTTACCCAGTAGTTTCCGCAGACGCGTTGAGCGGTCCTTAACCCGGCACCGCCTAGTCTCACGGGGGCGTATGCGGTGAATATCGTTCTGGTCGCTGCGTGCGCTCTGGTCGATCCCGACGGTCGTGTGCTGCTGGCGCAGCGGCCGCAGGGCAAGCCGATGGCCGGCTTGTGGGAATTTCCCGGCGGCAAGGTCGAGACGGGCGAACGGCCCGAAGAAACGCTGATCCGCGAGCTCGAGGAGGAGCTGGGTATCGTCGTCAAGGAGGCTTGCCTCGCGCCGCTCACCTTCGCGAGCCACACCTATCCGGAGTTCCATCTGCTGATGCCGCTCTATGTGTGCCGGGTATGGGACGGGACGGTGACCGCGAAAGAGGGCCAGGGGCTCGCCTGGGTGCGGCCGAACCGGCTGCGCGAATACCCGATGCCACCCGCGGATGTGCCGCTGGTGGCGCACCTGACGACGCTGCTTTGACTTCTGGCGCGCAAATAGGGGCGAGGCTGATGACCAACGAGTTGCTGCGTTCCTTCGGACGTCTGGCGCGGCGCTTCCGTGCCGACGAGAGCGGCGCGACTGCGATCGAATACGCCATGATCGCCGCCGGCGTCGGCGCCACCATCGCGGCGGTCGTCTTCAACATGGGTACCCAGATCAAGACCACGCTGTGGGACAAGATCGGCGGCGCGATGTGACCGCGCACTGCTGTATTCCAACGCGATAAGTGCCTAACATCCGCCCCCGCTAACGAGCGTTTGGGGGAACGGAGTGGACGCAGACGCCATTGTGGTCGGCGCGGGGCTGGCAGGCCTGGTCGCTGCCGCCGAACTTGCCGACGCGGGCCGGCGCGTCATCATCCTCGATCAGGAGGGCGAAGGCTCGCTTGGCGGACAGGCGTTCTGGTCGTTCGGCGGATTGTTTTTCGTCGACTCACCCGAGCAGCGGCGGCTGCGCATCCGCGACAGCCACGACCTCGCGCTGCAGGACTGGCTCGGCTCGGCGGGCTTCGACCGCGATGAAGATCACTGGCCGCGCAAATGGGCCGAGGCCTATGTGGACTTCGCGGCGGGTGAGAAGCGCGACTGGTTGCGCGCCCAGGGCTTAAGGATTTTCCCGATCGTCGGCTGGGCCGAGCGCGGCGGCTATCTGGCGACCGGCCACGGCAATTCGGTGCCGCGCTTTCACGTCACCTGGGGCACCGGCCCGGGCGTGATCGAGCCGTTCGTGCGGCGCGTGCGCGAGGCGGAGAGCCGCGGGCTCGTCACGTTCCGCTTCCGCCATCGCGTGACGTCGCTGACCAGAACCGGCGGTGTGGTCGACGGCGTGCAGGGCGACGTGCTGGAGCCGAGCAGCGTCGAACGCGGGGTCGCAAGCTCGCGCCGGCTTGCCGGCTCGTTCGCGCTGCGCGCGCAGGCGATTATCGTCACGTCCGGCGGCATCGGCGGAAATCACGAGCTGGTGCGGCACTATTGGCCGAAGCGCCTCGGCGAGCCGCCGCGCCACATGATCTCCGGCGTGCCCGCGCACGTCGACGGGCTGATGATCGATGTCGTGCGTGCGACCGGCGCGCGCGTCATCAACGAAGATCGCATGTGGCACTATCCGGAAGGCATCCAGAACTACGCGCCGATCTGGAACCGCCACGGCATCCGCATCCTGAGCGGCCCGTCGCCGCTCTGGCTCGACGCGCGCGGCAGGCGTTTGCCGGCGCCGCTGTTTCCGGGCTTCGACTCGCTCGGCGCGCTCGAACAGATCACCCGCGAGGGCCACGACCATTCGTGGTTCCTGCTCAACGAGCGCATCATCGGCCGCGAGTTCGCGCTGTCGGGCTCGGAGCAGAATCCGGATCTGACCGAGCGCAGTATCAGACAAGTCCTCGGCCGCATCGGCAAGGGCGCGCCCGATCCGGTGAAACGCTTCATGGAGCGCGGCGTTGATTTCGTGATCCGCAAGACGCTGCCCGAGCTTGTCGCCGGCATGAACCAGATCGCGGGCGGACACTTGATCGATGCGGCCGCGCTGGAACGCGAGATCGTCGCGCGCGACCGCGAGATCGACAACAAGTTCGGCAAGGACGCGCAAGTGATGGCCATCCGCGCGGCGCGTCAGTATCTCGGCGACAAGCTCATCCGCGTGGCGAAGCCGCACCGGATTCTCGATCCCGCGGCGGGACCGCTGATCGCCGTGAAGCTCTCGGTGCTCACGCGCAAGACGCTTGGCGGGCTCGAGACCGATTTGTCATCGCGCGTGTTGCAGCCGGATGGCCAGCCGCTAGCGGGCGTGTACGCAGCGGGCGAGGTCGCGGGCTTCGGCGGCGGCGGCGTGCACGGCTACCGCGCGCTCGAAGGGACGTTCCTCGGCGGCTGCATCTTCTCGGGGCGGATCGCGGGACGCGCCGCGGCGACGGCTGTCGCCTGAGAGGTGGGAGAACAGCGGAAGTGACAACCCCGGAGACTTACGGTGATGTCTTCGACCGGCTCGAACGGGACGCCATTCGCTACGCCGTGATCAGCGGCGTTGCTGTCGTCCTGTACGGCCATGTGCGACCCGTTGCCGACCTTGATGTGGTGATCGACCCGGCCCCCGACCAGGCGGCGCGAGCGTTGCGTGCTTTGGCGGCCTGCGGCTTCGTGCAGAGCATTCCATTGCCCCTGAGCATGGTGACGGTGATGCGGATGTTCGACCAAGCGCAGCGCGAGGTTGACGTTTTCGTCCGGTACCACATCCCATTCGATCAGCTGTGGGCGAACTCGCGGCAAGTTCGTGTCGGCGACGGCGTCGTCCGCATCGTGTCGCTCGCGCACCTGCTGCAGGCGAAGCGGATCAACGGACGTCCACACGATCTCTCGGACATCGCGGCACTCCTCGCGCTCGACGCGCGCGGTCACGATCGGGCGCCGACATGACAAGCGCGCCACACAGGAACGCGCGCCAGCCGAAAGAGAAACGCCTTCCGCTTCTCGCCCATCGTGGAATGGAATCCACGCGGACCGTCAAGCAACCCTTACGGCGCTACCGCAGTTCGGATCAGCTTCAGGATTTCTGCTTGGCGATGATCTTGTCCTTGATGCCGTCGTAGACGTTGTGCGGGATGACCTTCTTGTTCACCAGATCGTCCTTGCCCTTGTACGGGCGGCCCTTGATGATTGCGTCGGCGCGCGCGGCTCCGATGCCCGGCAGGGCGTCGAGCTGCTCCTTCGTTGCCGAATTGATGTCGATGAGATTGGCTTGCGCCATCGCGGGCGCGGCCAGCATGGTGACGGCCGGAACCGTGAGCGTGAGACCGAGCGCGAGCAGTGTCGCGCGAACGAGTTGTCGCATTGTCGCCTCCCTGGTCGGCCGTTGTGGCCGGTGAGCCATCATACACGGAACTTTGCGGAAAGACCGTGGCGGAAAGCGCTACGGCCTGGCCAGCGCCTTTTCGATTTCCGGCTTGAGCACGCGCTCGAGGTTCGCCTCGGTGATCTCCCCCACCAGCTTGTAGGCGATCTTGCCGTCGCGCCCGACAATGAAGGTCTCCGGCACGCCATACACGCCCCATTCGATCGACGCGCGGCCGCTGGTGTCCGCGCCGACGGCCGTGAACGGATTGCCGTAGCGGCCGAGGAAGCGCCGCGCGTTGTCGGGCTGGTCCTTGTGGTTGATGCCAACGAGGCGGATGCGCTTGTCCTCGCCCAGCGTATTGAGCAGCGGAGCCTCGGTGTGGCACGGCCCGCACCACGAGGCCCACACGTTCACCACCGTGACGGCGCCCTTGAACGCCGCCGGATCGAGGCCGGGCAGCGCAGTCCCCTCGCGCATCACGAGGCCGGGTACCGGCGCGAGCACGGTCTCGGGCGCCGGGCGGCCGATCAGCGCGGAGGGAATGCGCGAGGGATCGCCCGAGCCTAGCCGGAAGAAGAACAGCGCCGCGAGGCCGAGGAAAATCACCAGCGGCAGCAACACCAGGAGCCGGCGGCGCGCAGGTTTTTCTTGGCTGGCGGTCGCGCTCATACGGCCTCCGATTTCGACCGGCGCGTCACGCCGCGCGCTTCGAGATCGGCGAGCAGGCGGCGTTGCGCCGCATGGTCGGCGAGCACCCAGGCGATCAGGCCGAGCACGACAAACACCGCCGCAACGTAGGCGGCGACGATGAAAGCGCCGTGCGGCCCGAGGTCCATTCACCCACCCTGCGCGGCGTGCGCCTGCATCAGCCACATCGCGCGCACGCGCCGCCGCAGAATTTCGTTGCGCATGGCGGCAAGATGCAGCGTGACGAACAGCAGCGCAAAGGCGAGCGCCATGACGAGAAGCGGCGTCAGAATCGACGGATGGATCGCCGGCCCGCCGACGCGCAGCACCGACGCCGGCTGGTGCAGCGTGTTCCACCAGTCGACCGAGAACTTGATGACGGGTAAGTTGATCGCGCCGACCAGCGTCAGGATCGCGGCCGCACGGCCCGCGCGCGCCGGATCGTCGACGGTGCGCCACAGCGCGATCACGCCGAGATACATCAGGAACAGCACCAGCACAGACGTCAGGCGCGCGTCCCACACCCAGTATGTGCCCCACATCGGACGGCCCCACAGCGAGCCGGTCAGCAGTGCGAGGAACGTGAAGGCGGCGCCGAGCGGGGCTGCGCTCTTGCCCGCCACGTCGGCGAGCGGATGACGCCACACCAGCGTGCCGATCGACGCAATGCTCATCACGGTCCACACGCCCATCGCGAGCCAGGCGTTGGGAACGTGGATGAACATGATCTTGACCGTCGCGCCCTGCTGATAGTCGTCCGGCGCCACCGCCCAGACGAGATAAAGCCCGGCCGCGAATGCGAGCGCGGTCGCTGCCGCAAGCCATGGCAGGACGCGTTCGGTGACGCTCAGGAAACGCGTCGGATTGGCAAGGTCGATCAGCGCCATGGGTGATTCATTAGTGAGCCCGTCGGTCCTACTCAAGGCCGTGGCGCAGTGCCGCCGCCGCCGCGAACGGCCCAAGCACCAGGCTACCGAGGGTCAGCGCGCACAGGATCATGAACGGCGCGCCAAAACTCAACGGTCCCGCCACTGCGGCATTCGCGGCCGCGACGCCGAAGATCAGCACCGGCACCGTCAGCGGCAGCACCAGCACCGGCAGCAGCAGCCCGCCCCGCCGCAGCGCCACGGACAGTGCCGCGCCAATGAGGCCGATGCAGGTCAGCGCCGGCGTTCCGGCGAGCAGCGTCAGCGCCACCGCGCCGATCGCCGATGGTTCAAGATTGAGCAACAGGCCGAGCAGCGGTGTCGCGATCACCAGCGGCAGGCCGGTGGTAATCCAGTGTGCCATGGCTTTGGCGAGAAGGGTCAGTTCCAGCGGCGTGCCGCCCATCAGGATGAGATCGAGCGAGCCGTCCTCGTGGTCGGCGGCGAGCAGGCGGTCGAGGGTGAGCAGGCAGGCGAGGAGGGCGCCGAGCCACAGGATCGCGGGCCCGATCCGGCGCAGCTGGACGAGGTCCGGCCCGACCGCGAACGGAACCAGCGTCACCACGACGAGGAAGAACAGCACGCCCATCGGCGCGCCCCCGCCGACCCGGATGGCGAGCCGCATGTCGCGGACGAGGAGGGCGGAGAGGGCGGTCATGGCGAACCGCCCAGCCGCAGCTCTTTTGCCTCGATTCCCAGCGGCCCGTGGGTCGCCGCCACGACCATCCCGCCGGTGCCGAGATGCTGGCGCATGAGTTCCGCGAGCCGCTCCTGTCCGGCCGCGTCCAGCCCGGAGGTGGGCTCGTCGAGCAGCCAAATCGGGCGCGGCACCGCGAGCACGCGCGCGAGCGAGAGCCGGCGCCGCTGCCCGGCCGAGAGATACGCGGCGGGGAGGTCGGTCAGCCCGCCGAGTCCGACGGCTGCAAGGGCCTCGTTAGACGAGCGGGCGTGGTCTCCCAGATAGCCGGCCCAGAAGCCGAGATTCTCGGCCACCGTCAGCGACGGCTTGAGGGTGTCGAGGTGGCCGAGGTAATGCGCCTGCTCGCCAATGGTGCGCTCGGCTTCCCCGCCCTGAAGCTCGATCTGTCCCGCGGACGGCCGCAACAGGCCGGCGATCAGCCGCAGCAGCGAGGATTTGCCCGACCCGTTCGGACCGACCAGAGACAATGCTCCTCCTGAGGATAACTCCAGGTTGATGCCGCTGAACACGCTACGCGATCCGCGAACGCAACCAAGGCCGGAGGCCGAAAGCCGAAGCATTTCAGGGTGCCGCCTGCGTGGCCGCGTCCGAGCCCCGAGCGGGCGCACGAAATGTACGAAATGCATGCCTTCCGGGCGCTTCAATCAGTAGCATGTCAGCCGAAAAGCCCTTATAAGCCGGTACGTTGCGTGGGGCGGCGCAATCCCGGACGTGCCCGGCCCATCGTTGGACGGAACAGCCTTCTGGCGGCGCGTTCGCTGCCGCCCGCTGTTCCGATTGGATGGAAAAGGCCGTCATGACATCGCTCGACAGTTTCAAATGCGCCAAGACCCTCACGGTCGGCAGCAAATCTTACGTCTATTACAGCCTACCCGAAGCCGAGAAGCACGGGTTGCGCGGAATTTCCCGCCTTCCGTTCTCGATGAAGGTCCTTTTGGAAAATCTGTTGCGGCACGAAGACGGCCGCACGGTCACCAAAGAGGACATCCAGGGCGTGGCGCAATGGCTGAAGAATAAATCTTCGGACAGCGAGATCGCGTTTCGTCCGGCGCGCGTGCTGATGCAGGACTTTACCGGCGTGCCAGCGGTGGTCGATCTCGCGGCGATGCGCGACGCGATGAAGCAGCTCGGCGGCGATCCCTCCAAGATCAATCCGCTGGTTCCGGTCGATCTCGTGATCGATCACTCGGTGATCGTGAACTTCGCCGGCTCGCCGACGGCGTTCAAGAAAAACGTCGCCGAGGAATACGCGCAGAATCAGGAACGCTACACCTTCCTGAAATGGGCGCAGAAGGCGTTCAATAACTTCCGCGTCGTGCCGCCGGGAACCGGCATCTGCCATCAGGTCAATCTCGAATACCTCTCGCAGACCGTCTGGCTGAGCGCCGACAAGGAGAAGGTGAAAGTCGACGGCAAGGTCGTGACCGCCGAGATCGCCTATCCGGACACGCTGGTCGGCACCGACTCGCATACCACGATGGTGAACGGGCTCTCGGTGCTCGGCTGGGGCGTCGGCGGCATCGAGGCGGAAGCCGCGATGCTCGGTCAGCCGTACTCGATGGTGCTGCCCGAAGTGATCGGCTTTCGCCTCGGCGGCAAGCTGAAGGAAGGCATCACCGCCACCGATCTCGTGCTCACCGTCACGCAGATGCTGCGCAAGCGCGGCGTGGTCGGCAAGTTCGTCGAGTTCTTCGGGCCCGGCCTGGATCATCTGACGATCGAGGATCGCGCCACCATCGGCAACATGGCGCCGGAATACGGCGCGACCTGCGGGTTCTTCCCCGTCGACGACGACACCATCGACTACCTGACCAAGACGGCACGCAAGACCGATCGCGTCGCGCTGGTGAAGGCCTACGCCAAGGCGCAGGGCATGTACCGCACCAAGACCACATCCGATCCGGTGTTCACCGACGTGATGAAGCTCGAACTCGGTTCGGTCGAGCC
>JAXDNY010000250.1:0-18246 GCA_034669145.1 Hyphomicrobiales bacterium
TCGACCAGGCCGGCCGATGCGCGCCCGGTGCGCAGGCCGCCGAGTTCCTGCTTGAGGACCGTGATCGCGCCTTGCATGCGGCGCTTGAGGTCGTCGAGATTGTGCGTTGGTGCTGCCATGGCTTCCCCCGAGGCGGCTGTTATGTCTGCTCGCCGATGCCGGCGAACGGCCGCCGGATCATCTCAACCGACGAATGTGGCGCGCCCCTTGCCGCCCAACACGGCCGCGATCGCACCCGGCTCGCGGATCGAGAACACAATGATAGGCATACGATTTTCCCGGGCAAGCGCGAAGGCCGTCGCGTCCATCACCTTCAGGTCGCGCTGGATCGCCTCCTCATGGGTCAAGCGGTCGTAACGGGTGGCCTTCGGGTCCTTTTTGGGGTCCGCGCTGTAGACGCCGTCGACATTGGTCGCCTTGAGCACGGCGTCGCAGTGCATCTCGCCGGCGCGCAGCACCGCGGTGGTGTCGGTGGTGAAGAAGGGATTGCCGGTGCCGCCGGCGAACACCACGATGCGGTTGTCCTCCATGTGGCGCAGCGCCCGCTGGCGCTCGTAGGTCTCGCACACTTGCGGCATGGAGAGTGCCGACATGGCGCGCGCGTGGACGCCGGCGCGTTCGATCGCGGCTTCCAGCACCAGGGCGTTCATCACCGTGCCCATCATGCCCATCGCATCGGCGGTCGGGCGCGACAGCCATGCGCCCGCTTCCTCGGCGCCGCGGATCAGATTGCCGCCGCCGACCACCACGCCGATCGTGATGCCGAGCGCGCGCGCCGCCACCAGATCCTTGACGATCGCCTCGATGGTCGGTGCGTGAATGCCGAAGTCGTTGGGCCCGCAAAAGGCTTCGCCCGAAACCTTGACGATCACGCGGCGGTAGGCGGGTTTGGCCATGCGTCCTTGGCTCCGCGCGAATCGCGCTGTGTGCGATTGTCAGGCCGTTCCGGCGGCCGCCGCAACCTCCGCCGCGAAGTCCGAAGTGCCTTTTTCAATGCCCTCGCCAAGCGCGAACCGCGCAAACGCCGTGACCTTGATCGGCCCGCCGACCTTGCCTTCGGCCTCCTTGAGCGCCTGTCCGACGCTCTTCTTGTCGTCGTGGATGAACGGCTGCTCCAGCAGGGTCTGCTCCTTGTAGAAGGTTTTCAGGCCGGACTCGGTGATCTTGTCGATCATCGCTTCCGGCTTGCCCTGCTGGCGGAACTTGTCGGCGAGAATGTCCTTTTCGCGCTTGACGATCGCCGGATCGACGCCTGCGGCGTCGACCGCGATCGGGTTGGCCGCCGCGATGTGCATGGCGACCTGGCGCGCGAGAGGCGCAAGTTCGAGCGCGTTGCCTGGGGACTCAAGCGACACCAGCACGCCGATCTTGCCGAGCCCTTCGGAAACCTGATTGTGCACGTAGTTGCCGACCACGCCCTGCCCGACCGACAACACGGCGGCGCGGCGCAGCGTGATGTTCTCGCCGATGGTGGCGATGGACGAGGAGATCGCCTCGGCGATCGTCATCGAGCCGGCCTTGGCGGCCTTGATTTTTTCGACGTCGTCGCCCGCGGTGAGCGCCACATCGGCGATCATCTTGACGAGGCCCTGGAAGTGATCGTTGCGCGCGACGAAGTCGGTCTCGGAATTGACCTCGACCATCGCGCCCTTGTTCTTCGCCATCATCTGGCCGATCAACCCTTCGGCGGCCACACGGCCTGCCTTCTTGGCGGCTTTCGAGAGGCCCTTCTTGCGCAGCCAGTCGACCGCGGCTTCCATGTCGCCGTTCGTCTCGCCGAGCGCGGTCTTGCAGTCCATCATGCCGGCGCCGGTCTTCTCGCGCAGGTCCTTCACCATCGCGGCGGTGATATTTGCCATTGGTCTCAGCCTCTCTGCGTCATCGCCCGGCTTGACCGCGCTGCGCATCCGCTATGCCGCGGCGGTGCCCAATCTCAGCAAAGGCGAGTACTGGATGCCCCGCCTTCGCGGGCATGACAGCGAATGAACAATTACTCTGCGGCGAACTCTTTCGCCTTGGCGATCCAGCCGGCGACCCGGGTCGGAAGCCCGACTTCCTCGCCGATCTTCTCGGCGTCCGCCGGGCCAAGCTCGGCCAGTTGCGAGTAGTGGAACACGCCGAGGTCGTTGAGCTGTTTCTCGACCGCGCCCGACACGCCGGGCAGCTTCTTGAGATCGTCGGCAACGCCGCGGGGTCCGGGCAACGGCTGGAAGCCGCTCGCGGGCTGCTCGGCGGGAAGCTCCTCGACCACTGGCGCTTCGGCCGCCCCGACATCGACGCCAAGATCGCGCTGCGAGCGCGAGATGCCGTCGATCGCAGCCTTGGCGACGAGATCGCAGTAGAGCGTGATCGCGCGGCCGGCGTCGTCATTGCCGGGCACCACATAGGTGATCCCGTTCGGGTCTGAGTTGGTGTCGACGATCGCCGCGATTGGAATGTTCAGGCGCCGCGCCTCTTTCAGCGCGATGTCTTCCTTGTTGGTGTCGATCACGAACAGCATGTCGGGCAAGCCGCCCATGTCCTTGATGCCGCCGAGCGCGCGGTCGAGCTTTTCCTTCTCGCGCGTGAGCGTCAGGCGCTCTTTCTTCGTATAGCCGGCCGCGGCCTCGGGTGTGCTCAGCATCTCGTCGAGCTGACGCAGCCGTTTGATCGAGGCCGAAATCGTCTTCCAGTTGGTGAGCGTGCCGCCGAGCCAGCGCGAATTGACGTAATACTGCGCGCAGCGCTTGGCGGCGTCGGCGATTGCGTCCTGCGCCTGGCGTTTCGTGCCGACGAACAGGATGCGGCCGCCCTTGGCGACCGTATCGCTCACCGCCTGCAACGCGCGGTGCATCATCGGCACGGTCTGGGCGAGGTCGAGGATGTGAATGTTGTTGCGGGCCCCGAAGATGTACTCCGACATCTTCGGATTCCAGCGGTGGGACTGATGTCCGAAATGTACGCCAGCTTCCAAAAGCTGACGCATCGAGTAGTCAGGCAGCGCCATATGTCTTCTCCGGTTGATCCGCCGCGGAGCCTGAGAGCCACGGCCGAGGGTTCGGCCGGAGCACCGGACGGCGTAGAGCCAAGGTCCGCGTGTGAGATGGCGGCTATATAGCGAGGCCGCCGGGGGGACGCAAGGAAAACGCGCGAAATCCGGGCGTTGGGCCCGGACCATCGATTTCAAACGAAAAAGGCGCGAAATCGGGACTTAGATGTCCCAGCCGACTTAGATATCCCAGCCTTGGCTCTTCTTCACCGCCACGGCAGGCAACACCGACGCGTCGTTCTGAACGGTGGTGCGGAAGGTGGTCTGCGACACCAGCTGGGTGGCCTCGCCGCGGTTGCCGATCGCGGTGCCGAGGCTCGCGCCCATCGTGCCGACCATGACGGTCGTGAGCAGCAGCGCGCCGACCACGCCGGAGCGCGGGAACAGCAGGCAAAGGCCGGCCAGAATCTCAACCGTTCCGGCGATCATCAGGAAGGACTTGCCGAGGCCGATCATGGCGAACGGCTCGGCCATGAAGCCCATGCCGGTCAGCTTGGCATAACCCGCCGCGAGAGCAACGAGACCCACCAGCATCTGAAGCCCGTACAGCGCGATGGTCTTCATGGTGGGACCCCTGTCGATCTCTGCGGCGGTTACGCGTCTGCCGCATTCCGATACAGGGGACCCTACGCTCCGTGCGTATTGTCGTTATGTCGCCTACTTCACCTATTGGTATCATTTGTATCGCCTCACCGTGCGGAAGGTTCGGTCGGGAACGCGCTGATTTTGCGGTGGAAAATTCCACCAACGATACACGCGATACAAAACCGCCATCCCGCGACACACCGACGATACAGGGCGTCACCACTATACGGGTGCCGGAGTGATTGATGTCGATTTCGTCGCAAAAGCCGTCCCGTAAACTCAAGACAAGCACGGGCGACCCGGCGCGCATCGAAGAGCGTTACGGGCTCGCGATGCAATCCATCAACTACGCGGTCTACGACGCCGACCTTGAAGGCGGCGAGGTCTATTTCTCCGAGTCATTGCGCAAGATGCTGGGGATGAAGCCGGACGATCCGGCCTATCGCACCGGCAATATCATCGAGACGATTCATCCCGACGACAGGCCGGCCTATCGCGAGGCAATCGTCGAGCATTTCCGCGGCGACACGCCGCGCTTCGAAGTCGATTTCCGCTACAAATCGGCTGACGGAAGCTGGCGCTGGTGCCGTCAGTATGGCGTCGCGGTGCGCCATCCGGACGGGCGCGCCTATCGCATCGTCGGCGCGATGAGCGATGTCAACGAGGAGCACCAGCGCGGCCGCGAACTCGAGACCGCGCGTGCCGTCGCGGCGGCGGCCTATCGTCAGGGCGAGTCGTCCACCGACCGGCTCACGGCCAACGAGGAGCGCTACGCGCTCGCGATGGAGTCGGTCAATTACGGTCTCTATGACTGGGATATCGAAACCGACACCACTTATTACGCACCCAACCTGCGCATTCTGCTCGGGCTGGCGGCACTGAACAAGCCGGAGGACTGGAGCAATCGCATCCATCCGAGCGACTTGCCGATCTTCCGCCGCCGCATGATCGAACACCTCAAGGGCGAAACGCAGCGCTTCCTGTGCGACGTGCGCTATCGCACCGAAGACGGGACGTGGCGCTGGGCGCGCCAGCACGGCATCGCGTTCCGCGGCCCGGATGGGCGCGCCAAGCGCCTGGTCGGGGCGGCAGGCGACATCACCGAACTCAAGCAACGCGAATACGAACTGCACTCAGCCACGATTGCGGCGAAACGCCATTTGCCGGCGGCTGTGGTTGATTTGGGTGACGACGAATCGCGCTACGCCCTTGCGATCGAATCGATCAGCGTTGGCGCCGGTGCCTACGACGTCAACGTCGAAGCCGGAATGGTTTATCTGGCGCCTACCCTGAGCGAAGTTCTGGGCGTGCCAGGGCATGTATCGGTCAGCGAATTTGCCGCAGTCGTCCATCCGGACGACCGCCCCCTGCACGCGGCCATGGTGTCGGCACTCTACAGGGGTGACATCCCGCGGCTCGACTTTGAATTCCGCTATCGCCACCGGGACGGGACGTGGCGCTGGGCGCGCCAGCACGGCATCGTGGTGCGCGATGCCAAGGGCCGCGCGCGCCGCATGGTCGGTGTCACCGGCGATATCACCGAGACCCGGCAGCGCGAACGCCAGCTCGATACCGCGAAGGCCGAGGCCGCCGCCGCGCAACGCGACGTGGAAAGCACGCGCGAGATGCTGCAGACCATCATCGACAACATGACCGACGGCGTGTCGCTGTTCGACAAGGACATGCGGTGGCGTTTCAGCAACCAATCTCACATGCGGACCATGGGCTACGCGCCCGAGACACTCCGTCCCGGCACGCCTGTCGAGGAGTTGATCCGGCTGCATGCGACCCGTGGCGAATATGGCCCCCCCGATGACGTCGAAGCCCTGGTCAAGCATAGCCTCGCGCGAATCCGCACTCCCGGAGGGACCCGTTACGAACGGCGCATGCAGAACGGGAAGTTCATCGAATTCACCTTCAAGCCCCTCAGCGACGGCGGAGTGCTCGGGGTCTACCGCGACATCACCGAACTCAAGGAGCGCGAGGAAGCGCTCGCCGCCGCCAAGGAGGCCGCCGAAGCCGCGCGCGATGCCGCCGAGCGTGCGCGCGTCGAAGCGGCCGCGGCACAAAGCGAGATCGATCGCACCCGCGAGATGATGCAGACCGTGCTCGACAACATGAGCGACGGCGTCATGCTGTTCGACAAGGAGATGCGCTGGCAGTTCGTCAATCGGCAGCTCATGGACTTCCAGCGGTTCCCGCCGGACGTCGCCGGCCCCGGTGTCTCGGCCTTTGACATCCTGCGATTCCAGGCGCGACGGGGGGATTTCGGTGCGATCCCGGACGCGGAGATCGACGCAGAGGCGCGGAGGCGGGTCGATATCATGCGCGCCGGCGCGCACTACGAGCGCCGCACAGCCAGCGGCAAGTTCATCGAGTTCACCTTCAAGCCGCTCGAAGACGGCGGTCTGCTCGCGCTCTATCGCGACATCACCGAACTGAAGGAGCGCGAGGAAGCGCTCGCGGCCTCGAAGGAGGCGGCCGAGGTCTCGCGCGCCGAGGCTGAAAAAGCCGGCGCCGTGCTGCAGACCGTGCTCGACAACATGAGCGACGGCGTGATGCTGCTCGACCGCGACCTCAACATCAGGTTCGCCAATCAGCGGCTGATGGAATTTCAGCGCTACTCGCCCGAAGTCGCACATCCGGGCTCCTCGATTGCACAGGTCCTGCGCTATCAGGCGCGCCGCGGCGATTTCGGCCAGGCCGGCGACCTCGATCGCATGGTCGAAGAACGGCTCGCGCTGATCCGCGCGCCCGGCGGCGTCCACTACGAACGGCGCTCGGCGAGCGGCAGGTATCTCGAAATCCTGTTCCGGCAGTTGAGCGACGGCAGCGTGCTCGCGGTCAACCGCGACATCACCGAACTGAAGGAACGCGAGGAGGCGCTGGCCGCCGCCAAGGAAGCCGCCGAAGCCGCACGCGACGATGTCGAGCGCACACGGCAGATCATGCAGACCGTGCTCGACAACATGATCGGCGGCGTCATGCTGTTCGACAAGAATTTCCGGCTGCAGTTCGTCAACCGCCAGCTGATGGAATTCCAGCAATATCCGCCCGACATCATCAAGCCCGGCATTACCGGCGAGGACATTCTGCGGTTCCAGGTGAGCCGCGGCGACTTCGGTCCGGTCAAGGACGTCGAGAAAAAGGTGCGCGAGCGGGTCGCGCTGATCCGCAGGCCCGGCGGCAACCGCTTTCTCCGCCGCACGCTGGAGAATCGCTTCATCGAATTCAATTTCCTTCCCCTTGATGACGGCGGCCTGCTGGCATTCGGCCGCGACGTGACCTCGCTGAAGGAACGCGAAGAGGCGCTCGCGTCCGCCAAGGAAGCTGCGGAAAAAGCCCGCGACGACGTCGAACGCACCCGCGAGGTGATGCAGACCGTGCTCGACAACATGAGCGACGGCGTCACCCTGTGGGACAAGAACTTCCGCTGGCAGTTCTCAAACCGCTTCAGCGCAGACATGTGGAATTACAACAACGTTCAGACCCACTCCGGGATGTCCGGCTTCGACCTGATCCGCCAGCTCGCCCAGCAGGGCGAATTCGGGGCGAGCGACGACGTCGAGCGGACCGTCACTGACGTGACGCGCCGCATCCTGCGACCGGGCGGGGCGCGCTACGAGCAGCGCACCGCGTCCGGCAAATTCATCGAATTCAATTTCCGCCCCTTGAGCGACGGCGGCGTGCTCGGTCTCTACCGCGACATCACGACGCTCAAGAGCCGCGAGGAGGCGCTGGCCAGCGCGAAGGAAACCGCCGAGGCCGCGCGCGATGCCGCCGAGAAGGAGCGCGCCGAGGCGGAAGCCGCCAACCAGGCCAAGTCGACCTTCCTCGCCACCATGAGCCATGAGATCCGCACGCCGATGAATGGCGTGCTCGGCATGATCGATGTGCTGCAGCGTCAGGGCCTCGACGGGCCGCAGCGGCGCACGGTGTCGACGATCCGCGACTCGGCGCAGTCGCTGTTGCGCATCATCGACGACGTGCTCGATTTTTCGAAGATCGAAGCGGGACGGCTCGAGCTGGAAGAGACCGCGTTCTCGCTTTCAGGGCTGATCGACGGCGTCGCCAGCACGTTCCGCCAGCAGGCGATCATCAAGGGCCTCGCGCTCGACGTGGAAATCGACGCCGGATCCGACGACGCGCTGGTGGGCGATCCGACCCGCGTGCGTCAGGTGCTGTTCAACCTCCTCGGCAATGCCATCAAGTTCACCGAGCGCGGACGCATCACGCTGCATGCCGGCACCGAGCCGCTCGGCCATGGCGCCACCAAGGTCACGATCGCGGTGAGCGACACCGGCATTGGATTGTCGCCGGACCAGCGCGCCCGCCTGTTCCAGCCATTCGCGCAGGCCGACTCATCGACCACGCGCCGCTTCGGCGGCACCGGTCTCGGTCTCTCGATCGTGCGCCGTCTCGCGCAGCTGATGAAGGGCGACATCGCGGTGGAAAGCCGGCAAGGCGCAGGCTCGACATTCACCGTGACGCTCACGCTGATGGCGGCGCCCGCGGATTCGCCGCTCAACACCACGCTGCGCACCGCCCCCCGCGCGCCGCGCTCCGCTTCCGCCCGGCGGTCGAAGTCCGGCGCGCGCATCCTGATTGCAGACGATCATCCGGTGAACCGCGAAGTGCTGGTGCGCCAGCTTGAACTGCTCGGCATTGCGTCCGACACCGCCAACGACGGCGTCGAGGCGCTGGAGGCCTGGGCGGCGGCGGACGGGCACTACACCGCCGTGCTCGCCGACATCCACATGCCGCGCATGGACGGACACGAGCTGACACGCCAGATCCGCGCCGCCGAAGCCAAGCGCGGCGCGTCCGCGACCCGCACGCCGATCGTTGCGGTGACGGCGAACGCCATGAAGGGCGAGGACGAGCGCTGCCTTGCGGCCGGCATGGACGCCTATCTGGCGAAGCCCGTGAACATGGACCAGCTGCGCACCACGCTCGAACGCTGGATGCCGATCGACGACGTTGCGCGCGACGCATCCGACTCAGACGATGCGCCGAAGCCGCCCTCGGCGATCGACCGCAACGTGCTCTCCGCCTGGCTTGGCGACGACGACGCGGCGATCAACTCGCTGCTGGCGAAATTCCGCGACACCGCGGTCGCGGCCGAGCGCGAGATCGGCGCGGCCTCGCGCGCCGGCGATCTGCCGACGCTTGCGGCTGCGGCGCACAAACTCAAGGGCGCGGCGCAAACCGTCGGCGCAGCCGGCGTCGGCACCGCGGCCGCGACACTGGAGCAGGCCGGAAAGGGTGGCGACCGCATCCGCTGCCGCGAGGGGCTCGGACCGCTTGCCGCGGAGCTGCGCCGCGCGCTCGCCGATATTGACCGGATGAACGCGGCAGCGAAGTAGATTCAGTCTTTCGGCGGCACGAACATGTACCCGACGCCGCGCACGGTGCGGATCGCATCGGGGTGCGCCGGATCGACCTCGATCTTGCGGCGCAGGCGCGTGATGCGCAGATCGATCGCGCGGTCGAACGCTTCCATCTCGCGATGCGCCGTCACCTCCAGCAGCCAGTCGCGGTTGAGCGGCCGGTTCGGGTTCTCGGCGAAGACTTTCAAGAGATCGAGCTCGCTCGCCGCGAGTGTCTCCTCATCGCCGGACGCCGGATCGATCAGCACGCGCTTTTCCAGATCGAGCACGCGGCGTCCCATGCGTACGCGCGGACCTGTGCTCGCCGTCGCGCCGGTCGTGCGCCGCAGCACGCTTTTTACGCGCGCGAGCAGCTCGCGCGGCTCGAACGGCTTAGCGATGTAATCGTCGGCGCCGGTTTCCAGGCCCACGACCCGGTCGACCGTGTCGGCCGCCGCCGTCACCATGATGATGCCAATGCGCCCGGAGCGTTCGCGCAGCCAGCGCGCCAGCACGAAACCGTCCTCGCCCGGCAGCCCGATGTCGAGCAGCACGAGTGCGGGCAGCTCACGCTCCAGGAGCTTGCGCAGCGCGGTGCCGCCGTCCGCGCCGCTAACGCGGAAGTTTTGCCGGCCGAGGTAGTCGATCAGCAGCTGGCGCTGCGCCGCCTCGTCCTCCACCACGACAATATGCGGGCGATGATCCATGCCGCCGAAAGCCCCGTCCCATTTCTCTTGAACCGGCTAACCCGCCGTCTGGCCGCTGCCCCGCGGTGCCATGGACAGTATATACGAGGCGCCGGAATGCAATTCCAATAGCTGTTCGCGCTTTTGCATCGCTGAAACCTTACGGAAAACCGTTCGAATTACCGGAAATGGAGCAACTTCGCGTTTGGATTGTATTATTGGAACCGGCGTTACCGCGCGATCCTTGGCGGCAGTGTGATTCGCGGCCGCGGAGCCGCAAACGCGCCTTCCGGCGATTGCGCAAAAGTTGCGGCGCGTGGTCCGCGCCAGTGCGAAATTGTCGCAGACGCTTGGCGCTACACCATCTCGACCTGCTCCACCCCCGGCACCGCCTTGATCGCGCTCGCGATCTGCGGCGAGACCTTGTAGCGGCCGGGCAGCTTCACCTCGACGTCGGTTTCCTTGTCGAGCATCAGCACGAAAATGATCTCCGAGTCGCCCTTCGGCTCGAGCCGCTTGGCGACGCTCTCGATCGGCCCGTCCGAACTCAGCATCACGCGCAGACCCTTCTGCAATTTCTCGGCGGCGGCATCGAGCGGCTCGACCGTCTGGATGCGCGCACGCACGTCCTCGCCCTGCGCCTCGGCGGTGAGGAACAGCAGCACCGCGGCGCCGGGCTCGAGTAGATCGCGGTATTGCGTGAGACCCTCCTGGAAAATCACCGCCTCGTAGTGCCCGGACGGGTCGGAGAATTCCAGGATGCCCATTTTGCTGCCGGTCTTGGTGCGCCGCTCCGCGCGCGCCACCACCGTGCCGGCGACGCGGCCCGCGGTCGCGCCCTGCTTGATGGAATTCGCGAACACGCTCCAGGACTGCACCTTCAATCGATCGAGCACCACCTTGTAGTCGTCGAGCGGGTGACCGGAGAGGAAGAAGCCGATCGCGTCGAACTCGCGCTGCAGCCGCTCGGCCGGAAGCCAGGCTTGCGCGGCCGGTAGCGGTATCTGTTCGCGCACGGCCCCGCCGAACATGTCGTTCTGCCCGACCACCGTATCCTCGTGGCGGCGTTGCGCGGCGGCGAGGATGGCGTCGACGCCTGCGTAAACGCGCGCGCGGTTGCTCTCCAGCCCGTCGAACGCGCCCGCCGCCGTGAGACTCTCCAGCACGCGCTTGTTGATCGCGCGCGGATTGACGCGGCTTGCAAAGTCGGTGATGTCGCGGAACGGCTTATCGCCGCGTGCTTCGACGATCGAGCGGACCGCCTCGCGCCCGACGCCCTTCAGCGCGGCGAGCGCGTAATGGATCGTATTGCCATCGACTTCGAAGATCACATCCGACCGGTTGATCGAGGGCGGCTCGACCTTGACGCCGAGGCGCACGGCCTCGGCGCGGAATTCGGCGAGCTTGTCGGTATTCGCCATGGCGTAGGTCATCGAGGCGGCGAGAAACTCGACCGGATAGTTCGCCTTCATGTAGGCGGTCTGGTAGGCGACCAGCGCGTAGGCCGCCGCGTGGCTCTTGTTGAAGCCGTAGTCGGCGAAGCGCGCCAGCAGTTCGAAGATCGCCTCCGCTTGGCCCTTCTCGACACCGTCCGCGACCGCACCTTCGACAAAGCGCTGGCGCTGTGCGGCCATTTCCGAGCGGATCTTCTTGCCCATCGCGCGGCGCAGCAGGTCGGCTTCGCCGAGCGAGTAGCCGGAAAGCCGCCGCGCGGCTTCCATCACCTGCTCCTGATAGACGATCACGCCGAATGTCTCGCGCAGCACCGGCTCGAGCTTGGGGTGGATGTACTCGGGCTGCTCCTTGCCATGCTTGCGCGCGCAATAGGTCGGGATGTTCGCCATCGGGCCAGGGCGATAGAGCGCAACCAGCGCGATGATGTCCTCGAAGCGGTCCGGCCGCATGTCGATGAGGGCGCGGCGCATTCCCTGCCCCTCCACCTGGAAGACCCCGACCGTTTCGCCGCGCGCCAGCATGGCGTAGGACTTCGCGTCGTCGAGCGGAATGCTCAAGAGATCGAGATCAATGCCGCGTCGGGCAACGAGATTCACCGCCATCTGTAGGACGGTGAGCGTCGTCAAGCCGAGGAAGTCGAACTTCACCAGTCCGGCCTGCTCGACCCATTTCATGTTGAACTGGGTCACCGGCAGGTTCGATTTCGGATCGCGGTACATCGGCACCAGTTCGGAGAGCGGCCGGTCGCCGATCACGATACCGGCCGCATGGGTGGACGCGTGGCGGTGCAGCCCCTCCAGTTTCATCGCGATGTCGAACGCACGCCGAACCACCGGTTCGGCATCGCGCGCCGCCTGCAGCCGCGGCTCCTCGGCGATCGCCTTCGACAGCGTGACGGGCGCCGCCGGATTGTTCGGCACCAGCTTGGTGAGCTTGTCGACTTGGCCGTACGGCATTTCCAGAACGCGGCCGACGTCACGCAGCACCCCGCGCGCCTGCAACGTTCCGAACGTGATGATCTGTCCGACCTGCTCGCGTCCGTAGCGCTGCTGGACGTAGTCAATCACCTCGCCGCGCCGCTCCTGGCAGAAGTCGATGTCGAAGTCCGGCATCGATACGCGTTCCGGATTGAGGAAGCGCTCGAACAGCAAGCCGAAGCGGATCGGATCGAGGTCCGTGATGGTCAGCGCATAGGCGACGAGCGAGCCCGCGCCCGAGCCGCGTCCCGGGCCGACCGGGATGCCTTGCGCCTTCGCCCACTGGATGAAGTCGGCGACGATCAGGAAGTAGCCGGGATATTTCATCTTCTCGATCACCGACAGCTCGAAATCGAGCCGCTTGCGGTAATCGTCGATCGTGCAGCCCGATGCGAGACCGAGCGTCTCGACGCGCCGCGTCAGGCCTTCGTCCGCCTGCCGGCGCAATTCCGCGGCCTCATCGACGGCTCCGCCGCCGAGCGCGGTGAATACCGGAAGGATGGACTTGCGCGTCTTCGGCCGGAACGAGCAGCGCTCGGCGATCTCAACGGTGGACACGAGCGCTTCGGGCAGGTCGGCGAACAGCGCCGTCATTTCGGCGCGCGACTTGAAGAAGTGCTCGGCGGAAAGCTGGCGCCGGTCGGATTCGGCAACCACCTTCCCCTCGGCAATGCAGATCAGCGCATCGTGCGCCTCGAAGTCCTCGCGCCGCCCGTAGAACGGCTCATTGGTGGCGACGAGCGCGATCCCGTTCGCATAGGCGAGATCGAGCAGCCCCGGCTCGACCTGTTTCTCTTCCGGCCGGCCGTGACGCTGCAGCTCGATGTAGAGTCGGTCGCCGAACAGCGCGGCGAGGCGCGCGCAACGCGCCGCCGCAAGGTCCGCCTGTCCGGCGATCAGCGCGAGATCGAGCGGCCCGCCCGGGCCGCCGCTCAGCACGATCAGGCCGTCGCGCGCCGCCTCCAGCGCGGCGAGCTTCACGTGCGGCGCCTGATCCGACGGCGTGTCGAGAAAGGCCTGCGAGGTCAGCCGCATCAGGTTGCGGTAGCCATCCTCGCGCGCCGCCATAAGGACGAGCCGCGGCATTTTCAGCGCATGCCCCGGATGGCGCGGCGCCTCCTGATCGCCGAAATCGACGCTCAGCGCGCATCCGATGATCGGCTGGATGCCGGAGCCACTGAGCTTGTCGGAGAATTCCAGCGCGCCGAACATATTGTCGGTGTCGGTCAGCGCGAGCGCGGGCTGGCGGTCGGCCTTCGCCAACTCGGCGAGCTTGCCGATCGTCAGCGCGCCTTCCAGCAGCGAATAGGACGAGTGCACGTGCAGGTGCACGAAACCGGGATCGGGCACGGCTTACCTCTGCGAATCTCAATCCCGACCGTGCGGACATGCGGCGCCGGAGTCCATAAGCATGGCGGAGCCACACCCGCATTCCCCAGAATCCCGCCCGGTCACGCGCCTCTCACATCACGGTGAGACGGCCGCCAAAGGCCCCTCGGCCTGAAACCGGGGCCGGAAACGCCCCGTAAGCCCACTGTCTGCCAATCCGGCAGTCGGAGCACCCGAAGGGGAAATGACATGTCGATGAAGACCCTCTACGCCGCCGCCGCCGTCCTCGCGATGGCGACGCCCGCAATGGCCCAGGATACGAGCCCATGGGATTTGCGCGACCGCAACGCCTACGTGCTCGATATGCAGGGCAAGATGTGGTCGAAGCCGATGAACACCGCCCAATGGAACATGGCGGTGAAGAACGCCCGCGCCGTGCCAAAGGGTACCGTGTTCTTCATGAACAACGGCCAGCTCTACATGGCCGCGCGCGGCATGTTCGACCGCGCCGGCAACTACATGACCGGCGGCGTCTGAGCCCTGCCCGCGTGCCCCCGTTCGGGGCGCAAGACTGCCTTCCAAGGGCCGCCCAGTCTTGGGCGGTCCACCTTCTTTGAGGCATCGCCCGTCACAGCACCGCGATGATCACAGCACCGCGATGACCTGGGCCCAGATCGCGATCATGCTGACGAACAGCCCGAGCGACGTCAGGGCGGCAACCTCTTCCATGGCAGACTTGAGCATCGCGTCCTCCTCTAGAACATAGGGGGAACGATGTTCTATTTTCGTTCTAAGGTCAAGACTGGGTCGTGGGTCAGTTTGAAATACGCAGGATTTTCTTTGTGCCCGTCAACCGCCGTGGTTAAGCGGCCGTTAACGGTCGGTATTGCCCCTTTCGACCCCCACAGGTCCCTTTTGAGAACGGAAGTGGTCTTTTCCACTCCGATGGCATCCGTACAAACACGTAATGTGAAGCTCCTCACACTCCCCACACGTGACCTCGCCCAACCTGCCCCGGGGCGTGCGAAGGAGTGGAAGATGACAGCGGACAATGGAGCCGTTCGTTGCGACTTTTGTAAAAAGGGACATGTCACCTGGCGTTTGGAGGAAATGGCATTCCGGCAGTCGAGCGACAAAGGTGACGTTCACTGCCGCGTCGAATTATCGGTGGGCACTTGTGACAACTGCGGCGCAAAATCACTTGAGCCAGGATCCGACCGGATTTTCGACGCTGCGTTCCAGCGGGAGTACGACAAACTGCCATAGCCCGGCCGTCACCTCCCCACCCGGCGCAATTCCTCCCCTCCGCACAGACCCAGCGCGCAGCCCTCGATCCTGATCGTGTCCGGGCCCAGCTCGATGAGATTGCCGACGTAAGTCTGCCCGCGGTCCGGGTCGTAGAGGGTCCCCGACCACTTGCCTCCGCCATTCGGCTGCATGGCGCTGAGCACCTGAACGCCGATGAGCGGACGGCTGCGCTTGGACGCATCGGTGTTGTGCTTGTCGGTCCAGGCCTTGCCGGTGGTCGGATCGAGCCGCGGCTCGACCGTCGCGATGCTCGCGCACAGGGCCGGCCCACAGTGATAGACGCGGATCGTTCCGCCGTCCTTGTCGCGCCAGACGCCCGCCGGATCGGCGAAGGCCGGCCCGGCGCTCGCACCTGCCAGCATGAGGGCGGCGAGCGCGGCTGTTGCGCAATCGTGCGCCAAGCGCATCATCCCACCTCCACCACGCGGCCGTCCTGCAAGGTCACGCGCCGGTCCATGCGCTGCGCAAGCTCCATGTTGTGCGTCGCGACCACCGCCGCCAGGCCCGAGGCGCGCACGAGCTGTCCGAGCGCCTGAAACACATGGCTCGCGGTTTTCGGGTCGAGATTGCCGGTCGGCTCGTCGGCCAGCAGCACGCGCGGGGCGTTCGCCACCGCGCGTGCGATTGCGACGCGCTGCTGCTCGCCGCCGGAAAGCTGCGCCGGGCGATGCTCCAGCCGTTCTTTCAGGCCGAGATAGCCGAGCAGCTCGTCGGCGCGCTTGCGCGCGTCCTTCTTCGACAGGCCGCGGATCATTTGCGGCAGCATCACGTTCTCGATCGCCGAGAACTCCGGCAGCAAATGGTGAAACTGGTACACGAAGCCGATCTCGGTGCGGCGCAGCCGCGTGCGCTCGCTGTCGGAGAGCGCCGAGGTCGCGGTCCCGTCGATATAGACCTCGCCGGCGTCCGGATGCTCGAGCAGTCCCGCGATGTGCAGCAAGGTCGATTTGCCGACGCCGGACGGCGCGATCAGCGCAACCGACTGTCCCGGCCACACCGCGAGCTCCGCGCCCTTGAGGATTTCGAGAGTCGCCGCGCCCTGACGATAGCGCCGCTCGATCGCGTGCAGGAACACCGCGGGCTCTTTGTCCTTGCGCCCCGCATCACTCATAGCGCAGCGCCTCGACGGGATCGAGCCGCGCCGCCCGCCATGACGGATAGAAGGTTGCGAGCAGCGAGAGCGTGAGCGCCATCACCACCACGGCCGTGGTTTCGCCCGTGTCCATTTGAGCCGGGAGCCGCGAGAGGAAATAAAGCTCGGGCGAGAACAATTCGGTGCGGGTCATCCAGGACAGGAACTGCCGGATCGATTCCACGTTTTGGCACACGACCAGCCCGAGCAGGAAGCCGGCGATCGTCCCGACCACGCCGATCGAAGCCCCGGTGATCAGGAAGATGCGCAGAATCGAGCCTTGGGTCGCCCCCATGGTGCGCAGGATCGCGATGTCATGCCCCTTGTCCTTCACCAGCATGATCAGCCCGGAAATGATGTTGAGCGCCGCCACCAGGATGATCAAAGTGAGGATCAGGAACATCACGTTGCGCTCGACCTGCAGCGCATTGAAGAAGGTCGAGTTGCGCTGGCGCCAGTCGATCATGAAGATCGGCCGGTTGGCGGCGGCCGCGACCAGCCGGCGGAATGAATCGATGCGATCCGGATTGTCGGTGTAGACCTCGATCGCGGTCACGTCGCCGGCGCGATTGAAATAGAGCTGCGCCTCCGGCATCGGCATGAACACGATGCCGGAGTCGTATTCCGACATGCCGATCTCGAATACGGCCGCGACCTTGTAGGTCTTGATGCGCGGCGTCGTGCCCATTGGGGTGACGGCGCCACGCGGCGCAACAAGCGTGACGTTGTCGCCCGCCCGCACCGAAAGCTGGTCGGCGAGCCGCCGCCCGATGCCGAGCCCCTGGCCGGTGTCGAAGCCCTCGAACGTGCCCTGCTTGATGTTGTTGGCAATCGACGTGAGCTTCATCAGCTCGGCGGCGCGGATACCGCGCACCAGCACGCCGCCCGAATGGAACGGTGAGGACGCCAGCGCCTGCCCCTCCACGATCGGCGCCGCCAGCCGTACTCCCGGCACCTTCGCGATACGATCCGCGACCTCTTCCCAGTCGGTCAGCGGCTTCTCGAGCGGCTGCACCAGCAGGTGACCGTTCAACCCCAGGATCTTGTCGAGCAATTCCTGGCGAAAGCCGTTCATCACCGCCATGACGATGATCAAGGTCGCTACGCCGAGCATGATGCCGAGGAAGGAAAATCCCGCGATAACGGAAATGAATCCCTCGCGGCGCCGCGAGCGCAGATAGCGCAGCGACAGCATCCACTCGAAGGGTGCGAACAGCCGGGTCCCGGTGGGGTCGCTCATCAATCTCCGTCCAGTTCCGGCATTTCACCCGATTCTGGCGAAATGACGCTCATAATCCCGCTTCTCTGTACAAGTTGCGTCCACCCGCCGCACGGCCAAATCGTGGACCGGCGGCGATCACCCCCGCAGCTGCGCCACCGCCTCGGCCGGCGTGAGCATGGTGCGGCTGCCGTCGGCGCGGCGCTTGAGCTCCACCTTGCCCTCGGCAAGCCCCCTCGGGCCGACCAGGATTTGCCAGGGAATGCCAATCAGGTCGGCGGTCGCGAATTTCGCGCCCGGCCGCTCGTCGCTGTCGTGATAGAGCACGTCGACCCCGGCCGCCGACAGCTCGCCGTAAAGCTGCTCGCTCGCCGCATCGGTCGCGGCATCGCCCTGCTTCAAGTTGAGGATGATGACGCGGAACGGCGCCACCGCCTCCGGCCATTTGATGCCGGCCTCGTCGTGGCACGCCTCGATGATCGCAGCGACGAGGCGTGACGGGCCGATGCCATAGGAGCCCATATGGACGGGTTTCTCGCTGCCGTCGGGGCCCGCAACGAGGGCCTTCATCGGCTCCGAGTATTTGGTGCCGAAATAGAAGATGTGGCCGACTTCGATGCCGCGCGCCGATACTTTGGCGGTTTCGGGCAGCGTGCCGAAGGCAGCAGCGTCATGCATGTCCGAGGTCGCCGCGTAGAGCGACGTCCATTTGTCGACGATACCCTGCACGGCCGCGACGTCATCGAAATTCACATCCGCACCCGGCACCTCGTAGTCGAGATAGTCGCGGTGGCAGAACACCTCGCTCTCGCCGGTGTCGGCGAGGATGATGAACTCGTGGCTGAGGTCGCCCCCGATCGGGCCGGTGTCGGCGCGCATCGGAATCGATTTCAGGCCGAGCCGCGCGAAGGTGCGCAGATAGGCGACGAACATCTTGTTGTAGGAGTGCCGCGCGGCCGCCTGATCGACGTCGAACGAATAGGCGTCCTTCATCAGGAATTCGCGCCCGCGCATCAGCCCGAAGCGCGGCCGCACCTCGTCGCGGAACTTCCACTGGATGTGATAGAGGTTGAGCGGCAGATCCTTGTACGAACGCACGTAGGCGCGGAAGATGTCGGTGATCATCTCCTCGTTGGTCGGCCCGTACAGCACGTCGCG
>JAXDNY010000251.1:0-9958 GCA_034669145.1 Hyphomicrobiales bacterium
GTCGGCGTCTTTGGCTGGCCGATCGTGTTGTTGTCGCTGCTCGGCCTGGCCGAAACCATTCTCGGGCTGCGTGCCCGCGTCGCTGCGCGGCGCGGGCCGCCGCGCGGGCCCCTCACCATCAATCGCAGTTAGTCAAAAAAGGAGAGACCAAATGGACGTGATTCTGCTGGAGCGTGTTGGCAAGCTTGGCCAGATGGGCGACGTCGTTCGCGTCAAGGACGGCTTTGCGCGCAACTTTCTGCTGCCGCAGGGCAAGGCGCTGCGCGCCACCAAGGACAATCGCTCCAAGTTCGAGGGCATGAAGGTGCAGCTCGAAGCGCGCAACCTCGAGCTCAAGTCCGAGGCCGAGGGCATCGGCGGCAAGCTCAACGGCAAGAGCTTCGTGGTGCAGCGGCAGGCTTCCGAGACGGGTCAGTTGTTCGGATCGGTCTCGGCGCGCGACATCGCGACCATTCTGGTCGACGGCGGCTTCACGGTCACGCGCAACCAGATCGCGCTGCATGCGCCGATCAAGATGATCGGCGTGCATACGGTGCCGGTCGCGCTCCATCCGGAAGTCGAAGTCACGATCACGATGAACGTGGCGCGCAATGCCGACGAGGCCGAGCGGCAGGCACGCGGCGAAGACATGACGCAGCGGCGCGAGCAGGCCGATGAGGAAGCCGAGATCGCCGCGGAGGCGGCCGCCGCCTTCTTCGAGAAGCCCGAAGAGACGCCGGATCAGGGCAAGGGCGAGGACGCGAAGACCGACTGAGTCAGGTCCGACGGCGGCGCGTCGGGCATCGGCGGCAGCGGGATATCGAGCACCATCGGCGCGGGCTGCGCCGGTGGCGCGGAAACGGCCGCGGGCTCAGCCGGGGGTGTCACGGCGGCGGCGGCCTGCTTGGTCTCTTCGGCGGGTGGGGCCACGTGCGCTGGCGCAGCCTCGTCAGGCGATTTGGTCGGCCGCTGCTTGCCGCGCAAAGTGCGCTGCTGCAACGCCTCCACGGCGTCGGCCGGGGATTGCGCGGCGAGCTGGTCCTGCTTCTTGCCCTTGGTCTTCGCGGCCGTGCCATCGGCCGCCGTCGCGGGCCCCTTCTTTTCGGCCGGTGCACTTCCCGCGGCCACCAGATACGCCGCCATGGCGGCGCTCATTTCGGGACCCGTGGTGTAGTGCTGGCGCAGGAATCCCGCGACCTGCCCACTCTTCGCGAGGCCCCGAGGGCTCTTGTGGCAGGCCGAACAATTCGACGCGAAGGTCCGGGCGGCATCGCGCGGGTCGCCCAAGACCGTTTGGGCATGCACTCCCCCCACGCCGATCCCCGCCGCCAGCAGCACTCCGATCAAAGTTATCTGTCCGGAACCGGACACTTGAATCTCCAATCTGCGTTCAAGAGGTCCGGCACGCGGCGTCCGGACCACCCGTATTAAGGTCTAGCGCATTCTTCGCCCGGTGGGAGCAAATTTGAACAACGTCCCGCCATGATCCGATTGCCGATAGATTGGAACTTTGTTTTAATGGTGATGCTGCCCGTTGCTCACCTGCTGCTCGAAGCAGGCTGTCAGTCCTTACGGTACTCGCGGCTGTGATTCCAAGCCACTCCGCCGCGGCCGCAAGGTCGGGCGGAGTTTGTGTGTTGGAGCGGTCATCATGGATCGCGTGCTGCAAGTGGTGTTGCGGTCGTTCTTCCGGCAGGGAACGCTGCGCCTGACAACGGCGGGCGGGACCGTGATGGAATTCGGCGACGGGACCGGCGAGCCGATCGCCGTCCGTTTTACCACACGAACCGCTCAGTGGGGCGTACTGCTCGACCCTGAGCTTGCCGTCGGCGAAACCTACATGAACGGTACGCTGGCGATCGAGCAAGGTTCGATCGCCGAATTCCTCCATCTCGCAATGTCGCAGGATCATAGCGGCAAGCCACCGTTCTGGGGGCGGCTGCAATGGCTCGCTCGCTATTTCTGGCGGCGGCTCGCGCAGTTCAACCGCCCGACACGCGCGCGCAAGAACGTCGCGCATCATTACGACCTGGACCGGCGGCTCTACTCCCTCTTCCTTGACGCCGACCGGCAGTACAGTTGCGCGTATTTCGAACATCCAGAGCAGTCGCTCGACGACGCGCAGCTCGCCAAGAAGCGCCATCTCGCGGCGAAGCTGCTGGTCAAGCCCAACGAGCGGGTGCTCGACATCGGATCGGGCTGGGGCGGCCTTGGCCTTTACCTCGCCGAGATCTGCGGCGCGCGCGTTTCCGGCATCACGTTGTCGCAGGAGCAGTTCGCGCTCTCGCGCCAGCGCGCCGACGAGAAGGCACTGAGCGACCGCATCGAGTTCCGGCTGCAGGACTATCGCGATGTCGACGAGCGTTTCGACCGCATCGTGTCGGTCGGCATGTTCGAGCACGTCGGCGTCGGCTTCTACGATGTGTTCTTCCGCACGTGCGCGAAGCTGCTCGACGACAACGGCGTGATGCTGCTGCACTCGATCGGCCGCTCCGAGGGCCCCGGCATCACCAATCCGTGGATCAACAAATACATCTTCCCGGGCGGCTATATCCCGGCGCTGTCGGAAGTTCTGCCTGCGGTGGAGCGCGCCGGGTTCCTGGTCACCGACATCGAGATCCTCCGGCTGCATTACGCCGAAACGCTGAAGCACTGGCGCGAGCGCTTCCTCGCACACCGCGAGGACTTGGAAAAAGTCTACGACGCACGCTTTGTGCGCATGTGGGAGTTCTATCTCGCGGCGTCCGAGATGACGTTCCGTGAGCAGGGCATGATGGTGTTCCAGTTGCAACTTGCCAAACGGCAAGGTGCGGTTCCCATCACGCGCGACTACATCGCGCATCAGGAAGTGCACCTGCGCGGGCTGGAAAGCGGAAGCCGCCCGCCGTTGCGGCTCGCGGGCGAATAGAAGATTTTCCAACGCGCCGGACACAAATCCGTCAAGAGCGATTGTGAGATTCGGATTGCAAAAGCGACTCCCGGTGGGAATCGTGGACAACGGTATCTCGGCGATTCTGTTGTTCGCCACCGGCGTAACACGATGCTAAGACGCAAATCCGGTTAGCACACGAGTGCGTTCATCCACATGGCAGTCGACCAAACGGCGCGGAGGTCCGCGCCCGAGAACACACCTGTCTTTCGCGCTGCTCCGCACAACATCGAGGCGGAACAGGCGCTGCTGGGCGCTATTCTCGTCAACAACGAGGCGTTCTATCGCGTTTCCGACTTCCTCGAGCCGGTGCATTTCTTCGAGCCGATTCATCAGAAGATCTATGAGCTTGCCTCCAGCCTGATCCGCGCCGGCAAGGTCGCGAGCCCGGTCACGCTCAAGACCTTCCTGCCGCCCGATCTCGACGTCGCGGGCCTGACCGCAAGCCAATACCTCGCGCGCCTCGCCGCCGAAGCCACCACTGTCATCAATGCCGAAGACTACGGCCGCACCATCTACGACCTCGCCATCCGCCGCACGCTGATCATCATCGGCGAGGACATGGTCAATGTCGCCTATGACGCGCCGGTCGATCTCGCCCCGCGCGACCAGATCGAGGATGCCGAGCGGCGGCTCTATGAGATCGCCGAGACCGGCCGCTACGACGGCGGGTTCCAGCGCTTCGCGACGGCACTCACCACCGCGGTCGACATGGCAGCGCGCGCCTACCAGCGCGACGGCAAGCTGTCGGGACTTGCGACCGGCCTTGCCGACATGGACCGCATGATGGGCGGCTTGCAGTCGTCCGACCTCGTGATCCTCGCCGGCCGTCCCGGCATGGGCAAGACCGCGCTCGCCACCAACATCGCCTACAACATCGCGAAGGCCTGGCGCGGCGAGGTGCGGCCCGACGGGCGTACCGAAAGCGTCAACGGCGGCATCGTCGGGTTCTTCTCGCTTGAAATGTCAGCCGAACAGCTCGCGACCCGCATCATCTCCGAGCAGACCGAAATTCCTTCGTACCGCATCCGGCGCGGCGAGATCGATCCGGCGGATTTCGACCGCATCGCGCAGATGGCGCGTGAAATGGAGACGATCCCGCTTTACATCGACGAGACTGGCGGCATCTCGATCGCGCAACTCACCGCGCGTGCGCGCCGGCTCAAGCGCCAGCGCGGGCTCGACCTGCTGGTCATCGACTATATCCAGCTCCTCTCCGGATCGAGCCGCCGCGCGCAGGAAGGCCGCGTGCAGGAGGTGACCGAGATCACCACCGGACTCAAGGCCTTGGCGAAGGAGCTTAACGTTCCGATTCTGGCGCTGTCACAGCTCTCGCGGCAAGTCGAAAGCCGCGACGACAAGCACCCGCAATTGTCCGACCTGCGTGAATCGGGCTCGATCGAACAGGACGCCGACGTGGTGCTGTTCGTGTTCCGCGAGGAGTACTACCTGAAGAACAAGGAGCCTCGGATGGGCACCGAGGACCACTTCAAGTGGATGGCCGAGATGGAGTTGGTGCACGGCAAGGCCGAGGTGATCATCGGCAAGCAGCGCCATGGCCCCACGGGCACGATCCAGTTGCACTTCGAGGCGAACGTGACGCGGTTCTCCGATCTGGCGGATGCCGGACGATTGCCCGAGCGGCATTAGGCTTGTTCGCGGCGTTGCGGCGCCCGATGATGCCGATATGACAGACGCGAGCGGGCCGGATGACTCCGAAGCCGACGGCATCCTGACGATCGATCTTGCGGCCATCGTCGCGAACTGGCGCGCACTTGGGCGCCGTGCCGCTCCGGCGGCCTGCGCCGCGGTGGTCAAGGCGGACGGCTACGGCTGCGGCATCGAACAGGTCGCGGGTGCGCTGGCAAAGGCCGGATGCGAGACGTTCTTTGTCGCGAACCTCGCCGAGGCGCGCCGCGCGCGGGCTGTTGCGCCGAGCGCCGTCATCTATGTACTCAACGGCATTCTGCCCGGCACCGCGCCGGCTTATGCGGACGCGAACGTTCGGCCGGTGATCGGCAGCAGCGCCGAATTCGACGAATGGCAGGCTTTTCGCAGCGGCTCCGGATGGGACGGCGCCGCGGCACTGCACATCGACACAGGCATGAACCGGCTTGGCCTGTCGCGCGATGAAGCCACGCGGCTCGGCAACGATCATGGCATCGCGCTGGTGATGAGCCACTTCGCGTGTTCGGAGGAGGATCACCCGCTCAACGCGATGCAGATCGGGCGCTTTCGCGAATTGCGCAAATTGTTTCCGGGTATCGCGGGTTCGCTGGCGAATTCCTCCGGCATATTCCTCGGGAGCGAGGCGCACCACGATCTGGTGCGCCCTGGTGTCGCGCTTTACGGCGCCAACCCGACGCCCGCAAGGCCGAACCCGATGCAATCGGTCGTGACCTTGCAGGGGCGCATCGTGCAGCTCCGTTCGGTCGAGCAAGGCGCAACCGTCGGCTACAGCGCGACGTGGACCGCGAAGCGGCCAACCCGCCTGGCAATCGTGTCGGTCGGATACGCGGACGGTTTTCTGCGCGCCGCGAGCGCGAGCGACACGCGGCCGGGAGCGGAGGCGATGGTCGCGGGTCAACGTTGTCCCATGGCCGGGCGGGTTTCGATGGACCTGATCGCAATTGACGTCACAGACGTTCCTGAAGGAAAGGCCAAGCGCGGCGATCTCGTCGCGCTTATCGGGCCGGAGATCAGCGTGGACGATCTGGCGGCGCGCGCCGGCACCATCGGCTATGAGGTGCTGACCAGCCTCGGGCGGCGCTATCGGCGGGTTTGGCTCGGTTGAACCGCTTGTAAAATCCGCGATCCAAGAGTATGTGACTACATGTGGCCACATTGGATCAGCCATGAATACCATGGGTCTGCGCGACGCCAAGTCGGCTCTGTCGGCGGTGGTTGAAGCCGCCGAGCGCGGCGAGCCGACCACGATTACCAAGCATGGCCGCCCCGCCGCCGTGGTCGTTCCGGTCGAGGCTGCGCGCACCTTGCTGGAGCAGCCGCAGCGACCCTCGTTTGCATCCTTGCTGATGTCGATCCCCTCGGCCGATTTTGAACGCGATGAAACGCCGGTGCGGGATCTCGATCTGTGACGGGCTATCTTCTCGATACTAACGTGATCAGCGCTTTCGCTCCCGACAGACCCGCCGTTCCACCGAACCTTTCCGAATGGCTCGAAGCGCGATCAGACAAGCTGTTCCTATCCGTTGTGTCGGTTGTCGAGATCGACGCCGGAATTCGGCGGTTGCACAGGATCGGCGGCACGATTCGCGCCAAGGCGCTTGGGGCGTGGATTGAACGCCTGCAGGAGAACTACAGTGAACGCATTCTGGCCTTCGATCTGGTGGCCGGACGGATAGCCGGAGCAATCACGGATCGGACCCGCGCGGCGGGAGCGAATCCCGGATTCGCCGACATTGCGATTGCGGCAACGGCCCAGGCGAACGATCTCCTCCTGCTCACCGCAAACGCCCGGCACTTTGAATCTACAGGCGTGCAGTATGCGAATCCTTTCGAGGCGCTGCCCCTCTGAGCATGCCGATGACTTGTATGTTCTTGTATTGTTCTCATTGTTCTGCTAGGCTTCCAGGGCTCAACGCCGCATAGCGAGACGCGGCAAGCGCACCTCGGGCCATGGCCAAACAGACCGCCTCCTTCATCTGCCAGAACTGCGGCGCTGTGTATGGCCGCTGGCAGGGCAAGTGCGAATCCTGCGGCGAGTGGAACTCAATCGCCGAGGAAGGCGCCGCGGCCGACCGGGCGATTCCGGGCCGTTCGGCGCGCAAGGGCCGGGTGTTCGCGCTCGAACCACTCACCGGCGAAACCCATGAGGCCCCTCGCCTACCCTCCGGCGTGCCGGAGCTCGATCGCGTCACCGGCGGCGGTTTCGTGCGCGGCTCGGTGCTGCTGATGGCCGGCGATCCCGGCATCGGCAAATCGACCTTGCTGATCCAGGCTGCCGCCGCGCTCGCGCAAACGGGCCATCGCGCGGTTTACATTTCCGGCGAGGAAGCCGTCGCGCAGGTGCGGCTGCGTGCCGAGCGCCTCGGCCTGGGCAAGGCGCCGGTCGAGCTTGCGGCGGAAACCTCCGTCGAGGACATCATCGCGACAATGAGCCAGGGCAAGACGCCGCGGCTGATCGTGGTCGACTCGATCCAGACCATGTGGACCGACGCGGTTGAGTCTGCGCCTGGCACCGTGACGCAAGTGCGCGGCTCGGCGCAGGCGCTGATCCGCTTCGCCAAGCGCTCGGGCGCGGCCGTCATTCTCGTCGGCCACGTCACCAAGGACGGCCAGATTGCCGGCCCGCGCGTTGTCGAGCACATGGTCGATGCGGTGCTCTCGTTCGAGGGCGATGGCGCGCATCAGTTCCGCATCCTGCGCGCGGTGAAGAACCGGTTCGGCCCGACCGACGAGATCGGCGTGTTCGAAATGACCGGCGCGGGCCTGCGCGAAGTGCCGAACCCGTCCGAACTGTTTTTGTCGGAGCGCGATCTCGGCAGCCCCGGCACGGTGGTGTTCGCCGGCATCGAGGGAACGCGGCCGCTACTCGTGGAGATTCAGGCGCTGGTCGCACCGACGTCATTGGGAACGCCGCGGCGCTCGGTGGTCGGCTGGGATTCGAGCCGGCTCTCGATGGTGCTTGCGGTGCTGGAGGCGCATTGCGGCGTGAAACTCGGCGGACATGACGTCTATCTCAACGTCGCGGGCGGTTTGCGCATCCAGGAACCCGCAGCCGATCTCGCCGCCGCCGCGGCGCTGGTGTCCTCACTCGCGGGAGCGTCGCTGCCCGCCGAGGCGGTCTATTTCGGCGAGATATCGCTGTCGGGCGCGGTGCGCCCGGTGGCGCAAACCGCGGCGCGGCTGAAGGAAGCCGCCAAGCTCGGCTTCACGCGCGCATTCGCGCCGGATGCCCGGGAAACCGGGACCGATTCCGGCCTCGCGCTGAGCACCATCGGCAACTTGACCGATCTCGTCGCCGACATCGCGGCGAACAGCAAACGCGCCAAAGCACCGGTGCGTCTCGCGCGACAAGACGGGTGACGCGGCCAATCCTGCCCGCTATACACGGGCCGCGCTTGCGCACCTCCCCGATTCCGCCGGTTTCGGGCCGCGCCAAGCCGTGCGGGCGGGCTTTCAAGAGCAGTCGATGCCGATCACGTTGCTCGATGTGATTCTGCTGGTGGTGATGTTGATCTCGGCGCTGCTCGCGATGGTCCGCGGGTTCATGCGCGAGGTGCTGTCGATCGCCTCATGGGCGGCCGCCGCACTGCTCACGCTTTACTCCTATCCGCGGCTCAAACCCATTGTTCTGCAATACTTTTCCAACGACATCGTGGCCTCGGCGGTGACCATCGGCGGCGTGTTCCTCGGAACGCTACTGATCGTGTCGATCGTGACCATCAAGATCTCCGACATGATCCTCGACTCGCGGGTCGGCGCGCTCGACCGCACGCTCGGTTTCGTGTTCGGCCTCGGACGCGGCCTCGTGATCGTGGTGGTGGCATACCTGTTCTTTGCCTGGCTCGTGCCCGACCGCAGCCAGCCGGAATGGGTCAAGAGCGCGAAGTCCCTCGTGGTCCTCAAGAAAACCGGCGATACGCTGATGTCGATGTTGCCGGACGACCCCGAAAGCACCATTTTGAAGCGCTTGAAGCGGAACAAGCCGGAAGACCAAGACCCGCCGGAGACGCCGACCGGGGGCCGTTCCAGTCTTGGACCGCCCGCAGGCCGCCTTGTCGATGCTGCGCCGAAACCCTAACTCCAGCCGGGGCCCGAAAGGCGAGATGATGGATCAACCTGACGGCCTCGACCCAGACCACATCGATCTCGAAGACGACCGCCTGCATGAGGAATGCGGCGTGTTCGGCATTTTTGGACATCCCGACGCCGCCGCGATCACGGCGCTCGGCCTGCACGCGCTGCAGCACCGCGGCCAGGAAGCCGCCGGCATCGTGACGTTCGACGGCAAGCGCTTCCATTCGGAGCGGCGCATGGGGCTGGTCGGCGACACGTTTTCCCGTCCCGAGGTGATCGCCAAGCTGCCCGGCAACGCCGCCATCGGCCACAACCGCTACTCGACCACGGGCGAGACCATCCTGCGCAACGTTCAGCCGCTGTTCTGCGAACTGGATGGTGGCGGGTTTGCGGCCGCACACAACGGAAATCTCACCAACGGCCTGACGCTGCGCAAGCAATTGGTGCGCGACGGCGCAATCATGCAGTCGACCAGCGACTCGGAGGTGATCCTTCATCTCGTCGCGCGCTCGCAGCGCAACCGCTTCATCGACCGCTTCATCGACGGGCTGCGCCAGCTCGAGGGCGCCTACTCGTGGGTGGCGCTCACCAACAAGAAGCTGATCGGCGCACGCGATCCGCTCGGCATCCGCCCGCTGGTGATCGGCGACCTCGACGGCCATCCGATCCTCGCCTCGGAAACCTGCGCGCTCGACATCATCAATGCGCGCTATGTGCGCGACGTGGAGAACGGCGAAGTGGTCGTGTTCGACGAGCAGGGCGTGCACTCGCACAGGCCGTTCCCGTTCATGCAGCCGCGGCCGTGCATCTTCGAGTACATCTATTTCTCGCGCCCGGATTCAATCGTCGGCGGGCGCGCCGTCTATGACGTGCGCAAGACCATGGGCGGTCAGCTTGCCCGTGAGTCGGGCGTCGCGGCCGATGTCATCGTGCCGGTGCCGGACTCCGGCGTGCCGGCCGCGATCGGCTACTCGCGGGAATCAGGGACTCCTTACGAGCTCGGCATCATCCGCAATCACTATGTCGGCCGCACCTTCATCGAGCCGACGCAGCAGATCCGCCAGCTCGGCGTGCGGCTCAAGCACTCGGCCAACCGAGCGGTGGTGAACGGCAAGCGCATCGTGCTGGTCGACGACTCGATCGTGCGCGGCACGACCTCGACCAAGATCGTGCAGATGATGCGCGACGCGGGCGCGAAGGAAGTGCACTTCCGCATCGCCTCGCCGCCGATCACCCACCCGGACTATTACGGCATCGACACGCCGGAGCGGGATAAGCTGCTCGCCG
>JAXDNY010000252.1:0-8976 GCA_034669145.1 Hyphomicrobiales bacterium
AACCCTCTCCCGGCTCGACGCTTCGCGTCTCGCCACCCTCTCCCGCAAGCGGGAGAGGGGAAAGCAGGTGAGACTCGCGTCCTATTTCTTCAACACCCGCACCGGGCTCCCGGCCAGCCACTGCCTGATGTCGTCTACCATCTGCGTGTAATAGACCCGGTAACCCTCCTGGCTGACGTAGCCGAGATGCGGCGTGAGCACGACATTGTCGAGCTTGCGTAAGGGGTGATTGAGCGGCAGCGGCTCGACGTCGAAGGTGTCGAGCCCGGCGCCGGCGAGCTTGCGGCTGCCGAGCGCCGCCATCAGCGAGGGCTCATCGACAATCGGGCCGCGCGATGTGTTGATCAGGAATGCAGTCGGCTTCATCAGCGCGAGGTCTTTTCCGCCGACGAGACCGCGCGTGCGTGCGCTGAGCTGAAGGTGGATCGAGAGGAAATCCGCCTGCCGGAACAGGTCCTGCTTTGATACCAGCGTCGCGCCGCCGGCCTTGGCCTTCTCTTCGGTGAGGTTCTCGCTCCACGCGATCAACTTCATGCCGATCGCTTTGCCGATCTCGCCGACCTTGCTGCCGAGCTTGCCGAAGCCCAAGAGGCCGAGCGTCTTGCCGGCGAGCTCGATGCCGAGCGTCGACTGCCACGAGACGCCCGATTTCATGCGGTTGTTCTCGTAGCCGATCCTGCGCGCGAGCTCGAGCATGATGCCGATCGCAAGCTCGGCGGTCGGCTGGCCCGCGGCTTCGGTGCCGCACACGACGATCCCGCGCTCGGCGGCGTATTCGAGGTCGATCGAGGCATTGCGCATGCCGGAGGTGATCAGGAGTTTCAGGTCGGGCAGCTGCTCCAGCGTGGTTTTGAGGAACGGCGTGCGCTCGCGCATCATGCAGACGATCGAGAAACCCTTGAGCGCCGCCACCGCGGCTTTCTGGTCGGCGAACGGCTCGTTGAACACTTTTGTTTCGATGTCCGGGATCGACCAGTCTGCCAGCTTGGTGGCGACGTTCTGATAGTCGTCGAGGATCGCGCAGCGGTGTGGCATTGGGACGCTTTCCTGGGCTTCAGGCTTTCTTGATGCGGAACACGAACAGGCCGGGCTGGTTCTCTGAGCCCTCGAGCACGTCGCCGGTCTGATTGAGCAGGTTCGGGATATCGAGGGTCGATAACGGATCGGTACACTCGACCACGAGCCGGTCGCCGGCCGCAAGCCGGGTCAGGGCTTTCCGTGTTTTCAGCGCGGGCAGCGGGCAGCGCAGCCCGCGCAGGTCGAGGACGGTCTCGGACATCGGCGCAAAGGACGATTTCAGGCGCATGCCGTCAAGGGTATCGGAGCCATAGTCTTTCACTATATTGAGTTGCCGCGTTCGGCTTCGCGCTATCGTCATTGCCGGGCTTGGCCCGGCAATCTATCAAGCCGAATGACCCTTTTATGATGGATGCGCGGGTCAAGCCCGCGCATGACGAGTGAAGAGATGAAAGTCATCGGCATCGCCGGCTGGAGCGGCGCGGGCAAGACCACGCTGCTGACGCGCGTGATCCCGCGTCTCGTCGCGCGGGGCTTGCGCGTGTCGACCATCAAGCATGCGCATCATGGCTTCGACATCGACCAGCCGGGCAAGGACTCGCATACCCACCGGACGGCGGGCGCAACCGAGGTGCTGGTGTCGTCGGCCAATCGCTGGGCGCTGATCCATGAACTGCGCGGCAATCGCGAATGGACGCTCGATGCGCTGCTTGAGAAATTGTCACAAGTCGATCTCGTGCTGGTGGAAGGATTCAAGACGCAGGCTCATCCCAAGCTCGAGGTCTATCGCGCGGCCGTTGGCAAGACGCTCTTGCATCCCGAGGATGAGAACATCGTCGCCATCGCGAGCGACGGGCCGGTCGCGGCGAGCGTGCCGGTGGTTGCGCTCGACGACATCGAGGCGGTGGCGGATGTCCTCGTCGCAAAGGCGGCGCTGCTCGATACGGTCATCGCCCGCGTGCGGAGCGCCTGATGGCCCAGCTCACCGACGACTGCTTCGCGTTCGGCGGGCCGCTGCTCGCGATCGACGACGTCGAGCGGCTGATCAATGAGCGTGTGGCGCCGGTCGCCGAAACCGAAACGGTGCCGCTGAAAGACGCGCGCGGGCGCGTACTCGCCGCCGACGTGATCGCGCCGATCGATCTGCCGCCGTTCGACAACTCCGCAGTGGACGGTTACGCGGTGCGCCATGTGGATGTCGGCGCGGGCGAGACGACGCTTGCGGTGACCGATCGCCTGACGGCGGGCCGCGCGGCGGCGCGGGAGATCGGCCGCGCGCAAGCGATCCGCATCTTCACCGGCGCGCCGATGCCGGCCGGCGCCGACACGGTGTTCATGCAGGAGGACGTGCGGCGCGACGGTGGCGCCGTGATTGTGCCGCCGGGGCTGCGGCTTGGCGCCAATCGGCGACTCGCCGGCGAGGATGTGCCGAAGGGTTCGGTCGCGCTGCATGCGGGCCGGCGGCTGCAGCCGCAGGATTTGAGCATGGCGGCGGCGCTGGGCTTGCAGAGTTTGCCGGTGCGGCGGCGCGTGCGGGTCGCGATCTTCTCCACCGGCGACGAGATCGTCGAGCCGGGCGAGGCGCTTCCCGCGGCCGGTCTTTACGATGCCAACCGCGAGCTTTTGCGCGGACTGCTCGCGCGGCTCGACGCAGAAGTGAGCGATCTCGGCATTTTGCGCGACGATCCCGAGAAGCTTTCCGCACGGCTCATCGATGCGGCAAGCGGCCACGATCTGGTGCTCACCTCCGGCGGCGTGTCGACCGGCGAAGCCGACTACGTGAAGGAAGCCATTGGCGCCGTAGGCTCGCTCGTGTTCTGGCGGGTCGCGATCAAGCCGGGGCGGCCGGTCGCGATGGGCGTGCTGCGCGGCACCGCGTTCGTCGGGATGCCGGGCAATCCGGTCGCGGTGTTCGTGACTTTTGCGCGGGTAGTGCGGCCGCTGTTGTTGCGACTCGCGGGAGCGATGCCGGAGCCGCTGATCGCGCTGCCGGTCGTTGCGGGTTTTGCCTACAGGAAGAAAAAGGGCCGGCGCGAGTATGTGCGCGTGTCGCTGACGCGGCGCCCGGATGGCATGTACGAGGCGCACAAGCATCCGCAGGACGGCGCCGGCGTCATTTCATCGTTGACCGCGACGGATGGCCTTGCGGAGCTCGCCGACGATGTGACCGAGATCGCGAAGGGGCAGACCATCGGATTCCTGCCGTACTCGGTGCTGGCGGGTTGATTACCCTGTCATCCCGGCCGAGCGAAGCGAGAGCCGGGATCCATCGAGCGGCATCTGAGAATGTGCGAAATGGGTCCCGGATAGCCGCTTCGCGGCTTCCGGCATGACAGTCAGAGAAAGGCCGCAAGCTTCGTCGCCTTCTCGACATCCTCCGGCGTGTTCACGTTGAAGAACGGATCGACCGGTTCGACCGGCCAGTCGGCGAGCGCGACGCCGTGGCGCGCGGTCCACACTTCGATCTTGCGCAGGTCCTCGACCGTGATGGCGTGACGCAGATCCTCGCGCAGGGCCACCTGCCACAGCCCAACCACCGGATGGCGCCAGTCGCCCGAATGCGCGCAGGCGAGCGGCTTGCCTTCGGCGATGCGCGCGTCATGCAGGCGTGCCACGAGGTCGCGCGGCAGGAACGGGCAGTCGCCCGGCACGCTGACGACCCATTCGGTGCCGGGCCGGTTCGCCGCGGCCCAATCGAGCCCGGCCAGAATGCCCGCGAGCGGCCCGGCGAAATCCGGCACGCTGTCGGCGACCACAGGTAAATTAAATGAAGCGAAGCGCGCCGGATCGCCGTTCGCGTTGAGCACGATGCCGCTCGTCTGCGGCGTCAGCCGCGCGAGCGCGCGCTGCAGGATCGTCTCGCTGCCGATACGGATCAGCGCCTTGTCGCCGCCGCCCATGCGGCGCGCGAGCCCGCCCGCGAGGACGAGGCCGAAGGTCTCAATCGTCATGCACCGCCGCCTTGCGCCGGTGCTTGCCGCTCTCCTCCTCGACGTGAGCGAGGTCCTGGTCGAACACGATGCGGTCCTCGCCCGCGAGCGCGACGAAACGCTTTCCGCGCGCGCGGCCGATCAGCGTCAGCCCTGCCTTGCGCGCAAGCTCGACGCCCCAGGCGGTGAAGCCGGAGCGGGAGACCAGGATCGGAATGCCCATGCGCACGGTCTTGATCACCATCTCGGAGGTGAGGCGGCCGGTGGTGTAGAAAATCTTGTCGCCGGCGCTCACGCGGTTCTGGAACATCCAGCCGGCGATCTTGTCGACCGCGTTGTGGCGACCGACGTCCTCCATGTAGACCAGCGGGCGGTCTTCTTGCGCCAGCACGCAGCCATGGATCGCGCCGGCCTCGAGATAAAGCGAAGGCGTGGTGTTGATCTTGTGGGTGAGCGCATAGAGCCATGAGGTGCGCAAGGTCGCTGCCGGCAGTGTTACGCCCTCGATCAGCTCCATCAGGTCGCCGAACGCGGTGCCTTGCGCGCAGCCCGAGGTCTGCGTGCGCTTCTGCAGCTTGTCCTCATAGTCGGTCTCGCGCTCGGTGCGTACGATCGCGACGGCAAGGTCCTCGTCGTAGTCGACACCGGTCACCACGTCGTCCTGCTGCAGCATGTTCTGGTTGAGCAAGTAGCCGATCGCCAGATAGTCCGGGTAGTCGCCGATCGTCATCGCGGTGACGATCTCCTGGCGGTTGAGATAGATCGTCAGCGCGCGCTCGACCGTGACCGAGGTGGTCAGCGGCGCACCGGTCTGGTCGATGCCGGACACGCGCTCGGTCAGCCGCGGATCCGAAGGGTTCGGGCGGATCAGGTAGTCGTCGAGCGGCGTTGCCGGAGTCGGCGCGATAGTCGATTGGCTGCTCATTTGCCTAGAATATAGGGCCGCAAGGCTGGCTGCCTAATCGCCAACCTTGCGCGATCCGCCCGGGAGCTGTATGTTATAACGAACGTGCTAACGCGAGATGGATCATGATCAAGCTTAAGATCACCAAGATTGGAAATTCGCTCGGTGTCGTGCTGCCGAAGGAGGCGTTGGCGCGGCTGAAGGTCGACCAAGGCGACGCCGTGTTTCTGACGGAAGCGCCGGACGGGTATCGCATCACCCTTTATGACGAGCAGCTCGGTATCCAGCTCGCCGAAGCTCGCGACATCATGCGTCGCCGGCGAAACGCGCTTCGCGAGCTTGCCAAATGAAGGAGCCGGTTTGGCTCCGGCTCGAAGCGATCATGGCAGCTCATGATGAGCAACTGGCCGAGCATGGCGGCGGAGCAGGGGTGCGCGATCCGGGCCTTCTCGAATCGGCGCTCGCCCGGCCTCTCAATCTCGTCGCTTACGGAGAGCCTTCGCTCCCAAGGCTTGCGGCGTCCTATGCGTTCGGGATTGCGCGGAACCACCCGTTTGTGGACGGCAATAAGCGGACAGCGGCGGTAGCTGCGGAACTTTTCCTTGGCCTCAACGGGCTTGATCTGACCGCGGACGACGTCGATCTGGTCCGGACTTTCCTCGCCCTTGCGGCTGGCGAAATGAACGAAGAGGAACTGGCAGCCTGGATCGAGCGCAACAGCCAGACGCGTCGCAAATAAATAGAAGCTTACGCCGACGCGTTGGCCATGCCGCCCAGATCGGGCTCGGCGGTCACGCTGTTGCGGGCGTGCTTGGCGCGCCACTTCGGGCCGGGGCCGCGCATGTAGTGCCGCTCGGGGCGATACTCGTTGAACAGGTCGGAGGTCACGGTGCGCCAGAGGTCAGCGACGGCCTTGCCGATACTCGGTGTTTTGGACTTGCTGGCCATGACACATTCCCGTCCTCCAGGCGGGCCCCGACTGCCGGGTCCGCTTTTTTGTCGCGGCCGATGTCCGCCTGGTTCAGCGGACAAGATGCGACCGAATTGGTTAAAATTCGTTACAACTTCGCCGGCGTAATGCTGCCGATCTGCGAATATCGTTTCCGAAGTTTTACCGGCACCGCAGACAAATGCGTGGCTGCTGCGAGCTACGATGTGACGCGGCTCACGTTTCGGCGGAAGGAACTGTTCGCGCGGATGTGAGCCGCGCGTGAGCACGCGCGATACATCATTCCGGCGCCGGCGATACATTGTAGCGGCCGTAGCGGTGGCCGCGGGGGAAAGCGTGGCGCTACTCGACCTTCGCGCCGGATTCCTTGACCACCTTGCCCCACTTCTCGATCTGCGCCGCGATATGCGTGGCAAAGCGCTCAGGCGGGCCGCCGACGGGCTCCACGCCCTGATCGGCGAACTTCTGCTTCACGTCGGCCTGGCCAAGAATCTTGTTGAGTTCCGCGTTGAGCTTGGCGAGCACGTCCGGCGGGGTCGCGGCCGGCGCGACGAGGCCGAACCAGACCCCGACCTCGTAGCCGGGCACGCCCGCTTCGGCGACGGTCGGGATGTCCGGCAGCGAGGCCGCCCGCTCCGGGCTGGTGATGCCGAGCGCGCGCAGCTTGCCGGCTTTCACCTGCTGGATGACATTCGGAACATTGTCGAAGGCGATCTGCACATGTCCGCCGAGCAGGTCGGTGACCATCGGGGCCGAGCCCTTGTAGGGCACGTGCACGATCTGCGTGCCGGTCATCAGGCGGAACAGTTCCATCGAGAGATGGTTCGACGAGCCGCTGCCGGTCGAGCCGTAGCTGAGACCGCCGGGCTTGGCCTTCGCGGTGCCGATCAGTTCCCGCACCGATTTCACCGGCACGTCCGGGTTCACCACCAGCAGGTTCGGCGTCTGCCCGGCGAGGATCAGCGGCGCGAAATCCTTCACGGTGTCGTATGGCAGCTTCGCATAGAGGCTTGGGTTGACGGCGAACGGGAATGCGACGACCAGCAGCGTGTAGCCATCCGCTGGCGCCTTCGCGACCGAGTCCGTGCCGATCAGCGTGCCGCCGCCCGGCCGGTTCTCGACCACCGCGGGAACGCCCCAGTTGTCGGTGAACTTCTGCGCCACGATGCGGCCGAGCGTGTCGTTGAAGCCGCCGGGCGGGTAGGGGACGACGATGCGGATGGTCTTGTCGGGGAAGTCCGCGCGGGCGGGGGAGCCCAACGCAAGAATCGCCGCAACGACGAGTCCGAACGCACGCATCATTTGTATTCCCTTTTCCATTGCTAAACGTACCCCGGCCCCTCGATCGGCGGGTGCTTGGCGAGGAAATCCTCGTTCACTTCCACGCCGATGCCGGGACCTTCGAGCGGCCGCACGTTGCCGTCCTTGTCCACCGTGTAGGGCGAACTCGTCAGTTCGTCGCGGAACAGATTGTTCTTCGATACATCGCCCTCGAAATACCCGCCATTGTCGATCGCGGCGAGCACATGGATCGTCGCCGCCATGTTCAGCCCGGTCATGCAGGTGTGCGGATTGATCGGCAGCTTGCAGGCCGACGCCATCGCGGCGATGCGCAGCAATTCCGTGATGCCGCCGGTCTTCGACAGGTCCGGCTGCAGGATGGTGATTGCACCATCCTCGATCACGCGGTTGAACTCGAAGCGCGTGAAATGATTCTCGCCGGAGGCGAGCGGCACCTGCCCGAAACTCGTCGCCAACTGGTAGCTGCGAGTGTCGTGCGGCGGAAACGGCTCTTCCAGCCAGCCGACATTGTAGTCGTCCATGCCCGGCATCACGGCGCGGGCGTCCTTCACCGTGTAGGCGGTGTTGGCGTCGACCAGAATGTCGATCCCGTCGCCGACCGCCTTGCGCACCGCCGCGATGCGGGCGAGATCGCGCGCGGGCGTATCGCCGACGCGCAGCTTCACGGCCTTGTAGCCGGCATCGAGGTGCGGCCGCACCTCATCGACCAGCGCGGACGGGTCCTGATAGCCGAGCGAGACGCCGCCCGCGTATGAGGGAATGGGCTTCTGTGCGCCGCCAAGCAGGCGATAGAGCGGCCACCCGGTCGCCTTGCCGCGGATATCCCACAGCGCCATGTCGATGCCGCTCATCGCCATCGCACAACCCGCGCCCATGCCGTGGCTGGCAAGCTGGCGCGCGTAAATCCGGTTCCAGCAGCCGACCACGTCGGCGGCGTTCATGCCGAGGATGAGCTGGCGCAAGGTCGTGTTGACGAGCTGCGCGATCGCCGTGTGGGCGCGGCCGTGATGCGATTCGCCGTAGCCGACAAGGCCGCCCTCGGTCGTCACCTTGACCACCACGGCGTCGCGCTTCACCGCGCGGCCGATGCCGAGCGTGACGCTTTGTCCGGGAGGGATGGGGTAGGACGTGGCATAGGCCTTCACGTCCCGGATGCGCAAATCCTTGTCCGTTGAACCCGGATCTTGAGCCGGCATTTTTCCTCCGTACGCTTTCTTTCGCAGCCTTATCGCATCCGCCGCCGCCAATCGCCAGCGGAACGCTTGCCCTCGTGGCGTTCCATCGCTACATCAGCGCCGAATTCCCCGACATTCATCGCGAGGGCAGGGCAGAATGGCCCGTCAGTTCATCTATCACATGCAGGGTCTCTCCAAGACCTATCCGACCCGCAAGGTTCTGGAGAACATCAACCTGTCGTTCTATCCGGACGCCAAGATCGGCGTGCTCGGCGTCAATGGCTCGGGCAAGTCGACGCTGCTGCGCATCATGGCCGGCATCGACAAGGAGTATGTCGGCGAGGGCTGGGTCGCCGAGGGCGCGCGCGTCGGCTACCTGGAGCAGGAGCCGCACCTCGACGAGACCAAGAGTGTGCGCGAGAACGTAATGGAGGGCGTCGCGCCCAAGAAGGCGCTGATCGACCGCTACAACGAGATCGCGGCGAACTACTCCGACGAAACCGCCGACGAAATGTCGAAGCTGCAGGACGAGATCGATTCCAAGAACCTGTGGGATCTCGACAGCCAGGTCGATCTCGCGATGGACGCGCTGCGCTGCCCGCCGGACGACGCGGATGTCACCAAGCTCTCGGGCGGCGAGCGGCGCCGCGTCGCGCTGTGCAAGCTGCTGCTGGAACAGCCCGAGCTGCTGCTGCTGGA
>JAXDNY010000253.1:0-14540 GCA_034669145.1 Hyphomicrobiales bacterium
CGCCGCTCCAGCCAAGGCCCGGAATTGCCGGGCGCCGGCTGCCGGATTCTAGGACCTGTTCTCCGGTCCCGCCTCCGGCCTGCTCCACGCTCAAGACGCCTCATGAGTGCGCCCCTCAGCGAGCAGGGTGCGATCATGATAAATGCGGTTTTGCAGGCGGGGATAACTTTTTTCCGGGAAGTTATCCCCGCAGGAGCGCGACCCCGCCCTTCGAGACGCCATGCTTCGCATGGCTCCTCAGGGTGAGGTCGCAACACACGCGGTCCTCATCCTGAGGAGCGCGGCCCGAGCCGCGCGTCGCGAAGGATAGCGGCTTGCGTCAGTGCTGTAGGGTGGGCTGAGCGCAGCGAAGCCCACGCGGTTTGTGCGAAGCCGAATAGACGCGTCGGCACGGAGCGCAAGAGCGCGCCTTTGCCAACCCTACGTTTGCTTCTCGGTGAAAAACCTCTCCCCATACGCAAACCGGTTGGGCTTGAGGAAGAATCCGAGGATGACCGCGCCGTTCGGCGAGACAGCCTCGTGCTGGTTGCCGCCCGGCCGCCAGCAGAACTGGCCCGGCCCGCAGACGCCCTCGTGATCCTCCAGCGTGCCTTCGAGCACGTAGGTCTGCTCCAGCGCGGTGTGCTCGTGCAGCGGCACGACGGCGCCGGGCGCGAGCCGGAACAGCGCGGTGGTGATGCCGCTGTCGTCCGAATAGAGCACCTTGATCTCGATGCCGGGAAACTTGGTCGGCTCCCACGGCATGTTCGGCACATCGAGATAGTGCGAGGCGAGGTGCGGCGGGTTCTCGGGCTTGATGTCGGAATGAACGACCTTGCGGGCCTGCACGGACATGGCTCCTCCTTGAGCGTAATGCAACGTGCTCGATTACTTCGCCGCGACGGGCGTCAACTCGAACACGCGCCCGTATTTTGACGCGGCGGCGAGATCACCCGCACGCAGGGCGATGCGGACGGCATCGAGCTTGCGGGCGTCGTCGAGCGACAGATAGGGCGACCATGCCGTCTCGTCCTCGATGAGAGCAACGGGCACTTCGGCGGCATACTTCCCCTCGCGCACCAGCTTGTTGGATGTCCTGGTCATGTCTTTCTCCGCCGTTTCAACTCGCTGTCCCATAAGGCGGGGTCCGGTCGATAGGCGGTCACCAAGACCGCCGGGCGACGTTCGCCGGCAGGTATTGCCCACACGACGTGGACGGCCTGTCCTGCCGCGTCGAGCTGCAACGTCAGCACGCTCGGCCCGCGAGCCCTATCCGGGTAATCCTCCACCAATTCGGCGGTAGCAATGCCGAGCAAGGCGTCTTCGGCAAGAATACCATCGTCGTCGAGTTCGTCATAGCCGTGGTCGGATATGAGGACATCGCCGGTCAGAACAAGTGCCTGTACCCGACGCAGGGTCTCGCTCACGCCACCAAATCCCCAAACTCCGGATACTGCGCCACCACGAAGCGCGCGAACGAGCACAGCGGGCGCACCTTCAGGCCTTGGGCGCGGATGTCCCCGAGCATCTCGAGCATGAGACGCGAACCGACGCCGCGCTCGCGCAAGGCGGACGGCACCTCGGTGTGGGTGATGGTGATCACGCCATCGATGTTGCGGTAGTTCGCGAACGCGATGTGGCCGTCGACGTTGAGCTCGTACCGCGCGGGCGGCGAATTGCTCGGGGCGAGGGGAGTGGTCATCGCTAGCTTCCGCGCCTGTGGTCCTGAAGCGCCTTCCCGAACGCCTCGAACAATTTCCGGTTCACCGGGTTCTTCTGCGGGTCGTATTCGGCGTGCCATTGCACACCCAAAGCGAAGCCGACCGCGTCGGCGATGCGGATCGCCTCGATGGTGCCGTCCTCGGCTACGCCCTCGACGATGATACGCTCGCCCGGCCGGTCGATGCCCTGGCCGTGCAGCGAGTTCACGCGGACGGTCTCGCTCCCAAGAATTTTCGCGAATGCGCCGTCCGGAATGAGCTTCACCTCGTGGCGGTCCGCGAAGATGACCAGCGGGTCGGGATGGATCTCGCCGTTCTCCAGCCGCGGCATGCGGTGGTTCATGCGGCCGGGCAATTCGCGGATTTCCGGGTGCAGCGAGCAGCCGAACGCGACGCTCATCTCCTGAAAGCCGCGGCAGATGCCGAACAGCGGCACGCCACGCTCGACGCAAGTCTGGACGAGGCTGAGCGCGAGCGCGTCGCGGTCGTTGTCGTAGGGCTCGTGGCGCGGATCGGCTTCGAGGCCGAAGCGTGCCGGGTGGACGTTGGCGCGCGCGCCGGTGAGCAGGATGCCGTCGACCGTGTCGAGCAGCGTGTCGATGTCGGTGATCTCGGGCGTACCGGCGAACATCAGCGGCAGCGCGCCGGTCACGTCGGCGATCGCGCGCAGGTTCCGCTCGCCGACCATCTGTGTGGAGAAGCGGTTTTCCACGCGGTGCGCGTTGCCGATGACGCCGACGACAGGCTTGGTCATTACGGGGCTCGCATTCCAACCTCGCTCGCCTTGATCTGCAAGCCGAGATATTTCGAATAGATGCGGCACTGCGCAAGGCTGCCGGCGATGAACCACAAACCCGGCTGCGGGGTCGCCACGAACATGTTGCGCAACTCGTCACCCGGCCCAAAGCCCCAAATCGGGCCGACGCGCGCTGCGACCTCATCGCCGAACAGCTTGCGCACCAGGTGCTCCTGGCCCTTGTAGCCGGTCGCGAGCACGACCAGGTCGGCGCCGAGCGTCTCGCCGCTGCGCATGCGCGCACCTTGCGCGACGAATTCTGTAATATCGGAAAACTGCGCCAGCGCGATCTCGCCTGTCGCCACGAGATCGGAACAGCCGACATTGAAGTAATAGCCGCCGCCGCGGGTGAGGTACTTGAACTGCCAGCCCGAGCCGTCGTCGCCGTAATCGAGTTTGAAGCCGACGCGCGTCAACCCGTCGAGGATCTCCTTGTCGAGCTGCTTGCTCTGCTCGGTGAGGCTGATGTGGCTTTTGCGCGCGAGCCGAAACGGGATCGAAGTTGCGAGCAGGTCGCAATCGTCCAGCGGCCCTTCGTCGTAGAGCGCGTAGGCAAGCTGTGCGCTCGGCTCGATGTTGGTGATCAAAGTCGGGCTGCGCTGCACCAGCGTGACCCGCGCGCCGCTCGCATGCAGGTCCTGCGCGATGTCATGGCCACTGTTGCCGGTGCCGATGACCAGCGCGCGCTTGCCGTTCCATGACTCGCCGTCCTCGTATTGGCTGGAGTGCAGCACCGTGCCGGCGAAATCTTTCAGCGTCGGGATATCCGGAATGCTCGGGATGCCGCTGACGCCGGTCGCCATCACGACGTGGCGCGGGTGCAATGTGCGCGTTGTGCCGTCGCGCTTCAGCGTGACGGACCAGCGCGCGTCCTTTTCGTCGTAGCTGCCGCGCTCGAATTCGGTGCCGGTCCAGTAGTTGAGCTCCATCGCCTCCACATAGGCGGCAAACCAGCCGGCGAGCTTGTCCTTCGGAATGTAGGTCGGCCAGTTGGGCGGAAACGGCATGTAAGGGAGGTGATTGACGTGCACCTGATTGTGCAGGGTCAGCGCGTGATAGCGCTTGCGCCAGTTGTCGCCGACGCGCGGCTCGCGATCGACGATCAGCGTGTCGATGCCCAACTGGGTGAGCCGCGCCGCGATCGACAGCCCGGCCTGCCCGCCGCCGACGACCACAACAGCCGGATCGCGGTCGGTGTATTCGGTGGCCGCCTTGCGCAGGTCGAGCCAGTTGGGGCCACGGAAGTCGCGTGAGTAGGATTGCCCGGTCGGCCGCGCCTTGCCGACCCGCTCCTCGTGGCCCTTGATCTCGTCGAGCCCGGTGAACAGCGTCCAGGCTTTCGGTGCGCCGTCGCCGGCGGCGGGGATGACGCGGACCACGCCGTTGGCGCGCCCCTCGGGGGTCTCGAACCGGAACATCGCCTCGATGGCATTGGTCCCGGCGCGGGTGACATGACGCGGTGCCATGCGGCGCGGATCGATCTTGAAGCCGGCCGGAGCCGCGCGGCGGGCACGCGCGATCAATTCGGCCGCAATGACGTCCGCACCGCTGAACGTCACAAGGTCCCAGGTCAGCGCCAGCGCATCGCGCCAATAGCTGTCAGTGTGAAACAGCGCCTTGAGCGCGGCGCCGTCCGGCTGCGCCAGCGCCGCTTCGAACTGCGCCAGCCAGTTCTCGACGACCGTCGCGAGGTTTTCGGTTTTCGCCAGCATTCGGGGGCTCGCAAATCTTCGGGCTCTGCCAACTTACACTGCCGGCGATCTCAATTCACCGCCCTCGGCAGCCATAGCGCCACCTGCGGGAACCACATCAGGATCAGGATCGCCAGAATATAGACGAACATGAACGGCATCACGCCGGTGAAAATGTCGGTGATCGGGCCCGCATCCTTGCGCATCCCCTGCAGCACATAGAGCACGGTGCCGTCCGGCGGGGAGATCAGCGCGATCTCGACCAGCATGGTGACGATCACGCCGAACCAGATCGGGTCGTAGCCGAGCGCGAGCACCACCGGGAACACGACCGGGATCGTCGTCACCACCATGGAGAAGCCTTCCATGAAGGTGCCGAGCGCCAGATAGAACCCGATGATCAGCAGCATCACGCCCCATGGCGGCAGCGGCATCGCGCTCACCAGCGCGGCGAGCTGCTGCGGCACGCCGAGCCCGACGAAGATGAAATTGAGCACGTAGGCGCCAAAGAGAATGGCGCCGATCATCGCGGTGGTGCGCGCGGTCGCCTCCGCGGATGCGTTGAGCATGCGGAACGTCAGCTTGCCCTCGATGGCCGCGAAGATCATCGCGCCGACGACGCCGAGCGCCGCGGACTCGGTCGCGGTCGCAAGCCCGCCGTAGATGGTGCCGAGCACGACGACAATCAGGATCGCGGTCGGCGTAAGGTCGACGACGGTCTTGAGTTTCTCGCGCAGCGGGATTTTGGGCTTGGCCCGGTCGACCGGCGCGGCGCTGCGCGCCTTGAACAGGATCACCAGGATGAACAGTGTGACCACGAGAATACTCGGGCCGACCGCCGCGAGATAAAGCGCGCTGACCGAGGTCTCGGTGATCAGCGCATAGATGATGAAGGTGATGCCGGGCGGGATGAGGTTGCCGAGTGCGCCCCCGGCTGCGAGCGAGCCGAGCACCATCTTGTTGTCGTAGCGCGTGCCGTGGAAGAAGGGGAGCGCGACCGAACCCATGGTGGCGGCGGTCGCGACCGACGAGCCGGAGATCGCCGAGAACACGCCGCAGGCCGCGATATTGGTGTGCAGCAATCCGCCGGGCAGGCGGTCGAGCCAGACATTGAGCGCGCGGTAGAGCCGTTCGGAGAGGCCCGCGCGCAGCAGCACCTCGCCCATCAGCAAGAACAGCGGCACCGCCACCAGCACGAAGCTCGAGGATGGCGTCCAGACGGTCTGGCCGAGGAAGCTCCAGAACGGCCGGTCGGAGAACGCGAACCCGACGATCAGCCCGAGAACGCCGAGCGCCGCCGCCACATAGATCCCGGCGCCGAAGAACAGGCAGAACAGGCCGACCAGCAGCAGGCTTTGCCAGATCAGCACGTTGCCGGGACCGGCGCCCATCAGGCTGAGCACAACGGTCAGGCCGACCAGCACCAGCAGGAACAGGATGGCGATCATGCGCCGTCCTTCGTGGCCGCGACGACTGCCTCGAGCGCTTCGGCGGCCTCTTCCTCGTAGGTGCGCGCGTGGACGAGCGCCTCCGCCTCGCGCCCGCGGCCCGCGAGAACGAGCAGGAAATTCTCCACGAGTAGCAGGATAATCAGCAGCAGAAACACGCCGATGCCGAAGGCCCACAGGCCTTGCGGGATCCACAGCGGCGTCCGCAGCAGGCTGATGTCGGTCGCGCCGAACAGGATCGACTCGTCGACGAGATCGTACGCACCCTTGGCGATGAAGCCGATGAACACCGCCAGCGCCGCGAGGCTCAACAAATGCATGGACAAGCGCAGCCGGTCCGGCAAGTGATTGATCAGCACGTCGATGCGGATGTGCGCGCGCGTCGTGAGCGCATGCGCGAGCGCCCAGGAGATGCCGAAGGCAAGCGCATAGCCGGTGAGCTCCGTGGTCGCTTGGGACGAGAAGCCGAAGAAGCGCCGCGCGACCGAATACAAGTCCGATCCGCAGGCGGCGGTGTCGCCCAAGGTGAAAACCGTGGTGGGATTCTACGGCGTGTACGACATGGCGGCGCAGTGGGAGCACGATCTGGTGACCCGGCCCCGCGACAACATCGTCGAGAAATTCCTCGGCGGCGCGCCGATGGTGAACCGCAAGGTCTACTTCGACGCCTCGCCGATGAGCTACGTCACGGTCGACAAGAACGGCCCGCGCTTCTTGCTGCTCTACGGACACGAGGACGATATCGCGGATCCGAAAACGCAATCCGAGCAGTTTCTGCTCGCGCTCAAGCAGGCGGGGTTCTTTGCCCGCACCATCGTGGTGCCGGCGGCAGGGCACTTCTGGTCGGTCGAGCCCGTGGATGAGGGGTTTGGCGCGTATGCGGGGCCGAAGGTGCTGCGCTTCCTGGAGGGGGCACTTTAGCGTCTGACCGCATCGGAAATCGCCTTGCCGCAAGGTTCCAGGCATGCTAGAACAAAAAGAGAACATACTGCGGCAGGCCATCCGCACACCCATATTGGCGTGGACAAGTGCGGATCGCGGGCGCGCCGCCGGGCGCGGAAGCGTAGGGTGATTTTGGATACGCATGATCCCGAAAAGCATGTCCTCGACCCCGATCGGGGATGGGCACCGGTTTTCGGATCAGATCATGCGCAAATAGGTGTGGAGAGAAAAATGGCAGGCTCGGTCAACAAGGTCATTCTGGTCGGCAATCTGGGCAAGGACCCGGAGGTGCGGCGCATGCAGGACGGCCGCCCGATCGAGAACATGAGCGTCGCGACCTCGGAAAGCTGGCGCGACAAGGCGACCGGCGAGCGCAAGGAACAGACCGAGTGGCACCGCGTGGTGATCTTCAACGAAGGCCTCGCCAAGGTCGCCGAGCAGTACCTGAAGAAGGGCGCGAAGGTTTACCTCGAAGGCCAGTTGCAGACGCGCAAGTGGACCGACCAGCAGGGCGTCGAGAAGTATTCCACCGAAGTGGTGCTGCAGGGTTTCAACTCGGCACTGACCATGCTCGACCGCGCGGGCGGCGGGGGCGGCAGCAGCGAGTCCGGCAATGACAATTCCAGCGACTTCGGCTCATCCCGCCCGGCGGCGCGCCAGCCCGCAATGGCGGGCGGCGGCGGCAAGCGCGGCGATCTGGATGACGAGATTCCGTTCTAGCCTGGTTGGGGCTGTGTCCTTATTGCTCGCCAGTGATATGCTTCGATAGAAGAGCGTCGGAGAGATATATGGCGGGCGCTACCACTGAACGGATGTCGGTTGCGGCTTTTCGGTCGTGGCTGGAGTCGCGCCCGGAAAAGGAGCGGTGGGAGCTCATTGCTGGTGTGCCCATGATGATGGCGCCACCAACGCACGACCACCAGCGCCTGACGAGCAATCTCGAACGGTTACTGAACGATGCTCTCGAAACGCATCGACCTGAATTCAGTGCCTATCAGCGCGTGGGTCTGAACCTTGCGCCGGTTGCGCCGGACTATGATCCGGAGCCTGATGTTGCCGTAATCAGCTCAAATGAGCGCGGCGACATCCGGTACTCGGACAGGTTTTTTCTTGCCGCTGAAATTGTCTCCACGAGTGACAAAGAGACGGTGCGGGACAAACGTGACATCTACAAGCGGCATCCGGATTGCCGCTGCGTTTTGATTATTCAACAAAGCCGCTTCGATGTGAGTTGCAGTGTCCTAACGGCTGCGGGCTGGACGGAGCGGCATCTAACGCAGCCTGGCGACGAACTGATCCTCGAAGACTTCGGCCTGCGCTGCACCCTCGCCGATCTCTATCGGGACACCGCGCTCCAGCCGCGCGCCAAGCGCTGACGTTTCTGCCGACAATTCATGGAGAACCCGCGCCCCTGCGGGAAACTGCCCATTGCGTTTGTGCGCCGCACCTTGCTACTGCTTCGATCGGATTTCACGGGAGGAAAAACGTGCGCAGAATTCTCATTGCAGCAGCGATCGGGCTTTTCGCGACCGCGGCGTCGGCCCAGGACCTGAAAATCGCGCTGATCTACGGCAAGACCGGGCCGCTTGAGGCCTACGCCAAGCAGACCGAAACCGGGCTGCGCATGGGCTTTGAGTACGCCACCAAGGGCACGATGGTGATCGACGGGCGCAAGATCGTCATCATCACCAAGGACGATCAGGGCAAGCCCGACGTCGCCAAGACCGCGCTGGCGGAAGCTTACGAGGACGACAAGGTCGACCTGGCGATCGGCACCACCGCGTCGCCCGCAGCCCTCGCGATGCTGCCCATCGCCGAGGAGCGCAAGAAAGTCCTGATCGTCGAGCCGGCGGTTGCCGACTCCATCACCGGCGACAAGTGGAACCGCTACATCTTCCGGACGGGCCGCAATTCCTCGCAGGATGCGATCTCGAACGCGGTGGCGATCGGCAAGCAGGGTGTTACGATCGCGACCCTCGGGCAGGACAACGCGTTCGGGCGCGACGGCGTCGCGGCCTTCAAGGAAGCGCTGGCGAAGACCGGCGCGACGATTGCGGCGGAGGAATATGCACCGGCGGCCACCACCGACTTCACGGCGTCCGCGCAGCGCCTGTTCGACGCGCTGAAGGACAAGCCGGGCAAGAAGATCATCTGGGTGATCTGGGCCGGCCCCACGCCGCTGACAAAGCTGCAGGACATGAACCCCGGCCGCTATGGTGTCGAGCTTTCGAGCGGCGGCAACATCCTGCCCGCGATGGCGGCCTACAAGACGCTGCCCGGCATGGAAGGCGCGACCTACTACTATCACGACATCCCGCAGAACGACGTGAACAAGTGGTTCGTTGCCGAGCACCAGAAGCGCTTCAATGCGCCGCCGGACTTCTTCACGGCGGGAGGCTTTGCGGCCGCGATGGCGGCGGCGACCGCGGTGTCGAAGGCGAGGTCGACCGACACCGAGAAGCTGATCGCCGCGATGGAAGGCATGGAGTTCGACACGCCGAAGGGCAAGATGGTGTTCCGCAAGGAGGACCATCAGGCGATGCAGAGCATGTACCACTTCAAGATCAAGGCCGATCCGGCGGTGGCATGGGGCATCCCCGAACTGGTGCGCGAGCTCAAGATCGAGGACATGACGATTCCGGTAAAGAACAAGCGGTAAGCGTGACCTTCACAGTGCACGCGGTCGAAGTCGACGTGCCCTCTCCCCTTGAGGGTCAAGGGGAGAGGACACAGTAACGGCGATCCCGCTCGCGGCTGACCACGACCATGACCACCCTCGAAACCAAAAACCTCACCATCCGCTTCGGCGGCCATGTCGCCGTCGATGCGGTGAGCTGCACGTTCCACCCCGGCGAACTGACCGCGATCGTCGGCCCGAACGGGGCGGGCAAGACCACCTACTTCAACCTGATCTCCGGCCAGCTTGCGGCGAGCGCCGGCGAGGTGCTGCTCGATGGCCGCAACATCACGCGCGAGTCTGCGCCCGCGCGCACGCGTGCCGGAATCGGGCGCGCGTTCCAGCTCACCAACTTGTTTCCCGGATTGCCGGTCGTCGAGAACGTGCGGCTCGCGATTCAGTCCGCCGCCGGCGTGCACTACGACATGCTGCGGCCATGGATGCGGCACACCGAGCTGATCGCGCGCGCCGACGCGGTGCTGGCGCGCGTTTCGCTGACCCACCGGCGCAATGTTCCGGCCTCCGCGCTCCCGCATGGCGACCAGCGCAAGCTGGAGGTCGCGTTGATGATCGCGCTCGAGCCGAAGATCTTCATGTTCGACGAGCCGACGGCCGGTATGAGCGTCGACGAAGTGCCGGTGGTGCTCGACCTGATCGCGCAGCTCAAGCAGGACGCGTCCAAGATCATCCTGCTGGTGGAGCACAAGATGGACGTGGTGCGCTCGCTCGCCGACCGCATCATCGTGCTGCACAATGGCAAGCTGGTCGCGGACGGCAAGCCCGCCGACGTGATGGCGTCGCCCGTGGTGCAGGAGGCTTATCTCGGCAGCTTCGGCGAGAAGGCCGCATGAGCGCGACCGAACACCGCTGTCATCCCGGGCGACCGAAGGGAGACCCGAGACCCATAACCACTGACCTGAGAAAGATTCGAGGACTGGGTGGCTATGGATCCCGGCTCTCGCTCCGCTCGGCCGGGATGACAAGTGGGGGCGCCGCATGAGCGAGCTTCTCACCCTCTCGGGCGTCGAGACGCACATTGGGCGCTATCACATCCTGCATGGCGTTGAACTCGGCGTGCCGGAAGGGCGCACCACCATGCTGCTCGGGCGCAACGGCGCGGGCAAGACCACCACGCTGCGCACCATCATGGGGCTGTGGCGCGCGTCGGGCGGCGAAATAACTCTCGCGGGGGAACGCATCGAAGCGCTCGGCACGCCCGACATCGCGCGCGCCGGCATCGGCTATGTGCCGGAGACCATGGCGGTGTTCTCCGATCTCACGGTGAAGGAAAATCTGGTGCTCGCCGCGCGCGAGGGTGCGGTGGACCAGACGCGTCTCGAGTGGATTTTCGGCTTCTTCCCGCCGCTGAAGAAGTTCTGGCTGTCGCGTGCGGGTACGCTGTCTGGCGGGCAGAAACAGATGCTCTCGTTCGCGCGCGCCTTCATCGAGGAGCGCAAGCTCCTGCTGATCGACGAGCCGACAAAGGGGCTCGCGCCCGCGATCATCGGTGCGCTGGTCGAGTGCCTCAAGGAAGTGAAGCGGCGCGGCGCCACGATCCTTCTGGTCGAGCAGAACTTCCGCGTCGCGCAGGAGATCGGCGACACGGTGAGCGTGATGGACAACGGCCGCGTCGTCCACACCGGCACGATGGCCGAGCTTGCCGCCGATGAAGCCCTGCAGCACCGGCTCCTCGGCCTTTCCCTGGACACGCATCAATGAGCGCACAGGACATCGATGCGGGCGCGGCGCTGCCGAAGACACCGCGCGATTATCTGCCGCTGCTGCTACCTGTGGCGCTGGCGCTCGCGGCCTTGCCGTTCATCCCGTCCTCGTCGACCTGGGTGACGCTCACCATCGCCGGCCTAGCGATGGGGATGATGATCTTCGTGATGGCCTCCGGCCTCACGCTGATTTTCGGCCTGTTGGACGTGCTCAATTTTGGCCACGGCGCGTTCATCGCGATCGGCGCCTACATGGCGACGCTGGTGCTGATCCCGCTCGCCGCATGGATGCAGGCGGATTCGATCTGGCTCAACCTCGCCGCCGTCGTTCCGGCGGTGCTGTTCGCGATGGCGGTCACCGGCGCGCTCGGCCTCGCGTTCGAGCGCATCGTGATCATGCCGGTGTACGGCCAGCACCTGAAGCAGATCCTCATCACCATGGGCGGTATGATCGTCGCCGAGCAGATCCTGTATGCGTTCTTCGGCCCGCAGCAGATCCCGCTGCCGCTGCCGACATCCTTGCGCGGCTCGTTCCAGTTCGGCGAGGCGGCGGTCGAGAAATACCGCGTGATCTGCGTGCTGGTCGGACTCGCGCTGTTTCTTGCGATGCTCGCGATCCTCAACCGCACCAAGATCGGGCTCTTGATCCGCGCCGGCGTGGAAAACACCGAGATGGTCGAGGCGCTCGGCTATCGCATCACCCGGCTGTTCGTCGGCGTGTTCATGGCGGGGTCGGCGCTCGCCGGGCTCGGCGGCGTGATGTGGGGCCTCTACCGCGAGCAGGTGAATGCCGCGATGGGCAGCGAACTGCTGGTGCTGGTGTTCATCGTGGTCATCATCGGCGGGCTCGGCTCGGTCACCGGCTGCTTCATCGGCGCGATCTTGGTCGCGCTCGCCACCAACTACGCGGGCTTCCTCGTGCCGAAGGCCGCGCTGATCACCGACATTTTGCTGATGGTGGTGATCCTGCTGTGGCGCCCGCGCGGGCTTTATCCGGTGACGAGTCGATGACCTTGCCGATGATGCCGCTTTCGGGCGAACCGCCGCGCCGCCGCGTGCTCAGCGTCGCGCTGATCCTGATCGTGCTGGCGCTTGCGCTCGCGCCGTTCCTGTTTCCCGGCGCAAAGCCGCTCAATGTCGCCGCCAAGATCTGCATCTTCATCGCGCTCGCGGCGTCCTACGACCTGCTGCTCGGCTATACCGGCGTGGTGTCGTTCGCGCACACGATGTTCTACGGCATCGGCAGCTACGGCATCGCGATTGCGCTCTATTCCCTTGGCAGCCGCTGGGACGCGATCGGGCTGGGGCTGCTGGTGGCGCTGCCGCTCGCCGCGCTGCTGGCGCTGGTGATCGGGCTGTTCTCGCTGCGCGTCCAGACCATCTTCTTCGCCATGATCACGCTCGCAGTCGCGTCCGCCTTCGCGGTGCTCGCCTCGCAGCTCTCGTGGCTCACCGGCGGCGAGGACGGGCGCAGCTTCCGCGTGCCCGAACTGCTGCGGCCGGGCACGTCGTTTTTCAACGCATTCGGAACAGAAGTCACCGGCCGCACGCTGACCTATTACATCGTGTTCGTCTGCTGCGTGCTGCTCTTCCTGTTGCTGCTGCGTGTCGTCAACTCGCCGTTCGGCCGCGTGCTCCAAGCCATCCGCGAGAACCCGTTCCGCGCCGAGGCGCTCGGCTACCGCACCGTGTTCCATCGCACCTACGCGAACGTTATCGCGGCGGCCGTGGCGGCTGCGGTCGGCGCGCTCAATGCGCTCTGGCTGCGCTACACCGGCCCCGACACCGCGCTGTCGTTCAACATCATGCTCGATATTCTGCTGATCGTCGTGATCGGCGGCATGGGCACGATGTACGGCGCGATCATCGGCGGCACGCTCTACGTGCTGGCGCAGAACTATCTGCAAGCCCTGATGGGCACGGTCTCGACCGCGGCCGGCGACGCCGGCATCCCGATCCTGCCGCAACTCTTCCACCCCGACCGCTGGCTGCTCTGGCTCGGCGTGCTCTTCATCCTGTCGGTCTACTTCTTCCCGACCGGCATCGTCGGCAAGCTGCGCGGGGGCCCGAGTTAACCCGCCATCACCGCCTTCACGCCGTCGATCACGAATTGCACCGCCATTGCGGCAAGCAAAACACCGAGCAGGCGCGATAGCACGACATTGCCGGTCACGCCCATCAGCCGCTCGATTCGCGTGGCGGCCAGAAACACGATCAGGCACGCCGCCATGACAAGCGCGATGATCGCGATCAGCACCGCAAGCCGCACCGGATCGCCGCCGGCGCGCCCAGCCAGCAGCACAGTCGCGGTGATGGCGCCGGGCCCGGCCATCAGCGGGATGGCGAGCGGGAAGGCCGCCACGTTGCGCACGTGCTCCTCGATCGCCTGTTCGGCCGCTTCGGACTGCCGCGCGATGCGCACCCCGAACACCATTTCGGACGCGATCGAGAACAACAGCAGCCCGCCCGCGATGCGGAAGGCGGGCAGCGAGATCGACAGGATGCGCAACAGCCAGTCGCCGATCAACGCGGCGCCGGTGAGGATCGCGAACGCGATCAGGCAGGCGCGGATCGCGACCTGACGACGCGCGGGCCGCGGCAGCCCCGCCGTGATCCCGAGGAAGGCCGGGGTCAACCCGATCGGGTCCACCACGACCAGCAGCGTGACCAGCGCGGCGACCATGACGTCAATGGGAGGCATCGCTGGCCCGGAATCGGCGCTTCCCGAGGCTCGGGAAGAGCCGCAAAACTAGCACGCCGCGCGGTATCCGGCGACCCGCCCGCAGGGCCCTGGCAGCGGCCTTGACGACGGCCCACAAACTATTGAAATAAAAAGAGAATATAATGCGCAAAACGACTGCTTTGCGGTGGTTGAAAAGCCCCAAATCGCTTATATGAATCGCACACTGAATCGCTTGCGGAATCCACACCTTGGCCGACGACGAAAACAACAAGCCCGAGGAGCCGACACAGCCCTCGGACATCCGGCCCGTGTCGATCACGGACGAGATGAAGCGCTCGTATCTCGATTACGCCATGAGCGTGATCGTGGCGCGTGCGCTGCCGGACGCGCGCGACGGCCTCAAGCCGGTGCATCGCCGCATTCTCTATTCGATGCACGAGCAAGGCCACACGCCCGACAAGAAGCACGTGAAGTCGGCGCGCGTCGTCGGCGACGTGATCGGCAAATATCATCCGCACGGCGACCAATCGATCTACGACGCGCTGGTGCGCATGGCGCAAGACTTCTCCATGCGCGTGCCGCTGATCGACGGCCAAGGCAATTTCGGCTCGGTCGACGACGATCCGCCCGCGGCGATGCGTTACACCGAGAGCCGGCTGACCAAGGCCGCGACGGCGCTCCTGGAAGACCTCGACGAGGACACGGTTGACTTCCAGGAGAACTATGACGGCACCGAGAAAGAGCCGGTTGTTCTCCCGGCGCGCTTCCCCAATCTGCTGGTCAACGGCGCGGGCGGCATCGCGGTCGGTATGGCGACCAACATCCCGCCGCACAATCTCGGCGAAGTGGTCGATGCCTGCGTGGCGCTGATCGACGATCCGG
>JAXDNY010000254.1:0-5441 GCA_034669145.1 Hyphomicrobiales bacterium
GCGCTTTCAGCAGCGCGCTTCAAGCGCTGCCGTCAGCCAGCTCCTGGCAGGAGGCCATAGTACCTCCGGGCGGAGCCCCGACGCCGCCCGAGTGCGTGCTGTGCGTCAGCACGCCCGCGGGCGCCGCACCGGCGAAGGCCCGGAATTGCCGGGCGCCCGCCACCGAAGCCTCGGACCTGTTCTCCGGCCCGATCTTCGATCCGCTCCGCGCCCAAGACGCCTCATGAGTGCGCCCCTCAGCGAGCAGGGTGCGAGCAGGATAAGGCAGGTTTTTGAGGCGGGGATAACTTTTTTTCGGCAAGTTATCCCCGCGCCGTGAGAGGCACCCTACTCCAGCGCCTTGAGCATCTTCACGGCGCGCGCAAGCTCGGCATTGTTGAGCTTGGCCAACTGCACGTGGATGCGCTGGAGCAGCTTGCCGCGCTCGCCGGTCGGCACCGACATCGGCGTGGTGGCGAACAGCACGACTTCGGGCACGTCGAGGGCGGCTGCGATCTGTTCGATTGAGTCGAAAGAGGGCGCGCTCTCGCCGCGTTCGAGCTGACCCACAAAGCCTGTCGTCGTATCGATCGCTTCGGCAAGCTGACGCTGCTTCAGCTTCCGGTCTTTGCGGTAATTGCGCACATTGGCGCCGAAGGTGTCGCGCAGCAGCGTCACGGCGAGTCTCCGCCGTCACACTGAATCGAACTGCAGTGCACCTAAAGCTTCGTTTACTGATCTCTTGCATAAATGATAGCATAACTATACTTTCACACCGATTCAAAGCTAATGCTTAGCCCACAGACCCACCTCCAGTTGCTTGAGCGGCATTACGCACGATGAGACGCCACAGGCCGAAGGCCACCACCGCCGACGACACCGCCATCGGCGCCCGCATCCGCGCGCGACGGCTCGCGCGCAAGATGACGCAGATCGCGCTTGCCGACGCGCTCGGCATCACCTTCCAGCAACTGCAGAAATACGAGACAGGGAAGAACCGCGTCAGCGCGGGACGCTTGCAGCAGCTGGCCGAGGTCTTCGGCGTCCCGGTCAACGCGCTGTTCGGCTCTCCGAGCCAACGCCAGACAAAGCGCACCGAAAACCTCGGCTTCCTCGATTCCGCCGGCGCGATGCGCCTGGTGCGCGCCTATGCGTCGATCCAAAAGCCGCGCATGAAGCGCGCGCTAGTGGCGCTTGCGGAGCGGATTGCGGGGATGGTGGAGTGACTATGGAGGCCAATCCCGTGTACAGCGCTCGCTACACTCGTCGTCCGGCAGTGTTGAGATCGTTAACCACCCTCCCAACGAGCAAGATGCTGAGTAGCACTTGCATTGAGACCAACAATCGAATGCTCCAGTGATTTGGTGAAATGTCACCAAATGTCGCAGTGGTTGCCGCCCCTACGCTAAAGTAGACAAAGTCGACAAAGTTGAGCTTGGCGTGCGTCAGGCGTCGATAGTCGACGAGCAATTGGTAGAGTGTACCGTTGAGATTGATGCGCTTGTTCTGCAAAGAAAGCAGCTCACGTTGATCGTCACGCAGCTGCTCGATCAACGCAATGTGAGCCTGCTGCTCTGGCGTATTTTGAAATTGCCTCAGATCCTGCAGACCAATCCGATAGGCCTCTGCCCTGGCGTTTGCGAGATCGACATTAAGTTGGGCCCGTTCGATCGCAAGGCGGGAATATCTCACTGCCGCTTCCGACGACAGCTGTTCTGGCGTGGACACTCCAAACGATTGAACAAAATTTTTCATTTCTTCGCTTTTCGCGGCAACCCCGTTCTCGAACGATGCGATGGCTTGTTTGACATATTCCTCGAACTGAACCATTTGCGATCCAACGAACGCCGCTTCACCATCTGCAATAGCCTTCGAGAGGGCCGCAACACTCTCTCGCTTTGATGAAATGGTCGTCGAGAGTGCGTTGATCGTATCCAAAGTCGATCTCAGATTGGCCACGACCTTGGTTTCATCAGGAATCAGAAGCTCGTTGATTGGTTGCGCTCCAGAAAAAACGTCTTGCTCTCGCGCCATCTGAATCAGATCGAGCGGTAGGAAGTTGACGTCTTGCTGCACGCGAAAATAGTCGGGCCGTACAAGCCACACCGTGAAATAAACACCTGCCATCAGCAAAATCGAGCCAACGAATATCAAGGCCTTTCGATGTTTTACCCAAAAGGGAGGTGGATTGCCTGACATGTCATCACCTAGCTGGCCGAGAACAGGTAGCGTGAGGGCGCGAGCGTAGCATTGTCGTAAGAGCAGGCGTTAACTCCCAAAAATGAACTTTCCGAAGCCGGTAACATCCCACAGGCGGGCTTGGTTACCCCCTCTCTGCAACACCCTTCCCTCCCCGCGCCGCATCGCCTAAGTCCCTCCCAACTCTCCCCCATCCCCTGCCAGGCCCCACCCGTCCGCATGATCCGTCTCGACAGCATCAGCAAGCAAAACGGCCACCAGATCGTCTTCATCGAGGCCTCCGCGACGCTGCAGAAGGGCGAGAAGGCCGGTCTCGTCGGACCGAACGGGTCTGGCAAGACCACGCTGTTCCGCCTGATCACGGGCGAGGATGTGCCCGACGAAGGCCAGGTGGCGGTCGATCGCGGCATCACCATCGGATATTTCAGCCAGGACGTCGGCGAGATGTCCGGGCACAGCGCGGTCGCCGAGGTGATGGAGGGCGCAGGTCCCGTCGCCGAGGTCGCGGCTGAGCTCCACAAGCTCGAAGCCGCGATGGCGGACCCGGCCCGCGCGGACGAGATGGACGGCATCATCGCGCACTACGGCGAGGTGCAGCACCGCTTCGAGGAGCTGGACGGCTACGCGCTGGAGGGGCGCGCACGCGAAGTGCTCTCGGGGCTCAGCTTCACCCAGGAAATGATGGACGGCGACGTCGGTGCGCTCTCCGGCGGCTGGAAGATGCGCGTCGCGCTCGCGCGCATTCTGCTGATGCGTCCCGACGTCATGCTGCTGGACGAGCCGAGCAACCATCTCGATCTGGAAAGCCTGATCTGGCTCGAGCATTTCCTGCAAGGCTACGAGGGCGCGCTGATGATGACCTCGCACGACCGCGAGTTCATGAACCGCATCGTCACCAAGGTGGTGGAGATCGACGGCGGCGCGCTGACGAGCTATTCGGGCAACTACGAATTCTACGAGCAGCAGCGTGCGCTTTCCGAGAAGCAGCAGCAGGCGCAGTTCGAGCGCCAGCAGGCGATGCTCGCCAAGGAGATCAAGTTCATCGAGCGGTTCAAGGCGCGCGCCTCGCATGCCGCGCAGGTGCAGAGCCGGGTGAAGAAGCTCGACAAGATCGAGCGCGTCGAGCCGCCGAAGCGCCGGGCGACCGTGTCGTTCGAATTCGCGCCGGCGCCGCGCTCGGGCGAGGACGTCGTGAGCCTGAAGAACGTCAACAAAGGTTACGGCAGCCGGACCATCTACCAGGGGCTGGACTTCGCGGTGCGCCGCCGCGAGCGCTGGTGCGTCATGGGGATCAACGGCGCGGGCAAGTCCACGCTGCTCAAGCTGGTGGCGGGCTCCACCGAGCCGGACGACGGCACGGTCGCGCTCGGCGGCAGCGTGAAGATGGGCTATTTCGCGCAGCACACGATGGACTTGCTCGACGGCGAGCGCACGGTGCTGCAGTCGCTGGAGGATTCGTTCCCGCAGGCCGGACAGGGGAGCTTGCGCTCGCTCGCCGGCTGCTTCGGCTTTTCCGGCGACGACATCGAGAAGAGATGCCGCGTGCTCTCGGGCGGCGAGAAAGCGCGGCTGGTGATGGCGAAGATGCTGTACGATCCGCCGAACTTCCTGGTGCTCGACGAGCCGACCAACCATCTCGATATGGCGACCAAGGAAATGCTGATCGCGGCGCTCTCGCGCTACGAGGGCGCGATGCTGCTGGTCTCGCACGACCGGCATTTCCTCGCCGCGCTGTCGAACCGCGTGCTGGAGCTCACCCCGGAGGGCGTCCATCAATACGGCGGCGGCTATACGGAGTATGTGGCGCGCACCGGCCACGAGGCGCCGGGGTTGCATGCGTGAGGCGGAAGCCGCTCAGCTGGCGAGTCCCAGGAACACCGCTATCGCGCGATTGAGCCGGAGCATCGTTGCATCATCAAACCGTCCGATGGAGCGGCCAAGTTTGCTCCTTGGGACAGTGGCGAGCTTGTCAACCATCAACCAGGACGTCTGCACCAGACCATTCTCATCAATCGGTTCCACGAGCACGCGGAACAGCTGGGCAGACGTTGTATTCGTCGTGAGAGGACAGACGGTAATAGATTCGATATCGTCGAATCTATCGTCCTGAACGATCGCGGCAGGACGCGGCTTCCCCGCATAGTTGGCCCCACCTGCGACGGTCCAGATCTCGCCGCGCCTCACTTATCCTCCCACAGCCAGGACGAAAGCGATTCCACGAATGCGATGTCGTCTTTCTCCTGCGGGCTGCGCGCGATCGCGCGCGACTGCCGCCGCGCTTCCCTGGCGAACTCCGGCGAGCGCGTGTCCGGCACCCAGATTTGCAGCAGCCGCATGCCCTGCGCGCGCATGCGGGCACGGTGCGCGGAAACCTTGGCGCGGGTCGCCTTCTTGCGCTTGGCGGTTGAGGGCATGGATTTCCCTTGGTTACATGTAACCTAGCATAACGGCGGCTGAACGGCAATTCCGTCATCGCCGGGCTTGACCCGGCAATCCATCTCCTAGAATTGAAATCTTGGTGATAGATGCGCGGGGTCCGCGCAACACGCATGAAAGACGCGCGAATGTCCAAGTCCCCCTCCGGCCTGCGCAAAGGTCTCACCTCCTACGGCGATCCCGGCTTTTCGCTGTTCCTGCGCAAGGCCTTCATCAAGGCCAAGGGCTTCTCGGACGACGCGCTCGACCGGCCGATCATCGGCGTCACCGACACCTATTCGGACTTCAGCCCCTGCCACGGCAACGTGCCGCAGCTCATCGAGGCGGTGAAACGCGGCGTGATGCTAGCCGGCGGGCTGCCGATGGAATTTCCGACGATTTCGATCCACGAGAGCTTTTCGCACCCGACCTCGATGTACCTGCGCAACCTGATGTCGATCGACACCGAGGAGATGGTGCGCGCGCAGCCGATGGATGCCGTGGTGCTGATCGCGGGCTGCGACAAGACGCTGCCGGCGCAGGTGATGGGCGCGGTCTCCGCCGACAAGCCCGCGATCGTGGTGCCGACCGGCCCGATGGTGGTCGGCCATCACAAGGGCGAGGTACTCGGTGCCTGCACGGATTGCCGCCGCCTGTGGGCGCAGCACCGCGCCGGCAAGATCGACGAGGCCGAGATCGAGGTGGTGAGCGGGCGGCTCGCGCCCTCGGTCGGCACCTGCATGGTGATGGGCACGGCGAGCACGATGGCCTGCGTGATCGAGGCGCTCGGATTCTCGCTGCCCTATGCGGCGGCGATTCCGGCGGTGCATGCGGAACGGATGCGGCTC
>JAXDNY010000255.1:0-9911 GCA_034669145.1 Hyphomicrobiales bacterium
GGCACCGCGGTCTCCTCGGGGTGCATCCGCATGCGAAACGAGGACGTGATCGATCTCTACAGCCGCGTGAAGGTCGGCACCAAGGTCGTGGTGATCTGACGCCAGCACACTGAATGCACGAAGGCCGCCGTGGCAACACGGCGGCCTTTTGTTATCGGTTCACAAGTCAAAAACGATCGGGCCAGCGGCGAGCCCCATGGAACACAGACAGCACTTCAATTCGGTCACCGCGCACGCGATAGGGAACGATGAATGGCGTGTTTGTAATAACCAATTCTCGCGTGCCTGGAATGCGGCCGGGACCTCCCATCTCAGGATGATCTGCGAGTGTATCGACACGATCGAACACGCGCGTAACAATTCTGGCGGAAGCGCGCGGACTTTCGAGCGCGATATAGTCGCCGATCGCTTCGATCTCGCGCAAAGCTGGCGCGGTCCAGACGATCCTCATTCTCGTGATGCGAACTTCACGCGAACACGCGCGACCTCTGCTTCGCTGGCGAAATCGCCGCGTTCGGCAGCTTCAATTCCGGCTTCAGTCTTCCTTAGCTGCCAATCATTTAGAGCGAGATAGTCCTGCACGGCCTGAGACACCAACGATGTGCGCGAGCGCTCGGTCTTTTGCGCGAGCTGATCGAGCGCGCTCAGAGTGAGATCGTCGAGTTGCACAGTCAGGGTATCCGACATTCGCTATCTCCGAAGCGTCGAATCTAGGCGAAACGGAGACCCCGGCAAAGCGCCTTCACGCCGTATCGGTGGCGCCGCTGTCGAAGCTGTCACCGTCATCAACGCTGTCATCGACGTCGGAATCGCCTTCGCTGTCGTCCTGCTTGCTGTCAAACAGCCCGGCGCGTTGCGCGCCGCCGCCAGAGCCGGAACGACCACCGATGTCGCCGAGCCCGGCATCACGCGCGAGATCGCTGCCCGCCGCATTGCCGCCCGACGGCGCTCCCTCGCCGCGGCCGGTCAGGGAATCGAACGCGCCCGACGCGGGGCTGCCGCCCGAATGGCCGCCGAGCGCGGACCGGATGCCGCCCATCAACAGCGATCCGCCGATCATGCCGGCCGCGGCTGCCGCCGCCGTACCGAGGAACGAGCCCCCGCCGCCCCCTGATGGCGGAGGTGGCGCCTGCATCGGTGCGCCCTGCTGATAGCCACCTTGCTGATACGAGCCTTGCTGAGAGCCGCCCTGACCTCGCCCCCACGGATCCGGCCGGTCGCCCGGCGCGCCCACCGGGGCGCCCGACTGCGGCACACGCGGCACAGAGCCGCGCGGCTCCTCGCGGCCGAACAGGTTGTCGCGCATCGAGTCAAGGAAGTTGCGCGGCGGCTCGTTCGCCTGCTGCGGCGTTCCCGTCGACTGTTCGTATTGCTGGATGTGGGCGTTCGCGGCTTTCAGCGCCTCGTCCTGCAGCAGCACGGTCTGTACCAGCGCATAGGCGGCGTTCGGCGCCCGCCGGAAACCCTCGCGGATCATCGCCTCGGCGTCGGGATCGCGCGGCGCACTCTCAAGCGTGGCAAGGCGATCGAACAACTGGGCCATCAGCGCTCGTTCCTGCGGTGTCATGTCGGTCTCCTCAAACCCCGTTTTTGGGGGCGGATTTGATATGGGGCGTCCTGTACGCTGCCGGAATGGCACAACGATGAAATGTTGTCGCAGGCGAAAATGTTTCAGTTCAGCGTCAGATCGTGCGCCTTGAGGGCTTCGGGAAACGCATCACTGCAAAAATAGGCATATTCGCGCTCGCGCAGCGTGGTCAGGGGATCGAGCCGCTCAAGTTCGGCATCGACGTGGCCGGGGTGGCACATCACGAGCGCGCCGGCGGGAAGCCCTTCGAGGAAGCCGGGGAAAAGGACGGCAAAATCCGCGTCGGCGCGAAACGCATAGGTGCCGGCGAAGGCCGGATTGGTGGCGATGCCGAGCTTTGCGGCGCGGGCGCGGAATTCGCGGCTGAGCCAATCGACCAGCAAGCCCTTCGGGTCGGCGAGGCGGCGATGCAACGGCAGCACGCTGCCGCACTGGCGCATCCACGCCTGCGGCGCCATCCAGCCTGTCGCCTCGAGCGCCGCCTGGCGCACCTGTGGAAACAGCTGCACGTGCTGATGGCCGTCGACAAAATCCGGCGGGCGGCCGAACGCCACCGCGAACGCCTCGAACTGCGCGCGGAATTCCGCCGTCAGCGCCGCCATGTCGAGCCGCTGCTGCATCCCGAGTCGCAAGGTCGTCGCAAGCGGAAGAAACGCGCCGTCGGCGACCGGCGCATACTGCGTCAGCGGCTTGAGCGGACCGGTCAGCGTGAGGTGCAGGCCGATCGCGACGCGGTGGGTATCGGCGTTGAGCATGGCGAGGGAGTCTGCTTCGGCACGCGAGAAACTCGGCGCAACCACCATGACGGACGTGGCATTGAGCCGCCCGCGCGCAGCGAGATCGCGGATCGCCGTGTTGACGCCGGGTGAGATGCCGTAGTCGTCGGCGCACAGCCAGATGCGCCGCATTATTCCGCCGCCGTACGCGTCGAGTCGGCCTCGTCCTCCGCGGCCTTCACGCTGTGCTCGGCGACGAAATAGATCGGCCGCGCCTTCTGCTCAGACAGAATCTTCCCGATGTATTCGCCCAGCACGCCGATCATCACGAGTTGCACGCCGCCGAGCACCATCAGTCCGACCACCACCGACGGATAGCCCGGCACCGCGACACCGTAGACCAGCACCTCGAACAGCATCGAGGCGCCGAAGATCAGCGCCGTGAAGGCAAGCAGCAGGCCCAAGAGGCTCGCCAGCCGCAGCGGCGCCACCGAGAACGACGTCAGGCCCTCGATCGACAGGCCGAGCAGCGAAGCCCAGCCAAATGTCGTCGCGCCGTGCAGGCGCTCGTCCGGCTCATAGTCGACGCGGATCTGCTTAAAGCCGATCCAGCTTGCCAGCCCCTTGAAGAAACGGTTGCGCTCCGGCATCTGGCGCAGCGCGAGCGCGGCGCGCGGCGACAACAGACGGAAGTCTCCCGCATCCTCGGGAATCTTGTGGCGCGCGCCCCAATTGAGCAGGCCGTAGAATGTCTTGCTGCCGAGGCGCCGCAGCGCGGACTCGTTCTCGCGGTGCGCTTTCGCCGTGTAGACGACGTCGTAGCCGCCCTCCTGCCAATGGCTGACCAGCGTCTCGATCAGCGCGGGCGGATGCTGTCCGTCCCCATCCATGAACAGGACTGCGCCGCGGCTTGCGTGGTCAAGGCCCGCGGCGAGTGCCGCTTCCTTGCCGAAATTGCGCGACAGCGCCAGCACCTGCACGTCCAGCGCCGCTGCCGGCAGCGCTCGCGCGACCTTGAGCGTATCGTCGCTGCTGCCGTCGTCCACATAGACGACCTCGACGCCCAGATCGCGCTTCTCGGAGAGCTTGCGCGCGACGTCGGACAGTTGCGCATGCAGGCGCGCGAGGCCCTTGGCCTCGTTGTAGAGCGGAACCACGATGGAAAGCCCGGCTTTCATGCCGCGCTTATAGCCCATTGGACCGGCGAATTGAATTGGTGTCGCGCGCGGCGCCGGCGTGCTAAGCGGGCCGCATGAGCCTGCCGCTGCCGCTTGAAAGCCTGCTCGCCCGCGTGACCGCGGCGTGGCGCGAGCGGGCCGTGGCATTGAAGGCGGTCTCGTTCGCGCTGGTCGGCCTCGTCAACACGGCCGTCGACGCCGGGATCTTCTTCCTGCTGCTCGGTTACGCGACGTCGTCGCTGGTCATCGCAAATGTGGTCGCGTGGTTCGTCGCGAACACCGGTTCCTACGTGATGAATTCGCTGACGACCTTTTCGGCCGAAACCGACGGCAAGCTGCGGCTCAAGCACTATGCGGGCTTTGTCGGCTCCGGGCTCGTCGCAGTCACGGCTTCGACCGTGACGGTCGTCGTCGCGGCGAAGTTCATGCCGGTGTGGGCCGCCAAGGCGATCGCCATCCTGGTGAGCTTCGCGGTGAACTTCACCATCACGCATTTCGTGGTGTTTCGGCCGCGCCGATCAACAGAGGCGCAACGCTAGTCAAGCCCTCATCCTGAGGAGCCGCCGGAGGCGGCGTCTCGAAGGATGGTGGCGAATTCGGTGCGTATCGCCATCCTTCGAGACGGCGCTTCGCGCCTCCTCAGGATGAGGTCCAAGTTAGGCGACCGACAGGCAGCCCTCCACGGCTTCATAGAGATTCTGCAACAGCTCTTCGAAGGTCTCGCCCTGCGTCGCGCACCCCGGAATAGCCGGCACTTCGGCCCAATAACCGCCTTCTTCGGCTTCGTGCACGACAACCTTGATTTTCACGGGCGTACCTCGCTGCTATGGCGCCAATCTAAGCCACAAGCGCGCTGAGGCAAGGGCGGCTTACGCCGCCAACCCTGCCTCCAGCTTTGCATAAAGCGGATTGTCGCGCGTGAACACGTAGTCGATGTCGGCAACCGTGACGCTCTCGGCGCCCTGCTCGCGCAGGAAACTCGCAAGCGCGTGCACGTGGCCCGGCGGACAATGCAAGGTGATCATGCCCGACGAGGTCGGCCCGCCGAACGGCGTCGCGACGCCGAAGCGCTGTTTCGCCTCGCCGAGAACCTTGTCGTTGATGCCGGGCGAGCGCGTGCGCACCTCGCGGAAGGAACGCGCGCGGCCCTGCGCGGCGATGCGATCGAGAATGAGCCGAGCCGTCTCGCGCTCCTCGGCGCCCCACTCGGCGGCGCGCGCCGCAATCAGATTTGCCTCCGAGCGCAGCATGATGCCGTCGTCGAGCACTTTCAGGCCGTTCGCGGCGAGCGTCGCGCCGGTGGTGGTGATGTCGACGATCAGCTCGGCAGTGCCGGCGGCGGGCGCGCCTTCGGTCGCGCCGAGGCTTTCGACGATGCGGTAGTCGATGATGCCGTGGCGCGAGAAGAACTGCCGCGTCAGGTTCACGTATTTCGTGGCGACGCGCATCTTGCGGTCATGCGTCGCGCGGAACGCGGTCGCCACGTCGTCGAGGTCCGCCATCGAGCGCACGTCGATCCAGGCCTGCGGCACCGCGACCACAACGCTGGCCTCGCCGAAGCCGAGTCTGTCGATCAGCACGACGCGCGCCTCGGCGTCGGAATACATCTCGCGGATCTGGTCCTCGCCGGTGACGCCGAAATGCACCGCGCCGAGGCCGAGCTGGGAGGTGATGTCGGAGGCCGAGAGATACGCGACCTCCACGCCGGGGATGTTGGCGATCGCGCCGCGATACTCGCGCGCACCGCGCGGCTTGACCAGTTGCAGGCCGGCGCGCGCGAAGAAGCTTTCCGCATTCTCCTGCAGCCGGCCTTTCGAGGGCACCGCGAGCACGAACGGCGCGCTCATGACGCGGCCCCGATTTCGTTCAGCCGCTCGATCCACACCGCGAACCCGACCGCCGGAATCGGCGCCGCCGCGCCAAGGCGCGTCAGCAATTCGTCATAACGTCCGCCGGCGACGAGCTGGCGATCGACGCGCATCTCCCGATCGTGCAGTTCGAACACGAAGCCGGTGTAATAATCGAGCCCGCGCCCGAAGGCGGTGGAAAACTTGATGCGCGACACCTCGACGCCCTGCGCGGCGAGAAAGCCGGTGCGGCTCTCGAACAGGTCGAGTGCGGCGGAAAGGTCGAGCTGCGCCTCGGCTGCAAGCGTGCGCAGCGCATCGGCGGCCTCGTCCGGATCGCCCGAGATGGCGAGAAACTGCTCGATCAGCGCGCGCGTGGCGCGCGGCAGGCCGGAGCTTGCGCCGAGCGCCGCCTGTTCGAGAAAGCGGTCGGCGATCTCGCCGACCGAGCGCCCGCCGACGGCCATGATGCCGGCAATCGACAAAAGATCGGTGACGAGCGCGTGCGCGGCTTTCGGGTCGGAGCCGGCAAGCGCGGCAAGCACGCCCTGATATTCCGGCCGCTCGCTCGCGGCCGCATTCACCAGCCGGTCGAGATCGGACGCGAGGCTCCCCGCCCGGTTGAAGTCCTTCACCAGCCGGCGCTTCCACGCGGGCGCAAGATCGAGCGCGGCGATCAGCGCCGAGAACAGGCCCACGTCGCCGATACGGATTTCCGGGGCGGCGATGCCGTAGTGTGTCGTCGCCTCAAGGCCGAGCGAGAGCATCTCGGCATCGGCAGCGGCCGTGTCGCGCCGGCCGAAGGATTCGATGCCGCCCTGGATGAATTCGGCGGGCCCGTCGGCGCGATGGCGGAACACGGGTGCGAGATAACAAAAGCCGAGCGCCTCGCCGGCCGCGGGCGAGGCGAGATAATCGCGCGACACCGGGATGGTGAGGTCGGGCCGCAGGCAGAGCTCCTGCCCGTCCGGATCGGTGGTGAGAAACATGCGGCGGCGAATGTCCTCGCCCGAAAGATCGAGGAACGGCTCGGCCGGCTGCAGGATCGCAGGCGACACGCGCGCGTAGCCCGCGCGCTCGTAATGCGCGACGAGCGCCTCGGCCCGTACGTCGGGGGCGGTCATCGGGCTTTCCGTGGTTGCGTCGTGCGCATGGCTTCGCGCTGTTTGTCCAATTCGCGCGGGCCTTTAGCACGCCCCCGTTAAGGTTTCGATCGCGATCGGCCGGTGGGCTTAACGCCGCGGCGGCGGGGTCTGAAAAATCTCGGCAAACCGCCTGCAGATTCAGTAGCTTAACGACCTTTACTCTCCGCCCGCACCATCACCTCGACCTCCAGGCCGAGGTAGGCGCCCTCGCCCGAATAGCTGCCGCCGATCGGCACGGCCTGAGTGGGATCGCGGGTCACCGCCACACGGATGAGGTTCTCGCCCGCGATCAATCCGTTGGTGGGGTCGTATTCGATCCAGCCGGCACCCGGCAGATAGACTTCGGCCCAGGCATGGGTCGCGCCGGCGCCCTGCACGGCATCGCCGCCATCGAGCGCCGGGTCATAGAGATAGCCGGTGACGAAGCGCGCGCCGAAACCGAGCGAGCGCGCCGCCTCGATGAACAGCAGCGCATAATCGCGGCAGGTCCCGCTCTTCCTCTCAAGCGTCTCGGCCGGCGTCTGCGTACCCTCCTCGTCGCGCGCGTTGTAGGTGAACGAACCGCGGACCGCCGCATTCATGGTGGCGAGCAGGTTGAAGGTGTTGGTCGGCGTCTCGAGGATGAATTGGCGGGCCCATTCCTCGACCTCGCCCCGGTCCGGGTAGTGGCGCTCGCGCAAGCGCCCGAGATCGGAGCGTTCATCCGCCGAATGCATGAACGGATAGTTCTGCGCCTCCGGCGAGATCGAGAAGTCGAGCCGCGCCAGCGCATAGCGCTGGATGGTGAGCGTCGAGAGGATGTAAAGCTCGCTGGCGGGCGCCTCGAAATCGATGAGCGCGACCGAGTTGCCGAACACGTCATGCATCCAGCGGATGCGGCCGGGCGGAGATAACGACAATTCGGCACCGACGAGGCGCAGGTCGTGGCTGTCGCGCGGGCGCAGCATCAGCCGGTGCTGGCCGAATTCGACCGGCGCCGAATAGCGGTAGGTGGTGGCGTGGCGGACGGTGAGGAGCTTCATGGGCGTGCCTCAACCGCCAAGCATAGGCGAAGTTCCGAAGACGCGCCGCGAACTCCGCTTTCCCCTCTCCCGCTTGCGGGAGAGGGTGCCCGAGCGAAGAGAGGGCGGGAGAGGGCAGCATTGAAACATAGGCCAAGCGCCCTCTCCCGGCTCACGCCTTCGGCGTTCGCCACCCTCTCCCGCAAGCGGGAGAGGGGAAGAAGCGCGCGGCTCGCGCAGCGCCCCCTACTCCCACCTCACTCCATGACGCGCGAGCAGCTTGCGCACTTCGGCCACGAGAGCGCCTTCTGGCACCGCGAACTGCGAGTCGGCTTTCGCCTTGAGATATTCGTCGCGATCCTTGATGCCGGAGATCGTCGCGCCGAGGATCAGGTCCTTGATCTGCACCTCGCCTTTGGCTTTCTCATCGCCGCCCTGGATCACGGCGCAAGGGCTCCGGCGCTTGTCGGCGTATTTCATCTGCGCGCCGAACTTGCCCGAGCCGAGATAGAGCTCGGCGCGGATGCCGGCGGTGCGCAGCGCCGCGACCATTTTCTGGTAGTCGGCGATGCGATCAGAATCGAACACCGTGACGACCACCGGGCCGGGTTCGGGATTGGTCTCGACTTTCTTCAGATGCTGCAGCGCCGCCATCAGGCGCGAGACGCCGATGGAAATGCCGGTCGCCGGAACGTTGTCGCCGCGGAAGCGCCCGACCAGTCCATCATAACGCCCGCCGCCCGCGACCGAGCCGAAGCGCACCGGCTTGCCGTCCTCGCCTTCGACCGGGAAGGTCAATTCAACTTCGAACACCGGGCCGGTGTAGTATTCGAGGCCGCGGACGACTGATGTGTCGACTCGAATTCTCTTGCTGCCATATCCAGCAGCTTCACAGAGCGAGGCAATATTCTGTAACTCGTCAAGCCCTGCGATCCCTACGCCACGCGCATTGTGCCTCAAATCACGTATTGTGTTGAAATTGTCGACAAAACCGTCTGGGTCTACAAAAAGCATGTCGTCCAACGGTCGATCCTTCGGACGACTGGTCGAATTGATCAGCGATACTCCGGCAACAACTGCCGACACCAAATTGACTTGCTCAATGTTCAATCCAGCACCCTTCGTAAAATCGCCGCTCTCATCCTTGCGCCCTTCCGCTAGCAGAGCACGCACACCTCCAATACCGAGCCGATCCAGCTTATCGATCGCCCTCAGCACCGTGAGCCGCTTCCCCGCATTCTCCTCGCCGCCGATCCCAATCGCCTCCATCACGCCATCGAGCACCTTGCGGTTATTCACCTTCACCACGTAGCTGCCGCGCGGAATCCCCAACTCCTCCATCGTGTCCGCGATCATCATGCAGACCTCGGCGTCCGCCGCCATCGAGGAGGAGCCCACCGTATCGGCATCAAATTGCATGAATTGCCGAAACCGTCCCGGCCCCGGCTTCTCGTTGCGATACACATAACCGAAGCGATAACTCCGATACGGCTTGGGCAGCGCGTCGAAATTCTCCGCCACATACCGGGCCAAAGGCGCGGTCAGGTCATAGCGCAGGCTCAGCCACTGCTCGTCGTCGTCCTGGAACGAGAAAACGCCCTCGTTCGGCCGGTCCTGGTCGGGCAGAAACTTGCCGAGCGCGTCGGTGTATTCGATCTGCGGCGTCTCGACCGGCTCGAAGCCGTAGCGCTCGAACACGCGCCGGATCGTCTCCAGCATGCGGCGGGTCGCGGCGATCTCGGCCGGGCCGCGGTCGGCGAGCCCGCGCGGCAGGCGCGCTTTGAGCTTGTTCGGCTTGTCAGTCGACACGGGGCGCGCGGCTCCATAAGGGCTGGCGTCGGAGTAACCGAACCGTGCGCGAGCGGCAAGCGCGGCTCAAACCCCTGGTTGGTAAGCCAATCTCCACGTCGCTGCGGTGGTTTTTCACCAATCGTTAAGCATTCGTTTACTGGGAACTCGCATCTTGCGGAGGCGGCGAACCGTCGCCAAAGCCTGGGGGAATTTCATGTACTTTACGCTTCGCGGCACCTGCGCCGCCGCTATCGCGCTCGGCGCGACCATCCTGTCCGTTCCGGCCTTCGCCGAGGACGGCGTCACCGCCGACACCATCACGTTCGGCCAGGCCGCCGTGCTGGAAGGGCCGGCCTCGGCACTCGGCCTCGGCATGCAGCAAGGCCTCAACGCGGCCTTCAACGAGATCAACGCCAAGGGCGGCGTGCATGGCCGCAAGCTCAAGCTGATCAGCGTGAACGACGGCTATGAGCCCGACCGCGCGATCGCCGCGACCAAGAAGCTGATCGAAGAGGACAAAGTATTTGCGCTGATCGGCCCGGTGGGTACACCCACGTCGGCCGCAGCCCAGCCGATCGCCACCGCCGCGAAGGTGCCGTTCATGGGCGCGTTCACCGGCGCCGGCTTCCTGCGCAATCCGAAACT
>JAXDNY010000256.1:0-21476 GCA_034669145.1 Hyphomicrobiales bacterium
TCGCGATAGCGGCTGGGTTCGGCGGCACGCCGAGCGGCACCGATCCGCTCGTGCTCGACCTCGACGGCGACGGGCTCGAACTCACCCGCGCCGACGGCGGCAATGTCTACTTCGACATCGATCACGACGGGTTCGCCGAGCGCACCGGATGGGTCGGCGGCGACGACGGCCTGCTCGCGCGCGACCTCAACGGCAATGGCAAGATCGACGACATCACCGAACTGTTCGGCAACGCCGCGACGCCGGGCTTCGGCGTCCTCGCGACGCTCGACTCGAACGGCGACGGAAAGATCAACGCCTCCGACAGCGCGTTCGGCACGCTGCGCATCTGGTGCGATCTCGACGGCGACGGCATGACCGGCACCGGCGAGCTGATGACGCTCGCGCAAGCCGGCGTCACCGAGATTTCGCTTGCGAGCACCACGCCGGCGATCGGCTCGATCCGCGGCAACACCATCCGCGCGGAAGCGACCTTCACGCGCGCGGACGGCTCCACGTCGACCATCGCTGACGTCGTTCTCGACAATGCCCAGGTCGACTCGCGTTATCTCGGCGACACGACCGTCTCGCCGGCCGCGGCCGCGCTGCCCAATCTCAAGGGCTACGGCGACATGCCGGACCTCGCGGTCGCGATGACCCAGGACGCGGCGCTGCTCAGCGAAGTGGACGCGTTCAAGGACCTGCCGACGACCACGAGCTGGTCGGCCCTGAAGAGCGGGGCTGCGGACATCCTGTTGCACTGGGCCCATGTCGACACGATGACGCCGGTCGCGATGGCGAACGGCGCGTTCGATACGCAGAAGCTTGCGTTCCTGGAAAAGTATTTCGGCCAGGAGCTTGCGCCGCGCGACGGCGGCGGACATCCGCTCGACACCAGCGTCGCCGAGCTGATCGCCAGTTGGCAGAACGTGGTCGAGAAGGCGGCGATCCGGCTCGCCGCGCAGGGACCGCTCGATCCGGTATTCGGCGGCCTCGACTACGATCTGGCGCAGGACAAGTTCGTCGCGGCCGATGCGGCGACGCTGGGTGACATCTACGCGGTGGCGATCGCTCAGCTCTCGTCAAACCCCGCCACCGCGCTCACCGAGTGGAATACCAGCTGGGGGCCGGAGCTTGCGACGTTCGCGGACTCGCTGGTGCGTCACGACGGCCAGGCTATCCGCGCCGACTTCGAGGTCCAGAGCCTGGTGCGCGCGCTCGATGCGACGACCTCGCCGCTCGATTTGACGCAGCTGGCTTCCGGCCTCGGCCTCACCGGCGTGCAGGTTGGCACCTCCGGTAATGACTCGCTTGCACGCGGCACGGCGACCGGCCTTCAGGTCTATGTCGGCGGTGCCGGCAACGACAGCTTTACAGGCGGCGTCGGACAGGACGTCTACGTGTTCGGCGAAGGGTTCGGCCAGGATACGATCTACGACAGCGAAAGCGGCCAAAGCGGCGATCGCATCCGACTCGCGCTGCTCAACCCGGACGATGTGACGATCCACCGGGTCGGCGTGGACCTCGTGATCGATGTCAACGGCACGAACGACAAGATCACCATCCAGCACCAGTACGACGTACCGACGGTGATGCTGAGCGGGCTGCCGCTCAGCGGCAATCACGCGATCGAGGAGATTCAGTTCGCCGACGGCACAGTCTACGAGCCGACCGACATTGCGACCGCGATCGGCCTCGGAACGCCGGGCAATGATGTGCTCGACGGCACCGCGTTCAGCGACGAACTCGAAGGGCTGACCGGAGACGATCAGCTGCGCGGCGGCGACGGCGGCGACAACTATTATTTTACGCTCGGCGACGGCAACGACACCATCCAGGAGATCATGAGCAATCCGCTCCTGCGGGGATCGGACACATTATACCTGTTCGGCGGAATTACCGCGGCCGACTTGCATGTGACGCGCGTGGGCGCGAGCGATGACGTGACGATCGGTTTTGCCTGGGCGGGCGACAGCATCACGATCAAGGATCAGTTCGCCTACGGCCCGCTCGGCTATCAGACGGCGCGCTCGCCGGACAGCCGCATCGAAGGGTTCTTCCTCAGCGCTGGCGGCGGCTTCACGTGGCTCGATTTGCAGGCATTTGTTCTCACGACCTATGCGACCGAGAGCGACGACATCACCTACGGGTTCGGTACATCGGACGAGTTCTACGCCAGTGCCGGCGACGATCTCCTGGTCGGATTTGACAACGGCGACATCTATCATTTCGACCGCGGCTCCGGCCACGACACGGTCCACGACCAGCAGCGCTACCCCGAGACTTTCGTCTCCGGACTGATCGGATACAGCTGGAGCGATGAAGACGTCGTCAAGTTCGGCAGCAATGTGCTTCCTGGCGACGTGACCTTCTCGCGCACCGGCGCGGCTCCGGACCTGCTGATCACGATCAACGACACCGGCGAAACGCTCCTCATCAAGGACCAGTTTGTCGGATCGAAGCTGGACCTGTTCGACCTGCTCGGAATGGCCTGGTTCAATCGCGTCGAGGAATTCCAGTTCGCAAACGGCACCACGCTCACTTGGGAAGACGTGCTGCACCAGGTGACGACCGGCGGCGCGGGGAACGACACGCTCTACGGCGCCTATTACGCCGACACGCTCGATGGCAAGGCCGGCGACGACTTTATGTCCGGTGGCAATGACGGCGATACCTATCTGTTCGGGCGCGGCTATGGCCACGACACGATCCAGGACAAGCAGACCAACGTGCTGACGCCGGCCGCCGATACGCTCAAGTTCGGGGCCAACATCTCCGTCGCGGACGTGACCTTCACGCGCGATGGCTCGACCAACGACTTGCTGGTGTCGATCGCGAGCGACGACGCCACGCTGCGCATCGTCGGCCAGTACGACGTGTTCGAGAGCGGCCCGTTCGGCGCGCAGGCGTTCGACCAGATCGAGCTGTTCCGCTGGAACGACGGCACGGTCAAGAGCTTCGCCACGATCCACACCGAACTCATCGCCGCCGCCAAAACCACGGGCAACGACCTCATCGTCGGCTGGCATTTCGACGACACGATCGACGGCGGCGCCGGCAACGACCGGCTCGAAGGAGGGAACGGCTCGGACAACTACATCTTCACTCTCGGCTACGGCCAGGACGTCATCAGCGATTTCTCGACCAACATTCTCGCCGGGAATGACGACCGCGTTACGTTCGGCGCCGGCATTGCGCCGCAGGACCTCGTCATTACGCGCGTCGGGGCGTCCGACGTGCGGCTCAGCGTGAGCGGCACGACGGATTCGCTCACCATCGAGGGCCAGTTCAACTACGGCGTCTTCAACATCCGCGATCACGAGATTGAGTCGTTCGTGTTCGCGGGCGGCATGACCTGGACCCCCGCCGACCTGCGCGTGAATTATCTGTTGCACGCCGGGACCGCCGGCAACGACACGATTCAGGGATTCTGGTCGGATGATCTTCTCGACGGCGGTGCTGGCAACGACGCATTGAGCGGCGGTGACGGCTCGGATACCTACCGCTTCGCGGCGGGCGGTGGACAGGACGTGATAGACGAGAACGTCTTCCTCGTGGTCTATGCCGACAACGACGTGGTCGAGTTCGGCGCCGGGATCACGGCGGCGAATACGTTGCTCGCGCGCAGCGGCGAAGATCTGATCGTCACGTTCAGTGGCTCGTCCGACCAGCTCACCGTGACGGGGCAGTTCGGCCATGCCGGATGGTCGAGCGGCTGGCACGATATCGAGACCTTCCGCTTCACCGACGGCACGGTGTGGACGGACGCACAGGTGCGCGACAAGCTGTTGCAGCAGGCGAAGACCGCCGGCAATGACACGATCACCGGCTTCTATACCGCCGACACGCTCGACGGCGGGGCCGGCAACGACACGCTGCGCGGCGTCGGTGGCGGCGACACGTATCTGTTCGGCAAGGGCTCGGGCCAGGACGTCATCCAGGAGACCTACGGCTCGCCCTATGAAGACCAGCCCGACACCGTGCTGTTCAACGCCAACACGGCGCGCTCCGAGGTCACGTTCCAGATCGTCGGCAACGACCTGCGCATCACGATCGCGGGCACGTCCGACACGCTCACCATCGAGGGCCATGCGGCCGGCGGCACCCAGCTGGTCGAGTTCTTCCAGTTCGCCGACGGGACGATTCTGTCCGCGGACGACGTCGCGGCCGGCGCCGTGCAGGCGCAGGCGACCTCCGGCAACGACACCATCACCGGCACCAACAGCGACAACATCATCGACGGCGGCGCCGGCAACGACACGATGTCGGGCAAGCATGGTGCCGACACTTATGTGTTCGGCCGCGGCTCGGGCCAGGACACGATCGACGACGACGGCGATTCCTCCAGCCTCAGCGCGGACTCGCTGCTCGACAAGGTGAGCTTCAAGGCCGGCGTCGCGCTGAGCGACCTCGTGCTGACGCGCTCCGGCGACGATCTGGTCATCGCGATCTCGGGAACCAGCGACCAGCTCACCGTCAAGAACCAGTTCTCCGCCACGACGTCGTTCTGGAATCCCGACCGCATCGATCAGTTCGTCTTCGCCGACGGCACGGTGCTGACCGGCGCGGAAGTCGACGCACGTGTGCTGAACGCACAGGCGACCACGGGCAACGACACGCTGCGCGGCTACGACAGCCAGGATACGCTCGACGGCCTCGCCGGCAACGACCTGCTCAGCGGCTATCGCGAGGCCGACACTTTCGTATTTGGCCGAGGCTCGGGCCAGGACACGATCGATGACAATGGTGACGCCTCCAGCATCAGCGCGGATGGCATTTTCGACATCATTAGCTTCAAATCCGACATCAGGCCGGCGGACATCCAGGTCGCGCGCTCCGGCGACGACCTCATCATCACGGTCGCCGGCGCGACCGATACACTGACGATCAAGAACCAGTTCGCCTCGACCAGCTCATTCTACAATAGCGACCGCATCGAGCGCTTCGTATTCGCCGACGGCACCACCTGGACCGGCGCCGATATCGACGTGCGCATCATCGAGCAGCAGCAGACCGCGGGCAACGATACGATCTCGGCTTACGACAGCGCCGACACGATCGACGGCGGGGCGGGCAACGACACGATGTCCGGCCTGCGCGCCGAGGACACCTATGTCTTCGGACGTGGCTACGGGTCCGACACGATCGACGAGAACGGCGACGCCTCGAGCATCAGCGCCGACGGCATCTTCGATCACGTCAAGTTCCTCGCCGGGGTCGCGCCCGAGGATGTGCAGCTCTCGCGCACCGGCAACGATCTGGTCATCACGATCGCCGGAACGACCGACCAACTCACGATCAAGAACCAGTTCGTTTCGATCAGTTCATTTTACAACGGCGATCGCGTCGAACGTTTCGATTTCGATAACGGCACGACCTGGACCGGTGCTGACATCGACCTGCGTCTGCTGCAGGCCCAGTCCACGGCCGGCAACGACACCATCAGGGGTTACGACGGCAACGAGATCCTCGACGGGCTCGCCGGCAATGACACCATGACCGGCCTGATCGGCGAGGACATCTACCTGTTCGGCCGCGGCTCCGGCTCCGACACGATCGACGATAACGGAAACTCCTCGAGCATCAGCGCGGATTCGATCTTCGATCGCCTGCAGTTCAAGTCAGACGTCGCGATCACCGACCTGACCTTTGCTCAGGAAGGCAACGACCTGATCATCGGCATCTTCGGAACGTCCGACCAGATCAGGATCAAGAACCAGTTCGAGTTCACCAGCTCATTCTGGAACCCGGACCGCATCGAGCGCTTCGACTTCGCCGACGGCACGACTCTGACCGCCGCCGACATGGATCTGCGCCTGCTGCGCGCCGAGGCGAGCGCCGGCAACGACACCATCGTGGCGTTCGACGGCAACGAAACGCTCGACGGCTTCGGCGGCAACGACTTCCTCTCCGGTCGCTTCGGAACGGATACGTATGTCTTCGGCCGCGGCTACGGCCAGGACACGATCGAGGAGAACGGCGACACGTCGGCGGTGGTGGACAAGGTCACGTTCAAGACCGGGCTTGCGCCGGCCGACGTGCAGGTGTCGCGCTCGGGCAACAATGCGGTTCTCACGATCGCCGGGACGGGCGACCAGTTGATCGTCAAGGATCAGTTCTTGTCGGCGTTGACTGCCGGGAATGCCGACCTAGTGGAGCAGTTCGTGTTCGCCGACGGCACGGTCTGGGGCGTGACCGACATCATCAACCGTGCGTTCGGCGGCAACGGCAGCAACCTTGCGACCTCCGGCAACGACGCGATTGTCGGCACCGCGGGCAACGACACGCTCGACGGGCTCGGCGGCAACGACGCGCTGGTCGGCACTGCGGGCAACGACACCTATGTGGTGCGGTCAGGCGGCGGCAACGACATCATCGACGACCAGGGCGCTTCGAACGACTTCGACCAGGTGCAGCTCGTGTCGCTCAATCCGGCCGACGTCACGCTCGGCCGGCTGGTGAACGACCTGATCATCACGATCAACGCGACCGGCGAGACCGTCACGGTCCTCAACCATTTCCTGAGCAACGCATCGGGCATCGAGCAACTGACGTTCGCCGACGGCACCACCTGGAATCGCACGGCCATCCAGGACCAGTCATGGCTGCTTGGCACGCCGGGCGCCGACACGCTCAACGGCTCCGGCGGCAACAACACGCTCGACGGGCGCGGCGGCGCCGACCTGCTGAAAGGCGCCGGCGGGTCGGACACCTATCTCTATCGCGCGGGCGACGGCAACGACACGATCCAGGAAGAAGGCCCCGGCGGGGACGTCGACAAGCTCAAGCTGATCGGCCTGAACGCAAGCGACATCACGCTCGGCCGCACCGGCCTGGATCTCTTCATCACCGTCAATGCGACCGGCGAGACGATCCGCGCGATCAATCATTTCGACGGCACTTTCCTCGGCCTCGAGCAGATCGTCTTCGCCGACGGCTCGAGCTGGGACCGCACCGCGATCCAGGCCAACGCCTGGTTCCGCGGCACCGACGACGCAGAGACGATCACCGGCAGCAACGGCCCCGAGACGATCGACGGGCGCGGCGGCGACGACATCCTGCGCGGCCAGGAGGGCTCGGACACATATATCTTCCGCGTCGGGTCGGGCAACGACACGATCGAGGAAAACGGCGCCAGCGCAGACGTCGACAAGGTCAAGCTGACCGGGCTGAACCCGGCCGACGTCGATGTATGGCGCGTCGTCAACGACCTGTTCGTGAAGATCCTGTCGAGCGGCGAAACCCTCAAGGTCGCGGCGCACTTCTCCTGGGAGCCGAGCGGCGTCGAACAGCTCGTGTTCGCCGACGGCACGGTTTGGAATCGCGCCACGATCGAGTCGCTCGCCTGGTTTCGCGGCACCGCCGCCGCCGAGACGATCACCGCCACGGATGGACCCAACACGATCGATGGCCGCGGCGGCGACGACACGCTGCTCGGAAAGAGCGGCTCGGACACGTACATCTTTGGGGCCGGTTCGGGCAACGACATCATCCAGGAAGACGGCTCAAGCTCGGACGTCGACAAGCTCAAGCTGACCGGGCTGAACCCGGCCGACATCGACCTGTGGCGCGTCGGCAACGACCTGTTCGTGAAAATCCTGTCGAGCGGCGAGACCGTCAAGGTCGCGGCGCACTTCTCCTGGGAGCCGAGCGGCATCGAACAACTCGTGTTCGCCGACGGCACCATCTGGGATCGTGCCACGATCGAGTCGCTCGCCTGGTTCCGCGGCACCGCCGCCGCCGAGACGATCACCGCCACGGATGGACCCAACACGATCGATGGCCGCGGCGGCGACGATACGCTGCTCGGAAAGAGCGGCTCGGACACGTACATCTTCGGCGTCGGTTCGGGCAACGACATCATCCAGGAAGGCGGCTCGAGCTCGGACGTCGACAAAGTCAATCTGATCGGGCTGAACCCGGCAGATGTCGAGTTGACGCGCTCCGGCTCCGACCTGCTCGTTAAGGTCTTGTCGAGCGGCGAGATCCTCAAGGTCCAGGCGCATTTCGACTGGGCCCCGAGCGGTATCGAGCAGCTCGTGTTCGCCGACGGCACCATCTGGGACCGCACCACGATCGAGACACTGGCCTGGTTCCGCGGCACCGAGGGCGCCGACGTCTTCAATGGCACGGGCGCCTCCGAAACCTTCGACGGCCGCGGTGGCGACGACACGCTTAATGGCGGCGATGGCAATGACACGCTGATCGGCGGAGCTGGAGCCGATGCGCTGAACGGCGGCAACGGCAACGACACGTTCATCGGTGGCCTCGGCAACGATTCGCTCTTCAGCGCGGCGGGCAGCGACATCTTTATCTACCGCTCCGGCGACGGTAGCGACTTCATCGACGAAGAGGGATGGTCGACGGCCGAGACCGACGTCCTGCGCTTCACCGATCTCAACGTGGCCGACATCACGGTATCGCGGGTCGGGAACGATGTCCTCGTGCGCATCAACAGCACGGGTCACCAGATCGAGTTCGACGAGCAGTTCTGGTCATCGGACTGGTATGGCATCGACCGGGTCGAGTTCGCTAACGGTACGGTGTGGGACCGTGCGGCTATTTCCGCTAACGCCTGGATCCGCGGCACTACGGGAGCCGACAGCCTCAGCGTCAGCGCGGGCGTCAACGGCAACGAAACATTCTTTGGTGATCTCGGCAACGATTCGTTCTTCAGCACGGCGGGCAGCGACACCTTCGTCTACCGCTCCGGCGATGGCAACGACTACATTGACGAAGAGAGCGGGTCGACGTCCGAGACCGACACGCTGCGGCTCGTCGATCTCAACGCGGCTGACGTGACGGTCTCGCGTAGCGGCTTGCACCTCGTGCTGCGCGTCAATGCCACCAACGAAACTATTACATTTGACGAGCAGTTCTGGTCGTCGGCCTGGTATGGCATCGACCGGGTCGAGTTCGCTGATGGCTCGTTCTGGGACCGCGCGACCCTGAACTACAATGCGACGCACCACGCGCCGACTGGCGCAGTGGTGATCACCGGTACGGCAACCGAGGATCAGACGCTCACGGCGAACACATCGAGCATTCAGGACTTCGACGGCCTCGGCGCGTTCCATTATCAGTGGCAGCGCTCGACCACCGGCGGATCGAGCTGGAGCAATATCGGCGCCGACCAGGCGACCTACGTGCTCGGCGATGCGGATGCCGGCGCAATTGTCCGCGTCACGGTGAGCTATACCGACGGCGGCGGCACGGTCGAATCGTTGAGCAGCGCGGCGACGAGCCCGGTCGCCAACATCAACGACACGCCGGTCGGCGTGAATGATGCCAAGGCGGTGAACGAGAGCGCGATCGCCACAGGCAGCGTACTCACCAACGACACGGACGCCGACGCCGGCGACACGCTGCGCGTCAGCAATATCAGCAACGCGACCAGCGGCAGCCAGCCGATCGCGTCCGGAAGCAACGTCAATATCGCTGGCGTTTACGGCACGCTCAATCTCAACAGCAACGGCAGCTACAGCTACAGCCCGAACAACGCAGCGGCGCTCGACCTCCTGCCGGGACAGAACGCCAGCGACGTGTTCACCTACACGGCCGCGGACCCGTCAAATGCGAGCGCGAACGCGACGCTGACCTTCAACATCACCGGCGTTGCCAATACCTATACGGGTACGGCGGGCGACGACACGCTGACCGGTTCGCTCGGCCCGGATATCCTCGACGGGCTCGGTGGCAACGATATCCTGATCGGCGGCGCTGGGGCCGACACGCTGATCGGCGGGACCGGCACCGACACGGCAAGCTACGCGAACGCGCCTGCGGCGGTGATCGCCAACATGACGACGCCAGCGAGCAACACCGGGCATGCGGCCGGCGACACCTATTCGGGCATCGAGAACCTGACTGGTAGTGCGTTCAACGACACGCTGACCGGCGACGCGAACGCCAACACGCTCGACGGCGGCGCCGGCATCGACACGCTCGTCGGCAATGACGGCAACGATATCCTGATCGGCGGGGCAGGCGGCGATACGCTGACCGGCGGCAACGGCACCGATACCGCCAGCTATGCGACCGCTGCGGCGGGCGTTGTGGCGAACCTGACGACACCGGCGAGCAACACTGGCGACGCCGCCGGCGACACCTATACGACGATCGAGAACCTAACCGGCTCGGCGTTCGCCGATACGCTCACCGGCAACGCCAGCGCTAATGCGCTCGACGGCGGCGCGGGCGACGACATCCTGATCGGCGGCGCGGGCGCCGATGCGCTGATCGGCGGCTCCGGCATCGACACCGCGAGCTACGCCACGTCCACGGTCGCGGTGACGGTCAATCTGCTGACGCCGGCCAGCAACACCGGCGACGCGGCGGGCGACACCTTCTCGGGGATCGAAAACGTCACCGGTGGGTCCGCGGCCGACAACCTAACTGGCGACGGCAATGACAATACGCTCGATGGCGGCGCCGGAATCGACACGCTCAACGGCGGATCGGGCAACGACATCCTGATTGGCGGTGCGGGCGGCGATGCCATGACCGGCGGCGCCGGAAGCGATACCGCGAGCTACGCGACGGCGGCGGCGGCGGTGACCGCAAACCTGGCGACGCCCGCCAGCAATACGGGCGATGCCGCGAGCGATACCTACAACACGATCGAAAATCTCACCGGCAGCGCGTTTGCCGATACGCTGACCGGCGATGCCAACGCCAACGTGCTCGACGGCGGAGTAGGCGACGACACGGTGATCGGTGCCGCGGGAGCCGACACGCTCATTGGTGGCGCCGGCATCGACACGGCAAGCTACGCACCCTCGACAACAGCCGTGACCGCCAACCTCGCGACACCTGCGAGCAATACCGGCGATGCGGCGGGCGATACCTATTCGGGCATCGAAAATCTGACCGGCGGAACGGTTGTCGACAACCTGACCGGCGACGGCAACGCCAACGTGCTGAGCGGGCTTGCCGGAAACGACACGCTGAACGGCGGCGGCGGCGACGATATCCTGATCGGCGGCGCGGGCGCCGATATAATGACCGGCGGCGCCGGCATCGACACCGCAAGTTACATGACCGCGGCAGCGGCGGTCGTCGCCAGTCTCACGGCACCGGCAAGCAACACTGGCGATGCGCTAGGCGATACCTACAACACGATCGAAAATCTGACCGGAACCGGATTCAACGACACGCTCACCGGCGATGCCAATGCCAACATGCTCGATGGCGGCGCCGGAAACGATATTCTTATTGGCGGCGCGGGCGCGGATACACTTGTCGGCGGCGCGGGAACCGACACCGCGAGCTACACCACCGCGACGCTCGCCGTGGTCGCAAGCCTGATCAACGCGGCCGGCAATACCGGCGATGCGGCCGGCGATACGTATTCGGGAATCGAAAACCTGACTGGCGGCTCTGGCGACGACACGCTGACCGGCGATGCGAGCGCCAATGCTCTGGACGGCGGCAATGGCAATGACATCCTGATCGGCGGGGCGGGAGCTGACGCGCTCACCGGCGGTGCGGGCACCGATACGGCAAGCTATGCGACGGCCGCGGCCGGCGTGACGGCGAACCTCACGACGCCGGCGAGCAACACCGGCGATGCGGCGGGGGACACCTATACGACGATCGAGAACCTGACCGGCTCAACCTTCGCCGATACCTTGACCGGCTCGACCGCCATCAACGTGCTCGACGGCGGCGCAGGCGACGACATCCTGATCGGCGGCGCGGGCGCCGACACGCTGATCGGCGGCTTGGGGATCGACACCGCGAGCTATTCGACCTCGACCACGGCGGTGACCGCCAACCTGCTGACGCCCGCGAGCAACACGGGCGATGCGGCCGGCGACACGTACAACGGCATCGAGAACCTGACCGGCGGCACCGTCGCCGACGTGCTGACCGGCGACGGCAACAACAACGTGTTGAGCGGCCTTGCCGGCAATGACAATCTCTCGGGCGGCAACGGCGACGACATCCTGATCGGCGGCGCGGGCGCGGACATTCTCAACGGCGGTGCCGGCATCGACACCGCGAGTTATGCCACGTCAACGGCGGCGGTCACCGTCAATCTGGCGACGCCCGCGAGCAACACCGGCGATGCCCTGAGCGACACGTTCACGGCGATCGAGAACGTCACCGGCGGCACCGCGGCCGACAACATCACCGGCGACGCCAATGCCAACACTCTGGACGGCGGAGCGGGCGGCGATACGCTGAACGGCGGCAACGGCGACGACATCCTGATTGGTGGCGCGGGCGCAGACATCCTGACCGGCGGCTCCGGCATCGACACCGCGAGCTATGCGACCGCCACCGCGGGCGTCACCGCCAACATGACGACGCCGGCGCAGAACACCGGCGACGCAGCGGGCGACACCTACAACACAATTGAGAACCTGCTCGGCAGCGCGTTTGCCGACACGCTGCGCGGCGATGCCAACGCCAACCGGATCGAGGGCGGCGCCGGCAATGACACGCTGACTGGCAACGCGGGCAACGACACGTTCGTGTTCCACGCCGGTTTCGGCCTCGACACGATCAGCGACTTCGCCGCAGGCGCCAGCATCGGCGATGTGATCCAGGTCGACGCCTCGCTATTTGCGGATTTCGCGGCGATCCAGTCGCATGCAACGCAAGTCGGCGCGAACACCGTCATCACCTACGATGCGGCAAACACAATCACGCTGACCGCCGTCGCTCTGACGAACCTGAACGCCAACGACTTTCTGTTCGTCTAAAACTCGTCTTCGTTTCCTGTTGGAAGAGCTCAGGTTGGAGACACTTCAACTCCGTCGCCTCTTTCTCGCGGCGCAGTCCAGCGCCCGGCGGCTCCCATGCAGTGGACAGGGGAAGGGCAGGCGTGCATTCCTGACACGTGCCGTTACAAGCGCGATCAGGATGAGTAGGATCCACGCGTTCAGCAACGCATCCGCGGCTGCAGAGCGGGGACAAACGGCGCCACCGCCTATGCAAGATGGCCCGGGCGGTGGCGCACTACGGCTTCTGGGCTCGCTTATTCCCGCGGTCGGAGGCCCAATCTTCCTCTCGGAGCTTTGCCTTGGTCCACGCTGATCGGTTTCATAGGGAGTTCGCGTGTAAGCCTTTGATATGAGACCACTAATTCTCCAAAAAAGCTGCAAAAAGAGTCCCTGTATTTTTCCCTGGTAACAGCGAATCTGAACTGGAGACTGGTTCGGGCCGACTGCGTCCACCACCATTCCGGCAAGTTGATCGGAAGCTCCGCCAGCGGTCTGGGACGTTGACAGTCCTCCACCCGCCCCCTAAGAACGCCACCAAATCCCTTAGACATTCCGGCGCGCGCGCCATGGATCAAAGCCATGAAAGTTCGTAATTCGTTGAAATCGCTGCGCGGCCGGCATCGCGACAACCGCCTCGTGCGCCGCAAGGGCCGCGTCTATGTGATCAACAAGACGCAGAAGCGCTTCAAGGCGCGGCAGGGCTAAGTAGAAGCCAGAACTTTTCCCGATTGCCGGGCGTTGTCACGGGGCTTTGACCAACTCGCCGCGCCGCAGTATTGCGCCGCGACGCGAAAGCCCTAGACTCAGCATATGCGCCTGCGACTCGTATCTCTCGCGCTTCCGGCGGCCTTGGCCGCTGCGGTTCTGCTCGCGCCTCGGGTTTCCGCCCAACAGACAGAACCCGCGCCTCCGCAGGCCGCGCCCTTGCCTGAAGCCCCCGACAAGCTGCCGCGCGTGCCGCGCGGCGACCGCATCAAGAACCTCGACTTCCTGTTCGAGGCGCTCAAAGCCGCGCCCGACGCGGACAGCGCCAAGCTGGTCGAGGGCCGCATCTGGGCGCTGTGGCTCGCTTCCGGCAGCGACACCACCGATCTCCTGATGAGCCGGGTGAAGACCGCGCAAGACGCCAAGGAGACCAGGCTCGCGATCCAGCTGCTCGATGCCGTGGTCGAGATGCGGCCCGACTACATCGAGGCGTGGAACCGGCGCGCCACGCTGCATTTCGCCAACAAGGACTACGGCAAATCGGTCGCCGACATCCGGCAGGTGCTGGCGCGCGAGCCGCGCCATTTCGGCGCTCTTACGGGCCTCGGCGTCATCATGCAGGAACTGGGCGAAGAGAAACTCGCGCTGGAAGCGTTCCGCCGCGCGCTCGCCGTCAACCCGCATCTGCAGAAGGTGCCGGATTTCGTGAAGACGCTGACCGAGAAGGTCGAAGGGCGGGATATTTAGCGCGTTCTCCGCTCATTCCCGCGCAAGCGGGAATCCAGTTCTTTCTTTTTCCTGGCTCTGGGTCCCCGCTTTCGCGGGGACGAGCGGCAACGAGTCAGTCCTCCGCCGCGCCCGATCCCACGAACGCAATCCGCACCATGTTGGTCGCGCCCGGCGTGCCGAGCGGCACGCCCGCCACGATGATGATGCGCTGGCCAGCCTTGGCGAAGCCTTCGCGGAACACGATCCGGCAGGCGCGGTCCACCATGTCGTCGAGATCGCGCGCGTCTGCGTCGACGACGCAATGCACACCCCAAACCACCGCGAGTTTGCGTCCCGTCGCCAGGTTCGGTGAGATCGCCACGATCGGCGAAGCTGGCCGCTCGCGCGCGACGCGCAGCACGGTCGAGCCCGAGAAAGTCCAGCACGCGATCGCCGCAAGATCGAGCGTCTCGGCGATCTGGCGCGCTGCATCAGCGATCGCATCGGCGCCGGTCGCTTCGGGCTCGGCGCGCTGCGCCTGGATGATCGATCGGTAGATCGGGTCGGTCTCGACCTCCTCGGCGATGCGATTCATGGTGGCGACCGCCTCGACCGGATATTGCCCGGCCGCCGATTCCGCCGACAGCATCACGGCGTCCGCGCCCTCGAAGATCGCGGTCGCGACGTCGGAGACTTCTGCGCGCGTCGGCACCGGATTGGTGATCATCGATTCGAGCATCTGCGTCGCCACCACGACCGGCTTGCCGGCGCGGCGCGACGAGCGCGTGATCTGCTTCTGGATGCCGGGGACTTTTTCCAGCGGCATTTCCACGCCGAGATCGCCGCGTGCGACCATCAGGGCGTCGGTGAAATCCAGGATCTCGGCAAGGCGCGTGACCGCCTGCGGCTTTTCGATCTTCGCCATCACGGCGGCGCGGCCGCGCGTGATCTTCTTTGCTTCCGCGATATCCTCGGGCCGCTGGATGAAGGAGAGCGCGACCCAGTCGACGCCCGTATCGAGGCAGGCTTCGAGGTCCGAGCGGTCCTTGTCGGTCAACGCCGAGAAACCGATGGTGGTGTCGGGCAGGCTGACACCCTTGCGCGCCGAGAGCTTGCCGCCGACCTCGACGCGCGTCACGGCGCGCTTCGGCGATGTTTCGACCGCTCTCAGTTTCACCTTGCCGTCGTCGAGCAGGAGCGTGTGACCGGGTTCGAGCGCGGCGAGAATTTCGGGATGCGGCAGGTAAGCGCGTGTCTCGTCGCCGGGCGCCTTGTCGCTATCGAGCACGAATTCGGCGCCCTTCTTGAGCATCACGAAGTCGGTCGTGAACGTGCCGACGCGCAGCTTCGGCCCCTGCAGGTCGGCGAGGATGCCGATCGGCCGGCCGAAATCCTTCTCCACCGCGCGGATCGCGGCGTGCAGCTTGCGCATCGCGTCGTGCGAGGTGTGGCTCATGTTGATGCGGAACACGTCCGCACCGGCCTGGAACAGCCGCGCGATCATGGCCTGATCCGACGAGGCGGGCCCGAGCGTTGCGACGATCTTGGTGCGGCGCAGGCGTCTCATCGGGTCTGCTTCGGTTGGGCCGGAGGATTGAGCGGCGTGTATTGCGGCAAGAGCTGCGGCGCCTGATCGGTCGTTTCGGTGAGCTGCACGGTCCAGGACCGCTGCTGCGTGGTGTCGACCTCGAAGAAGCCGGTACGGTCATAGCCGCGCGCGAGGCAATCCTCGATGCCCTTGATGGTGAATTCCTTGTCGCGCGTGCACATGAAGGCCTTGCCCGACCATTCGCCGCCGCGATCGTAGTCGACCGCATGGACGTAGTAATAACGCGCGACCAGTTGCCCTTTCACAAGGGTCTCGCAGCTGCGCGCCGCCAGGTTCCACCAGCCCTCGGTGGTCCAGCCTTCGGAGTCCTTGTAGCCGATTGCGACGCCCACGCGGCTGCCGGTGTTGTTGCACAGGCGGAAATCGGCCGCCGCCGGCGCCGCGGACCACAGGACGAGCAACGCGCAGAGCAGCGGAAGTACCCACAACGGGCGGCGCGCGCCGCCGCCATCGACGAAAATCCCTTCGATTCGGGCTATCCGCATCATCGCCTTAAGGATTTCGCGCTGGTTCCATGCTGCTGTCAACGAGGATGGCGCGGAAGTCATTGACGTTGGTGAAGGTGGGACCCGGGCGCAGCAGACCGCCCAGGCGCTCGAAAAGGCCGGTGGAGTCGTTGTCGGCAAGAAACGCGGCCGGATCGAGGCCGAGTTCCCGCGCCCGCGCCGCCGTGGCGCCGTCCACAGTGGCGCCCGCCGGGTCCTGGGCCGAGCCGGCCCCGCCGTCGGTGCCGTCGGTGTCGGCGGCGAGTGCCGCGATGCCGGTGGTTCCTGCCAGCGCGATGGCGAGCGCCAGCGCGTACTCCTGGTTTGGTCCCCCGCGCCCCTGCCCGCGAATTGTGACGGTGAGTTCACCGCCCGAGAGGATCACGGCGCGGCGGTGCGCGGCGTGGAGTTCGCGCGCTGTTGCGGCGTGTGCGCGCGCGACCTCGCGCGCCTCCCCTTCGAGGCGCTCGCCGAGGAAGATGCACTCATAGCCGGCGGCGCGGACGGCGGCCTCGGCGGCGCGGAAGGAGTCGGCGGGGCGCGCGATCAGGTGGAATTCGCTGTTCGCAAACGCCGGGTCGCCCGGCTTGGGGCTCTCGTTCGCCGGATCGTTGAGCGCGCGGCTCACGGCGTCGGGCAGATCGAGCCGGAAGCGTGCGACGACCGCGCGCGCATCGGCGAGCGTCGAGGAATCCGGGACGGTCGGACCGGAGCCGATCACCGCCGGATCGTCGCCGGGGACATCCGAGACCGCCAGCGTCACGACCCGCGCCGGGTGCGCGGCGCGCGCGAGCCGGCCGCCCTTGATCGCCGAGAGATGCTTTCGCACCGTGTTGATCTCGCCGATGTTCGCGCCCGAGCGCAGCAGCGCGCGCGTCACCGCCTGCTTTTCGGCAAATGTAATTCCGGCGGGCGCGATCCAGTTTGCCGAGGCACCGCCGGACATCAGCGCGAGGACCAGATCGTCCTTGATCGCGGCATCGGCAAGCCCGAGCGCCTTGGCGGCGGAGTCCAGTCCGGCGGCATCCGGAATCGGATGCCCGGCTTCGATCATCGGCACCACGCGCGTCGGGCGGCCGTAGCCATGGCGCGCGACCGCGATGCCGGACAGGCGATTTTTCGGAAATCCCGCATCGAGATAGTGCGCCTCCGCGACTTCGATCATCGAGCCCGCGGCCTTGCCGGCCGCAAGCAGGATCAGCCGGCCAGCCGTCGGCGCCGTCGGCAGGTGGGGCGGCAGGCAGGTCGACGGATGCGCGGCGGCGACCGCCCGGTTGAACAAATCTTCGAGAAACGCGCGTGGGTTCATGGGTCGGCCCCAAGATCGTTCGCGCGCGGCCGCGCGACCCAGATGCCGAACAGGATCAGCACGCCGCCGAGCGCCTGTGCGAGGCCGAGCGGCTCGTTGAGCAGCCACCAGCCGAAGCCGGCCGCCGCAACCGCCTCAAGGAAAATCACCAGCGACGAGAACGTTGCCGGCAGGGTGCCGAGCGCGACCGCCACCAGCCCTTGGCCGCCGACCTGAGAGATGATCGCGAGCGCGAGCAGCGCGGCGGCGCCCGGCATCGACTGCGGCAGGATGCGCGGCTCGAACAGATAAGCAATGACGAACAGGCACAGGGACGTGATCGCGGTCGAGACGAACATCACTTCTGCGGCGCCATGGCGCGCGCGCGCGGCGCGCACGGCCAGCACATAGGCGCCGAAGAACACCGCGGTCGCGACGCCGTACAGGTCTCCCATCAGCCGCTGCGGCGCGAAGCCGTAGCTTTCGCCGAGCAGCGCGAAGCCGCCCAGGATGCAGAGCGCAAGGCCGATCAGGGCGCGGCTGCCCACCGCCTCGGACAGCACCAGCCACGCGCCGAGCGCGACCCAGATGGGCGCCGTGGTGGCGAGGAACGTGGCATTCGCGACCGTCGTGCCGAGGATCGCCAAATGCCAGAAGAACAGGTCGCCGGTGAACAGCAGCCCGGCCAGCAGCATCGCGCGGTCGAGCCGCGGCCACGCCGCGGAGCGATTTTCGATCCGCATCCACACCCAGAGAAACGGCAGCGCCAGGAACACGCGCCAGAATGCGCTGGCGTAAGGTCCAACATCGGCCCAGCGCACGAACAGCACCGAAGCGCCCATCGCGACCGCGCCGAGCACCAGCGCCGCGAACGCAAGCGCGCGGCGCTTCTCCTCGGTGGCGATCCCGGCGGCGGTCATTCAGGGTCTCCGGTGGTGCCTGCTGTGGCAAAAAGCCTGCTGCAAGCGAGAGGACCTTGGTTATAATGGTTCCAATGAAAAGGACCATCGGGGAGGGCAAGATGCCTGTCGGGTTCACAATCAATGGCAAGACGGCGAGCGTCGATGTCGACAACGACACGCCGCTGCTCTGGGTGGTGCGCGAGCATCTGAAATTGACCGGCACGAAATTCGGCTGCGGGTCGGGCCTGTGCGGCGCCTGCACGGTGCATGTCGACGGCAAGGCGGTTCGCTCCTGCCAGACCACCATGGGCGCGGTCGCCGGCAAACAGGTGACGACCATCGAGGGCCTGTCGGCGACCTCATCGCATCCGCTGCAGAAGGCGTGGGTCGCCGAGCAGGTGCCGCAATGCGGCTACTGCCAGTCGGGACAGATCATGCAGGCGGCCGAGCTGCTGGCGAATACCAGGCAGCCGACGCGCGACCAGATCGTCGCGCACATGGATGGCAACATCTGCCGCTGCGGGACCTATCCGCGTATCGTCCGCGCCATCGAACGCGCCGCACGGGAGGGCTGAGCCATGAACGAACACATCAAGCAGGGCTCGCTCCAGGAATCTTCGCTAAACGTATCTCGCCGCTCGTTCATGCAAGGCGTGGGCGGACTGACCTTCGCGTTCGCACTGTCGGGCGCGCTGCTCGGGCGTGCATCCGACGCGTTTGCCGCCGACGGCGCCAAGCTCAACGCCTGGGTCACCATCGGCACCGACGATACGGTCACGATCCTGTGCCCGTCTTCCGAGATGGGGCAGGGCGTGCTCACCGCGCTGCCGATGATCCTCGCCGAGGAGCTCGACGCCGACTGGTCGAAGGTGAAACAGGAGTTCGCGCCGGGCAATCCGAAGCTCTATGGCGGCGCGCACAAGATGTTCCCCGGCGCGCAGGTGACGCTCGCGAGCGTCTCGGTGCCGGCCTACTGGATGCCGTTGCGGCTCGCGGGCGCGCAGGCGCGCCGCGTCCTCATCGACAACGTCGCCGAGCAATGGAACGTCCCGGCGGGCGAACTGACCACCGACAAGAGCAAGGTCATCCACGCCAAGTCGAAGCGCAGCATCTCGTATGGCGATGTCGCGAAGTTCGCCAAGGTGCCGACAGAGCTGCCCACCATCACTGAGGCCGACCTGAAGAAGCGCGCCGACTTCAAGCTGATCGGCCGCAAGGATATCGGCCGCGTCGACGTGCCCTCCAAGGTCAACGGCAAGGCGATCTACGGCATCGACGTGCAGGTGCCGGGCATGGTCTACGCCTCGCTGCTGCACGCGCCGATGGATGGCGCCAAGGCGGAAAGCGTCAACACCGACGAGGTGATGAAGATCAAGGGCGTGACGCGGGTCATTCCGCTCCCCTTCGGCGTCGCGGTGATCGGCGACACCGTCGAGGCGACGCGGCTGGGGCGCTTTGCGTTGAACGTGAAGTGGGACAACAGCGCCTCGAAGGCTGCGCCGTTCGATTCCGAAAAAGCGTTCGCCGAATATGCCCGCAAGGCGAAGGACCCGGCCGCGGAGGTGAAGGAGGCCTTCAAGACCGGCGATGCCGAGAAGGCGCTGAGCGGTGCCAAGAAGATCATCGCAGCCACATACTCATCCGAGCACACTTATCACGCGCAGATGGAGCCGATGAACGCGGTCGCCAAGGTCGCGGACGACGGACAGTCGGTCGAGATCTGGGTCGGCACGCAGGTGCAGCCGCTCGCCGCCGCGGTGGTCGCCGGCGCGTTGAAGATCACGCCCGACAAGGTGAAGATCAACCTGCAACTGCTCGGCGGCGGCTTCGGCCGGCGCATCTGGCCGGACGCCCCGGTGCAGGCGGCGGTGCTCTCCAATATCCTGAAGAAGCCCGTGAAGCTGATGCTCACCCGCGAGGACGACATCGCGGCGGCGCGTCCGCGGCCGATGACCTATCACGCGCTCCAGGCCGGCCTCGACGAGACGGGCAACCTGATTGGCTGGCATCATCGCCTCGTTGCCGAGAACGTCGATGCGGTGGCGGCGCCGCCGCGCTTCCAGGCGACCGGCGGGCGCGACTACATCGGCTGGGTCGGGATGAACCAGGACTTCTACGACATCCCGAACTTCAAGGCGGACGCGATCCGCGAACAGCGCGGCATGCGGGTGCACGCGTGGCGCGGCATCGGCGCGGGCTACAACAAGTTCGTCACCGAGTCGTTCCTTGACGAGATCGTGGCCGCGAAGGGCGCCGATCCGGTCGCGATGCGGCTGGAACTGACCAAGAACCATCCGCGCGCGCAGGCCGTCATCGAGGCGGTGGCCGAAATGTCGGACTTCAAGAAGAAGCGTCCCGGCCGCGGCATGGGCATCGCGTTTTCCGACTATCACGACACGCTCACGGCGGGCGTCGCCGAGGTGTCGGTCGACAAGGCAACCGGGAAGATCAAGGTGCACAACTACTGGATCGCGATCGACGGCGGACTGATCATCCAGCCCGACAACGTCAATGCGCAGCTCGAAAGCGCCATCGTCTATGCGCTGAGCGGCGCCTTGACGGAGGAACTGACGGTGAAGGACGGCGCGGTGCAGCAGTCGAATTTCAACGACTATCACGTGATGCGGATGAGCGACATTCCGCCGATCCACATGAAGGTGATCGTCACCGACAACCCGCCGACCGGCATGGGCGAGGTCGGCATCCCGTGCGTCGCGCCGGCGATCGGCAATGCGGTCGCGCAGCTCACCGGCAAGCGGCTGCGCCATCTGCCGATGTCGGCGGAACGGGTGAAGAAGGCGCTGGGGTAGGGCGGCTTCGTAGCAACCATTAAGTCGCAGCCGGTCTTTCGACCCAAGGCGTACCGCGCTGGACGACGGTGTTTGCGTAGATGAGCAGCTTTCTGGCGCATGCGATGAGAGCGGCATTGTGGGCTTTTCCGGGCGCTATGAGGCGGCTGTAGAGAGCGACCAGCGCCTTGTTCCAGCGGAAGGCGGCGGGCAGCGCGGCGGCGAAGAGAGAACGGCGCAATCGTCCTCTGCCGCCCGCAATGTGGCGCTGCCCCTCGTG
>JAXDNY010000257.1:0-31520 GCA_034669145.1 Hyphomicrobiales bacterium
CGCAGCTATCAAGCGGGCGGGGAGAATTGACGGCATGTACCTCTTGTTGCCGCCCGACAAAGAGGGAAGAATGGCTATTCTTCGCGGCTTCGACGGATTGGGAGCGCATCTTTCCTCCGTCGGGAGACAGGATCTAACAAGGATCACTCGTGCATCGGCGTTTCTGGCATATAAGGACCTTCAATTAGTCGCCAACCAACCGTGGAGCACGGTCGACGACTTTATCGAGCGACTAGACGAGGCGCCGCGCAGCGTCTCCTTCTACTCGTACATCAACAGGTTCGGGGAATCATTGTCGGAAAACCGGGTGAGCTTATTCAACGGGCCGAGGGCCGAACTGGTGGGACTGATACGCCTAGCCTATGATGCGTGGGATGGAGGTCCTGGGTCCTGGATAGATGTCGCCAAAAGGCACCCGAGCGGAAAGGCTTTCGCGATCGCGATAATGCGCGACCTCATCATGAAATTCGATGTGCAAAGCAAGAAGGCATTGAGCGAGGACCTGACTAAGGCAGGGATTCAGAATGATATCGTCGACATGTGATGCAACGCACACCGGTACATAAAGGAGCACAACCACCGTTCGGTGGCCTTACCCACCATCCTTCCCCCCCCCCCATGATCCGCACCAGGTCGACCACCACCTTGGCCTGCTTGCCTGTGGCGTCGTGCCTCTCATCTTGCCGTCGACCATGACGGCGCCGGTGCGGTCGGGCATCGCGGCCAAAATCTTCAGCGCGAACGCCACCTCGGCGGCGTCGGGCGAGAACACGCGCCGGGCGATGGCGATTTGGCTGGGGCGCACCCGTCCAGGCGCCGGCGAAACAGTTGCCGGATTCGATCGTGACGGCGCGATTCTGTTGGCTCGGCAGCGGCCGCACGCTTGTTCGGGAACAAGCGCACCGAACGGGAGTTGCCTCAGCAGAAACATTTTTCTGGGAGCGCCCGCATGTCAATGTCTGCTGTGTCTGAACCCTCGGTCGGTGCCCTGCGGGCAGAGGCTGAGGTCAACCGCGCGCGCCTGACCGGCACGGTCGAGCATCTCCGCACCCAGGTGGCGGATACCGCAACAGACCTGAAGGAGCGGTTGTCCCCCGGGGCCATTAAGGCCGAAGTCAAGGACTATGTCCGCGACTCGCGCGACCAGCTTTGGCATACGCTGGAACAAAAGGCGCGTGACAACCCGCTGCAGGCTGTCGCGGTCGGTGCGGCGATCGCCTATCCGGCGTTCCAGCTGCTGCGGGCCATGCCTGCGCCTCTTCTCCTGGTCGGCGCCGGCCTGCTGCTTTCGAGGACAAGCGGCAACCAAAGCGCTGCGATATCGCAGGCGGCCGACGCGGTACGAGACCGCGCTGAGGACGCGATGGGCGCGGCCGGCAGCGCGATCGACAATGCGACCGATACGGCACGGCGCAAGTTCCACGACGCTCGGGACTACGCCCGCGAAGGTGCCGAGTCCCTCATGGAGCGTGGAACAGCCGTTGCGTCATCCATCAAAGACCAGGTCATGGAGATGGCTGACGGCGCGAAGACGGCCGTGGGAGAGACCACAGACAAAGCGATGAACCAGGCTGAGGAACTCGGCCGGCAGGCGCGCACGGCCGTCGCAACCACGTGGGATCAGAACCCGCTGCTTGTGGCAGGCGCAGGGCTTGTTATCGGCGCTTTCATCGCCGCAGCGTTCCCGTCCACCGACACCGAAGAGCAGCTGTTTGGCGAAGCCAGCGACGCTTTGCGCAACCAGGCTGAACGTGCCGGCGTTGAGGCGGCGCGAACCGCCGTTCAGGGCGCGACCGCCGCGGCGAACGAGCAAGGGCTGTCCGTCGATGGCCTCAAGAAGGTTGGCGAAAGCCTCACCGAGAAGGTGCGGGCGGTGGCCGAGCGAGGGATTGAGACGGCCCTCGGGGAAAACAAACCAGCCCAGACGAATCCTCAATTTGGAAAGAGCCAGCCATGAACCCCACCGACACGAGCTTCAACAAAGCGCAGACCACCAGCCCCGCCCCAACGCAGGATCCTGCCAAGCAGGCGCGAGACTTCGGACGCGAGGTGAAAGGACAGGCGACCGAGCTGGCCAAGAACGCCACGGATGCGCTCAAGACACAGGCCGCCAATCTGACGGAATCCGCCAAGGACGTGGCGGCCGATGCCGGTGAAAAGCTGCGCACCACGCTGCAGGAACAGAAAGCCGCGGGCGCCGACTACGTGGGAAACGTCGCCAACATCGTCCGCCAATCGGCTTACGCGTTCGATAGCGACATACCCCAGGCGGGGCACTACATCCGCAAGGCTGCAGCCCAGCTCGAGAACGTCTCCGAGGCCATGCGCAACCGCGATATGTCGGAAATCGTGGGCAACGTTCAGCAGTTTGCCCGCCGACAACCGACCGCATTCTTCGGCGCCGCAGTGCTGGTTGGCTTCGCCGCCGTTCGTTTCCTGAAAAGCGGAAGCGGCAATTCCAACATGCCGAGGCAGGGTACGCAAGGTACCTCGGGCAATATGCCGAGGCCGATGGGCTCCTCCGGTACGCAGATGGGCTCGGGCAACATGCCGAGGCAGATGGCCGCGGGCAACGGCGGCCGGACCGCGGGACTGTAGGGTGTCATGAGCGACTTGCGCACCGATGCTCATTCGATCTCGCGTCTGCTCGGCGATGCTGTCGAGCAGCTGTCGCAGCTCGTCCAGACGGAAATCCGCCTCGCTCGTGCCGAACTCGCCGACAAGGCGACAAGCGCCGGCATTGGCGTCGGCCTTCTGTTCGGGGGGCTGCTGCTGATCGTGCCGGCGCTGGTTCTCGTCCTGATGGCGCTCGCGCTATTCCTGGTCCAGCAGGGGATGTCGCCCGTCACCGCGCATGTCCTTGCCGGGCTCGTCGGTGCGGCGGTCGGCGGCGTGCTGATCGCGGTTGGACTGCAGCGCCTCAAGCCCTCATCGCTCACCCCCGACACCACCATCAGGCAGGTCAAGAAAGACATTGCCGCCGCCAAGGAGATCGCGCGATGACCATGCAATCAGGCGATTTTGTCGGCGGCCTGCAGGACGCCATCAAACAGAACCCCGTATCCGCCGCCTTGATCGGGATGGGCGTGTTATGGATGTTTACCGGCGGGGCAAAGCTGTCCACCGCCACCGCGCTGCTCTCGCCGGCCGCGCGCGCGGCCGCCACGGGCCTCGGAGCCGGTTGGCAGACCTCCGCCAACGCAGTCGGCGCCGTGACCGACGGCGTCCGGTCGGTCGGGTCGCAAGTGGTCGACGGCGTCCGCGACACGCTAGCGCAGGCCACCGCCTCGGTCGGCGAGACCGCGACGCAAGCCTACGATGCCGCCAAGGGTGCCATTTCGGATTCCACCTCGCTCGCCGCCAAGACCACGAACAATGCCACGAAGAATACGCAGCAGCAGGCAGGCGGTCTCGCCAGTTCGATTCACGGCAACCTGAAGCACACGTTCGAGCGCCAGCCCTTGCTGCTCGGCGCGATTGGTATCGCGATTGGCGCGGGCATGGCGGCCGGCTTGCCGTCGACCCAGCTGGAAACCGAGTTTGCGGGCGATGCCGCCGATCGCCTCACCAGGCAAGCGAAGGAGCTGGCTTCGGAGCAGGTCGAGCGCGTCACCGAGACTGCAAAACGCACGCTCGAAGCGGTCAAGCAGGAAGCGGCCGCGCAAGGGTTGACCCCCGCGGCGGCCAAAGACGGCGCAGCCGCGGTGGGTGAAAAGCTCAAGACAGTTGCCCAGCAGGCGGCGCGCGGGAAGAGCAAGCCGCCGGCGGGAACGGGCTGAGGCAGCTTCAGCGGCGATACAAGCCCCGGCGGTACGTCAGCACGGACGTGCCGCCCGAGCTTATTTCACCGCGTAGCGGCTCGACGCGAGCCAGGCGCTCGCGTCATATCTTGACATTTGTCTAGACAAATTTTACCTTGCCTGAATGGAGTTCGGCTGGCACCCCGCCAAGCGCGAGAAGACGCTGGCCGAGCGGGACGTCGATTTCGAGGACATGGTGCTCGGATTTGCCGATCCGAGGCGGGTGATCAAACCCGACACACGCAAGGACTAGCGAAGCGCGCTACAACATGCTCGCCATGTGTGAGAGCGGCGTCTTCCACATAACCTACACGCTGCGCGGCGAACTGACCTGGATCATCTCGGCGCGCAAGGCGAACAGACGGGAGCAACGGCGTTATGCGGAAGGCTGAAGTGCGCGCCGTGCTGATCGACGGCAAGGCTTACGAGAAAAAGCGCGACGGCTCGCTGGTGCCGCTGAAAGGCCGCACCAACTGGGCGAAAGTCGCGCGCATGACCGATGCCGACATCGAGGCGCAGACGCGAGGCGCCGACGATGCACCGATGACCGACGAGGAATGGGCGCGCGCGCCTTTGGTGCGGCCCGATAAGGTCGCCGTCGGCCTGCGGCTCGACAACGATGTGCTGCGCTGGTTTAAGGCGCGCGGGAAGGGCTATCAGACGCGGATCAACGCGGTGTTGCGGCGATACATCGAGGCGCAGCGGAAGGCGGGGTGAGCACGATGACTCCTAGACCAATTACATTGACGTTCGGCTTTCTGGATGATCGGCTAGATTGCAGTTGTCAACGCTTTCACCTCTATTGACTCTGGTCTGCTCACCAGTTCAGCGTTCGTTAGTAGAATCGATTGCATTCATCTGTTGAGTCGATGTGGACGCTTAGGAACGGCTCGATCCTCGCATTGGAAAGTAGCCGGGAGAGGAAACATGCCCAGCCCAATCGACATAAGCATCGAAGCCGCCCTTGAGCTCGAAGAACTCAAGGAGGGTGTTCGAGACACCGCGCCAGCATTCGATCAGCTCTTCGCCTTCATTCGAACACCATCGCCAAGCTTCGAGGAAGGACAACGGGGTCTCTCAATGCTCGCTGATGTTAGGTCCTATGCAATTTTTAGAGACTCCATAGGGCAGGTCGAACCAGCTTTCAAAGCTCCGGACTTCCGAAAATTTGAATCTGTGATTGAGAATTTTATGACCGATCTGGAGAAAGGCGTCGCGGCAGGTAACCGTGAGAAGATTGTCCAAGCCAAACGCTTTTGCCTAGCATTGAATGCAAACTTGATGTCTCGCCAGCTCGGCGAACTGTATGAGCGTCGTGAGCGATCAGATTCGCGGTATGTGAGCCATGAGTCTACTTCATAATTCGAAGCACAAGATAAAAAACATTCAGCGAACTATTGATGGTCTTCTGGATGGCGATTTTCCGCTAAGCTCGGGCCGCAAAGCTTTATCTAAACTGCGAGATGTGTTTGACGATCTTGATGCGAAGTTAGATAGAATTGGACGCTTGAATGATGAAGAGACTCTCAAGCAAATTAGTAGCCACATCAATTTAAAAATATACCAAGTCTTACCCATTCTAGGTTTTATTCTTCGCTCCACCAACGTTCGAAATGCGTTCGAGCTGCTCGATCCGCTGCAGACAATAACGGATGCCGCGCTCCAAGGCTCGCCGTACCTTCTCCTTTCCTCAGAATGGGACTACATCCCGTTCGCATACCCACAATCTCTTGATGACTTAAAGAGTTTTGTACTGATTGGTCTACCTGCTTCTGAAGCGGCAAGCGCTCTACTGCTTCCGCTTGCCGGGCATGAATTAGGCCATGCCGTATGGCGAAATCTCGGCGTCGGGGGAAGTGTCGCGGCGGCGTTACAGCATCGATGCGTTGAACTCTACTCCAAAGACATGCCAGCCTTTCAAAACGCTTTTCCCGATTACAAAGAATTTGATTTTGTCAACAGAGAGATTTTGCCTATGGCGATTGCTAAGTCTCTTGAGTTTGCTGCGCGTCAGGCCGAAGAACTCTTTTGCGATCTCTTTGCATACGCAATATTCGGATCAAGTTACCTACATGCATTCTCCTATATTGTCGCTCCAGGTGGCGGCATTGCGGATTCCAACTATCCGTTGAACGAGACACGCATTGCTGTCATTTCAAGGGTCGCCGCAAGTGAAGGACGTGAACTGCCTACAAATATTCAAATCGAATTCAGAAGCGAGAGGCGGTATGCAGAACAACGTCATCGTTATATCGTCAAAAAGGCAGAAGAGTCAGTCTCATCCATCACTGAAAGGCTGTGGACGAGAATATTGGAAATCCTAAGAAAATCCAACCTGACTCGACCCGACCCCAACTCAGCCACAAAACACGCTGAGGACTTCCTCGTAGGTATACCTACGCATGCTCCATTGTGCCTGGGCGATGTCGTAAATGCTGGATGGATAAGATACGCTGAAATAGTTAAAAGCGCAGAGTCCCTGCAAAGGTGTCCGAGCTACTCGATCACTTGAACGAAATTCTCCTCAAGTCGGTAGAGGTTCTGGAATATAAGAGGCGAACGTCGTAATGCTCCTTGGTGCCGAGAAATTGTCCAACGAGATTGGGCGCGGCAACGGAGGCGACGCCTCCGGCATTGCCATCGTACCGTCGCCAGACCTGACGGAACTTAAGCGAAGCGGGGAAGCGTCCGTTAGCGTTCGTCTCGGACGTTGGTTTTTGACAATGCGAGTATCGAGCGAAACAGACGTCAGCACGATTTACGAGACCAACAATAAAGTTAGTCGATTGTCCAAACAGTATTTCGTTCCATTCGGCGAGGTATTCGTCTTGCATCCAAATCGCTTTGTCCTGGCGAGCACTCTAGAGTGGATACGTTTGCCGCCAACATACGCTGCGCTTGTTGTAGGAAAATCGAGTCTCGCGCGCCGCGGAATAATTATTGAAACTGCAGCTGGCGTGCATCCCGGATTCTCGGGATGCCTGACTCTCGAAATCGCGAATGTGGGCGAGATTCCGGTGAAACTTGTAGCTGGCATGATGATCGGCCAGCTTTTTGTACAGAGCGTGGAGGGCGGGGTGTCTGCAAGTAAATCATCGCTCGCAGGACAACGGAAACCACGACTGGGACAAATACGAGAAGACGAGATACTCACGAAGCTACTCAAGTCCAGAAGATAGAAGAACACCACATAGCCAACTGAATCATCGATTCGCTTTCAGCATTCGGCGCTCACACCCCATACCTCTCCCCCATCTCGGTATCTCTCCCCGCCACGATCCGCGCCAGATCGACCACCACCTTGGCCTGCTTCCAGGTGGCGTCGTCCTGCATCTTGCCGTCGATCATGACGGCGCCGGTTCCGTCGGGCATCGCGGCCAGAATCTTCAGCGCGAACTTCACTTCCGCCGCGTCGGGCGAGAACACGCGCTTGGCGATCGCAACCTGCGAGGGGTGCAGCGTCCAGGCGCCGGCGCAGCCCATCAGGAACGCGTTGCGGAACTGCGCCTCGCAGGCGGCGGGATCGGAGAAGTCGCCGAACGGCCCGTAGAACGCCTTGATGCCGGCCGACGCGGTCGCGTCCACCATCTTGGCGATGGTGTAGTGCCAGAGGTCTTGCTGGTGGCGGCCGCGCTCCCCCCTCCCGGCCTCCCCCGCAAGCGGGGGAGGGGAAGAACCAGCGGCGCCCGCATCTTCCAGCACCACGTAATCCGGGTGCCCGCCGCCGACGCGCGTGGTCTTCATGGCGCGAGACGCAGCGAGGTCGGCGGGGCCTAACGAAATGCCGTGCATGCGCGGGGAGGCGGCCGCGATCGCCTCGACGTTCTTCACGCCCTCGGCGGTTTCCAGGATGGCGTGGATCAGGATCGGACGGCGCACACCGTGGCGCGCTTCGAGCTGCGCGAGGAGCTGGTCGAGATAATGGATGTCCCACGGCCCCTCGACCTTGGGCAGCATCATCACGTCGAGCCTGTTGCCGGCCGCCGCCACGATCTGCGTGATGTCGTCGAGCGCCCAAGGCGAGTTGAGCGCGTTGATGCGGGTCCACAGGCCGGTCTGCCCGTAGTCGAGCTTCGCCATCTCGATGAAGCCTGCGCGCGCGGCCTCCTTGGCGTCGGCCGGAATGGCGTCCTCCAGGTTGCCGAGCACCACGTCGACCTGCGCGATCAGCTCCGGCACCTTGCCGCGCATCTTCTCCACATGCGGGGGGATGAAGTGGATCATGCGCTCCAGCCGCACGGGGAGCTCGCGCAGCGGCTCGGGCGCGCCGATCGCCAGCGGCTTGAAGAAGGAGCGGGGGAGTTTCATGGTAGCTCCGCTGTCATCCCGGACGGCCGAAGGCCGATCCGGGACCCATGTACCACAGCAATCATTGATTTCGGAGCGATTGGGTATATGGGTCCCGGCTCTCGCTGCGCTCGGCCGGGACGACAACCTTCCATGCTCGACGTGATCAACCTCGCGCTGCCGTTCTTCGGGCTGATCTTCCTCGGGCTTGCCTGCGGCAAGCTCAAGCAGATCCCCGAAACCGGGCTCGCGTGGATGAACTTCTTTCTGATCTACGTGTCGCTCCCGTGCCTGTTCTACCGCGTACTCGCGCAAACACCGCTCGAGCAACTGAGCAATCCGCGCTTCATCGCCGGCACCACGCTCGCGACCGGCACCGCCTTTGCGCTCGCCTTTTGCATCGGCTGGGGGTTCCGGCGCAACATGAGCGAGGCGACAATCGCAGGCCTGTCAGGGGCTTACGGCAATATCGGCTACATGGGGCCGGGGCTGGCGCTGGCGACCTTGGGGCCCGCCGCGAACGTTCCGGTCGCGCTGATCTTCTGCTTCGACACGCTTGTTCTGTTCGCGCTCGTGCCGTTCCTCATGACGCTCGCCGATCCTCGCCACGAGAGCATCGCGGCGACCGCGCTCCTCGTGGTGAAGCGGATCGTGTTGCACCCGTTCATCATCGCGACGGCGCTCGGCGTGGCCTCGGCGGCGATCCATTTCGAGCCGCCGATCGCCTTGGACCGATTGATGCAATTCCTCCAGAACGCCGCGGCGCCGTGTGCTTTGTTCGCACTGGGCGTGACCGTGGCGCTGCGGCCGATGCAGAGAATGCCGTGGGAGGTGCCGTTCACGATCTTCGGCAAGCTCGTGGTTCATCCGGCGCTTGTTCTCGTTCTTCTGTCATTGCTCGGGCCGTTCGACGCGACGTGGGTCTATGCGGCCGTGCTGATGGCCGCGCTGCCGCCCGCGCTCAACGTGTTCATCATGGCGCGGCAGTACGACACCTGGGTGGCGCAGGCGTCGGGCTCGGTGCTGTTCGGCACGTTCGTCTCGGTGGTGACGCTGACCACGACGATGTGGCTGGTGAAGACCGGCACGCTGCCGGTGACGCTGTTGCGGTGAGATGCATTCACCGGTTCGCGTATCTTGTTGTCTTTGTCTTCTTTTTCTTCGCCAGCGCGGCCAGGCGCTTCTTCTTCGCGATCGCCTCGGCCATTCGTTTCTTCGCGGCTTCCAGCGCCGCCGCATGGCGTTTGCACGGCTCGTGCTCGCCGCTCGCGAGCGCTGTGCGCTCCGCGTCCGTCGCTTCGCGGAAAAACTCATGCCGGCCCGCTTCGAGAACGGGCACAAATTCTTTCCTGAAGCGGCACGCATTGCGGTCGGAGGTCAGCGCCGGGTTCATGTAATAGCGCAGCATGCGCTCGCGCACCTCGCTCTTGCCTTCAAGCTCGCCTCTGGCGACGGCGAGCGACTGCTCCCACCGCTCTCCGCCCCGCGGCGTTCGCCGCGCCGCCGGCAGGCAGGCGAACGAAAACTGGCAAACGCCGGCGCGCTTGTAGAACACCACATCGCAGATATCCGCGCCGCCCCATTTCGTGACCTTGGCCTTGGCGCGCTCGAACACGACGCTCGCAATGTGCTGCTGGCCTTCGAGATTTTCCGCGGTCGAGCCGCCCTCGAAGTAAACCGCAAGCGCCATGCAGTAGAGATGCGTTTCGGCGGCGAAATCGCGCGCGGGCGTGTCGGCGTCCGCCGCCTCCACATTGCGGACCGGAATGTACGCCGCGTCGACCGCCACGGAGATCATGGCAAGCGCGGCCCCAAGCCCAACGCTGCACCAGGCGTTCGATCGATGCATCCGGCCCCCCAGCCATTTGCGATGTCGCGGCAGCGGCAGCACGCGCGACTCACCCGCCGCCTCTCAAATCCTTCTTCAATGGGTCGGGCAGGTAAAGTTGCCGTGGGTCCGCGCGCGCAAGAACGTTGCCGCTCGTGCCTATTCGGCAACAGACGGTTCCGTTCGACAGCGGTTCCGCGCTACGATCCCGCCTCCTCGCCGAAGAAGGTGTTCATGACCCAGTCCCGCCCTGCCGCCGCCGTGGCGCATCCGCCGCTGACCAATTCCAGAATCGAAACCGAGTATCGCGCCCGCACAACGCGCTCCGCGCAGCTCTATGCCGAGGCCTGCAAAGTCATTCCGGCCGGGCTGACGCACGATTCCCGCACGCTGCTGCCGTATCCGGTTTACGCGGCGCGGGCGACGGGATCGCGCAAATGGGACGTCGACGGCAACGCGTACGTCGATTATTTCGGGGGGCATGGCGCGCTGCTGCTCGGCCACGCTCATCCGGCGGTGGTGGAGGCGGTGCAGGCGCAGGTCACGCAAGGCACCCACTGGGGTTCATCGCACGAGGCCGAAGTGCGCTGGGCCGAACTGGTGCAGCGCTTGATCCCATGCGCCGAGCGGGTGCGTTTCACGGCGTCGGGAACGGAGGCCTCGCATCTCGCGCTCCGGCTTGCGCGCGCCTACACCGGCAAGCCGAAGGTCGTGCGCTTCGTCGGCCACTTTCACGGCTGGCACGATCAGGTCGCGACCGGTTCGATGTCGCACTTCGACGGCTCGGTGCCGGCGGGGATTCCTGCGTCGCTCGTGGAACAGACCATCCTGCTGCCCGCCGATGACATCGCGGTCGCGGTGGAAACGTTGCGCACACGCGACGATATCGCGGCCGTGATCCTCGAAGCGTCCGGCGCGTCGTGGGGCATGGTGCCGCTCCCCGAGGGATTTCTCGCGGGCTTGCGCGCCGTGACCAAGGAGCGCGGCGTCGTGCTGATCCTCGACGAGGTGATCACCGGCTTCCGCTGGTCGCGCGGCGGCGCGCAGGCGCGCTTCGGCGTGATCCCGGACCTGTGCGTGCTCGCCAAGATCGTCGCCGGGGGCCTACCGGGCGGCGCGGTCGCGGGGGCCAAGGACATCATGGATCAGCTCGACCCGGCGGCCGCGAAGGCTGCGGGGCGCGAGAAGATCGGCCACCAGGGCACATTCAACTCCAACCCGCTGTGCGCCGCGGCTGCGGTCGCCACGTTGTCGATCGTCGAGCGCGAGGACGTGTGTGCCAAGGCCGAAGCAACGACGGAAGAAATCCGCGCCGGCATGCGGCAGATCCTCGCCGAGGAAGACGTGCCGTGGGGCATCTACGGCGACGCGTCGGCTTTCCTGATTTTCCAGAATCCGAACGGTCTCGACATCGATCCCGTCACGTTTGATCCGCTGCGCCACGGGTTCCGGGAACTGAAGGCCGTGCGCAACCCCAATCTCAGCCATCGGCTGCGCATCGCGATGCTCGCGAACCGCGTCGACATCATGGGCGCGCCGGGCGGGCTGGTGTCGGCGGTGCACGGTACCGAAGACACCGCGCGCACGCTCGAGGCATTCCGCACCAGTGTGCGCTGGATGAAAGCAGAGGGCGACATCGCACCGTGACACATGTTCAGCCGCTCTCGGGCGTCCTTGTGCTTGATTTCACCACGCTGCTGCCGGGGCCGCTCGCGACCTTGATGCTGGCGGAAGCCGGCGCCGAAGTGATCAAGATCGAACGGCCGGGCGGGGAAGACATGCGCGCGATGTCGCCGCGCCACGATGGCGAGGCGGCGGTGTTCGCGCTGCTCAACCGCGGCAAAAAGAGCCTCGTTCTCGACCTGAAGAACGAAACTGATCGCAGCCGGTTACGGCCGCTGCTTGAGAAAGCAGATGTGGTCGTCGAGCAGTTCCGGCCGGGCGTCGTAGAAAGGCTGAAGCTCGGCTATGAGGACGTGCGGAAGATCAATCCGAGGATCGTGTACTGCTCGATCTCGGGCTATGGTCAAAAAGGGCCGCGCGCGGGCGAAGCCGGCCACGACATCAACTACCAGAGCCTCACCGGCCTGCTCGCGCTCCAGCCGGGGCCGATCGACCGGCCGGTGGTGCCGCCCGCGCTCGTCGCCGACATCGGCGGCGGCACCATGCCGGCGGTGATCAACATCCTGCTCGGACTGCGCCAGCGCGATGCGACGGGAGAGGGCGTCTATCTCGACGTCGCGATGACCGACGCGATGTTCACCTTCGCCTGGTACGCCTATGCGATCGGGCAGGCGACGGGCAAGTTTCCCGGGCCGGGCGAACTGCGGCTGGCCGGCGGCTCGCCGCGCTATCAGCTTTACCCGACGCGCGACGGCAAGATGGTCGCCTGCGGCGCGCTGGAGCAGAAGTTCTGGCTCGGCTTCTGCAACACCATCGGACTGCCGGCGCCGCTGATGAACGACTCAGATCCCGAAGCGACGAGGCGCGCGGCCGCGGCGATCATTGCCGGCGAGACGGCCGCGCATTGGGCGCCGAAGTTCGCCGCCGCGGACTGCTGCGTCACCATCATGGCTTCGCTGGAGGAGGCGCTGCATGACCCGCATTTCGTCGAGCGGGGACTGTTCGCGCATCGGGTTTCCGGCGCGTCGGGCGCCACCATGCCGGCGCTGCCGGTTCCGATCGCCGCGCCACTGCGCGAGGCGCGCGGCACTGTGAAGCCGTCGCCGAAGCTCGGCGCGGACAACAATTTGCTGAGTAGCCCGGGTTGAGCGAAGCGTAACCCGGGGCCGGTCCCAATCCTCGCGAGTTCCCGGCTTTCGCCTTGCTCAAGCCGGGCTACAGCGCTTCCCCGCGCATCAGGCGCGGCTGCGCGGCAGGTTCGACGCCCTCGCGCATGACGGTGCGGCGCAGCGGCGCGATGCGGTCGAGCAGGTAAAGCCCGAAGCCGCGCGCGCCCTGCACGGGGAGAAAATCCGATAGCAGGCTGCGGTTGAGCGCATCCACCGCAAAAGCGCGCGACGTCACATCGGCGCGCCGCCTCCGATCGTATTCGGCGAGCAGGCCGGGCGTACCGGCGTCGCCGCCGTCGCGCCGCGCTTCCACGACGAGTTCGCCGATGGTCGCGGCATCGCGCAGCCCGAGGTTGAGGCCCTGAGCGCCGATCGGCGGGATCACATGCGCGGCCTCGCCGACCAGCGCGATGCGGTCGCGCGCAAAACTGCGCGCCGTCACGATGGCGAGCGGGAACACGCCGCGTCCCTGCTCGACACTGATCTTGCCCAGAATCGAATGCGCGCGGCGCTCGATCTCGGCGGACAGCGCAGGGGCGTCGAGCGCGCCGAGGTTCTCCGCCTCACCCGGGTCGACCACGCAGACGAGGCTTGAGCGCAGGCCGGGCAGCGGCACCAGCGTGAACGGGCCGTGCTCTGTGTGGAATTCGGTCGAAACGCCGTTGTGCGGGCGGGCATGACCGAGATTAAGCGTGAGCGCCGCCTGCGGGTAGCTGCGGTGCTCGGTTTCGATGCCGGCGGCGGTGCGGCAGAGCGATTTGCGGCCATCCGCCCCGACGACCAACCGCGCCGTGATCGTGCGCTCGTCCGCGAGCCGGATGGTCACGCCCGCATCGTCCGGCTCCACGGCCGCGACCGCCGCCGCGATGCGCTGGAGCTGCGGCAGGGCGGCGGCCCGGCGGTCGAGCGCCGCAACGAGATGCCGGTTCTCGATATTGTGGCCGAAGGCCTCCAGCCCGATCTCGGCCGCCTCGAACATCACTTCCGGCGCGCGGATCAGCCGCGCCGTATCGTCGATCAGCCGGATGGCAGTGAGCGGTGCTGCGTGCTCGCGGCAGAGCGGCCACACGTCCAGCGTTTCAAGCGCCGCGACGGAACCCGACAGCAGCGCCGTGGTGCGGTTGTCGGCCGGAGGCGCTTTCGCGATGAGCGCGGTCTCGATCCCGGCCGCCGCAAGCGCAATCGCGGCGGTGAGCCCGGCCGGGCCGCCGCCGACTACTGCGATCTCGACCTGTTGCGGCGCCTCAACCATTGCTAAGGACATAGCATGTCGATCGTTGCGGATCACACCGGCGCGCTCGCGCCAACACGGCTGCTGGCACGGCCGAAGCGTATCGCGCTCGCCTGCATCGCGGTGCTTGCCGCCGCTGGCTGGGCAGCGCTCGGGCTGATGCTGGCGGACACAAGTCTGTTCGCGGCGCTGTGCCGGCCCAATGCCGGCCAACAGGACGCCGCGCAGGCGGCTCTCGTGTTCGCCATGTGGTGCGCGATGGCGCTTGCCATGATGCTGCCGACCGCCTCGCCGATGATCCTGACCTATGCGGATCTCGCCGAGACGGCCGCGCGCAAGGGCGAGCCGGCCGCCTCGCCGCTGGTACTGGCTGCCGGGTACGTCGCTGTGTGGCTCGGCGCCGCGATGCTCCTCACCATCCTGCAACTCCTCCTCATGCGCGTTTCGTTGCTCGATCCCATGGCATCGGCAAGCCCGCTGTTCTCCGGCGCGGTCTTCATCGCCGTCGGTCTCTACCAGTTCTCCGCCCTGAAACACGCCTGCGTGACGCAGTGCCAGCATCCATTCCGCTTCTTCTTCGCCAACTGGACCGCGCAGCCGCGCGGGGTGTTCGGGCTCGGCATGCGCCAGGGCCTCTATTGCCTCGGCTGCTGCTGGGCGATGATGCTGCTGATGTTCGCGGTCGGCGTGATGAACGTCGTCTGGATGGCGGCGCTCGGGGCCGCGATGACGATCGAGAAAATCGGCACGACGACGCGATTTTCCCGCGCGCTGGGAGTCGTGTTCATCCTCGCTGGCGCGGCATTGATCTTGGCTTCGATGATGACGCATTGGCCCGCGCGGGCAGGGTAGGGAGCAAGACGTGGCGGACAAGGATAACTGGAAGCTCAAGGGCGATTTCGTTCTCTCGTGCAATTGCACGGTGTTCTGTCCGTGCGTGATCTCGCTTGGCCAGCACGAGCCGACCGAAGGACGCTGCCAGGCCTGGGCCGGCGTCCGCATCGACGAAGGCCATCACGAGGACACCGACCTCGCCGGAGTCAAAGCCGGACTGCTGCTCGATATTCCGGGGCCGCTTGCGCGCGGCAACTGGACCGCGGCGCTTTACGTCGACGACAAGGCCTCGATCTATGCCGTGAAGGCGCTCACGCGCATCTTCAGCGGCAAGGCCGGCGGTTCGACCGGATTGCTGAAGATCCTGGTCAGCGGCTTTCTCGGCGTGCGTACAGAGCCGATCGTCTACGAGATCAAGGACGGCACGCATATCTTCCAGATTCCGAAGATCGTCGAAGGCGTCGTGAAACCGATCAAGGGCAAGGAGCCGGGCGAGAACGTCGTCATCCACAACACCGGCTATTGGATCGCCAAGGATGTGACCATCGCACGCGCCGAGACCTCGCGCGTGCGCGCGTTCGGCCGCAACTGGAATTTCGCCGGTCGCTCGGCCGAGATCATGCGGCTCGACTGGGGCAGCGATGCGCGATCCTGAGTCGAAAGCCGATCCGCTGTTCGCGAATGCGCTGGCGTTCTCAGTCCACATCTTCACGGCATCGGGCGCAGTCCTCGCGCTGTTGGCCCTGATGGCGGCGATCGAGAAGAACTGGTCGCGCATGTTCTTCATTCTCGGCGCGGCGCTGTTCGTCGACGGGGTCGACGGCATGATCGCGCGGCGGCTCGACGTCGCGCAGCGCCTGCCGCGCTGGTCGGGCGACATCCTCGATCTGGTGGTGGACTATCTCACCTACGTGTTCATTCCGGCGTTCGTGGTCGTCTGGAGCGGCCTGTTGCCCCCGCTCGCCGCGATCCCTTGCGCCATCGCGATCATCATCAGCGGGGCGCTCTATTTCGCCGACACGCAGATGAAGACAAAGGACAACTTCTTTTGCGGCTTTCCGGCGGTGTGGAACGTTCCGGTGTTCTATCTGCTTCTGCTCAGGCCCGATCCGTGGACCGGTGCCGCGGCTATCGCGCTGCTGGCGGCGGCGACGTTCCTGCCGGTTCCCTTCGTGCATCCGTTTCGGGTCGCGCGGTTCCGCGCGCTCACCATCGCGCTGCTCGGTGTCTGGTCGGTGCTGGCGTTCATCGCGCTGATGCGCGACATGATGCCCGGGCCATGGATCACGGCCGCGTTGTGTGCCATCGCCGTCTACTTCCTGGGGGCGGGATTTTTGCGGCGAGCCGAATAGAAAGTAACAATGCTCGATCTCCTCACCGACCCCAATGCCTGGGCGGCGCTCGCCACGCTGACCGCGCTCGAAATCGTCCTCGGCGTCGACAACATCGTGTTCATCTCGGTGCTGGTATCGCGCTGCGAGCCGCGTGAGGCCAAGCGCGCGCGCCAGATCGGGCTCGCGCTCGCGCTTGTGTTCCGCATCGTCCTGCTGTTCGGCCTGACTTGGCTGATGAAGCTGACCTACCCGGTGATCACGCTGGTTGGCCGCGAGTTCTCCTGGCACGACATCATCCTGATCGTCGGTGGGCTTTTCCTGATCGCCAAGGCGACGCACGAAATCCACGCCGAAGTGGAGGCGGATGATCATGACGAGACCACCGCAAAGGTCTACGCGGCGTTCTCCATGATCGTGCTCCAGGTCGTGCTGGTGGATCTTGTCTTCTCCGTCGATTCGATCGTCACCGCGATCGGCATGGCCCAGGACATCGAGATCATGATCACGGCCGTGATCATCGCCGTCATCGTGATGTATGTGGCCTCCGGCCCGGTCGCGCATTTTGTCGCCGAGCATCCGACCACGAAGATGCTGGCGCTGGCATTCCTGGTGATGATCGGTGTCGCGCTGGTGGCGGACGGGTTCGAGTTTCACATTCCGCGCGGCTATATCTATGCGTCGATGGCGTTTGCCGGCGCGGTCGAACTGTTCAATGTGCTAGCCAACCGCAATCGCGTGCGCAAGGCTGCGCGTACGAAGGCCCAGGGAATGCGGGAGCGCCATCAATGAGCAAAGTTCTTCTCGTGACCGGCGCGAGCCGCGGCATCGGCGCCGCGACCGCGAAACTCGCGGGCACGCGCGGCTATGACGTGGCGGTGAACTATCTGCGCGACGCCAAGGCCGCCGATGAGGTCGTCGCGGCTATCAAGGCGGCGGGGCAGCGCGCGGTCGCGATCCAGGGCGACATGGCGCAAGAGGCCGACATCGAGCGCACGTTCGCCACCATCGACAAGGAGCTCGGCCGGCTCACCCATCTTGTCTACAACGCGGGCACAACGGGCGGAAACTCGCGCGTCGAAGCGGCCGAGGCAAAGACCATCCGCGACACGATGGAGCTCAACGTGGTCGGCGCGCTGCTCTGCGCCAAGGCCGCGATCCCGCGCATTTCCACCAAGCACGGCGGGCCGGGCGGCGCGATGGTGCTGATCTCCTCGATGGGAGCCGTCCTCGGCAGCCCCGGCGAATATGTCTGGTACGCAGCCTCCAAGGGCGCGGTCGACTCCATGACCATCGGGCTGTCGAAGGAGCTTGCCGCGGATGGCATCCGCGTCAACGCGGTGTCGCCGGGCATCATCGCAACCGACATCCATCCGCCCGGCCGCATCGAGCGTATCGCGCCGACCGTGCCGATGGCGCGCGCGGGCAGCGCCGAAGAGGTCGCCGAAACGGTGCTGTTCCTGCTCTCCGACGCATCGTCCTACACCACGGGCACGAACGTGCGCGTCGCGGGTGGGCGATAACGGCCCACCTGCGATGCGCCTTGCATCCGCAACGCCGGAACCTATGATCCCGCGCGGCGATAACTTGCCCATCAATTGAAGCGCACCCGACATCAACGTGCGCATTTGCGGGAGAAGACACATGGTTGCGGCGGTACGCGTTCATAAAGCCGGCGGTCCGGACGTTCTGACCTACGAGGACGTCGAGCTTCCAGCGCCGGGGCCGAACCAGGTCCGCGTCAAGCAGGGGGCCGCGGGCATCAATTTCATCGACGTCTATTTCCGCAACGGCGCGTACCCGCCTCCCGGCGGCTATCCGTTCATCGCCGGCAACGAGGGCTCGGGGGACGTGACTGCGGTCGGCTCAGGCGTGACCGATATCAAGGTCGGCGATCGTGTCGCCGCCGTGTTCCCGTTCGGCGGTTACGCGGCCGAGCGCAATGTTCCGGCCGACCGGGCCGTGAAGGTGCCGGGCAACATCAGCCACCAGCAGGCCGCCGGCATGATGCTCAAGGGCATGACGGCGCAATATCTGGTGCGCCGCACCTTCAAGGTCGAGAAGGGCCACACCATCCTGATGCATGCGGCAGCCGGCGGCGTCGGCCTGATCCTCTGCCAATGGGCCAATCATCTCGGCGCGACCGTGATCGGCACCGTCGGCTCGAAGGAAAAGGCGGAGCTTGCCAAGAAGAACGGCTGCCACCACACGATCCTGTACAAGGACGAGGACTTCGTCGCCAGGGTGAAGGAGATCACCGGCGGCAAGATGTGCGACGTGGTCTATGACGGCGTCGGCAAGACGACATTCCCGGGCTCGCTCGACTGTTTAAGGCCGCTCGGCATGTTCGTCTCGTTCGGCGCGTCGTCGGGCCAGATCGACGCGTTCAACATCAACATGCTGCAAAACAAGGGCTCGCTGTTCGCGACGCGCCCGACGCTCAATCACTATGCGGCCAAGCGCGAGGACCTGCTGGCGATCGCCAAGGACCTGTTTGACGTCGTCGGCTCCGGCGCGGTGAAGATCGACGTTGCCGGGTCGTATCCGCTGAAGGATGCGCGCAAGGCGCACGAGGACCTGGAAAGCCGCAAGACCACGGGGTCGCTGATCCTGGTGCCGTAGCCCGAGACGGCAGCGGCGGGAATGTTCCCGCCGCTCAATCCTAGTGGCCCACCGGCGCGGCGCCGCCAAGCTTGACGTTGCGCAGAATGAGCGCGAGCGGGATCGCGGCGGCCGAGACCAGCATCAGCGTGAAGAAGACATCCGCATAGGCCAGATAGACGGCTTGCGCCTGCACCTGCTGCGCGATCCACGCAAAGGCGCGCCCCTGCGCCTGCGCCATCGAGCTGCCCTGGTCGATGAAATACTGCGTTACCTGTTGCATCGTCTGCTGGTACTGCACGTTCGACGGGATGGTGTTCTCGGCCAGCCGGCTCTGGTGAAATTGCGCACGATGCGCCAGCACGTTCGTCGCAAGCGAAATGCCGATCGATCCCCCGGTGTTGCGCGCCACGTTCATCAAGGCGGAGGCCTGATCGGTCTTGTCCGGTGGAATGCCGGCATACGATGCGGCGAGGATCGGAAGGAAGACCAGCGGCAGTCCGACGCCAAGGAGCATGCGGGAGCCCGCGAAGAACCAGAAGCCGAGGTCGCCGTACACATTGGTCAAGTCGTACATCGACAGAGCAACCAGCGCCGCGCCCGTCGCGATCAGATACCGGGGCTGGACCACGCCCGAGAGCCGGCCGACGACGAACATCATCGCCATGGTGACAACGCCGCCCGGCGAGAGAATGAGGCCGGCCCAGGTCGCCGTATAGCCGAAGCCCTCCTGCACGAGCTGAGGCAGAAACTGCGTCGTCGAGAAAAGGATCGCTCCGGTCGCCAGCATGACGACGAAGCACGAGCCGAACTGGCGCGTGCCCAGCATGCGGATATCGACGACCGGGTTTCGCCGGGTGATCTCCCACGGAATCATCGTCACGAACGCGAGGCCGCAAATGATCGCAAAGGTGACGATGAAGCTCGATCCGAACCAGTCGTCCTCCTGGCCCCGATCGAGCACGATTTCCAGTGCGCCGAGAAAGGTGGCGACCAGTATGAATCCGACCGTGTCAAAGCGGAAACCTTGCCGCTTGAGCCGTCTGCGTTCCTCGATCGCCTCGTGCGATTCCCGAAGCACCAGCGTGATGAGCGCGATCGCGACGACCCCGACCGGGCCGTTGATCAGAAAGCACCAGTGCCACGAGTAATTGTCCGACAACCAGCCGCCGAGCGTCGGGCCGACAACCGGCGCGACCACCACCGCTACACCGAACAGGGCGAAGGCTTGGCCACGCTTCTCCGGCGGGAAGGCGCTCGCGAGGATCGACTGCGAGACCGGCACCATGCCGCCGCCGCCGAGGCCCTGCAGGATCCGGAACAGCAATAGCGATTGGAGATTCCACGAAAATCCGCACAGCACGGAGCTGACGGTGAACAGTCCGAGGCAGGTCAGGAAGAACGCTTTTCGGCCGAACAGCCGCGCGAGGAAGCTGCTGGCCGTCAACGCGATCGCGTTCGCGACGAGGTAGGTCGTCACCACCCAGGACGCCTCGTCCTGGCTGATGCCGAGGCCGCCGGCGATATACCGCAAGGCGACATTGGCGATGGTGGTGTCGAGGACCTCCATGAATGTCGCAACCGCCACCAGCACGGCGATCAGCCAGGGGTTGACCGTCGCGGTGCCGCCTTTGGCCGCGGCGCCGCCGCTCACAGCAATGCCCTCAGCCGCTCAAGCAGCGATGCCGCAGGATCGATGCGCACGCTCGGCACGACCGACATGCCGGGACCGAGCGCGACGTCGGCGGGCGGATCGTCGATGACAATCTTCACCGGGACGCGCTGTACGATCTTGACGTAGTTGCCGGTCGCGTTTTCCGCCGGCAGCAGCGAGAAGGCCGTTCCGGACCCGGGTTGGACGCTGTCGACGTGACCGCGAATGGCGCGATCGGGATAGGCGTCGATGCGCAAGGCGGCCGGTTGGCCGCGGCGCATCGCCGCCAGTTGGGTCTCCTTGAAGTTCGCCGTGACCCAGATCTCGTCCGGTACGAACATCGTGATGTTGGTGCCCGCTTGGGCCAGTTGGCCGACCGCCGCCGTAAGGCTGACGACGCGGCCGGGCTGCGCCGCCGTGACATTCGTGTAGGACAGGTTCAATCGCGCCTGATCGCGTTGTGCTTGCGCCTGCCCGAGATTGGCAACGGCACTGCTGCGCTGCGCATTGAGCGTCCCGACCTGCCGCTGTGCGACCGAGAGGCTCGCCTGCGCGCTCTTCAGCGCAGCCTCCTGCTGGTGCAGCTGGGACGCATATTGCTGCGCGCTCTCCACCGTTCCCGAGCCCTTCTGCGCGAGGCCCTGGTAACGCGCGGCCTGCTCCTGCGCGAACACGAGGTTCGCCTGCGCCTGTTCGACCTGCGCCTGGCTGGCGTTGATCTGCTCGCGCTGAACCGCGATCTGCGCAGCGGCGTTTTCGATGGTGGCCTGTGCGGTCGCGACTTGTGCCTCGGCCTGCTCCAGAGCAATCCGGTAGTCGCGCTCGTCGATGCGGGCGATGACGTCGCCAGCCGCAACGTGCTGATTGTCAGTGACCAGCACCGCCGTGATGTAGCCCGCGACCTTCGGCGCCACGGCGAACTGGCGCGCCGCGATAAAGGCGTCATCGGTCGATTGGAAATGTCGTGAGTAGTCCCAGGAGAGATAGCCGGCGACAACGGCCAGGATGAAGACGATTGCACCGGCCGGGATGGCGATCGGATGCCGGCGCAGGAGGCTGGCGTGCGCTTCATGCGCAATCGGATTCTCGGCCGGCCGTGTGTCGTCCGCCGCCTCCCGCGATGCATCCACGCCGTCTGGCTGGCGATCCTGAGGCATCGCGACAGCCGCCTCGGCCGTTGGTGCTATTTCATCTGTGCGCTGCGCGTCCCCGATGGGTGCGGCCGGCGCCGAGTGTTGCTCGGGCGCAGCCGTGACCGTATCCGGCGCGGCATCGGAGCCATGTCCAATCGGCTTCATGATTCATGCGCAAGTGAAGCGAACCTGCGCCCGTCCTTTGCTCTCACTGTCGACCGTGGCTTCGGCCGGCATCTGAATTAGGCGTCCGGCTCAAACGTCGCGGGCAAGCCGCGGCACGAGCCGTGGAAGGAGGCCACGTCCCGTTGTTGAGTTAGAGATCGCGGGTGCAGAGGCTTTTTCGATCTTGCTCTGGCTGTAGGAAGCTTGCGCCGATCGCAGCGATGAACGCCGATAAGCTTCGATCTCCGCGACGTACTGCTGTCCAATGCCGACGGCGGGGCGCGGGATATCATTGCGGCAACGGTCCGGTATACTGATGCCTGGATCGAGTGCGCTTATCCGTTACCCGCCCGCGGTGAGGTGTCGTCAGAGTTGAGGGGGAGCGTAGGATGGGAAACACGGCGCTCCATGTCGTCATGAGGACAACGACGCACGCATGGCGCAAGTCGCGCGCCACCCTGGATGCGTCTGTTGTCCTGATTGGGTCACTGGCCTGGTGTGCCCCGGCGGCCGCCGAGAAGATCGAGGCGGCGCTTGCCCGTGCGTACCAGAACAATCCGCAGCTCAATGCGCAGCGCGCGACCGTGCGCCAAACTGATGAGAACGTGCCGCAAGCGCTCTCCGGCTATCGGCCGACCGTCAGCGCGACCGCCAGCGCGGGCAAGCAACACCTTGATCTGCGCGCCAACATTCCGGGTCTGCTGCCCGGAGTGTCATCGGTCACCGTAAACGACACCTCCAACACTTTGTCTGCCGGTGTCACGGCGTCGCAGAACCTTTTCAACGCCCAGACACCGAACCGGACACGCGCTGCCGAAAATCAGGTTTTTGCCGCGCGCGAGACCCTGCGCGTCATCGAGCAGTCGGTCCTGCTCTCCGCCGCCAGCGTTTACATGGACGTGTTGCGCGATAGCGCGAATTTGGATCTCCAGCGCAGCAACATTCGCGTGCTGCGGGAGACGCTCAAGGTCACGCAGGATCGCTTCGACGCGGGATCCGTGACGGCCACCGATGTCGATCAGACGCAAGCTCAGCTCGCCGCGGGCGAGGCCTCGCTATACGCGGCTGAATCCACGTTGATTACGACCAAAGCAAACTACCGGCGCGTCATCGGAACAGCGCCGAATGATCTTTCACCCGGGATGCCGGTCGATCGATTTTCACCGCGCACGGTGGAAGCGGCGGTTGCCCAGGCCACGTTGCAAAACCCGTCGGTGACCGCCGCAATGTACGACGTGGATGTCGCGCAGTTGCAGGTCAGGATCGCCGAAGCCGGGCTTTATCCCACCTTGGTGCTGCAGGGGAGCAGCCAGTACCAGCAATTCAGCTCGCCCGACTCTACGATAAAACTGTTCAACAGCACGGTGCAGGCGAAGCTCACGGTTCCGATCTACCAGGGTGGCAGTGAGTACTCGGCCATTCGGCAGAACAAAGAGGCCGTCGGCCAGCAGCGTTTCACCCTCGATCAGGTCCGCGATCAGGTGCGCGCCAGCGTGGTTCAATATTGGGGTCAACTCGACGCCGCCAAGGCACAGACCGAGGCAGCCACACGGCAGGTGCGATATTCGGAGAGCGCCCTCAACGGCGTTCGAAACGAGGCGCGGGCCGGCAGCCGCACAACCCTGGACGTGCTCAATGCCCTCCAGACGCTGCTGAACGCGCGCGTTACGCTGATCAACGCGCAGCACGATCGGGTCGTGGCTTCGTATAGCGTGCTATCGGCGATCGGTCGGCTGTCGCCTGCCGTTCTCGGCCTGCCGGCCGAAATATACGACCCGCGTGTTCATTATCATCAGGTGCGCGACAGCTGGATCGGCGTGCGGACGCCTGATGGGCGGTAAGACTGCCGCATTTCACCGCACTGGCTGCCCGAATTTGAAGCCTTTTGTCGGGCGGCTTTTTGTTGGAACATGCGGGCTGCCGGCCAGGTCGCCGGCGGAGTTGCGTGTCCCATGGGCCGGATCACCACACACGTGCTGGATACCGCGGCTGGACGGCCGGCGGCCGGGCTCAAGGTCATCCTGACGCGTCTCGACGGAACGCCGGCGGTCGTGGCCGAGGCCATCACCAATGCGGACGGCCGCTGTGACAAGCCGCTGCTGGACGGCGCGGCATTTGCCGCAGGGCACTACGAAATCATGTTTCACGTCGGCGACTATTTTCGGAGCCGCGGCGTCGCGCTGCCCGATCCGCCGTTCCTCGATCTCGTGCCGCTGCGCTTCGGCGTGACCGAGGACACCCACTATCACGTCCCGCTGCTCGTTTCCCCATACGCCTATTCGACCTATCGGGGCAGCTGAATGCGCGGCGACATCCGTTTCCTGCGGCGCGGCAAGGTGGTGAAGCTCACGGGAATTTCGCCGACGCTGACCCTGCTCGACTATTTGCGGCTCAGCGAACGGGCGACCGGCACCAAGGAAGGCTGCGCCGAGGGCGACTGCGGGGCCTGCACGGTCGTGCTGCGGCGGCTGCGCGGCGAGCGCCTCGTCTACGAGCCGGTCAACGCCTGCATCCTGTTCGCCGGTCAGGCGGACGGCTGCGAGATCATCACGGTTGAAGACCTCGCGCGCGACGGCACCCTGCACCCGGTGCAGCAGGCGATGGTCGATCTGCACGGCTCGCAATGCGGCTTCTGCACGCCGGGCTTCGTGATGGCGCTGTTCGCGCTGTATCACCGCACCGACGCGCGTCCGGTGGACCGCCAACGCGTCAACGACTGGATCGCCGGCAATCTCTGCCGCTGCACCGGCTATCGCCCGATCGTCGATGCGGCGCTCGCGTCCTGCGCGGCGCCTCCGAACGACTGGTTCTCGACCGAGGAGCCGGACGCGCGGCGCATGCTTTCCGAACTGAGAGACAGCGAAGACATGTTCGTCGGCAGCCGCGACCGTTTCTTTGCCGCGCCCGCGAGCATCATGGCGCTGGCCAAGCTCTATTTCGCCAACCCGAGCGCGACCCTGATCGCCGGTTCGACCGATGTCGGGCTGTGGGTGACGAAACAATTGCGCGACCTGCCCAAGGTGATCTGGCTCGGCCGGGTGAAGGGGCTCGAGGAAATCGAGGATCGCCGCGACGCAGTGAGCTTCGGTGCGATGGTGACGCTCACCGAGGCGATGCCGTATCTGGCGGCGATCGATCGCGATCTCGGCGAACTGACGCGCCGCTTCGCCGGCACGCAGGTGCGCATGGCCGCGACCGTCGGCGGCAACATCGCGAATGGCTCGCCGATCGGCGACCTGCCGCCTGCGCTGATCGCGCTCGGCGCAACGCTCGGCCTGCAGCGCGGCGACCGCCCGCGTACTTTGCCGCTGGAGAATTACTTCGTCGATTACGGCAAGCAGGACCGCATGGCGGGCGAGTTCGTGCGCGTGGTGCGCATTCCAAAGTTCGGCGAGGGCGAACATTTCCGCTCCTACAAGATTTCCAAGCGCTTCGACTCGGATATTTCCGCCGTGATGGGTGCGTTCAAGCTGCGCCTCGACGGCACGCGCATCGCGGGCGCGCGTATCGCGTTCGGCGGCATGGCGGCGATCCCGAAGCGCGCGCGCACGGCCGAGAAGGCGCTGATCGAGACCTTTCTCGACCAGCCGAAAACCCTGGAGGAGGCGATTGAGGCGCTGGCGCAGGATTTTTCCCCAATCGACGATCTGCGGGCGAGCGCGAAATATCGCCTCGATGCGGCGCGCGCGCTGCTGCGCCGGGCGCTGAGCGAAATCGGCGGGGCCTCGACGCGCAAGACGCGCCTGGTCGGGATCCGGGAGGCGGCCGATGTCGCTTCAGCTTGACCGCCGCTCGGAGGAATTGCGCCTGCGCGTCGTACGCCGGCCGCTGCGGCATGATTCCTCGCCGAAGCATGTCGCGGGCAGCGCGACGTTCGTGGACGACATCCGCGAGCCGGAGGGCCTGCTGCACATCGCGGTCGGCGGCACACACGTCGCGTCGGGGCAATTGCTCGGCGTCGATCTCGATGCAGTGCGCGCTGCGCCCGGCGTCGTCGCGGTGCTGACCGCGAAAGATATCCCCGGCAAGAACGATGTCGGCCCGGTCCTGCACGACGATCCGATCTTCGTCGACAGCCGTATCGATTTTTACGGCCAGGTCGTGTTCGCCGTCGTGGCGAAAACGCGCGGTGAGGCGCGCCGCGCCGCCAAGCTCGCCAAAGTCGAGGCCTCGGTCGGCACGCACTGCGTCTCGGTCGACGACGCGCTTGCCGCCGACAGCCACATCCTGCCGGATTACACGTTCCGCAAGGACGACAGCGCGGCCGCGCTCGCGCAAAGCGCCTACCGGGTGAAAGGCCGGCTGCGCATCGGGGGCCAGGAGCATTTCTATCTCGAAGGCCAGGTCTCGCTCGCCATTCCGGGCGAAGACGGAGACATGACGGTCTACACCTCGACTCAGCACCCGAGCGAGATGCAGCATCTGGTCGCCGGAATGCTCAACGTCCCGGTCGTCGCCGTCACCGTCGAGGTGCGCCGCATGGGCGGGGCGTTCGGCGGGAAAGAAACACAGGCCGCGCAATGGGCGGCCATCGCGGCGCTCGGCGCGCGCGTCACCGGCAAGCCGTGCAAGATCCGGCTCGACCGCGACGACGACATGTGCCTCACCGGCAAGCGCCACGATTTCCTCTCCGATTACGAAGTCGGTTTCGATGTCGACGGCCGCATCCAGGCGCTGGACACCGTGATGGCGTCGCGCTGCGGCTATTCGGCCGACGTGTCGGGCGCGATCAACGACCGCGCCATGTTCCATGCCGACAACGCCTATTACCTTCCAGCCGCGACCATCACGACCAAGCGGATGAAGACCAACACCGTGTCGAACACGGCGTTCCGCGGCTTCGGCGGCCCGCAGGGCATGATGGTGGCGGAGCGCGCGATCGACGAGATCGCCTGGGCGCTTGGGATCGACCCCCTCGACGTGCGCAAGCGCAATCTTTACGGCGAGGGCCGCGACGTGACGCCTTACGGCATGGTCGTCGAGGATAATATCCTGCCCGCGTTGATCGACCGCTGCGAGGCGACAAGCGATTATCGCGCGCGGCGGCGCAAGATCGCGGCGTTCAATGCCGAGAGTGCGACGCTCAAGCGCGGCCTTGCGCTCACGCCGGTGAAGTTCGGCATCTCGTTCACCACCACGCACCTCAATCAGGCCGGCGCGCTGGTGCACGTCTACCAGGACGGATCGATCCACCTGAATCACGGCGGCACCGAGATGGGGCAGGGGCTCTACGTCAAGGTGGCGCAGGTCGTGGCCGAGGAATTCGGCGTCGATCTCGACAAGGTGAAGATCACCGCCACGACCACCGCGAAGGTGCCGAATACATCGGCCACCGCGGCGTCATCGGGCTCCGACATCAACGGCTGGGCCGCGAAGAACGCGGCCGGCGCGATCAAGGCGCGGCTGATCGTCTTCGCGGCCGAGAGTTACGAGGTCGCATCCGACCAGATCGAATTCCGCGACAACCGCGTGTTCATCGGCAACCAGTCCGTGCCGTTCGCCGAGCTGATCCGCAAGGCTTACATGGCGCGCGTGTCGCTATCCTCGACCGGTTTCTACAAGACGCCGAAAATCCATTGGGACGCCGCCAAGGGCCAGGGCCGGCCGTTCTTCTATTTCTCCTACGGGGCGGCGTGCTCGGAAGTGCTGGTGGATGTGACGACCGGCGAGATGAAAGTGCAGCGCGTCGACATCCTCCACGACGTCGGCCGCTCGCTCAATCCGGCGGTCGACATCGGGCAGATCGAAGGCGGCTTCGTGCAGGGCATGGGCTGGCTGACGACCGAGGAACTTGTGTTCCACGCCGATGGGCGGCTGCTCAGCCACGCGCCCTCGACCTACAAGATCCCCTGCGCCTCCGATGTGCCCGAGCATTTCGAGATCGCGCTATGGGACGGCGCGAACCGCGAGGACACGATCCATCGCTCCAAGGCGGTCGGCGAGCCGCCGCTGATGCTGGCGATCTCGGTGTTCGCCGCGATTGCGGACGCGATCCACAGCCTCAATCCGGCGGTGCCGGTGCCGCTCGATGCGCCGGCGACGCCGGAGGCGATCTTGCGCGCCGTGCAGGCGGTGAGCTGATGTCGACCTGGCCGACCATCGCGCGCTTTTTGGCCGAGCATGGTGCGGCGGCGCTGGTGACGTTGGCGCAGGCGCAGGGCTCAAGCCCGCGCGAAGTCGGCGCCCGCATGGCGGTGGCGCCCAACGGCGCGTTCACCGGCACGATCGGAGGCGGCGCATTGGAGTGGGGCGCATTGGCCGAAGCGCAGGCGCTGCTCACGCGGCGCGACGGACCCGCGGTGACGCGGCTCGACCGCGCGCTCGGGCCCGATCTCGGGCAATGCTGCGGCGGGCGCGTACTGCTCACCATCGAACGGTTCAGCGCGGCCGACCGCGAGGCGATTGCGCCCCTCGCCGAAGCGGAGCGGGCCGGCATGCTGACGACGATTGCGAGCGTGGCAGGCGACGGGCGGCTCTCGCGGCGCGTCGCGGAGGAGAACGAAGGCCGTTCGCCGCGCCCGGCCTACGAGGTTCGATCCGATGGCCGTGTCTATGAACGGTTCGGCGACGAGCCGACGCCGTTCTATCTGTTCGGCGCGGGCCATGTGGGGCGCGCGCTCAGCGTAGCGCTCGCACCGTTGCCATTTCTGGTGAGCTGGATCGACATGCGGCCCGGCGCGATCCCGGAAGCTTTTCCGGCCAACGTCACGGCCATCACGCAGGGCGACCCGGTCGAGTTGCTGGGAAAGGCGCCGGACGGCGCGTTCATAGCCGTAATGACCCACAGCCACGCGCTCGATCTCGATCTGGTCATCGCGGCGTTGCAGGCAAACCGCTTTCCCTACGTGGGCCTGATCGGCAGCGCGACCAAGCGCGCGCGTTTCACCGCGGCGATGCACAAGATGGGGATGGCGGCCGATGCCATCGGCAAACTCATCTGCCCGATCGGGCTGACGACGATCAAGGACAAGGCGCCCGCCGCCATCGCGGCGTCGGTTGCCGCGCAGGTGCTGGTGGTGCGTGAAGGGGTGCTCAACGCCGGCCAAGTGAGCGAATCCAAATCAGGCAGGGCGCGCCATGGCTGAGGCCGCGCTCGCCATCGCTCCCGGACCCGACAAGCCGGTGCAGCCGGACGAAGTGCCGCTGCTCGAAGCCGTCGGCATCACCAAGCTCTATGGCGACTTCGTCGCCAACGACGCCATCAATCTGGAGATCTGGCCGGCCGAAGTGCACGCGCTGCTCGGCGAGAACGGCGCCGGCAAATCGACGCTGGTCAAGATGATCTACGGCCTGTTGCAGCCGAGCGTGGGCGAATTCCGCTGGCAGGGCGAGCCGATCGTGCTGGCGAGCCCGCACGCCGCCCGCGCGCGTGGCGTCGGCATGGTGTTCCAGCACTTCAGCCTGTTCGAGCAGCTGACCGTGGCCGAGAACGTCGCGCTCGGTCTCGATAGCGCGGCGCTTGCCGGGCTCGACGAGCGCGTCGCCGAAGTGTCGCGCGCGTATGGCCTGCCGCTCGATCCGCAGCGCGACGTGTGGCGGCTGTCGGTTGGCGAGCGCCAGCGCATCGAGATCGTGCGCTGCCTGTTGCAGGACCCGAAGCTCTTGATCCTCGACGAGCCGACTTCGGTGCTGACCCCGCAGGAGGCCGAGCAGCTGTTCCGCACCTTGCGCGTGCTACGCAAGGAAGGCCGCGCCATCCTCTACATCAGCCACAAGCTCGAGGAGGTGCGCGCGCTGTGCGACACCGCCACCATCCTGCGCGGCGGCAAGGTCATCGCGACCTGCGATCCACGCGCCGAAACCGCGCAATCGCTCGCCAGCATGATGGTCGGCGGCGAAGTCGGCGCGGTTCGTTCGGACGGATCGAAGAAGCTCGGCAATCCGCGGCTGGTCGTGCGCAACCTCAATCTCACGCCGGACGATCCCCATGGCGTGAAGCTCGACGGCATCACGTTCGAGCTGGCGGCGGGCGAAATCCTTGGGCTGGCGGGTGTTGCGGGAAATGGCCAGGACGAGCTGTTCGCCGTGCTCTCCGGCGAGGTGCTGGCGGAGAAGGCCGATGTCATCCGCATCGACAATACCGATGCCGGGCGGCTCTCGATCACCGAACGGCGGCGGCTCGGTGCCGCCTTTGTGCCGGAGGAGCGGCTCGGCCATGCGACGGCGCCGCGCTTCAAGCTCTCCGACAACGCGCTGATCAGCGGCCACGCCGCGAGCCCGATGGTGCGGCGCGGCTTTATCGATCGCGGGCAGATGCGCGCCTTCGTCGACCGCATCACCAAGGCCTACGACGTGCGCAAGGCAAAGCCCGATCCCGAGGCGGTCAGCCTATCGGGCGGCAACCTGCAGAAATTCGTGGTGGGGCGCGAAATCCTGCGCGAGCCGCGCCTGCTCATCGTCAGCCAGCCGACCTGGGGCGTCGATGCGGGCGCTGCCGCCGCAATCCGTCAGGCGATCATCGATCTTGCAGGCCGCGGCGCCGCCGTGCTGGTGATGAGCCAGGACCTCGACGAACTCTATGAAATCTCCGACCGGCTGGTGGTGATCTGTGCCGGGCGGTTGTCCGCGCCGCGCCAGACGCGCCGAGCGGATCGCGGCGAAATCGGCATGCTGATGGCCGGCGTGGGCATGAAGGGCAGGGACCATGCGGCTCGCGCTTGAACGCCGCGCCGAGCGGTCGATCCTGATGGCGATTGCCTCGCCGCTGCTCGCGGTCGCGTTGACGCTTGCGACCGGCGCTGCGCTGTTCGCCGTGCTCGGCAAGCCGCCGGTCGAGGCCTTGAAGATCTATTTTCTCGATCCGCTGCGCGACCCGTGGGCGTTGCAGGAAATCGCCGTGAAAGCGACGCCGCTGGTGTTGATCGCGGTCGGCTTGTCGCTCTGCTATCTGGCGAACGCCTGGAACATCGGCGCCGAGGGCCAGTTCCTGGTCGGCGCGATCACCGGCGGCTGGCTCGCGGTCGCGACGCACGGGACGGGCGCGGGGTATTGGGTGCTGCCCGCGATGCTCCTCCTCGGCGCGCTCGGCGGCGCGGCTTATGCGCTGGTCCCGGCGCTGCTCAAGGTGCGGTTCGGCGCGAGCGAAATTCTCACGTCGCTGATGCTGGTCTATGTCGCCGAATTGCTGCTCGACTATCTGGTGCGCGGGCCGTGGCGCGATCCGAAGGGCTTCAACTTCCCGACCACCGCCGAATTCAACCCCGTCGCCACGATGCCGACGCTGATCGAGGGAAGCCGCCTGCATTTCGGCGCGATCATCGCGCTGCTGGTGGTGATCTGGGCGACGATCATGCTTGGGCGCACGCTACGCGGCTTCGAGATCAAGCTGGTCGGCGCGGCGCCGCGTGCCGCACGCTTCGCCGGCTTCAACGACAAGACCCTGACCGTGCTGACCTTCGCGATCTCCGGCGCGCTCGCCGGCCTTGCCGGCATCATTGAGGTGTCGGCGACCGTGAACCATCTCCAGCCCAACATCTCGCCGGGCTACGGGTTCACGGCGATCATCGTGGCGTTCCTTGGCCGGCTGAATCCGGTCGGCATCCTGATCGCCGCGCTGTTCCTCGCGCTCACCTTCATCGGCGGGGAGAGCGCGCAGATTGCGCTCAAGGTGCCGCTCGATCTCACCAAGGTGTTCCAGGGCATCCTGCTGTTCTACGTGCTCGCCTGCGACACGCTCATCCTCTACCGCCTCCGCGTTCTGCTCGCTCCGAAGGTCGCCCATGGAGTTCATTGAGGCCGTCCTGCTGACGGTGATCACCGCCTCGACGCCGCTGCTGCTCGCGGCCTCGGGCGAACTGGTGGTCGAGCGCGCGGGCGTCCTGAACCTCGGCGTCGAAGGCATGATGATCGTCGGCGCGGCGTGCG
>JAXDNY010000258.1:0-2832 GCA_034669145.1 Hyphomicrobiales bacterium
GGTGACGCGACGCTGCAGCTGCTGCACGAACATGCGCGGCGGCAGAACGTGCCGCTGATGCTCGCTGCGCGTTCACTGGTCGAGACCGACGAGATCAAGGCGAAGCCGCGCCAGACATTGCGCGATCTTCTCGCCGATTTTTCGCGCTGGGCGGCAATGATCGACACAAAGCCGCATGCCGAATTGGCCGAGGCGATTCTTGAAGAATCCGGCTACACCGAGATGTGGCAGCGTGATCGCACGGCGGAAGCGGCGGGGCGGCTCGAGAATTTAAAAGAACTCGTGCGCGCGATGGACGAATTCCCGAACCTCGCGAGCTTCCTCGAACATATCTCGCTTGTCATGGATGTTGACAACAAGGACTCGGGCGCGCGCGTCTCGATCATGACGCTGCATGCGGCGAAGGGGCTGGAATTCGAAACGGTATATCTGCCGGGCTGGGAGGAAGGGCTGTTTCCGTCGCAGCGTTCGCTCGATGAGAACGGCCGCGCCGGCCTCGAAGAGGAGCGGCGTCTGGCCTATGTCGGGCTCACGCGCGCCAAGCGCCGTGCGAAAATCACGTTTGCCACAAACCGCCGCATTCGCGGCCTGTGGCAAACGACGATCCCCTCGCGGTTTCTCGACGACCTGCCGGCCGACCATGTCGAAGTCGTCGAGGCGCCGGGCGCGTCCACTTACGGGGGCTACGGCGTCTCGCGGTTCGAGAACATGGACACCTATGCGTCGAGCTATGCGACACCCGGCTGGCAGCGCGCGCAGGCGCGCCGCAATGCGGCCGGCGGGAATGGCGGCGGGTTTAGCGAACGCGCCAATGCCTGGGGCAAGGGCGGGGGGAGTGCCGACTGGGGTTCTTCCTCGCGCCGCGGTCCGATACAGATCGAAGGCGAGCTGGTTGCAACCTCGACTGGCAAATCAGCCTTTGCCAGAGGGGCGCGCGTGTTTCATCTGAAATTCGGGCCGGGCACCGTCGCGCTCGTCGATGGTAACAAGCTCACCGTCGACTTCGACAAGGCCGGCCGCAAGATGGTGCTGGAAAGCTTCGTGCAGCCGGCGTAGGCCGGCCTTCAACCCAGCCGAATGGGCACGACGTTACTCCGCTCAGATCGGGCGGACACCAGTGAAAGCGACGGCGAAGCCAAATCCGGATGGATGCCCAGTTCCCTTGCTTCCTCCTCGGTGATCAGGTCCCGCTCGATCAGCGCGTTGAATATTTCGCGCAACGTCAAATGCCCCGCGATCGTGATGTAAACATCGTCCCACAGCTCGGCTTCATCAAGCATCGCAACGATCATCCGCGCCCAAGCGACAAGTCGGTCCCGATCCGCCATGACACACCCCCGCGTCACGAGACAATCGCGGCGGAGCGGCTCTAGAGGCAATTGGGTATTTCTTGCATTTCCGCAGAGCCGTTCAGTGGAGGCTCGCAGCCGCGGCCGCAGCGGCGTGCGGAATCGGATTGACGATCACCGGACCTTGGATGTTTCCCACGCGACGAACCTCGGCGAGCGCGTCTTCCCGTACTTCGACGTGTACCGCGAGGAAGGGTTGGCCGCCAATGTCTTTGGGAAGCCCGAGCGGCCGCACGGCAAATCCCGCATGTCGCATGACGGCCAGTCGCGGCATCTGGATGACCGCAGTGACGGACGTGACGCCCCTGGCGAAGCAGAATTCATGCATCGCGGCGCCGAGCTCGTAATAAACTCCGCTATCTCGTTTATCCCGCACAATGAAAATGCGCGACCATTCCAGAATATCCGGGCCGCGCGGCGCTTCCCCTTCGACCAGCTGAGGGAAGGCGCTGACCAGCATGTGAGGGCGCGTCGTCGGATAGAGCCGGAAGCCGGCGATCACCCGCTCGCCTTCCGCCGCGAGGATGTAGATCGCCTCGTCATCATCATACTGATCCATCTCATAGGTCGAGCGGCGCTCGAACTCGTGCCAGCCTTTCTCCTTGACGAAGATGGCGTGGCGAATCTGGAACTGCTGCTCAATGAATGAAGCGTAGGATTCCCGGTTCTCTGGCGTAATGGCGTAAATCATGACCGCTCCCCCGGTTGCATATCCAGGAGATAAGGCAACTGTGACGCGAGTATGGCCCTACCCGTGTCTAAACGGCAATATACTGCTCGGCTAAGGCCACGGCCACGGCTTGGGTTTTGGTCGCGCTTCGCAGCTTGCGCATCGCGGAGGCGATCTGCTTCTCGACCGTACTCACCGCGAGATTCATGCGGGAGGCCGTCTCGGCCGCCGTCTTGCCGGAAGCTGCCCAGCACATGACCTCGCGTTCACGGTGCGAAAGAGCCATCGTCAGGTTTTGCTGCAAGCTCGCCGTGACCCTCGCCATCTGCGTGGCGGCGAAAACGCTGATCAGGTGGATGAAGCTGAGCGATTCTGCGTTTACCTCAACGTGCTCGCCGCCAAGCGACACCGCGCCTTCAACGCCGTGCAGGTTATGTATCGGAATGCAGACTCCCTCGCACAGACGGAACTCGGTCGCAGCGATGTGCATGACCGATGATGCACGTGCATCATTGCGGCATTCCGGGAGAACATCGGTCCACTTAAAGGGATTTGCGGATTTCCGGTTTCTGCGAACAACAGGATCGAACGCATAGAAACCGCCCGCGACATACCGGTCGTACCATCCTGCAGGCCAATCCGTGGCGAGAGCGGCTTTGGAGAAACCATCGCGCCTGAACAAACCGCGGGTGACCGCGAAATGCTCGAATCCAAGCGGGATTACCGCATTGCTCAGCGCCTCAGAGATCGTCTTCACGTTTGTCAGCGCATTGCACCTCTCAGTGAACTCAAGAGCTGCTTTCCAGAGACGGG
>JAXDNY010000259.1:0-39413 GCA_034669145.1 Hyphomicrobiales bacterium
ACCCGTGTACCTCACGTTCGCCGCCGCGCCCAAGTTGTTCACCATACACGCCGCAAGCCTTGACGATCCCGGCCGGTACGAGCCGCAAATGGTGACGTACACGGTGCGCGGTCATGGCTGGGATCGCGTCGATCCGGCCTTGCGGAAATTCGAAAAGATGCCGCCGATGTGAGAAGCCTTGGCTCAAACCTCATCCTGAGGAGCGAGCGCAGCGAGCGTCTCGAAGGATGGCCAAACGCGCGGAGTATGCCGCCATCCTTCGAGACGCCGCCTTTGGCGACTCCTCAGGATGAGGGCCTACCGCAAACTCGCGTTGAACTTTTCCAGCGTGGCGGAGCCGGGGCACAGCTCCTTCTCGCCCAATGCATTGAGCGGCGTCGCGACGGTCGCGAGATGCTGGTGCAGGTCGTCCGGATCGCTGTCGACGTAGAGCAACCCGGTGACGATCTGGCCTTCCGCCGCGTGGTGCAGCAGGAAGCTCATCGCGGCGAGCTTGTCGTGGATGTTGTATTCGGCATTGAGCTTGCGCAGCGCGATCTTCGAGCCGTCGTGCTGCTCGACGATCTCGACGGTGCCGGGCTCGTAGTCGACGGTGATCGGCGTGCGGCCGGTGATGAAGTCGAGCCGGTTCACCGCCTCGTTATGCATGCGCACGAAATCGAAGCTCTTGGTCGAGCCGAGGTGGTTGTTGAACGCGACGCATGGGCTCAGCACATCGATGAACGCCGCGCCCTTGTGCTCGATCGCCGCCTTGATGATCGGCACGAGCTGCTCCTTGTCGCCCGAGAACGAGCGCGCCACGAAGGTCGCGCCAAGCTGCATCGCCATCGCGACGAGGTCGATCGAGGAATCGTTATTGACCGCTCCGCGCTTGGCTTTCGAGCCGCGGTCGGCGGTGGCGGAGAACTGGCCCTTGGTCAGGCCATACACGCCGTTGTTCTCGACGATGTAGACCATGTTGACGCCGCGCCGGATCGCGTGTGCGAACTGGCCGAGGCCGATGGACGCTGAGTCGCCGTCGCCGGACACGCCGAGATAGATCAGGTCGCGATTAGCGAGGTTCGCGCCGGTGAGCACCGAGGGCATTCGCCCGTGCACCGAGTTGAAGCCGTGCGACTGGCCGAGGAAATAGGTCGGCGTCTTGGACGAGCAGCCGATGCCGGACATCTTGGCGACGCGGTGCGGCTCGAGCGCAAGCTCGAAGCAGGCCTCGATGATGGCGGCCGAAATCGAGTCATGGCCGCAGCCCGCGCACAGCGTCGAGACCGAGCCTTCGTAGTCGCGGTGGGTGTAGCCGAGCGAATTCTTCGGCAGGGAGGGGTGGTGTAACTTCGGCTTGACGATGTAGGTCATGGATTCGAATTTAGCCTAATTCCGCCGCGGCTGCCAGCACATAACGGCAATGGAACCACCCATTCCGGCGCATGGCTGGCGGCGTGGACAACCTCCGGTCCGGACGTATACGATTCGCGCGTTCCAGCCGGTCATCGGTCCGGGCGGACCATCCGGGACGACGGCTGAAATGAACAGGGGCGGGCAAGCCCCGCGACCGTTTGAGGAAGCGTTCACAAGAGGAGGCGGCACAATGACGTGGCTATCCGCGGCAGCAGCCAGACTGACTCTGGCGACCGGCGCACTGTTCGCGCTCGGGCTATCGTCTTACGTCTTCGACGGCACCCCTGCGCAGGCGCAGGGACTCAAGTCGTACGATTCGAACAAGAAGGACTTCTGGACCAAACCGCCGGACGACTGGTTCCTCGGTGACGAGACCCAGCAGCAGAAGGGGCAGGCGCCGAATCCGGGTCAGCCGTTGCCGACGCCGCTGGCGGACCTCGAGAAAATCCTTGGCACCATCAAGCTCCCGCAAGGCTTCAAGATCAGCGTCTGGGCGAACGACATCGCGCAGGCGCGCCAGATGGCCTGGGGCGACAAGGGCACGCTGTTCGTCGGCACCTTCGACAAGGGCATCGTCTATGCGGTGACCGAGCAGGGCGGCAAGCGGGTCGTGAAGACCTTCATCAAGGGCCTGCGCATGCCGACCGGCGTCGGATTCCTCAACGGCAATCTCTACGTCATCGATATCGACAAGCTCTACGAGTATCCGAACGCCGAGGCGAACCTCGACGCCGCGCCGCAGCCGAAAGTCGTCTACGACGACATGCCGCCTTACATCCCGCACGGCTGGAAATATCTGATCGCGGACAAGGAAGGCTGGTTCTACATTCCGTTCGGCCCGCCGTGTAATGTCTGCTATGCGCCGACCTCGGTGAACCAGTATCGCAGGGTCGATCCGAAGACCGGCATGGCCGAACTTGTCGCCATCGGCATCCGCAACAGCGTCGGCGGCGACATCGACCCGCGTACCGGTCACCTGTGGTTCACCGAGAATGCGCGCGACTGGATCAGCGACGATCTGCCGAGCGACAAACTCAACCACGTGCGCAAGCTCGGCCTGCATTTCGGCTATCCGTATTGCCACCAGGGCGATCTGCTCGATCCGGTGTTCGGCAAGGGCAAGGACTGCAAGGACTTCGAGCCGCCGGCGCTCAATCTCGGACCGCATGTCGCCCCGTTGGGCATGAAGTTCTACACCGGCAACCAGTTCCCGGCCGAGTACAAGAACAACATCTTCATTGCCGAGCACGGCTCGTGGAACCGCAAGGAGAAGCATGGCTATCGGATCAAGCGCGTGACCGTCGATCCGGATGGCAAGAACGCCAAGCAGGAGATCTTCGCCGGCGTTTGGCTCGACGGACAGAAGATCACCGGGCGTCCAGCCGACATCCAGATCGCGCCGGACGGCTCGATGCTGATCGCCGACGATCAGGCTGGAGCGATCTACCAGATCACCTACGGCAAGTAAGACACGCTGGTCCACATACCCGCCCAGGCAAGCGCCTGGGCGGGTATGTCGTTTGAATGTTCCATCGAAGTCGGGATCGTCATGCGGGGTGTTCGCGCCGTTTATCTCGCCGCCGCGGTCGTCTGGCTCACGCCAGGCATTGCTCTCGCGGCCGAAAATATCCCGGCGGAGATGCGCGAAAAGCTCGAAACCTGCGCCGCGTGCCATGGACCGAACGGCGTGTCGCCGAATCAGGAGGTGCCGTCTCTCGCCGCCCAGCCCGATATCTTCACCCAGTGGCAGCTCGTCTACATGCGCGACGGCACGCGCAAGGTCGAAGCCATGGAAGAGGTCGTCAAGGGCATGACGAACAGCGACATCCGCTTCTATGGCTCTTATTTCGCGTCGCTGCCCGCGCCGGTCCCCGAGCATCCGAAGCTCAACGACGCCGAGAGCGCCGAAGTGCTCAATCTCATGAAGCCGCGGCGCTGTGCGAATTGCCACGACGACACGATGGCGGGAAAGGGTGAGATGCCGCGCCTCGCGGGACAGCGCGCGGATTACCTCATCAAGGCGTTGCGCGACTATCGCTCGAATGCACGGCGCGGCCGCGGCCAGGCCGTCATGGTCGAGATGGTTTCGACCATGACCGAGAACGACATCAAAATCCTTGCGGAATACCTGTCGCGCCTGCCGTGATCGTCAGGCGCCGACCTTGCCCTTGCGCAGCGGCGTGACCTTCAGCGCATCGAGGTGATCGCCGATCGCGTTGGCGATGAAGCGCGCCGTGATCGGCGTCCCGTCGAAATGCAGGATCGGCACCAGGCGCATCGGATCGATGTTGCACTCGGTGGTGACCAGCGTGCGCAGCTGGCTGTCGCGGTTCTGCTCGACCACGAACACGAAATCATGGTCGGCGATGAAGTCGTTCACGTCCTGATGGAACGGGAAGCCGCGCACGCGCAGCATGTCGAGCGGCATGCCGCGCGCCGCGATCATGTGGATCGCCTCGTCCATGGCGGGCGAGGTCGAGCCGTAATAGATCGCGCCGTATTTGGTCGGCTTGCCGGCGTCGCGCCGCACCGGGCGCGGCACCAGGCCCTTGGCGGTCTCGAACTTGCGCAACAGGCGCTGCATGTTGTCGGCGTAGGGCCCGCCTTCCTCGGTGTACTTCGCGTAACGGTCGCGCGAGGTGCCGCGGGTGAAGAACGCGCCCTTGGTCGGATGCGTGCCGGGCAGCGTGCGGTACGGAATGCCGTCGTTGTCGACATCGAGATAGCGGCCGAAATCGCGGCCGGCCTCCAGCGCAGCCGCCGTCATGATCTTGCCGCGGTCGAACGTGCGCGTGTCGTCCCACTTGAGCGGGCGGCAGAGCCGGTGGTTCATGCCGATGTCGAGGTCGGTCATGACGAAGATCGGCGTCTGCAGGCGGTCCGCCAAGTCGAACGCCTGCGCGGTCATCTCGAAGGCCTCGGCCGGATCCTCGGGGAACAGCAGCACGTGCTTCGTGTCGCCATGCGAGGCGTAGGCGCAGGAGAGCAAGTCGCACTGCTGCGTGCGCGTCGGCATGCCGGTCGAGGGGCCGGCGCGCTGCACGTCGACGATCACCGCCGGGATTTCGGCGAAGTAGGCGAGGCCGAGGAATTCCTGCATCAGCGAGATGCCGGGTCCGGAGGTCGCCGTGAAGGCGCGCGAGCCGTTCCAACCGGCGCCGATCACCATGCCGATGGAGGCAAGCTCATCCTCGGCCTGGATGATGGCGTAGCGGTTCTTCTTGTTGCCGTCGGAGCGATAGCGCGAGCAATGGCGCTGGAAGGCTTCGGCGACGGACGATGACGGCGTGATCGGATACCAGGCGCACACCGTCGCGCCGCCGTAGACGGCGCCGAGCGCGACCGCGCTGTTGCCCTCGATCAGAATGCGGTCGCCGATCGCGTTCGTCTTCTTCATCCTGATGCCGATCGGGCATTCGAGATTCATCATGGCGTAGTCGCGCCCGAGATGCAGCGCATGCACGTTCGGCTCGATCAGCGTGTCCTTGGTGCGGAACTGCTCGGCGATCAGCTTCTCGATGACCCCGATATCCATGTCGAGCAGCGCCGCGAGCGCGCCCACATAGATGATGTTCTTGAACAGCTGGCGCTGGCGCGGATCGATGTATTCGCGATTGGAGATGGCGGTGAGCGGCACCCCGATCACCGTGATGTCCTCGCGGAAGCGCGAATGGGGCAGGGGCTTGGTCGAATCGTAGAACAGGTAGCCGCCCTTTTCGATCGAGGCGACGTCCTTGTCGAAGGTCTGCGGGTTCATCGCGACCATGAGGTCGACGCCGCCGCGCGCGCCCAAGTGACCGGCTTCGGTCACCCGCACCTCGTACCAGGTCGGTAACCCTTGAATGTTCGACGGGAAGATGTTGCGCGGGCTAACCGGCACGCCCATCCGCATCACGGAGCGCGCGAACAGCTCGTTGGCGCTGGCCGAGCCCGATCCGTTGACGTTGGCAAACCGGACGACGAAGTCGTTTACGCTCTCGATCGGCATGCTGATTCCGCTTGCGTCATTTCGATCAGGTATTTCTGCATGTCCCACGCGCCGGTCGGGCAGCGCTCGGCGCACAGCCCGCAGTGGAGGCACACGTCCTCGTCCTTCACCATCACGCGGCCGGTCTTGAGATTGTCGGCGACGTAGAGGTCCTGCGTCAGGTTCATCGCCGGCGCCTTGAGGCGCGTGCGCAGGTCGGCTTCCTCGCCGTTGGCCGTGAAGGTGATGCAGTCCATCGGGCAGATGTCGACGCAGGCGTCGCACTCGATGCAGAGCTGCCCGGTGAACACCGTCTGCACGTCGCAGTTCAGGCAGCGCTGCGCCTCCGCGAACGCGAGCTTGTCGTCATAGCCGAGCTCGACCTCGGTGCGGATGTCCTTGAGCGCGATGACATTGTCGCGCGTCGGCACGCGGTAGCGTTTGTCGTTCGCGATGTCGTTGTCATACGACCACTCGTGGATGCCCATCTTCTGGGACACGACTTCCACGGCGGGCAGGGGACGGTGGTGGACGTCCTCGCCGTTCAAAAACTTGTCGATCGAGACCGCGGCCTCGTGTCCGTGCGCCACCGCCCAGATGATGTTCTTCGGGCCGAACGCCGCATCGCCGCCGAAGAACACTTTCGAATTGGTCGACGCGAAGGTTTTGGGATCGACCTTCGGCATGTTCCACTTGTCGAACTCGAGGCCGATGTCGCGCTCGATCCACGGGAAGGAATTCTCCTGCCCGACTGCGACCAGCACGTCGTCGCATTCGAAATGCTGGTCCGGTTCGCCGGCGTTCACCAGCTTGCGGCGGCCCTTGTCGTCGAACTCGGCCTTTACCTTCTCGAAGGTGACGCCGGTGAGCTTGCCGTCCTTGTGCGTGAATTCCTTGGGCACGAGGAAATTGTGGATCGGGATGCCCTCGTGCATCGCGTCTTCTTTTTCCCAAGGCGATGCCTTCATCTCCTCGAAGCCGGAGCGCACGATCACCTTGACGTCCTCGCCGCCAAGGCGGCGCGAGGAGCGGCAGCAGTCCATCGCGGTGTTGCCGCCGCCGAGCACGATGACGCGCTTGCCGATCGCGGTGACGTGGCCGAACGATACCGAGGACAGCCAGTCGATGCCGATGTGGATATTCTTTTTCGCCTCCTCGCGGCCCGGAATATCGAGTTCGCGCCCGCGCGGCGCGCCGGAGCCGACAAAGATCGCATCCCAGCCTTCGGCGAGCAGCTTCTTCAGGCTTTCGACCGGGCGTCCGCCGCGGAATTCCACGCCGAGATCGAGGATGTAGTTGCACTCCTCGTCGATCACCTTGTCGGGCAGGCGGAATTTTGGAATCTGCGAGCGCATCATGCCGCCGGAGCGGAAGTCGCCGTCGAACACCACGCATTCATAGCCCATCGGCGCGAGGTCGCGCGCAACCGTGAGCGAAGCAGGCCCGGCGCCGACCAGTGCGATGCGCTTGCCGTTGCGCTTCGATTTTTCGACAGGCTTCGGCAGCCGCGCCGTGATGTCTTCCTTGTAGTCGGCCGCGACGCGCTTCAAGCGGCAGATCGCGACCGGCTCCTTCTCGACGCGGCCGCGCCGGCAGGCCGGTTCGCACGGCCGGTCGCAGGTGCGCCCGAGAATTCCGGGAAACACATTGGACTTCCAGTTGACCATGTAGGCGTCGCCGTAACGGCCCGCCGCGATCAACCGGATGTATTCGGGTACGGGGGTGTGCGCGGGGCACGCCCACTGGCAGTCCACGACCTTATGGAAATAGTCGGGCGCCGCGATATCGGTAAGTTTCATTTCCCTCTCGTACTCGCGCCCGTCATGCCTAGATAGCACTCGAGAGTGCGCGTCGTCGGTCGGTCATCCCCATGGATCGGCTTGTAGGCGCCGATTCCGCCGGAATGTTCTAGTGGAGCACTCTCAAGAAAGCCACCGATACGATGGTCACAGTCATCGGGATTCCCGCGGATAGTTGCCGGGCCGCACGGTGCCGATTGTAGCCCGAACTGTGGCTCCAATATTGCGAAAAATAAGGGCTAAGCCTTTGAAATTGGTGATATTTGATTGCGACGGCACCCTGGTCGACAGCCAGCACATGATCCTGACGGCCATGACGGAGGCCTACGGAACTCACGGCCTCGCGCTGCCCGCGCGCGAAACGCTGCTGTCGGTGATCGGATTGTCGCTGACCGAGGCCTTCACGGCGCTCGGGAAGGGTGATTCACGATTTCCGGTTGCAAGCCTCGCGGAGCACTACAGGCTTGCCTTCCACGCGATGCGCACGCCCGGCTCGCCTATGGAGCCGCTCTATCCCGGCGCGGCCGACGCGATCGGTGCGCTCGCGCGGCGCGACGATGTGGTGCTCGGCATTGCGACCGGCAAATCGCAGCGCGGCGTGCGGATGGTGCTCACGCATCACGGCCTCATCGATCACTTCGTCACCATCAAGACCGCGGACGATGCGCCCTCGAAGCCCGATCCCGGCATGGTGATCGCGGCGATGCGTGAAGCGGGAGTCGAGGCGGCAGACACCGTCGTTGTCGGCGACACCGTGTACGACATCGCGATGGCGCGTGCGGCAAGCGTTGCGGCGATCGGCGTGACGTGGGGATATCATCAAGCCGAGGCACTCGCGGAAGCCGGTGCGTTCGCGGTGATCGACGACTACCGCACGCTGATTCCGACGCTCGACAAATTGTGGTCATCGTGACGCAGCGGTACCGTCACGTTTCGCCACAGTTCCGCTGAGTGCGACGCAACCGTTAACGGGCGTTAACAACTGTGAAGGTCCGTTGGCACGAAACTGCGTGGTTTCGGCGTTCTTCACAGGCGAATTTCGCTCCTTGGGCTGGCATTACAGCCTGTGTTGAATCGTTCGGCGCAAATCCAACGAATTCACAACTAACGCGTCATGCGCGCCGTGCAGAGGCCTGCGCGCGAAAAGCGAATAGCTGCCGCCAAACTTTCCGCCGATTGGGGCGTTACTGCTGACCTCGCCGGCGTGTTGCGTACCCATGCGTGAGGCCATCCTTTTTCGACCTTTGGGGAGCAATCAATGTCGCCAACCCGATACTTCCTCGTCCAGCACGACGACGCGTGGATGATCAAGTTCGCCGACGAAGAATTCGGCCCCTACAAGAGCAAGGCCGAAGCGATGCTGTTCGCGGTCGAAGCCGCGCGCAAGCTCGCCGAGCGCGGCGCGGAGACCGAAGTGTGTCTGATGGGCGAGAATGGATTCTTCCACGCCGAGTGGAGCAACGCGCAACCCGCGCAGGCGATGGCATGATCGTTCGCACCGACGTCTCCATCACCGACCGGATCGGCAACGGCATCGTTGCGGGTTTCATCGCTACGCTTGTGATGTCGGCCTTGCATGAACCGGTCACGCTGGTGACCGAGGCGGTCGGCGTGCACAAGCCGATCACCGGACTGCTGTTCCACTTCTTCGTCGGTACGCTGCTCTGGGGCAGCGTGTTCGGTTTCGTGCACGATTATCTGTCCGGACCCTCATGGCTGCGCGGTGTCATTTTCTCCGGCACCGCCGGCGCCATCGTGTTGCTGGCCATCGCGCCGCTGACCGGCGCGGGCTTCCTCTGCCTCAAGCTCGGCGTGTTCGCGCCGGTTGGCGTGGCGCTGTTTCATCTCGCCTACGGGGCGATTTTGGGCGGTGCCTACGGTAAGCTGATCGACACCGACGAGGCGCGGGATCATCTGGCGCACCCCGCGCATCGTTGAGGCTTGATTAGGAGTGGGGCGACGGCGTATCTGCCTTGGCAGATAGGCCTTTTTCATGCGCGACATTCTCGACGACTTGTTCGGCAACCAGCCGATCGACCCCACGGAGTCCGCACGGCGCGGACTGCGCACGCAGTTGCGCAAGCGCTTCTATCAGCGCGCGACGGTGGGCGAGGGTCCACCGTATCCCGTCCTGCTCGATGGGCGCGCAGTGAAAACGCCGGCCGGCGGCAGTTTGGCGGCGCCGTCGCGCCCGCTCGCGCAGGCGATCGCCGCCGAGTGGGATGTGCAGGGTGACCGGATCGATCCCGCCACCGTGCCGCTCACCCGCCTCGCCAACACGATCATCGATGGCGTTGCACCGGACCCCGGACCGGTCGCGGACGAGATCGCGAAATATCTCGGCTCCGATCTCGTATGCTACCGGGCCGACACGCCGGAAGGGCTGGTGCGCCTGCAAGGCCGGAGCTGGGATCCGATCCTGATGTGGGCGCGCGAGGAACTCGGTGCGCGCCTGGTGCTGACCGAGGGCGTGGTGTTTGTCGAGCAGCCGGAGCATGCGGTGGCGGCGGCGCGGAAGGCCATTCCGTCGGACCTGTGGCGGCTCGGCGCCGTCAACCTCATCACCACGCTCACGGGCTCGGCGCTGCTCGCGCTGGCGGTCGCGGCGAAGCGGCTGAGCGTGGACGAGGCATGGGCCGCCGCGCATGTCGACGAAGACTGGAACATGGACTTCTGGGGCCGCGACGAGCTCGCGATGCAGCGCCGGGCCACGCGTTTCGTCGACATGCAGGCGGCCGGGACGGTGCTCGCCCACACTGAATGAGATGGTTTCCGAAACGTTAACGAACGCTTCACCCTCGCGGCCTATACCCGGCGGACGGTCCACCGAGGATTGCCCGTGGACAGCATTCATCTGCCGAACGCCATCGCGCTCCCGAACGCGTTCGGAGCGCCGGGCACGCCATTGCCACCCGGGCAGGTCGTGCAGGCGCTGGTGCTGGCGCTGATCGAGAGCGACGTCTTCCGTCTGCAATTGCCGCAAGCGGTTGTCGATGTGCGCTCCGACGTGCCGCTCACGCCCGGCAGCACGATCACGCTGGCGGTGAAGAGCGGCGGCGCGAACGCAAAGCTCGTGATCTATTCCGATGCGCCCACCGCGGCACCGGCCGGGCAGGGTGGTGCACCAAGCCTCGCCGGCCGGCACCCGATCGGCGAAGCGGTGATCGTTGCGCGCGCGCCTGCGCAAGCCGGCGTACTCGCCAAAATTACCACTGAACCCGCACTCGCGCGCGACGCGCCATCGATTAGCCCGGCGCGTCCGGTCGAGCCGCCGATGCGCGCGGTTACGCCCGGGCAGGCGGTCGGCGAAGCCGTGCGTGTTGCGGCAAGCCGCCAGAGGGGACTGGCGCCGCTGTTCGCCGACGTCGAGCAGGCGGTGCAGGCCAACGCGTTGCCGGCGCCGGTGCGCGCCGCCGCGAATGACCTCCTCGACTTGCGCGTTCCGCTCGACGCGCCGATCACCGCCACCGGCGTGAAGCAGGCCTTCGTGCGCTCCGGCGTGCTGTTCGAGTCGCGCCTTGCGGCGAGAGCGGCGCCGGCCGCCGACGCGAACAGTCCTGCGCCAGCGCCAGCCAGCGATCTCAAGGCCGCGCTGCTGGTGTTCCGCCAGGTGTTGAAAGTGTGGTCGAGCGAGCCTGCGCCGAGCCGCCCGGTTGTGCCCGCGGTCGCGGTGGCGAACGCCGGCCCGGAGATTGCCGCAAGGCCAGTGCCGTCAACCGGTGACGCGGCAATCCGGCATCTCGCGACCGCGTTGACCGGCGCAGCCGAAGAGCCGATGCCCGGCGGCGCGCCGTTGTCGCCGGAGCAGGCGACCAGCCTGGCGAAGACGGTCGCAAGCGCATTGTCCGCGCGCGACGCGCCATCTCAATCCTCCGCGAACCAAAGCGGCCCGCCGCCGCCCTATCGCGGCGCGCCGTTGGCCGCGCAGGCGGCGGCTGCGCCTTCGATCGCGCCCGATGCGGCGCCGCACGAGATCGCGGACAGGCTGATCGCGCAGACCGAGGGCGCGCTTGCGCGCCAGACGTTGCTGCAGGTCGCCTCGCTGCCTGACCAGCCCGACATGCCGCGCGCCGAGGCCAGCCAGCGCTGGACTTTCGAAATACCGTTCGTGACGCCACAAGGGACATCGATCGCGCAGTTCGAGGTGAGCCGCGACGGCCGCACGCCGCAGGCGGAGGCGCAGGCGCGCACATGGCGCGCGCGCTTCTCGCTCGATGTCGAGCCGATCGGGCCGGTGCATGCGCTGATCGCACTGTCCGGTCCGCGCGCGAGTGTGACGCTGTGGGCCGAGCGCGCGACCAGCGCGTCGCGCCTGCAGGACAGCGCACCGCTGCTGAGCGAAGCTCTGCGCGCAGCCGAACTCGAGCCTGCGGAATTTCAGTTGCGCGTCGGCGCGCCGCCGGCCATGCGGCAGGCCGCGCCCGGCCGGTTCATGGATCGCGCCACATGAACAAGCCCGCACCCCTGGCGGTCGCGCTGCACTACGACCGGTCGGCCGTGCCGGTGCCGCGCGTCGTTGCCAAGGGCCGCGGCGAAACGGGTGACGCCATCCTCGCGCTCGCGCGCGACCATGGCGTGCCAATCGAGGAGAACGCGGCACTCGCCGAGGCGCTGTCGCAGGTCGAACTGGGCGAGGATATTCCCGAAGCGCTCTATCGCGCCGTCGCCGAGGTGCTGATCTTCATCCTGCGGACGTCGGGCCGCACCTCATGGTGAGGAGGCGCGAAGCGCCGTCTCGAACCATGGCCAGAGGCTCGCTTGTTGCCATCCTTCGAGACGCGGTCTTCGACCGCTCCTCAGGATGAGGAGATCACGACCCCGACAGCGCGCCGCCGATGCGGCCGAGGTGCGTGAACCCGAACCCTGCGCCGTATTTCAGCCCGTAGCCGAGCCCGCGGTCGATCCCGATATGCGCGGCCCAGATCAGCGCAACGCTCAGCAGGTCGAACTGCGGCAGCAGGAAACCCGCGAGCGCGAGCGCCACCGGCACGAACAGGACATGCATCGCGTTGTAGGCGATCGCGCCCGGCCGCGTACCGAGGAAATAGGCGGCAAAGCTCACATCCGGCACCAGGATCAGGGCGGCGAACCACCACCAGTTTCCGCCGAGGCGGTGAAATATGTAGACGGCCGCGACCGCGAGCGCCGCGCCTTCGAGCCGCAACAGGAGCCGCGGCACGCCCTCGACCGCGCCGGCCAGTCGGGAAACAGCCATGATGCTTTCCTCTCCTCATCCTGAGGAGCCGCCGGAGGCGGCGTCTCGAAGGATGGCAGCAAGCTCGGTGTTTGTGGCCATCCTTCGAGGGCCGCTTTCGCGGCCGCCTCAGGATGAGGTCCGGTGTGAGGATTGCCCACATTCGCCGTCAATGACAATGTGCGGTCGCCGGTTCGTGATCAGGCGGGACGATGAAAGACATCCTGGAAAAGCTGGAAACGCGGCGCGCGAACGCGCGGCTCGGCGGCGGGCAGGCGCGCATCGATGCCCAGCACAAGCGCGGCAAGCTGACCGCGCGCGAGCGGGTCGAGCTGTTGATGGACAAGGACTCGTTCGAGGAGTTCGACATGTTCGTCGAGCACCGCGCGACCGAATTCGGCATGGACGAAGGCGCCAAAATCCCCGGCGACGGCGTGGTGATCGGCTGGGGCACGGTGAACGGCCGCACGGTGTTCGTGTTCGCCAAGGACTTCACGGTGTTCGGCGGCTCGCTCTCGGAAACCCACGCGCTGAAGATCCAGAAGATCCAGGACATGGCGATGAAGGCGCGTGCGCCGATCGTCGGTCTGTTCGATGCCGGCGGCGCACGCATCCAGGAGGGCGTCGCCTCGCTCGGCGGCTATGGCGAGGTATTCCGGCGCAACGTGATCGCGTCGGGGGTGATCCCGCAGATCAGCGTCATCATGGGGCCGTGCGCGGGCGGCGACGTCTATTCGCCCGCCATGACTGACTTCATCTTCATGGTGAAGGACACGAGCTACATGTTCGTCACCGGGCCGGACGTGGTGAAGACGGTGACCAACGAGGTCGTCACTGCCGAAGAGCTCGGCGGCGCCAGCGTGCACACGACGAAGTCCGGCATTTCCGACGGCGCGTTCGAGAACGATGTCGAGTGCCTGTTGCAGATCCGTAGGCTGCTCGATTTCCTCCCCGCCAATTGCGCCGCGGGCGTGCCGGAGTGGCCGAGCTTCGACGACATCGAGCGGGCCGATAAATCGCTCGACACGCTGATCCCGGACAATCCGAACACGCCCTACGACATCAAGGAGCTGATCCTGAAGGTCGCCGACGAGGGCGATTTCTTCGAGCTGTCGGCCGCCTACGCGAAGAACATCGTCACCGGCTTCGGCCGCATCGCGGGGCGCACCGTCGGCTTCGTGGCGAACCAGCCGCTGATGCTGGCGGGCGTGCTCGACTCGGACGCTTCGCGCAAGGCCGCGCGTTTTGTGCGCTTCTGCGACGCGTTCGGCATTCCGATCGTGACGTTCGTGGACGTGCCGGGCTTCCTGCCGGGCACGAGCCAAGAATACGGCGGGCTGATCAAGCACGGCGCCAAGCTCTTATTCGCCTATTCGCAAGCCACCGTTCCGCTCGTCACCGTCATCACCCGCAAGGCGTTCGGCGGCGCCTATGACGTGATGGCGTCAAAGCACATCGGCGGCGACGTGAACTACGCCTGGCCGACCGCGCAGATCGCCGTCATGGGTGCAAAAGGGGCGGTCGAGATCATCTTCCGCGCCGACATCGGCGACCCGGACAAGATCGCGGCGCGCACCAGGGAATACGAGGACCGCTTCCTGTCACCCTTCGTCGCCGCGGAACGCGGCTACATCGACGAGGTGATCATGCCGAGCGCCACACGGCGGCGCGTGGCGCGGGCGCTCGCGATGCTGAAGGGCAAGCAGGTGGAGATGCCGGAGCGCAAGCACGATAATTTGCCGTTGTGACAGTCCTCATCCTGAGGTGCGAGCGCAGCGAGCCTCGAAGGATGGCCACAGGCAGGGCAGGGGGTAGATGCCGACGGTTCTACGCTGGGGACCTATCGCGCGTTCTTCTATCCCAATGAACGCGGCGAGCCCGCGCATATCCACGTCCGTGCGGGCAACAGGGAAGCCAAAATCCGGCTGCATGACCTTTCGGTTGCCTTGAGTGTCGGGTATCCGGCCCATGAACTTGGCGATATTATCCGCCACCTGAAGACTCATCGCGATCAACTCGTGAGCGCTTGGAATGAGCACTTTGGAAATTGATGTCGGCGACCTGCGGCCCGCTTCGGTCGCGGTGACGGCGACGGAATTGGTTGTGACGCTCGCGGACGGGCGCCGGATCGCGACGCCGCTCGACTGGTATCCGCGCCTGAAAAGCGCGACGGCGGCGCAGCGCGCGAACTTCGAGATCATGCCGATGGGAGTTCATTGGCCGGATATCGATGAGGATTTGAGCGTTGCCGGCATGCTCAAAGGTAATCGCGCGAGGCCAGTGTAGTGATATTCGATGCGCTCGATAGCCATTCTCTTCGTTCTGTTGCTCATTGGCCGAGTTTCGGCCGATGAATGCGGCACGAGTGCTTGTCGCGACATAACGAGCGCAAACTCGATCGACATAGTTACAAGTATCATGCGGTCTTTGGGAACGGACTGTCGTCAAGTTCACACGGTGAAGATGCTCGACAAGTCCACGCCTTCGTTGGCCTTCTATCAAGTCATGTGTGGAGACGGAGACGGAGTTCAACAGTATCAGATCGACCATGAGCCCGTGTCGAGAGAGCTTTGGGTACATAAACTCTCCGGCAATTGGATGGACGTGAAACACATGATGAACGCCCCGAGGCAGAAACTTTTCTGACCTAGTCACCACTTTCGACAGCAATATTAGAGACCACCCATGCCCACCTACTTCATCGTCCGAGCCACCGTCTCCGACCCCGCCAAGCGCGCGGCGTTCGACGCGTGGTACAGCCGCGAGCATCTGCCCGATGCCGTGAAGACGTTCGGCGCGCAGAAGGCGTGGCGGTTCTGGAGCGAAAGCGATCCCGCCGTGCATCAGGCGACCTATCAGTTCGCCGACCGCGCGGCGCTCGATCGCGGCACGGCGCCGGAGAAGATGAAGCGGCTAGTTGCCGACTTCGACCGCGACTGGCCCGGCATCCCGCGCCAGCGCGAGATCATGACGCTGGTGGAGGAGTTTGCGCCGTAGGGTCGACCGCCTGCGGCCATCCTTCGAGACGCCTACCGCCGCTGCCGCGTCGGTAGGCTCCTCAGGATGAGGTCCGTATTTTCTGGCGGCCGCAGCAAACTCAATCCTCATCCAGAGGAGCCCGCCGAAGGCGGGCGTCTCGAAGGATGGCCGCGCCTCCCGAAAAAAAAGTTATCCCCGCCCGAAAATCCTCACTTACACTTCTCGCATGCCGGCTCGTTCAAGGATCGCTGTCATGACGCGATCCGAGAGGGGCAGGGATCGGGCCGCCGACAATGCGGCCTGTCTGTTCCGCAGGCTACGTACACTTGCCTGCGGGGTGGAGCGCCGGGAGGCGCAGCGGTTCGGTGGCGAGGCCACGCAAGCCGTGAGATAACCGCCCGCGCGCGCCTCGGGATGGGTTTAGCAAGCCCGTCCGTGCAAGGCGCGCTGGGGTGTCCGGCGTAACGCACCGGCGCCCCGTAAGGGCGCCGTAGCGCAGCGCCCTGGCGCCTCCCGGCGCTCCATTCCCCGCCTCGGCGGGAACGGAAAAAGGGACAGGGCAACCCGCGCCCTCGCCGAAACGGGCGGCGGAGCGTTGGCTTTGTCATTCCGGGGCCGAGCGAAGCGAGGAGCCCGGAATCCATAAACACAGCCCGAAGGATTGAAACTTTGATCGAGCGACACGGAAGCGATCGTGGTTATGGATTCCGGCCCTCTTTCGCTGCGCTCACCCGGCCGGAATGACGGCGGATGCTAGCCGCCCGGCTGGATCGCGGGCGGCGCGGCGTCCTTCTGCATCTCGATCTGGCGGTGCTCGTCCTGGACTTCGGCGCGGTGCGCCGTCACGCCATACATCACGCCGAGCAGCGCGCCGGTGATCGCAAGGGTAATGATCCACCGCCGCGGCCCGCTGGCGGCCTGCACAGGGACGGACCGGGGGTCCGCGATGGCGTTGCGCCGGGCATTCTCGGACATTCGACACTCCTTCGCCTTGGAACAAACATGCGGAACCCGCAGCGCCCCAAAACCGTCACCGCGATATAGTCGCTGCCGCGGTCATTCCCAACCAGGACACGCGCACGAGAGGGCGGCTGGGTGTAGCGAAGCTGTTGGGAAAGCGATATTTCGCCGCTTTGATACTTGAAGCTGAGAACGCATATTTCCTACACTTGGGCGTTTCCATCACCCGATTGCCCAGGGGGACACCATGGCAGGCCCGGCACCGAAGACCCGCAACTGGATCGCGCGCGAGAATGCGCACAAGCCGAAAGGCCTGCACATCATCGTCGGCGGCGAGGTGGAGGTGAGCGCAACCAACAAGTCGCCGGAGCTCGCCGAAGCGCCGAATGTCGGAAAAACATTGCCGCTGGACCTGTCGATCGTAGACGACAAGGACGAGCCGCTGGTCGAATACAAAGGCAAGCCGGTCAAGGTCTGGAAGGCGGCCTCGTTCCACAAGGTCGTGTCGGCCAATCAGTTCGAGCGTGTCTCGATCCGCTGGGACGGCAAGGAGATCGCGAGTACGCCGGTGATCGACGATCGCGAACAGAGCCAGCACCTCGTGGCGATCACGGCGGCGGCAAACGCCAAATACGGGAAGAAGCCCGCGAAGGCGCCTGCGAAGAAGGCAGCGCCCAAGATAGCCGCGGCAGCCAAGAAGAAACCCAAATCGGTCGGCGGATGGGCCAAGGCCAAGAAAGCCAAGAAGAGCGCGAAAAAGGCGGCCAAGAAAACCGCGAAGAAAACCGCGAAAAAGTCTGCGTTGAACAAGTTCGTGCGCAAGCTGGTCAAGAAGCTGACGCCGGCAAAAAAGAAAAAGAGCAAGAAGCGCTGAACGGGGGCTTGCGCACTCTCGGCATTGGATGATCTCGTTTCGCCACGGTTTGCGGCGAGGTTATCATGCGGACAATCGTGCTCGCGGTGTTGCTGCTTGCGTTGCCCGCGCGCGCGCAGGATGGGCTCGTCACCTACAAGTCGCTTAGTCCTGAGGTCGCGCTCGACCTTGCGCGCGCGGCGCTCGGTGCCTGCCGCGACCGCGGCTTTCAGGTGGCGGTCGCCGTGGTGGACCGGTTCGGCATCACGCAGGTCGTACTGCGCGACCGCTTCGCCGGCGCGCATACGGTGCCGACCGCGACCGGAAAGGCGTGGACCGCGGTCACCTTCCGCACCAGCACCGCCGAGGTTGCCAGCATCAGCCAGCCCGCCATGCCGCAATCCGGTTTGCGCACGCTGCCCGGCGTGGTTGTGATCGGTGGCGGCCTCACGGTCGAGGCCGCCGGTTCGCTGGCCGGCGGGGTCGGCGTCTCGGGCGCGCCCGGCGGGGAGGCGGACGAGGCCTGCGCGAAGGCCGGGATCGAGGCGGTGCGCGACAGAATCGAATTTTGACGCGGCGGAGGGCACGATGAGTGGCGACTACAGCCGTTTAACGTTCAATCCCGCCAAACACTACACCTCCGTGCGCATGCAGCAGGGCCGCGTTCTGACCGACAGCGACTGGAACGAGCAGGGCGATCTGCTCGACCGCCGGGCGCGTGTCGCGATCGTGGACCTGTTCGGGCGCTTCCTTCTGGCGAGACCCGAGGCTTTCGCGATCACCAGCGATAACGGCCTGTCGATCGGACCCGGCCGCCTCTATCTCGATGGGCTGCTCGCCGAAAACCGTGGTGCGGGCCCGCCTACCTGGGATCGCGTGCTGATGGAAGAATACGGTTCGGCTCCCGTTCCGTACGCGCAGCAACCCTTCCTGCCAAACCCGCCCGCGCTACCGGTCTCGGGTGGGCCTTATCTGGTCTATCTCGACGTCTGGCAGCGCGAAGCCACGGCGGCGGAAGATCCGGGACTTGCGGACGCCGCCCTCGGCGGTCCCGACACGGCGACGCGAACCCAGACGATATGGCAGGTGAAAGTGCTCCCGGACGCAGCGGCAAGCAGATCGAATCCGCTGGAAAAGTCTGTCCAGTTTGCGCCATCGGGTGCGCGGTTGAGTGCCCGGACAGGGCCGGGGGGGTATCTGGGCGCGGAAAATCACCTCTATCGCGTTGAAATCCACGAAGGCGGCGCGCCCGGGCAAGGGACGTTCAAGTGGTCGCGCGACAATGGATCCGTCGTGACGCGCGTGCTGCGGCAGAACAGTCCATCCCAACTCACCGTGGAGCGTGACAAGGCGCAACGCTTTGCCGCCGGCGACTGGGTCGAGGTCATCGACGACCCGTCCGAGCTGCATGGAATCCCCGGCGAGATGCGGAAGGTCACGACCTCCGAGGGCGACGTGGTCAATCTGGCACCTGCGCTCAAGCGCAGCCTGGGCGCCAATCCGCGTATCCGGCGCTGGGATCAGAAGGGTAAGGTTTTGGATGAGAGCGGCAACCTCTATGCCGATCTCAATGCCGCTGGCGCGACCGGCGCAATCGAGATCCCGCTGCGAGGGCGTTCAGTCGTTCTCGAAGATGGCGTGATCGTCGGCTTCGATCTGGCTTCCGCCAAAAGCGTGTTCAAGACCGGCGATTATTGGGTGACGCCTGCACGCCCAGCCGACCGCAGCATCGCGCCGCTGAAAGACGCGCCGCCGCGTGGAATTCATCACCACTATGCGGAGCTTGCGCTCTACAAGCCGCCGAAAACGATCACCGACCGGCGCAAGCGCCGGACGTGACGGGGTAAAGCGCTCAGTACACCACCACGCTGCGGATGCTCTCGCCCGCGTGCATCAGGTCGAACGCCCGGTTGATGTCGGCGAGCGGCATCGTGTGGGTGATCATCGGGTCGATCTCGATCTTGCCGTCCATGTACCAGTCGACGATCTTCGGCACGTCGGTGCGGCCTCTGGCGCCGCCGAACGCGGTGCCCTTCCACACGCGGCCGGTGACGAGCTGAAACGGCCGCGTCGCGATTTCGGCGCCGGATGGCGCGACGCCGATGATCACGCTCACGCCCCAGCCGCGGTGGCAGGCCTCCAGCGCCTTGCGCATCACGCCGACGTTGCCGGTGCAGTCGAACGTGTAGTCGGCGCCGCCGATCTGGTCGGCAACCGTCTTGGTCATGTTGACGAGGTGCGGAACGAGGTCGGCGCCGATGTCCTTCGGATTGACAAAGTGAGTCATTCCAAAGCGTTCGCCCCATTCCTTCCTGGAATTGTTGATGTCGACGCCGACGATCATGTCGGCGCCGGCAAGCCGCAGCCCCTGGATCACGTTGAGGCCGATGCCGCCGATGCCGAACACGATCGCCTTGGCGCCTGGCTCGACCTTGGCGGTGTTGAGCACCGCGCCGATGCCGGTGGTGACGCCACAGCCGATGTAGCAGACCTTGTCGAACGGCGCGTCCTCGCGGATTTTCGCGACCGCGATTTCGGGCAGCACGGTGAAATTCGCGAACGTCGAGCAACCCATGTAGTGGTGCAGCTTCTTGCCCTCGAGCGAAAAGCGGGAGGTGCCGTCCGGCATCAGGCCCTGGCCCTGCGTGGCGCGGATCGCGGTGCAGAGGTTGGTCTTGCGCGAGAGGCACGACGGGCAGTTGCGGCATTCCGGCGTGTAGAGCGGGATGACGTGATCGCCCTTTTTCACGGAGGTGACGCCGGGGCCGACCTCGACCACCACGCCGGCGCCCTCGTGGCCGAGGATCGCCGGAAACAGCCCTTCGGGGTCGGCGCCGGAGAGGGTGAACTCGTCGGTGTGACAGATGCCGGTCGCCTTGATCTCGACCAGCACCTCGAAGGCTTTCGGCCCTTCGAGCTGCACCGTCATCAGCTCCAGCGGCTTGCCCGCCGCCGTTGCCACCGCCGCACGCACGTCCATGGTCGTCTCCCCGTTGCGGTGCGGATCATAGTGGCGGCCGCGCGCGGAGCGAATCAAAAATGAAGTGATGGAGAAGCCGCTGGCGGCTAGAGTCCCGCCAAAGAGGGGGTGTCTCATGCATGTCGCGATGGTGACGGTCGGCGGGCTTGTGGCGCTCGCAGTCTTCTACTTCGGCGCGACACTGATGGGCCAAAGCCGGGCGTCGGGCGCCGCGCTGTTCATCTGGGTGTGGCTTGTGGCGTCGATTCTCAATGGCGCGGTCGGCGTGTTGCGTGCCGGCATTCCGCTGATCAACGAGATCGGCGCGTTCATTCCGATCTTCGTCATACCGGCTGCGATCGCGTGGTATCTCGCCTATCGGTACGGCGGCTGAATGCCGGCGCGCTTCAAGGCGGTTCGCACCGACCGCGAACTTGAATGCCCGGACATCGACGCGGGGCTGCGCGCTGCGGGCTGCGAGCTTGTTCTGCTGCCAGAGGGCATCGGCGAGAATGAACTGATCGCGGCGGTGCACGACGCCGATCTCTTGCTGATGTGCTACACGCCGATCACCGCGCGCGTGATCGCTGCGGCCGACAAGCTCAAGGGCATCGTGAAGTACGGCGTCGGCATCGACGCGATCGACATCGCTGCGGCGATGGCGCGCGGAATTCCGGTCGTGAACGTGCCGGAATATGCCGAGGAAACGGTCGCCGAAGGCGCATTCGCGCTGATGATCGCGCTTGCAAAGAAACTCATGCCGATCGGGCGCGAGATGGTGGCGAAGGGCTGGGCGTGGCCGACGCCGCAGTGGATGGGTCTCGATCTTGCGGGCCGCACGCTCGGGCTGATCGGTACCGGCAAGATCGGGCGCAGCATGGCGCGTATGGCGGCGGGCTTCCGCATGCGGGTGGTCGGGTTCGATCCCCATGTGTCGGCAGAAACGATGCGGGCAGGGGGCATTGAGAAAATCGCCGGTCTTCACGCGTTGCTCGCCGCAAGCGATGTCGTCTCGATCCATGCTGTGTTGAACGACGAGACCCGCCACCTGATCGGCGGCCTGGAACTCGGGCTGATGAAGCCGTCGGCGTTCCTGATCAACGTGTCGCGGGGCGCGATCGTCGATGAGGCCGCGCTCGTGCTGGCGTTACGTGAAAAAGTGATCGCGGGTGCGGCGCTCGATGTCTACAGCCGCGAACCGGTGGCGCACTCCGGCCACCCGATGAGCGCGCTGTACGGACAAGACAACGTGATCCTGTTCCCGCACCTGACCTTCTACACCGCGGAAGCGATGGCGCGGCTGACCGAGGACACGCTGGCGCGCTCGCGCGAAATCCTCGAAGGCCGGCCGGTCTTGGTGAAATCCAACGATCCGCGGCTGCGCGCGCAACGCCAAGGCGTCGTGTTCGGCTCATAAAATACGAGCGCGCAGCTCCCGGGCCCGGTTGCCATCCGCATCCGACTGGAACAATCTTCGGTTGTCAGTTATCGGGGGCTGTCATGTCAAATGCGAGAATTTGGAAAGCATTGTGGTGGATTTGCCTCGTCGCCGCGCCGATGGTGCTGGTGTGCATCGAACTCTTCCATCCGGCGGGCTTCACAGGCAGTCCGGGGATGTACGAGTTCGTCTCGAAACCCCACGATTATGACCCGCATTTCTTCACGCTCGGCTATCCGGGGCCGTACTGGTGGTTTGCGATGCACATGATCCAGACGCCAATGGTCGGGCTCGTGGCGGTCGGACTGTGGATGCTGGCAAGCCGTGTCGATGATGCAGACGGGGTTCTGGCCGTCGCGTTTGCCTGGCTCGCGCGCATCACAACCTTTGTGTTTGTCGTCTACTACACGGCGCTCGACTCGATCGGCGGCTTCGGAGTCGCCCGAACGATCATCAACACCCAGAAGATGGCGGCGGACGGTAAACTCACAGAGGATCAGGTGAAGGGTGTTGCGGCGGTGATCGACAAGACCTGGATCGACGGATGGGTTGGCGGCGTCGGCTCCTTCATCAGTCTGACTGGGTCCTATGCCGTGCTCGCGGCGTCGGTGTCCCTTGCGCTCGCGCTGTTCATCGCCAGGAAGGCGCCGTTGCTGTCGCTGCTTCTGCTTGTTGGCTTCGGCTGGGAGCTGCAGATGAGCCACACCATGCCGCACGGGCCCATCGCCTTCACCTTACTGATGTTCGCAGCACTGTGGATGTATCTACGGAACGGGCGTGAGCCGGACGGCCGATTGAGATGGCTGTGAGCGATCCGCAAGCGAACAGGCGCGGCCGGAGCCGCGCCTGGGGCTTGCGGGGCGGCGTGGCTCACCCTGCGGCTGCGGCACGATGCGGATGTAGGGTTTCGGCGCCTTCCAGCCCTGCGGGTAGGTTTTCTTCGCGTCATCGTCGGACACCGAGCCCGCGATGATCACGTCGTCGCCCTGTTTCCAGTTCACCGGTGTCGCAACTTTGTGCTTCGCGGTCATCTGTAGTGAATCGATCACGCGCAGCACCTCGTCGAAGTTGCGGCCCGTGGTCATCGGATAGACGAGGATCAGCTTCACCTTCTTGTCCGGGCCGATGACGAACACGTTGCGCACGGTCTGATTGTCGGCCGGCGTGCGCTTCATCGGGTCGCCCGAGACGGCGGCGGGAAGCATCCCGTATAGCTTCGAGACATTGAAATCGGTGTCGCCGATCATCGGATAGTTCGGCGCGTGCCCCTGCGTTTCCTTGATGTCGGCGGCCCAGCCGGCATGGCGGTCGACCGCGTCGACCGAAAGCCCGATGATCTTCACGCCGCGCCTGTCGAACTCCGGCTTGATCTTGGCCATGTAGCCAAGCTCGGTGGTGCAGACCGGCGTGAAATCCTTCGGATGCGAGAACAACACCGCCCATTTGTCGCCGATCCAGTCATGGAATTTGATGCGGCCTTCGGTCGTGTCGGCCTCGAAATCGGGCGCGGTATCGCCCAGCGAGAGAGCCATGGATATCCTCCGTGAATGCTCGGGATGGCAGGGTGAATCCCGCACCGATATAGCGGCAGCTAACGGAACTCGCCAGACCGGACGAAGCGAATTGGATAGTTCTTTCAAAGGCTTGTGCGCCGATAGAACGAAATACCGCCGCGTGGCGAGCCGCGAGCAAAGCGTTCTCCGCGTGCGGTGAGGAGCCGCGCTCGGGCATCCGATTGACATTCGTGTTGCAACGCCGCAAAGCCAAAAGGCCGGTTTCGGATAGGGGCACATGTTCAAGCGCATCCTGATCGCCAATCGCGGCGAGATCGCCTGCCGGATCATCAAGACCGCCCGCAAGATGGGAATTTCGACGGTCGCGGTCTATTCCGATGCCGACCGCGACGCGCTGCATGTCGAGATGGCGGACGAGGCGGTGCACATCGGCCCGCCAGCGGCAGCCGAAAGCTACCTGGTCATCGACAAGATTCTGGCCGCCTGCAAACAGACGGGCGCGGAGGCCGTGCATCCGGGTTACGGCTTCCTCTCTGAACGCGAGGCGTTCCCGCGCGCGTTGGAAAAAGCCGGCATCGTGTTCATCGGTCCGAACCCGGACGCCATCGCGGCGATGGGCGACAAGATCGAGTCGAAGAAAGCGGCGGCCGCCGCGAAGGTCTCGACCGTGCCCGGCCACCTGGGCGTGATCGAGGACGAGACGCACGCGGTCAAGATCGCCGACGAGATCGGCTATCCGGTGATGATCAAGGCGTCGGCCGGCGGCGGCGGCAAGGGCATGCGCATCGCTTACTCGCAGTCCGAGGTGGCTGAAGGCTTCGTGCGCTCGAAGTCGGAAGCGAAGTCGTCGTTCGGCGACGACCGAATGTTCATCGAGAAATTCATCGTCGACCCGCGCCACATCGAAATCCAGGTAATCGGCGACAAGCACGGCAACGTGATCTATCTCGGCGAGCGCGAATGCTCGATCCAGCGCCGCAACCAGAAGGTCATCGAGGAGGCGCCGTCGCCGCTGCTCGATGAGGCGACGCGAAAGAAGATGGGCGAGCAGGCGGTGTCGCTCGCGAAAGCCGTCGGCTACGACTCGGCCGGCACGGTCGAGTTCGTCGCGGGCCAGGACAGGAGCTTCTATTTTCTCGAAATGAACACGCGGCTGCAGGTCGAGCATCCGGTGACCGAGTTGATCACCGGCATCGATCTGGTCGAGCAGATGATCCGCGTTGCGGCGGGCGAAAAGCTCACGCTGAAGCAGTCCGAGGTGAAACTCACCGGCTGGGCGGTCGAAAGCCGCGTCTATGCGGAGGATCCGACGCGCAATTTCCTCCCCTCGACCGGGCGGCTCGTGACCTACCGGCCGCCGGAAGAAAGCGAGGCGAACGGCGTCACGGTGCGCAACGATACCGGCGTCTACGAAGGCGGCGAAATTTCGATCTGGTACGACCCGATGATCGCCAAGCTCGTCACGCACGCCGGTACGCGCGAGGCCGCGATCGATGCGCAGGCGCAGGCGCTCGACGCGTTCGCGATCGAGGGTATCCGCCACAACATTCCGTTTCTCACCGCCCTGATGGCGCACCCGCGCTGGCGCGAGGGCCGCCTCTCCACCGGCTTCATCGCGGAGGAATTCAAGGACGGCTTCCACAATCCCTCGCCGGAAGGCGAGAGCGCGAAAATCCTCGCCGCCGTGGCGGTCGCAATCGACCACAAGCTCGGCTCCCGCAAGCGGCAGATTTCCGGCCAGCTCACCGGCCGCACGGTGACGCGCGCCACCAGCCGCCGCGTCTGGCTCGATACGACGGAATACGCGGTCGACGTGCTGGAGGAGGGCGCCGATGCGACGCTGGTGCCGAACGGAGGCGGGGCTTCGCTGACGGTGCGTTATGACGGCGAGCCGATCGCGCTCCAATCCGGCTGGAGGCCGGGCGAACCCGTATGGTCCGGCACGGTGAACGGCAAGCCGGTCGCCGTGCAGGTGCGGCCCGTGCCAAATGGCTTCCTGTTGTCGTGGCGCGGCACGTTCGCCAAGGCGCAGGTCTACACCGCGCCGGAGGCCGAATACGCGCGGCTGATGCCGGTCAAAATCGCGGCCGATGCCGGCAAGAAGCTGCTCTGTCCGATGCCGGGTCTCGTAAAGTCGATCGCAGTCGCCGAGGGGCAGGAGGTCAAGGCCGGCGAGACGCTCGCGGTGGTCGAGGCGATGAAGATGGAGAACGTGCTGCGCGCCGAGCGCGACGGCACGGTGAAGAAGCTTCACGCCAAGCCGGGCGACAGCCTCGCGGTCGATGCGGTGATCATGGAGTTTGCGTAGGCGTTCCGCCGTGCCCACGGGGAACGAGGCCCTCGATAAGCCAAGCGAATTCTGATACCAGGACGGGCGAGGAAGACTACGCACGAACCGCATGGGGGCGCGCCGATGTGGAAGTTTGTCTTGTCTCAATCATTGCCATGGCGACAAGCGTCGCCTCAGCTCACGCCTGGTCTGAACAGAACTGCATGTCGATGTGCCGGCTCACGGCTCCGAGCGGCAGGGTGGCAGCCTGCATCGCAAGAGATTGCGCGAAGCACCCCGGGCAGACGCACGAGAGCGATGAGCGTGTGCAGAAGGCCGCCGCACGCTGGAAGGAACGCAACTATCTCGTAGGCTCGATGTACCAGGGAAAGATGTCTGGCGGGCGTACATATCGTCACCGGAGAGGCATCTGTCCGGCGCGTCAACATTCAGCCGGGTATTGCTAGCCGAAATCAGGCAAGCGGCAACCTCTGGACGCGTCAATGTTGCGTCAGCGTGCGCACTCTCCAGGAGAGAGACCGTAGGCCGCAGATGCGGACCCTGGTTCCTTTCATCCAACCGGGGTCGCGGATCAGGGCCGCATCACCATAAGGCCGCTACGCGGCCATCTAGAACGCCGACGCTACGCATCGGCTATGGCGCTGCGTCGCATCCGGGACACGCGGAACTCCGGCCGAGCTGAAGCGTTCCCGTCCCGGTACCGGAGGCCGGGACATGAACGTTCATCAAAAGCCGGAAAAGACGGCGGAGAAGGCGAGGAAGCAGAAGCAGCCGCCGCAGCATCAGGAGCATCAGCCCGGCCGCGAAGCCGAGATGCGGCCGCGCCCGGAATACCTGCCGAAATACCCCGGCGTCGGCAAACTGAAGGACAAGGTCGCGGTCATCACCGGCGGCGACAGCGGCATCGGCCGGGCGGTTGCGATCGCCATGGCGCGCGAGGGCGCGCTGATCTCGATCCTCTATCTCGAAGAGCACGACGACGCGCGGGAGACCGCGCGGCTGGTCGAGGCGGAGGGCAGCCAGGCGCTTCTGTTCGCCGGCGATGTCGGCGACGAGATGTTCTGCTGGGAGTCCGTCGAGCGCACCTTCGAAGAGTACAACCGCATCGACATTCTGGTGAACAACGCCGCGGAGCAGCACGAGGTCGACGATCCGGTCGAACTCGACACGGAGCAGCTCGAGCGCACCTTCCGCACCAACGTGTACAGCTACTTTCACATGACGCGCGCCTGCCTGCAGTACATGCAGAGCGGCGCGACCATCATCAACACGACGTCGATCACCGCCTATCGCGGCCACAAGACGCTGATCGACTACGCCGCCACCAAGGGCGCGATCGTGTCGATGACGCGTTCGCTATCGCAGGCGCTGGTGGACAAGGGCATCCGCGTCAATGGCGTAGCTCCTGGACCGATCTGGACACCGCTCATTCCAGCCTCGTTCAAACCTGAGAAGGTCGCCGAGCACGGTGCGAGCGCGCCGATGGAGCGGCCCGGCCAACCGAATGAAGTGGCGCCCTGTTACGTTTTCCTCGCCAGCGAGGACGCGTCCTACATGACCGGCCAAGTGCTGCATCCGAACGGCGGCAGCGTGCTCAACACCTGAGAGGAGATCGCGATGGGTCCGAAACGCAAACCAACCGACGACGAAACCAAGGCCGATCCCGACAAGAACGCGCGGCTGGAAACCTACGAGCAGGAGGTCGAGCGCGCCTCGGTCGAGAGCGTCGCCGAGCATCCGGAAGGCTCTGCGCCGCCGCTGGAGCGTCTGGTCGACGCCCACCCGGAGAAACAGCGCAAGTAGCGCTAAGCGTCGCCGCCATGCCACTCTGGCGGCATGGATGCGCTGGCGTCGTTTGCTTCACCCAAGGGCCGGATCGCCCGCAAGCCGTTCGCGCTCGGCGTGCTTGCTCTTTACGTCGCCGGCGTCGCCGCGCAGGCGCTGTTGCTTGGCGACGTCATCTCGCGCTTCGGGCCGTGGCCGTTCGTCGCCGTGCAGGCGGCGCTGATCTGGACGTGGCTCGTGCTGCACATCCGGCGGCTGCGCGATGCCGGGGAGGGGCCGGCCGCGGCCATCGGCATCTCGCTGATCTACATTCTTTCGCTCGGCCTGCTGCTGATGCTGCTCGTGTTCTTCACCAATCCCGAAGCCGGCAGGGGACCGGTCGGTGAAAATCCCGCGAGCGATGCCGCCACCGCAACGTTGCTGGTGGTGTTCCTGTTCGCGATCCTGTTCAAGCCGGACTTCGGCGTGTTCACCACCATCCTCAAAAGCCTGATCCTGATCGCCTTCATGCCGCTGGCGATCTCGCTGGTGTTTTCCATCCGCACCGGCGTGCGGGCAAGCGTTCCATGACGCTCTATTTCGCCTACGGGGCCAACATGGAGCGCGCCGCGATGGCGCGGCGCTGCGGGGCAGCGATCCCGCTTGGGCCCGCGGTGCTGCGCGGCTGGCGCTATGTGATTGCCGAGGGGTATGGCTCGGTCGCGCCCGCGCCGGGCGCGCATGTCTGCGGCGTGCTGTGGCGGCTGACGGCGCGCGATCTTGCGGCGCTGAACATTTTCGAGAGCCTCGATAGCGGCCTCTATCGGCGCGCCACGCTGACCGTGGAAACAGGGGGGCAACGCGTTCGGGCGTTGGTCTACGTCGGCCGAAAGGGCGGCGGGCGGCGCGCGATGCCGGGCTATCAGGAGCGCATCATCGCCGCCGCGGAGGAATGGCGTCTGCCGGCGCGCTATATCTTGCAGCTGCGGCGGCTCGCGCCGGGTTATCGCGGCAGCCGTCCGGCCGAGACCGGAGAAATCGCGTGAACGTCGTGCGGCATGTCGTTGTCCGCGGGCGCGTTCAGGGCGTCGGGTATCGGATGTGGACGGAGGATCTGGCCGAACGGCTGGGGCTCGAAGGCTGGGTGCGCAACCGCCGCGACGGCAGCGTCGAGGCGGTGGTTGCGGGACCGGAAGAGGCGGTGACGGCGGCGATCGACGCGTGCCGTAGTGGGCCGCGCCACGGCCATGTTGATATGATCGATATTCAGGAGGCTGGTCCGGATGTGTTGAGTCAACGCCGTCCGGGCGAGCGCTTCTCGGTCCTGGCAACGACATGAAAAAAGTGCTCACCGCCGCCGCGCTTCTTTTGTGCCTGCTGTTGGCCGCCTCGCAGGATTCGAGCACCCGCGACGCTGTCGCGGCCGAGCTTCCCATCCCGTCGATGGAAGACATCTCGATCCAGGCCTACGGCGAGAAGAACAAGAGCTGCCAGGAATGGACTGACGGTTGCCGTACCTGCCAGCGGTCCGACGCGAGCGAAACCACCTGTTCGAACATCGGCATTGCATGCCAGCCGAAACCGATCGCCTGCACGCGGCGGGCGGAGCCCGCGAAGTAGTTCAGGTCGTGGTCAGTGTTGCGGACTGCGTCGGCCCGAACAGCCCCTCGAACTCCCGCCGCATCGCCATGTCGACCTCCGGCATCGACACCACATGCCCGAGATCGACCAAACTCGTGACGCCATAGCGCGTGTCGGCGACGCCGCACGGCACGATGCCGGTGAAGTGCGACAGGTCCGGATCGACGTTGAACGCGATGCCGTGCAGGCTGACCCAGCGGCGCAGGCGGATGCCGATCGCGGCGATCTTGTCCTCATGGCCTGCGCCCCGATCGGGCCGCGGCACCCACACGCCGATGCGGTCCTCGCGCCGCTCGCCACGCACGTTGAACGTCGCCAGCGTGCGGATCAGCCATTCCTCCAAGGTCGCCACGAACAGCCGCACGTCCGGCCGCCGACGCTTGAGATGCAGCATCAGGTAGACGACGCGCTGGCCGGGCCCGTGATAGGTGAACTCGCCGCCGCGGCCGGTTTCGTAGACCGGGAAACGTGCCTCGACCAGGCCGTCCGGCTGCGCGCTGGTGCCGGCCGTATAGAGCGGGGGGTGTTCGAGCAGCCAGACCAGCTCGGCCGCGCGCCCGGCAGCGATCGCCTCGACGCGCTCCTCCATGACGGCGAGCGCGGTCTCGTAAGGCACCAGCCCCTCGCTGACGCGCCATTCGACCGGCGGCAACCCCGCCGTTTGCAGGCCAAAAGCGAGCTCATCGCGGACGTTAACCATCGGCTAACCATAGCATGGTGACTTGGGCGGTGGGGCTCGTTGGCCCGGCAGGGATTTGTGACCAGTGGCGACGCTCGACAAGGTCTCGCTCGACATCGCCGTTGTGCTTGGCACCACCTCGATGCCGATCCATCAGGCGCTGCGGCTCGGCCGCGGCGCGATCATCGAGCTCGATGCCTCGGAAGAGGACGAGGTGAAAATCCTGGTCAACAATTTCCCCGTCGCGCGGGGCACCGTGGTGGTGAGCGGCAACCGCATCGCGGTCGAGATCAAGGAAATGATGCCGCGGGCGGCTGACCAGCGCTGAATAGGCCCGTTGGGGCTTTCCGAGCCCCACATTGGCAACCCTTGTCCCCTCCCGACCGATTTGTTACATGCCGCGTCGCCAAACGCCGGGGTATCCGGCATTCCTCTTCAACACGCGGCCGTGGCGGAATTGGTAGACGCACTAGCTTGAGGTGCTAGCGGGGCAACCCGTGGAGGTTCGAGTCCTCTCGGCCGCACCATTTCGAAAAATTGCTCTATCGGGCGGCGCGGCGATCAACGCTGCGTCGCCCGTTTGCTTTCATAGCCGCTGCCCGGCTGGAACGAACCCGCAATCGCAATCGTTGATGAGCAACGATCCGACTGCAGGAGATGTCCATGGGCCGCGCCTCGCTACTCACCGCAATGTTCCTTGCCGCTTCGACTGCTGCGCTTGCTCAAGGCGGCGCCGGCGGAGGTGCATCCGGCGGCGCGGCTGGGAGCGCATCGCCCGGAACGGCAACCTCGTCCGGTCCGGGGCAGCCCGGAACGCCCTCGCAAGTGCCATCCTCAGGGGCAGGCGTGCCGGGCGGTAGCGGGCCCGGCAACACCACGGTGACGCCGAACTTCGGCACCGGCACTGGCAATGCGGGAATCCCGGCACCGGTCACCGGCACCGTGGGGTCCGGCTCCGCAGGCACCACCGGCAGCATTGGTACAAGTTCCGGCACGAGGTCTTCGGCCGGCGTCAGCGATCCGACCACGCCTCCGTCCGGCACGCCGCAAATCATGGTTCCGGAACGCCGATAGCGATCGCGAAACGTTGACTAGCTGAAATCGGCGCGCATCCTGACGATCTGCTGATTCGGAGCCCGTGATGCGCAAGACCGCGATGGTGATCTGCGAGATATGCGGCGGCGGGAAGCCGTCCGGCACGGCGGACTTCGTCGTATTCCACTGCCTCGCATTTTGCTCACCCGATTGCCTCGACGATTACCGCGCGGCGGACGAAGAGCGCAGGGCCCGCAAGGAGGCGGGCGCGGCCAGCCCAACGAAGCGTTCGCGCGCCGCCTGACACCAGCCACGGCATCCGCGCCGCTTTCCGCTTTTCGCGTCCGCGCCCGCAGCGTACAAGCGGACCATCCTCACGCCGCAATTGACACGGGCCGGCATGGTCGATGCCAAGGACATGGCCGAGACGGCGCCGCGCGGCGACGCGGAGGCGCCGCCGCTGCGCGATGCCGACGGCGCGATCCGGCCCGAATACGTCGAGACGGTCAGCAAGGCGATCGCGGGCCGTGACGCGGGCCTGCTGCGCGCGCTGGTGGGTGAGCTGCACGAATCCGACGCCGGCGACCTGATCGAGGCGCTCGACCCCGACCTGCGCCCGGAGCTCATCGAACTGATGGGCGCGGATTTCGACTTCACGGCGCTGACCGAAGTCGACGACGCGGTGCGCGAGGAAATCCTCGAAGAGCTTGAGCCGGAAACCGTTGCCGAGGGCGTGCGCGAGCTCGATTCCGACGACGCCGTCTACATCCTGGAAGACCTGCCCAAGGACGAGCAGGCCGAGATCCTCGGGCAGCTGCCGGCGCCCGAACGCGTTGCCCTCACAAAGCGCCTCGACTACCCGGAGGATTCCGCCGGGCGGCGCATGCAGACCGAGTTCATCGCGGTGCCGCCCCCGTGGACCGTCGGGCAGACCATCGACTACATGCGCGAGACCGAGGACCTGCCGGAGCGCTTCTTCGAAATCTATGTGGTCGGTCCGGACGGCAAGTTCCTCGGCGCGGTGCCGCTCGACCGGCTGATGCGCTCGAAGCGCCCGGTGCCGATGTCCGAACTGATGGAGCCGGAACGCTACGTGGTGCGCGCGACCGACGATCAGGAGGCCGTGGCGCGGCAGTTCGAGCGCTACAATCTGGTCGCGGCGCCGGTGATCGATCCGCTGGACCGCATGGTCGGCGTCATCACGTTCGACGACATCGTCGACGTGATCGAGCAGGAGGCCGAAGAGGACATCAAGGCGCTCGGCGGTGTGCAGGCGCAGGAAGAACTCTCCGACACGGTGTGGACCATCGCCAAGAGCCGCTTCAACTGGCTGCTGGTCAATCTCGCCACCGCGTTTCTTGCCTCCTCGGTGCTCGGCCTGTTCGAAGGCGAATTGCAAAAGATGGTGGCTCTCGCCGTGCTGGCGCCGATTGTCGCGAGCCAGGGCGGCAATGCGGCGACGCAGACCATGACGGTCGCGGTGCGCGCGCTCGCCACGCGCGATCTCTCCGATGCCAATGCGTGGCGCGTCATTCAGCGAGAGCTGACCGTCGGGTTGTTGAACGGACTCGCCTTCGCGGTCATTACCGGCGTGGTCGCCTATGCTTGGTTCCAGGTGCCGGGGCTCGGCGTGGTGATCGGGCTCGCCATGGTCTGCAACCTGATCGCCGCCGCGATGGCGGGTATTCTGATCCCGCTCGCGATCGAGCGCTTCAAATTCGATCCGGCGGTCGCCTCCGGCGTGTTCGTCACGACGGTGACGGATGTGGTCGGCTTTTTCTCGTTCCTCGGCATTGCGACGTTGTGGTTTGGGCTGAAGTGAACCTGTGTCCCGCACGCGATACAGCACCACTTGGTGGTGCATCGCAGATGCGGGACCGCACAAACGCCGGCGCTTTGGGCGGTCCCGGGTCTGCATCGCATCATTTGATGCTGCGATGCGCCCGGGACACAGCCTGACAAATCCCCGTAGTCCGTCTATCGTTCGCCCAAAGACTGGGAGAAACGCCGATGATCCCGAATGCCTGGCGGGGTTTTGACTTCGCGCTCGGCGAGGATGTGGACGCGCTGCGCGACACGGTCGCGCGCTTTTCCAATGAGCAGATCGCGCCGCGCGCGGACGAGATCGATCGCAGCAACGCGTTTCCGCGCGACCTGTGGCCGCGGCTCGGCGAACTGGGCGTGCTCGGCGTCACGGTCGACGAGCAATACGGCGGGGCGGGGCTCGGCTATCTGGCGCATTGCGTCGCCATGGAGGAGATTTCGCGCGGCTCGGCGGCGGTCGGCTTGTCCTACGGCGCGCACTCGAACCTGTGCGTGAACCAGATCCATCGCAACGGGACGCCCGAGCAGAAGCGCAAATATCTGCCCAAGCTCGTGTCCGGCGAACATGTCGGCGCGCTCGCGATGTCGGAGCCGAATTCCGGCTCGGATGTGGTCTCGATGCGCACGCGCGCCGACAGACGAGGTGACCGCTACGTCCTCAACGGCACCAAGATGTGGATCACCAACGGCCCGGTGGCGGAGACTTTCGTGGTCTACGCCAAGACCGATCCGACCGCGGGTTCGCGCGGCATGACGGCGTTCATCGTGGAGAAAAGTTTCAAGGGGTTCACCCAGGCGCAGAAGCTCGACAAGCTCGGCATGCGCGGCTCCGACACCTCGGAGCTGGTATTCGAGGATTGTGAGGTGCCGGCCGAGAATGTGCTCGGCGCAATCGGCAACGGCGTCAACGTGCTGATGTCCGGCTTGGACTATGAGCGCGTGGTGCTGGCAGCCGGCCCGCTCGGCATCATGCAGGCCTGCATGGACGTCGTGGTGCCGTACGTGCACGACCGCAAGCAGTTCGGCCGGCCGATCGGGCAATTCCAGATCATGCAGGCGAAACTCGCCGACATGTACGTGACCATGAACGCGTCGAAATCTTACGTGTACGCGGTCGCGCGCGCCTGCGACGACGGCCGCACCACGCGCGAGGATGCGGCCGGCGCAATCCTTTATGCGGCGGAACGCGCGACCTGGATGGCGCTGGAAGCGATCCAGTGCCTTGGCGGCAACGGCTACATCAACGACTTTTCGACCGGACGGCTGTTGCGCGACGCCAAGCTCTACGAGATCGGTGCCGGCACGAGCGAAATCCGCCGCATGCTGATCGGACGGGAGATTTTCGAGAAGACAGGGTAATACTGATACTTGACAAGTATCATATTATCATGTCAGTTTATATATGATAATTCGTGACTTCAGGAAGATTTCAAATGAATACCAATCAACATCGGATGGAGAAGCTGACCAAAGGCTTGGCGTCGAAATCCGAGAAGATGCGGACGCTTGCGAGCGCAGGCTATGCGCGCGCCGATATCGCGCGCTTTCTCGGCACCCGTTATCAGTTCGTCCGCAACGTGTTGGCCCATGATGAGGAGCGAAAGGCCCGTCGCGCCCAATCTCCCGTTCCGGCTGCGGTGCCTTCCGATCGAGCTGGCCCAGCCAAAGTGAAACTCGGACCTGACGGCCGTGTGGTTATTCCCGCAGCTTTCCGCGAGGTTCTTGGCCTTAAAGAGGGCGACGTTCTCATTGCGTCAGCCGAGCAAGGAGAACTCAGGCTTTTGACCATTCCGGCCGCGGTTCGACGCGCGCAGGCGATCGTGCGGCAATTCGTTCCCGAGGGCGTCAGCCTCGTCGACGAGTTGATTGAAGATCGTCGCCGTGAGGCGGAGCGCGAGGAACAGTATGGCTAGCGCGATCCTCGACTCCTCTGCCGTTCTCGCCTTGCTGAATTCGGAACCTGGCGCCGAAGCCGTCAGCGCAGCGCTGGAAGACGCAATTCTTTGCACCGTCAACTACGCGGAGGTAATTTCGAAGCTCGTGGAGCGCGGTGCAACGCTTGAGCACGCGCGCTCAGCGCTCGCGGCAATTGATATCGGGTTTGCCGTTTTTGATAAGGCGCTTGCGGAGCGCACCGGAGCAATGCGTGTTTCAACGAAGCATCTTGGTCTCTCGCTTGGCGACCGCGCGTGCATCGCGCTGGCTGAACGCGAAAATGTGCCGGCGCTGACGAGCGATCACCGATGGGCCAAGTTGGAGTCTAGCGCGGAAATCCGGGTCATCCGATAGATCTCAGTGTCGGCACCAGCGAAATCCGCCGCATGCTGATCGGGCGGGAGATTTTCAAGAAGACGGCCTGACGAGCTTCCGCACCGTCACACGCTGATCCTCATTCGTTCGGTGAACGCCGATCGCGCGCGCGTTTTTCCGCGGGAAGGAGTACATTCGGCGGAAACAACCTCGGGAGGCATTCATTCATGTCCGTGACCCGCCGTTCGCTTCTCTCCGGCATGGCCAAGCTCGGCGGCGCCGGTGCCGTCTACGAGACGCTCGCCGTGTGGGACTTTCTCAAGCCGCCGCCGGCGCTCGCCGCAAGCCTCGCGCTGCCGCGCGGCTCCGGCACGGGCAAGACCGTCGCGATCCTCGGCGCCGGCGTATCGGGGCTGTGCGCCGCTTACGAGCTCGATCGCGCCGGCTACGACTGTGTGATCCTGGAGCCGCAGCGGCGCGCCGGCGGGCGCAGCCTCACACTACGGCGCGGCGATGTATTCCAGGAGATGAACCAGCCGGCGCAGACCTGCACCTTCGACGAAGGGCTGTATCTCAACGCCGGGCCGGGCCGCATTCCGCATCACCACGTCAACGTGATCGATTATTGCCGCCGCTTCGGCGTCTCGCTGCAGCCCTATATCTTCGCGAGCCGCGCGAACCTGGTGCATTCATCGAGACTGGGCAACGGCCGCACCGTGCCGGTACGCGAGGCGCTCTACAGCCTGCAGGGCCACGTCTCCGAGCTGCTCGACAAGTGCACGCGCAAGCCCGCGCTCGACATGCCGGTAAGCGGCGAGGATTTGGAGAAGCTGCAGGAGATGCTGGTGCAGTTCGGCGATCTTACCAAGACGCCGCGCGGCTATTCGTACCAGAACCAGTCGGGACGGGCGGGGCTCGCCGAGCCGGCCGGTGTCGCGACCCCGGCCAAGCCGATTTCGCCGATGAAGCTCGAGGAAATCCTGCGCTCGCGCGTGTGGGACGACTGGATCTTCCGCGATGCCGACATCTATTGGCAGACTTCGCTGCTGGAGCCGGTCGGCGGCATGGACCAGTTCTGGAAGGGCTTCATCCGCCAGCCGCTGGCGCGCCAGGCCGGCACCATCGAGGGACTGATCCGCTATGGCGCGAAAGCGACGGAGATCGATGTCGCGGACGACAAGGTGTCGGTGCGCTACCTCGATGGCGGCAGTGCCCGTACGCTCGAAGCGGACTATTGCGTCTGCACCATTCCGTTCCCGGTGTTCGCGCGGCTCAAGACCAACCTTCCGCAAGGCTATATGAGGGCCGCCGCCAACACCCCGGCGCAGTCGGCCGGCAAGGTCGGCTGGCAGGCGGAGCGCTTTTGGGAGACCGAGGCGCAGATCTATGGCGGGATTTCCTGGACCACCGATACCATCGATCAGATCTGGTATCCGTCGTCAGGCTATCTCAGCGCCAAGGGCACGCTCACCGGGGCCTACATGCGCGACAAGAACGCGGTCGCGTTCAACAAGAAGCCCGTCGCCGAACGGCTGGCGATCGCGCGCGAGCAGGGCGAGCGGCTGCATCCGGGTTACGCGAAATATGTCGAGCACGGTGTCGCGATCGGCTGGGAGAACATGGAGCATCAGTTGGGCGGCTGGGTGAACGAGGACGATCCGAACTTCGGCACGAACAGCAAGATCCTCGCCGAGCCGCAGGGCCGCTTCCACATGGCGGGCGACCAGCTCACCTTCGTGTCGGGCTGGCAGGAGGGCGCGGTGATGGCTGCGCACTACGCGGTCAGTGGCATCGACCGGCAGGTGCGCGCGCGGTGACGATCGCTACGTCCCGCGCTTGCGCGGCAAGTCGGTGTAACTCTCCGCCATGTTGCGCGCGATCTTCGGATCGAAATCGGCGAGGCGATCCATCGCCTTGCGCGCTTCGCCGATGATCGAAGCCTCATGCGCCTTCTTCAGGTCCTTGACCTTGGCGGCGATGTCGCGAAGCTGGGTGATCGGGGTGTCCTTCTCGCCGCTGGGCGTCTTCTCCTTTCCGTCCGGCATGTCCTTCGCCAGTTCCAGCACCACGTCGGTGATGATCCCGATCTGCCTGCCGAAGCTCGCGACCTTTTCCACCACGTCGCGCTCGATCCCGGCATTGCCGGCGTAGTTCACGTTGACGCCCGCGAACGACCACCCCGGCAGGATCGGCTGGTTCAGGTTTCCCGGGGCGAAAAGATTGAACGGCCACGTATAGGAGGATGCGCTCATGAGGGGCTCCTGTGCTGTTGCATCTATTCAAGCAAAGGCTGTGCCGGACGGCTACACCGCGCGCGCCGCAGCGGGTAGAGTGCGGGTCAATCGCAGAGCGGAGGAAGCCGAATGGAAGTCGTCGAGGCGCAGGGCGCGCAAATTCCCATCGTCGGCTTCGGCTCGATGCGGCTGAAGGAGGACGCCGGGGCGCAAGCGATCTTGTCCGCGATCCGGCAGGGCTATCGCCACATCGACACGGCGGCGTTCTACGGCAACGAGCGCGAGGTCGGGCAGGCGATCCGCGCCTCCGGCGTGCCGCGTGAGGACATCTTCCTCACCACCAAGGTGCGCGACAACAATCTCAAGGCCGACGATTTCGCCCGCTCGCTCGACAACAGCTTGAAGCTGCTCGACCTGCCGGCGGTCGATCTGCTCCTCATCCACTGGCCGAACCCGCAGGTGCCGATGGCGGAGAGTATCGGTGCGCTGAACAAGGCGAAGCGCGATGGCCTCACGCGCCACATCGGCGTGTGCAATCACACCGTGGCGCTGCTCGACGAGGCGTGGGCCGTGACGAAAGAACCGCTGGTCAACAACCAGATCGAGGTGCATCCGTTTCTCGATCAGACCAAGGTGATCGATGCCACGCGCCGGCACGGCATGAGCGTGACCGCCTATTGCCCGATCGCGCGCGGCCGCGTGCCGGGGAACGAGGTGCTGGAGCGCATCGGCGCGGCGCACGGCAAAACCGCGAGCCAGGTCTCGCTGCGCTGGCTCACGCAACAGGGCATCATCGTGATCCCGGGGTCCGGCAAGCCGGAGCGCCAGAAGGAGAACCTCGACGTGCTGGACTTTTCGCTCAGTCCGGCGGAGATGAACGAGATTGCCGGGCTCAAGCGGCCGGATGGACGCGTCGTCAATCCGCCGCAGGCGCCGAAGTGGGACGTCTAACAAGGAACAAACATGCAAACGATTGAAGCAAACGGCGCGAAAATCCCGGCGGTCGGTCTCGGCACCTGGCAGCTCAACGGCAGTGTCGGTTCGCGCATCGTCGAGCAGGCGCTGCGGCTCGGCTACCGCCATCTCGATTGCGCGCTGATCTACGGCAACGAGAAGGAAGTCGGCGAGGGGCTGCATGCTTCCGGCGTGAAGCGCGAGGATATTTTCATCACCACCAAGGTGCCGCACACCGAACTGGCGCCGCCTGCGCTGGAGCGCGCCGTGAAGCAGAGTCTCGCGAACTTGCGCGTCTCGGATGTGAACCTGCTGCTGGTCCACTGGCCGAACCCGCAGATCCCGCTCGCCGAGACCATGGGCGCGATGAGCAAGATGAAGAAGGAAGGCTACGCACGCCACATCGGCATTTCGAACTTCACCGTGCAGCTGGTCGACGAAGCCGTGAAGCTGTCGTCCGAGCCGATCGTCACCAATCAGATCGAGTGGCACCCCTATCTCGACGAGGAGAAGGTGCAGGCCGCGTGCCGCAAGCACGGCATCGCGGTCACGGCCTATTGCCCGATTGCGCGCGGCCGTGCGGTCGGCGACGAGGTGCTGACGCGCGTCGGCAAGAAGTACGGCAAGAGCGCCGGACAGGTGTCGCTGCGCTGGCTCGTCCAGAAGGGCGCGATCGTGATCCCGCGCACCTCCAAGGTCGAGCGGCTGACCGAAAACATGTCGATCTTCGACTTCGAGCTGTCCGCCGCCGAGATGGCCGAGGTCGATGCGCTGGCGAAGCCCGCCGGACGCGTGGTCAGCGTCGGCTGGGCGCCCAAATGGGACTGAGCGTTATTCGGCCGGCTGGATAACGGCGCGCGGTTGCGCGCCTTGCTCCGTCGCAAGCCTGCCGTTGCGCTGCGCCTCGCCGCGCACGTTCCACAGCACGCCCGCGATGATCAGCCCGGCGCCGGCGAACACGAAGGCGTCGAGGTGCTCGCCGTAGAACATCCAGCCGATCATGGCGATCAGCGGCACGCGCAGGAAGTCCATCGGGATCACCACCATCGCGTCCCCGTAACGGAAGGCGTTGGTCAGGCAATAATGGATCGCCAGACCCGCGATCGCGACGCCCAGCAAAGGCAGGGTCATCGAGGCGTCGAACTTGAGGAAGAACGCGTAATCGCTGCTGCCGAGATAGTTCATCGGCAGCTGCATGACGTTCATCCAGAACATGATCGAAAAGGTCGACTCGGTCACGATCAGTTTCTTGGTGATGACGGCTGCGATCGCGAACAGCAGTGCGCCGAACACCATCAGAAGCGCGACCGGGTGGAACGCCTCCTGGCCGGGCCGCAGCACGACCAGCACGCCGAGGAAGCAGATCGCCAGCGCGCCCGCGCGCGTCGCCGTCATGCGTTCGCCGAGAAACAGCACCGCGAGCAGCGTGACCAGGCCGGGATGATGAACTCAAGCGCGAACACCGTTGCGAGCGGGAGCACCGCGATGGCAACCGTCCAGCAGATCTGCGAGCCGAAATGCACTACGTTGCGGCCGAGCTGCAGGCCCATGTGGCGCCATTGGACGCTGCGCAATAGGGCAGGCGAGGCGAGCCCCATCGCAAGCAGGATCGCCAGCCCGCCGAAGCTGCGGACCGTCATCATCTCGAACGCGTTGAAATGATGCGAAAGCGCGCGCACCGAAA
>JAXDNY010000260.1:0-3777 GCA_034669145.1 Hyphomicrobiales bacterium
GCCGCAAGCCGCGACGGTGACCTGCCCGCGCTCCAGCGCAGCGTGGTGGACCGGATGTTCTCGTTCGTGCCGTACGAAGGTTCGCCGGTGCAGATCTGGTTCGATGCGATATCGCGTTACATTTCGCCCTACGACATCAATCCGCTCAACATCAATCCGCTGCGCGACCTGATCGAGCGCTTCGTCGACTTCAAGACCCTGCGCGCCTTCACGGGCGTAAGCCTGTTCGTTTCAGCCACCAACGTGCACACCGGCCGCGTGCGCGTGTTTCCGCAGGACAAGCTTGACGCAGATGTGGTGATGGCATCGGCCTGCCTGCCGACGCTGTTTCGCGCGGTCGAGATTGACGGCGTTCCGTATTGGGACGGCGGCTATATGGGCAACCCGGTGATCTTCCCGTTCTTCGACACGACGCGGACCGAGGATGTGCTGCTTGTGCAGATCAATCCGATCCAGCGCCGATCGACGCCACACACGCAGACCGAGATCATGAACCGCATCAACGAGATTTCGTTCAACTCCTCGCTGCTCGCCGAATTCCGTGCGATTTCGTTCGTCACCCGGATGATTGACGACGGCAAACTGCCGCGCGGCATGGGCAAGGGCGAATATCGCCGCATCAACATGCACCGCATTTCGCTGGACGATACGTTCAAGGAGCTGACATCGGATTCGAAGATGAAATCCGATTTCGATTTCTTCGAGATGCTGAAGGGAGGCGGCCAGCTTGCGGCGAAGAATTTCCTCGATGCGCATTTCGACGATGTCGGCGTGCGGAGCACCGTCGATCTGCAGGCCGAGGCGAAGGCCGAGTGGGCGTGACTCCGCTGTGTCCCGGGCGCGGCGCAGTGTGAAACGGTGCGCTGCAGAACCGGGACCCCGGTTACTTGAGGAGGCAGAGCAACCGGGGTCCCGCATCTGCGATGCACCGCCATCAGGCCGCTACGCGGCCGTCTAAGAACGCCGACGCGTCCGCGTCGGCTATGGCGCTGCATCGCGTGCGGGACACATGATAGGCTTGCGTCATGCCCTCGTCCCTCCTCTCCTTTCCCATCGGCTCTGTCACCTGCGACATCCTCGTCGCCGACATCACGACGCTGCCGCTCGACGCGATCGTGAATGCGGCGAACCGCTCGCTGCTCGGCGGCGGCGGGGTGGATGGCGCGATCCATCGCGCGGCGGGTCCGGAGCTGCTCGCCGAATGCCGCACGCTCGGCGGCTGCGAGACGGGCGCGGCGAAAATCACGCGCGGCTATCGGCTGCCCGCGCGGCACGTCATCCACGCGGTCGGCCCCGTGTGGCAGGGCGGCGGCTCGAACGAGGACGAACTGCTCGCGTCCTGCTACCGCGTCGCGCTTGACCTTGCGGCGTCGAACAACCTCGCCTCGATCGCTTATCCGGCGATCTCCACCGGCATCTACGCGTTTCCGGCGGATCGCGCCGCGCGCATCGCGGTCAGAACGGTGGCGGCGGAACTGTCGACGGCGCCGCGCTCGCTCAGCCGCGTGGTGTTCTGCTGCTTCTCCGGGCAGTCCGCACAGCATCACCGCGACGCGGCCGTCGGCCTCGGGCTCGCATAGCGAATAGCCCTTCCCACACGCGCCGCGCACGCTTTACAGTCGCCGCCGAACCAAGAAAGTCTCGGGAGGAAGAAACGCATGGCCAAGAGCCAGAAAGTCATCATCACCTGCGCGGTCACCGGCTCGATCCACACGCCGTCGATGTCGCCGCACATTCCGATCACGGCCAGTGAAATTGCCGACGCCGCGATCGGCGCGGCGGAAGCCGGCGCCGCGATCGTGCACCTGCATGCGCGCGACCCGAAGGACGGCCGCCCGGATCAGTCGCCCGCGGCGTTCTCGCCGTTCCTGCAGGTGATCAAGCAGCGCTGCAAGGCCGTCATCAACATCACAACCGGCGGCGCGCCGACCATGTCGATCGAGGAGCGCGTCAAGCCGGCCGCGACGTTCAAGCCGGAAGTTGCGTCTCTGAACATGGGCTCGATGAATTTCGGCCTCTACCCGATGCTCAACCGCTTCAAGGGCAAGCTCAAGCACGCCTGGGAAGAGCCGTATCTGGAGGGCTCGCGCGACCGCATCTTCAAGAACACGTTCACCGACATCGAATACATCCTGACCACCTGCGCGGAGAACGGCACGCGCTTCGAGATCGAGTGCTACGACATCGGGCATCTCTACACGCTGACCCATTTCCTCGAGCGCGGCGTCGTGAAGCCGCCGGTGTTCGTGCAATCCGTGTTCGGCATCCTCGGCGGCATCGGCCCGCACCCGGAAGACGTGATGCACATGCGCCGCACCGCCGATCGGCTGTTGGGCCGCGAGAATTATCACTGGTCCGTGCTCGGCGCGGGGGCGAACCAGATGCGCATCGCCGCGCAGGCGGCCGCGATGGGCGGCAACGTGCGCGTCGGCCTGGAAGACTCGCTCTGGATCGGCCCCGGCAAGCTTGCCGAGTCGAACGCCGCGCAGGTCACCAAGGCGCGCCAGATCATCGAAGGGCTGGGACTGGAGATCGCGACGCCCGACGAGGCGCGCGAGATTTTGGTGCTCAAGGGCGGCGACAAGGTGAATTTCTGACGTCTTCGTCACCCGCGGGCTTGACCCGCGGGTCCATCTTCTTCGCGAAAAAGGATGGATGGCCGGGTCAAGCCCGGCCATGACGATCAAGAGAGAGGACAACAACCCAATGAACATCACCGTCAACGCCGCCGCCATCCGGGAGGCATCGGAGAAGCTCTCCAACTGGGGCCGCTGGGGCAAGGACGACATGAGCGGCACGCTCAATTTCGTCGAGCCGCACCACATCGTCGAGGCCGCCAAGCTGATCAGGAAAGGCAAGTCGTTCGCGCTCGGGATTCCGCTCGACCGCACAGGCCCGCAGAGCGGCCTGTTCGGCGGGCGCTTCAATCCGATCCATCAGATGCTCGCGACCGGCACCGATGCGCTCGCCGGCCAGCAGGACTGGAACAAGCTGCGCTACGCCGACGACACGCTGATGCTGTGCGTGCAAGGCGCGACGCACTGGGATTCGCTCGGGCACATCTTCTACGAGGACAAGGCCTACAACGGCCACTCGCCCAAGCTGATCGACTCGCGGGGCCTGAGCGTGCTCGGCATCGAGCATTCCAAGGACAAGATGAACGGGCGCGGCGTGCTGCTCGACATCGCGCGCTTCCGCGGCGTGCCGTGGCTGAAGGACGGCGAAGGCATCGGCAATGACGAGCTCGATGCCTGCGCCAAAGCGCAGGGCGTGAAAATTGGCCGCGCCGATTTCGTCATCATCCGCACCGGGCAGATGGAACGCTGCCTCGCCGAGAAGGAATGGGGCGGCTATGCGGGCGGCGACGCGCCGGGCGTGAAGTTCGAGAACTGCTACTGGTGCCACGAGAAGGAGATCGCGGCGCTGATCACCGACACCTGGGGCTGCGAGGTGCGGCCGAACGAAACCAAGGACGCAAACCAGCCATGGCACTGGGTCGTGATCCCCGCGATGGGGCTGTGCATGGGCGAGATCTTCTATCTCAAGGAACTCGCCGAGGACTGCGCCAAGGACAAGGTCTACGAGTTCTTCTTCTGCGGCCCGCCGCTGATCATCACGGGCGGAACGGGAAGCCCGATCAATCCGCAGGCGATCAAGTGACACCGAAGGTGTCATCCCGGGCGACCCCGGCCTTGAGCCGGGGGAGACCCGGGATCCAGTAATCGCCGCGTCAGCGATTGAGCATAAGCGGAGAGATTGGTGTTTACTGGGTCCCGG
>JAXDNY010000261.1:0-91327 GCA_034669145.1 Hyphomicrobiales bacterium
CTTTGGCATGACCTGCAGCTCTCTGCCGGGCAGAAGGCCGGCTTCAATCCGGATCAGCCACGCGACGATCATGGCAAATGGACCGACGCGGGAGGCGGCGACAAGGGACCCGCCGACGACGCGGGGAGCCGGAGCGATTCGTCTTGCTGGCGAGATACCAACCAACGATCCGCCGGAGATTCCAAAGGACCGGCCCGCGACGTCGGAAGAACGCACCGGAGTCGTCAAGAATGTGGCGCGCTGGCTCGGCAGGTTCGGCGGGCCGCTCGCGAAGGTCGCAGGCGCCGCCTATTGGCTCTACCAATACGACGCGCAGATCACCGCCAGTCTCGATCCTCCGAAAACTCTCGACGAATTGCAGCATGCGGTTGCTACACCAAAGGCGGGATATGAGATACATCACATCGTCGAGCAAACGCCCGCCGAGCAGGACGGCTATCGGCGGTCACTGATCGACGGGCCGGATAACTTGGTGCGCATTCCGACGCTGAAGCATCGGGAGATCACGGCGTGGTATCAGACCAAGAATGAGGCGTTCGAGATGCTGTCGCCGCGTGAGTATCTGCACGGAAGGACCTGGGAAGAACGAACGGCAGTAGGACTGGGCGCCTTGATCAAGCACGGAGTTCTGAAGCCATGAAACGGGTCAGTCTTCGAGACATGACTGTAGATCAACTGGTCGAGTGCTTTACGGAGCTTGCGCTGGCTCAGGACAAGGCATTGCTTGGCGAAAACATCCCACGAGTCAATCAATTGTTCGACTCCATAGAGGAAGTAAAGTCTGAGCTGCAAGGTCGCGAAGGCGATCAGAGACGGGCACTGCTCCGACTCTATGATCATCCCAATGCTCAGGTCCGCTTGAAGGCCGTGAAGGCGACCCTGGCCGTGGAGCCGGTTGCCGCGCGACGCATGCTTCAGATCATTGCTGATTCACGCGAATATCCGCAGGCGGGCGATGCGGGGATGTCAATTTGGAATCTTGAACGAGGTATCTACAACCCGAAGTGAAGCGTGTTCGTCACTGAGGCAGCGTGACGGAGGCCAGTCGGACGATGACACCGCTGCACAAGTTAAGAAGATGGTGCGGCCGCTTCTCGAGCGGAATTCCGATCTCGCCCTAGTAGGCCACTGGATTCATGTGAAGCCTGTCCGGCATTTTGCGCGCGCTATTCTTGTTGATCGCACATCAAGGGCAATTCGGTTCAGCCCGCGTTGGGCTGTGATCCATTTGTTCGAGGTGCGACGAAGCTTCACGCTTAACTGGGGACAACATCTGGTCGATCCGGTCCCGGGCAGATCGGGAATTTGGTGGCCTTTGGACGCACCGGGTATTGGTGATGGCCTGTGCGAGGCGATCGAAAAGCAGGCGCTTCCTTGGCTCAGAATGATGTCGACGTTTGAACTTTACCTCTCGTTTATCTCGCAGAATGAGTGTCGCGCTCATCTGTACGACAAGGGCGCTTCCGAGGTTATCGCTCATGTCGCTTGCGGCTATCTGGGCGCAGCGAAAAAGATTTGCGAAACGCAGGCCCAACGCTGGTCTACAGATAAGCCGGAATATGACGATGACACCCGCGCCAAATTTCGCAGGCTGCGCGATCTTTATCCGCTCGTCATGAACGACGATCGCGCCGGCCTCGCGCGGCTACTCCACGAATGGGAAGCAGAGACGGTGAAGAACTTCAAGATCGAGCACCTGTGGGAGCCGACGCCGTTTCCGCTTGAGATGCAGTCGACGGCGTAACTGCCCGGGCCTTCATTCGCGTCACCGTCACGGCCGGCTGCGACAAGCGTTTTTCAACCTGCCGCGACCGCTTCGCCAACGGCGTTAATTTTCGCGGCTTTCCGCATATTCCGGGGAATGATTTCGTCATCGGCTATCCGGTGCCGGGGAGCGGCGGCAGCAGCGTCTAGGCACGCGCGTTTCGCACTTCGCACATGGCCTGAGTTCACCCGAGGCATTCTCATGGCCTGGATCGACTCCCGTTACCTGGACCAGCAGCGCAAGCTTGAGCGGGAAGTCCTTCAACTCCGCCGGGAATGGGACGAGCTGAAGCTCGAGATCACCGCGAGGCGCACCGCCGCGCAGCGGGAGGTCAAGGCAGCGCGCATTGCCTTCGAAAAGCTTTGTCATAACCTGCAGCTCTCTGCCGAGCAGAAGGCCGGCTTCAATCCGGATCAGCCGCGCGACGATCATGGCAAATGGACCGACGGCGGGCGGAGCGGCGATGCCGGCAAGGATGGCGACGACCGGGCGCGGTCGACCGACATCAGCGCGCAGCGCCGCGGCGGTGGGCGCCGGACGCCGCAGGAAGCACGACGCGATCAGGCGGCCGAGCGGGCGCAACAAGCGGTCCGTCGCGTCCGCGAACTCGATCCAAATTGGCAGCCAAGAACTGTCAGTTTTATTAAACCGCAGAGCATTGAGGGCGCTATCCGCCACAGCGAAGCGCTGACGCGGGAAGCGGAAGCTCGCTTTGTCGAGTTATCGCACGCAGGTCTCGATAGGAATTGGCCACGCCACGACCCCGCGCCGCTCGGTGAAGTGCTGCTTGCGCCTGGTGGGGAGCTTGTCGGAGTCCGCGACATAGGCGCCGGCACGAAGATCAGAACCGTGACGTCGGCGGAATTCGAGAACATCCGGTCCGAGCTGATGGTGGGTGCCCGGCAAATTGGCATCGATCAAAGGTATGACGGGGTGCGGTACCAGCGACAAGACTCGATATTTGGACTTCGGCTGAGCCGCGGCCACGGATTGACCCTCGACGTCATCGAGAGCAATCATCCTGCAATTCCGCCCGGCACACGGATTCACCAGCGATGAATAGGGAACCGCAACATAGAAGCCTTGGCGGGTCGATGAGCGAGTGGATCGCCTGTACGCCGGGTTCGTTGAATGACCTCCCGGTCGGGATGTGGGAGATTGTCAACGATGGCCGTCAGGGCTTCGGGCTGGAGGGCGAAGCGCTCGCCGCCTACATCCGCCGCTGCATCCATGCCCTGATGGATGCCGGCGCGAAGCCGGTCGCGGGCGGCAACAAGCCGAACCAGTGGAAGCTGCAGGTCCAATACGGCAGCAACAAGCACGAAGTCGCCGAGGCGGTGCTCCTCGAGTGGCGGCAGCAGGGCTCGCCGACGCCTGAGCCCTGGACCGGGCTGTGGTTCGGTTTGCCATGGAGCTGGCTGCCGGAGGGGCGCGGCAGCAGTCAATAGAGTCGCGCCCGAGCCGATCGCGGTTGGCGACGCGTTCACCGTCACGGCCGCAGCTTTTCGACCTGCCGCGACCGCATCGCCGACGGCATCAATTTTCGCGGATTCCCGCATATTCCGGGGAATGATTTCGTGATCGGCTATCCGGTGCCGGGGAGCGGCGGCAGCAGCGTCTAGGCACGCGCGTTTCGCACTTCGCACATAGCCTGAGTTCACCCGAGGCATTCTCATGGCCTGGATCGACTCCCGTTACCTGGACCAGCAGCGCAAGCTTGAGCGGGAAGTCCTTCAACTCCGCCGGGAATGGGACGAGCTGAAGCCCGAGATCACCGCGAGGCGCACCGCCGCGCGGCGGGAGGTCAAGGCAGCGCGCATTGCCTTCGAAAAGCTTTGGCATGACCTGCAGCTCTCTGCCGGGCAGAAGGCCGGCTTCAATCCGGATCAGCCGCGCGACGATCATGGCAAATGGACCGACAGCGGGCGGGATGCCGGCAAGGACGGCGACGATCGCGCCCACTCCGATGAAATCAGCGCGTCAAAAAAAAAGGCCGAGATCGTTCGGCAGTTCGGAAAATGGACCGCGCGGCAGTTCATTTCGCGATACTGCAGGGCATCGATCAATCGCGAGATGCCTGGCGAGTTTGAGAATGTTACGATCGCGGACATCTACGAAATTGCGAAGGGTGGCGACGCGCGCGCCCGATCCTGCCTTAAGCTGCTCAAGCAAGACCGCTTTAGGAAATGAGGGGATAGCGCCATGAAAAAGGATGGATTGCAGCGAATGCTGGATTTTCTCAATTACTTGAGAGAGAAGAAAATCCATTTCTACATTGAGCAATACTCTTCGGACGAGCTTACGGTAACACTCACCCTCGTAGGAGTCCGGGTCGAGGTCATGTTTTCCGTGGACGACATGACGTTCAGTGTTTTTCCCGGGAAGGAAGATGTATTGACGGACCACAAATTGCTTTACGAGCTCATCAAACGAGACGTCGAGTGAGGCGCGAGCTGATCGCGGCGTCGGATGCCTTCACCATTACGGCGGGCTGCGACAAGCGCTTTTCGACCTGCCGCGCCCGCTTCGCCAATGCGGTCAATTTCCGGGGATTCCCGCACATTCCGGGGAATGATTTCGTCATCGGCTATCCGGTGCCGGGGAAAACGAGCGTGTAGCGCGAGTCTCGCTCTTCGTAATAGCCCGACATCACCCGAGGCATTCTCATGGCCTGGATCGACTCCCGTTACCTGGACCAGCAGCGCAAGCTTGAGCGGGAAGTCCTTCAGCTTCGCCGGCAATGGGACGAGCTGAAGTTCGAGATCACCGCGAGGCGCACCGCCGCGCGGCGGGAGGTCAAGGCAGCGCGCATTGCCTTCGAAAAGCTCTGGCATGACCTGCAGCTCTCTGCCGAGCAGAAGGCCGGCTTTAATCCGGATCAGCCGCGCGACGATCAGGGCAAATGGACCGACAGCGGGCGCAGCGGCGATGCCGGCAAGGATGGCAACGACCGCGCGCGGTCGACTGACATCAGCGCGCAGCGCCGGCTCGGCCCGCGCCCCGCCGGAACGCCGGCACAGCATGCTCGGCTCGACCTTGCGAGCGGGCGTGCCCGGGAGGCGATTGCGCGTGTGCAACAGCTAGACCCCAATTGGCGGCCAGCGAGCATGATGTCACGCGACAACCCGCGCGACATGGAGGCGATGATCCACGCCAAGGAAGCGGAAACGCGCGAAGCCGAGGCGCGCTATGTGGTGCTGGCGAACGCTGGCCACGATGACTCGTTTCCACGGCGAGACGCGCAGACGACCACCGACGTCCTGCGCGCGGAGGCGGCCCGAAGCCCGACGCCAGGGTCTGACAAAGATACCCGAACGGTTTCATCCGCCCGGTTTGAGGAATTGCGCCTCGAGTTGATGGGTGGCGCCCGGCGCATGGGTCCTGATCCGGGATATGATGGCGTGATATACAGACGCCAGGATGGGTCGGAGATCGGGTTGCGGATCAGCCACGATTATGGGCTGACGCTCGATGTGTTGCGCAACAACGATCGACTCATTCCTTCCGGCTTCAAGGTGCATCAGCGATGACGACAGAGCCGATAAACGCAGCCGGAGTTGCGATGAGCGAATGGATCGCCCATCTACACTACTCATTGAATGACATTCCAGTCGGCATGTGGAGGCTCGTGCCCGCGGGACGCCTTGCCTTTGGGCTGGAGGGGCCGGCGCTCGTCGATTTCCTCCGCCGCTGCATCCATACGCTGATGGATGCCGGTACGAAGCCGGTCGTCAAGACCAACAAGCCGAACACGTGGGAGCTGCAGACGAAATACGGCCGCAACAAGCACGAGGTGGCCGAGGCCGTGATCCAGGAGTGGCTCCGCCAGGGCGCACCGACGCCCGAGCCGTGGACCGGCGTGTGGTTCGGCCTGCCGCGGCACTGGCTGCCGGAGGGGCGCGATAGGAAGTAACCGCCCCCGAGCCGATCGCGGTGTCTGATAGTTCGATCTTTGGGTTGCGGCTCAGCGCCGAGCACGGTTTGACGCTCGATGTGATCCGCAGCAGCCACCCGGACGTCCCTAGGGATTTCAAGGTGCATCAACGATGACGAGAGAACCGCGGCATATTTCTTGGGGCACGCCGATGAGCACATGGATCGAGGAGAGAATCCCGCGCCCGCCCTATGACGAGCTCCCGCTTGGCATGTGGGCGATCGTCGATGACGGCCGCCGCCTGTTCGGTCTCGAAGGCGAGGCGCTTGCCGGTTATATCCGTAAGAGCATCTACGCCCTGATGGACGCCGGCTTCAAACCGGTGTGCGGTGTTGGCAAAAATCGGTGGCAGCTGCAGGTGCAGTACGGTAGCAGCAAGCAGGAGGTTGCCGAGGCGGTGATTGCGGAGTGGTTGCGTGAGGGCGCAAAAACGCCCGAGCCCTGGACCGGATTGTGGTTTGGCCTGCCGCGGCATTGGCTACCGGAGAAGTAAGTAGCCGGAATGAGCGAAGCGACATCCGGGATGGGTCGGCTGATCGATAGTCCCGCTGTTATATTGCCGAAGTACGTATGACAGCTGATCAGCTCAGGCAGACGGTTCGCGCGATCCTTCTTAATGACTGGGATCTGATCAGCATCAATTGCAGACGAGTATGATCACTATGTCGCGGACATCGCGCAAATGGTCGTGGCGGGAAAATCAGCTGCGGATTTGGCAGAACATCTCGTCTGGATCGAAGTCGATCGTATGGGGCTCGATGGCGATCATGATCGCGCGCACGTTGTTGCCGCCAAGCTTCGGAGGCCCGCGCAAACCTTGAGCAAGTAGGAGCAGTATCGTCCGCTCGGCAGCTGAAATCTCTTCACCGCGCTCGCGCACACCCAACAAGTTTTCGCGAAATGTCTCCCACCCGCACCCGCATCGTCGCGGAGACGCGTGCCTGGATTGGCACGCCCTACCGCCATCAGGCTTCGCTGCACGGCGTCGGCTGCGACTGCCTCGGCCTCGTGCGCGGGGTGTGGCGCGCGATCCATGGCAGCGAGCCGGAGGCGACGCCCGCCTACACGCGCGACTGGGCCGAGGCGTCCGGTTTTGAGTCGCTCGCCGAGGCCGCGCGGCGGCATCTCGTTGAGCTCGACGACTTGCACACGTTCGCGCCCGGCGATGTTCTCTTGTTTCGCTACGCCAACCGTTATCCCGCCAAGCATGCCGCGATCGCGACCGCGCCCGACCTGATGGTGCACGCGCATGACGGCGCTGCCGTCGCGGAGGTCGCCATCGCGCCGTGGTGGCGGCGGCGCCTGGCGTATGCGTTCGCCTTTCCTGATGTGAGGGGGTGAGCAGAGCATACCTCTGCTTTTTGCCGACCCCGACGCATTGTCCAGAACAAGGCTTCACCATGGCTTGAATCGACCCCCGCTATGAGGCGGCGCAGCGCAAATATTGGACGCGTGACTGGGAAGAGCTCCGGCGCGAAATTCGCGCAGCAATTCGATTACAAGTGGGATGGGCAGTCGTTGTGCCCAACCCACTCGGTCAGGTTGTGACGACTTGGCGACGATGACTGATAAGCTGGACGCAACAAGCCCGAGGTCAATATGCGCAGCATAACCGCTTTGGAAGCGCGAGTGAGAGAAATCCTGCTGCAGTCTTGGGACCCCATCGGGATTGCGGGGGTCGCGGCTGCCAGGGATGAGTACGATCAGTACGTCAAGCCGATCACGACAATGATTACGACCGGCACGTCAGTTGACGAATTATCGCGATATCTGGCGGAGATCGAGACGGATCGCATGGGCTTGAAAAGCGATTACCGTCGCGCGCAGTCTGTCGCCATGAAGCTGCGGGAGATCGCACGCACTCCCTAGCGCGACCGACCCATCGGGTCGAATGCTCTACCGGCTCGCGCGGGGGAGTTCGCCAACCGAAGGTCGGCGGGTGGGGGTGATTGCGAAGCAAGCTTCACCCCGCCCCGGCTCGCATTCGCCATAGCGCGTCGAAGACGCGCGTAAACGCGCTTTAGGCTTCATGCTCGCCGACCCTCCCCCTCCAGGGGAGGGTGATCTGAGTTCGCGGCACCGCCACGACAACACAATCGAGTCAATCATGGCCGCACTTGTTCTTTCCGTCGCCGGCGCCGCGGTCGGCGGCGCTGTGTTCGGCCCGGCCGGCGCGATTGCAGGGCGCATCGCCGGCGCGATCGGCGGTAGCCTGATCGACCGCGCGCTGTTTTCCTCGCACACCGAGCGCAACGTCGAAGGCCCGCGCCTTGCCGATCTCGACGTCATGGCCTCGACCGAGGGCGCGCCGATCCCGCGCATCTATGGCCGCGCGCGGCTCGCCGGCCAGGTGATCTGGGCAACCAAGATCGAGGAGGTGGTGTCGTTCCACAGCGATACCGAAGGCGGGAAGGGCGGCCCGACCGCCACCACCAACAGGACGACCTATACTTACTTCGCCAATTTCGCCGTCGGCCTGTGCGCCGGGCCGATCGGCCGCGTCGGCCGTATCTGGGCGGACGGCAAGCCGCTCGATCTGTCCGGCGTGACGTTCCGCACCTATACCGGAGCTGAGAGCCAGACACCGGATCCGCTGATCGTCGCGCGCGAGGGCGCCGGGAACGCACCGGCCTATCGCGGGCTCGCCTATGTGGTGTTCGAGCGCTTAGCCCTCGCCGATTTCGGCAACCGCATTCCGCAGCTGTCCTTCGAGCTGATGCGCCCGCTCGGGCGGCTCGAGAAGATGACGCGCGCCGTCACGCTCATTCCCGGCACCACCGAGTTCGGCTACGAGCCCGGCACCGTGATGCGGCTGATGGGCCCGGGTCAGTTCGCCGCCGAGAACCGTCATGTTGCGCATGCGGCCTCCGATGTCGAGGCCGCGCTCGACGATCTGCAGGCCACGTGCCCGAACGTCGAACGCGTCGCGGTCGTCGTCGCGTGGTTCGGCAATGATCTGCGCGCGGACAATTTCTCGCTCACGCCCAAGGTCGATTCCGCGATCAAGCAGACGTTCCCGCTGAGCTGGTCGGTCGCGGGTATTCCACGCATCGTCGCGCCGGTGGTTTCCACGGTCGGCGGCCGTCCTGCGTTCGGCGGCACGCCGTCGGACGACAGCGTGACCCATCTGATCCAGGAGCTGCGCGCGCGCGGCCTGAAGATCACGCTCTATCCGTTCGTGATGATGGACATTCCGGCCGGCAATGCGCTGACCGATCCTTACACCGGCGCTGCCTCGCAGCCGACCTATCCCTGGCGCGGGCGCATCACCTGCAACCCGGCGCCCGGCCGTCCCGGCTCGCCTGACGGCACGTCAGCGGCGGCGACGCAGGTCGATGCGTTCTTCGGCAGCGGTATTGGCGACGGGCGCTATCGCCACATGGTGCTGCACTACGCGCAGCTTGCCGCGGACGCGGGCGGCGTCGATGCGTTCCTGATCGGCTCGGAGCTGCGCGGGCTGACGCGTGTGCGCTCGGCTTCGGGAGTCTACCCGGCGGTGACGCGGCTGATCACGCTCGCCGCCGACGTGAAGGCGATCCTCGGCTCCGGCACGATCGTCACCTACGCGGCGGACTGGACCGAGTACGGCGCGCATGTGGTGGATGGCGGCGCAAGCGAAGTACGCTTTCCGCTCGATCCGCTCTGGGCGTCGGCGGCAACCGATGTGGTCGGCATCGATTATTACGCGCCGCTCGCCGACTGGCGCGACGGTGCCGCGCATCTCGACCGGCAGATCGCCGACACGATCTACGATCTCGATTATCTCGCCGGAAACCTGCGCGGCGGCGATGCCTACGACTGGTATTACGCGAACGATGCGGCGCGCGCCGCGCAAACGCGCACGCCGATCACCGACGGCCTGGGCAAGCCCTGGGTCTTCCGCGTCAAGGACATCTGCAACTGGTGGAGCAATTCGCATTACGAGCGCGTCGGCGGCAGCGAGCTTGGCTCGCACACCGGCTGGGTGGCGCAGAGCAAGCCGATCTGGCTCACGGAGATCGGCTGCGGCGCGGTCGACAAGGGCGCGAACCAGCCGAGCGTGTTTCCCGATCCGAAGTCGGCCGAGTCCGGCCTGCCGTATTTCTCCACGGGCAAGCGCGACGACCTCGTTCAGCGCCGCATGCTCGAAGCCGCGTTGCAGACCTTCGACCCCGCGCACGGCGCGACGCTCACGAACAATCCGGTTTCGTCCGTCTATGGCGGGCGCATGCTCGAGCCGTCCGCGATCCATCTGTGGACCTGGGATGCGCGGCCCTATCCGTTTTTTCCCGCCGCGCTCGATGTGTGGAGCGACGGGCCGAACTGGGAGACCGGGCATTGGCTGACCGGCCGGCTCGGCGGCGCGCCGCTCGATGCGCTCATCGCCGCGATCCTCGACGATGCGGGCATCGGCGGCTACGACACGTCTGCGCTGGGGGAGGGACCAGACGGCTACGTCATCGACCGCCCGATGTCGCCGCGTGCCGCGATCGAGCCGCTCGCGCTCGCCTACACGTTCGAGGCGAGCGAGGATGGCGCTGTCATGCGCTTTCGTCCGCGCGGCGGCGATCCTGTCATTGCGCTGACCGAAGACGACCTCGTATTGCCGGAGGACGCGGCGCCGCTGCGGCTCACGCGCGCGCAGGAAACCGAATTGCCGCGCGAGGTCTCGATCGGCTTCACCGATGCCGAGTCCGACTATCGCCGCTCCGCCGTGACCTCGCGCCGCCTCGTCGGCGGCGCGGCACGCGCCTCGCACGCGGATTTGAGCGTCATCACCAATGATGCAGCGATGGAGCGGCGCGCCGAAATCTGGCTGCAGGATCTGTGGGCGGGGCGCGAGAGCGCCGAGTTCGCGCTGCCGCCGAGCGCGCTCGCACTCACGCCAGGCGACGTGATCACGCTCGACGCCGGCGGACGAGAGCGAACGCTCGAATTACGGGCAACCGTCGACACCGAGCAGCGCCGCATCAGCGCGCGCTCCATCGATGCCGATGTGTTCGCGCTGGCCGCCGAACCGCCGCGCCGGCCTCCGCCGCCGATGCCGCCGCCGCTTGGGCCGGTGCAGGCCGTGCTGCTTGAACTCCCGATGCTGCCGGGCGACGAGCCGCCGGTCACCGCGCATCTCGCGGTCTACGCCAATCCGTGGCCGGGACCGGTCGCGGTCTGGCGCTCGCTCGACGACGGGGCGAGCTACCAGCAGTTCGCGATTGTCACGGCGCCCGCCATCATGGGTGCGACGCTGGACGATCTCCCGGCGGGACCGACGAGCCGCTGGGACAAGGTCGCGCACGCGCGCGTGAAGCTTTTCGGCGGCGCGCTTGCGTCCGCATCCGACCTGCGCGTGCTGAGCGGCGCCAATGCGGCGGCCGTGCAGCGTCCCGATGGCGCGTGGGAAATTTTGCAGTACGCCAACGCGGTGCTCACCGCCGAGCGAACCTATGAACTGTCGCGCCTGCTGCGCGGAGAGCTCGGCAGCGAAGCCGCGATTGGCGCGCCGCTGGCGGCGGGCGCTCCGTTCGTCCTGCTCGATCCGCACGTCATTCCGGTCGGCGCGGGCTTGAAACCATCGGGCGGCGCATGCGGCTGCGCGTTGTCGCGGCGAACCGCGATCATGGCGACCCGAGCGCTGTCGAGATCGAGCTGCGGCCGAAGCCGCTTGCGTTTGCGCCGCTCAGCGTCGTTCATCTTGCAGCCCGTCGCGAGACCGGTGGCGTGCGCTTCTCGTGGCGCACACGCAGGCGTGGCCTCGCCGGCGTCAGTTTCGCGGCACGCATCGATCTCGGCGAGGCAGTTGCGTCCTACGAGCTTGAAATTCTATCCGGTTCGACGGTGCTGCGCACGCTGTCGGCGACGTCACCGTCGACGCTTTACGCCACGAGTGACGAGACGCTCGACTTCGGCAGCGCCCAATCGAGCTTCAGCGTGCGTCTCTATCAGATGTCGGCGGCCGTCGGCCGCGGCCTGCCTGCCACCGCCACTCTCATCCCTTAAGGGGTCTTAATGAGCGCATCAGCCAATCTTGCGCTGCCTTTCATCGAAGGCGGCGAGCTTCTCCCTGACGTGACCTTGAACGAGACGCTGCGCCTGATCGACACGCTGGTGCAACTCGCGATCGTCGACCGCGATCTCAATGTACCGCCGGGCTCGCCCGCCGAGGGGCAGCGCTGGATCGTGAAGGCGAGCCCGAGCCCGACCGGCGCGTGGGCCGGGCATGGCAATCATGTTGCGGCTTGGCAGGACGGCGGCTGGGTGTTCTGCGCGCCTCGGACCGGCTGGTTCGCCTATGTGATCGACGAGGGCGCGCTGATCGCATGGAGCGGCAGCGCGTGGGTCAGCGCGCTCGCGATGCTGGCGACGTTGCAGAATCTCTCGCTGCTCGGCGTCGGCACCACTGCCGACGCCACCAACCCGTTCAGCGCCAAGCTCAACAATGCACTGTGGGTGGCCAAGACCGTCGCGGAAGGCGGCGACGGGCATCTGCGCTACAAATTGAGCAAGGAGAGTGCCGCGAAGACGCTCTCGCTCCTCTTCCAGGACAATTTCTCCGGCCGCGCCGAGATCGGGCTCACCGGCGACGATGATTTTCATTTCAAGGTTTCGGCCGACGGCTCGAGTTGGCTCGACGCCATCGTGATCGACAAGTCGACCGGCAAGCTGACGGTGCAAGGTTTCACCGATCCGGCCGCCGCGCGCGCGTCCGCCTATGCGGCGCCGTTCGATGCGCTCGCCTTCAACGGCTTGCAGGTTAACGGCGCGATGGAGGTCAGCCAGGAGAACGGCGCATCCAGTGTGACGCTGACCGCTACGAGCTCACTACAGAACAAGTATCTCGTCGACGGCGTGATGGCCGCCTATCGCGGCACGTTCGTCGCCGCCGGGCAGCAAGTCACGGACGCGCCGGCGGGCTATCGCAATTCGCTGAAATTCACGGTGTCGACGGCGCAGGCTTCGCTTGGTTCGAACGATGAACTGTCGGTGCTGATCCCCATTGAAGGCGTGCGCGTCTCGCGTCTCGCACTCGGCGCAGGCAGCGCAGCCTCGATCTCGTTCGGCTTCTGGGTCAAGGCGCATCGCACCGGCAGCTATTCCCGCTCGCTGCGCAACAGCGCGAAGAACCGCGCCTATCCGTTCAGCTTCACGGTCAGCAGTGCCGACACGTGGGAGTTCAAAACCGCGACCGTGACGGGCGACACATCCGGTACGTGGCTGACCGATACCGGGGTCGGTCTCTACCTCAATGTTTGCATCGCGGGCGGTTCGTCGCGCGTCGGAACGGCCGGCGCATGGGCGGGCAGCGACACCAGCGGAGCGACAGGCACGACCAACGGCGTTGCCGCCACCAGCGACACATTCCAGATCACCGGGTTGATCGTGTTGCCCGGCATCGAACGGCCAATGTCGGACCGGGCCCCGTTCCTCATGCGCCCGTTCGATCAGGAATTGACGCTTTGCAAGCGCTATTGGGAATCGACTTACGATTACGGCACGCTGCCCGGCACCTCCACCGATGCCGGCGTGTGGAACGCGCAGGCCGATTCCGCCAGCGCGATGAAGACCCTGTTTGCCTTCTCGGTCCAAAAGAGACTCACGCCGACCGTGACGCTCTACACCGGGAATGTCAGCGGCGGCGCTCAGACCGGTAAATGGACGGCACCCGGGGCGTCGGTGACCGGTGCAGCGTCGGCGCAGGCCATCGGCGCGAAGGGTTGGCAATACATTCTCAGCTCCGGATTGACCACGGGCATTTGGTATTACGGCCACTACGTCGCCGACGCGCGGCTGCAATGACGGCTGCCGCGTAACCCGGCTCGTGCCGCCGCTTCCACACTCACTTTCAACACTCGAGGTTTCCAATGCGGGCAACTCTGCCAGCGCTGGCGTTCGCCTGCGCGCTTCTCACCTCCGTGGCCGGCGCGGAGCCGGCCGCGCGCGTGGCGCAGATGTCGCGCGACGTGACCGACGCGGTGCGCAAGCAGCGCGCCGAGAAACACGAGCGCCCGTGCGCGCCGTGCGGCTGCACGCGGGAGGGCCACCGATGAGCGCGAACTGCTATGCCGAGTCGATCCGCCGCCTGCTCAAGAGCGAAGGCGGCTACGTCAATCATCCCTCCGATCCCGGCGGGCCGACCAATTTCGGCATCACGCTCACTGACTACCGCAAATATGTGAAGGCCGACGCCAGCGCCGCCGATATCCGCGCCATGGATGTCGATGAGGCGAAGGCGATCTATCGCGCCAAATACTGGGGCGCGATGCGCGGCGACGAACTCCCCGCGGGCGTCGACTATTGCGTATTCGACTATGCGGTCAATTCCGGCACCGGCCGCGCGCCGAAGGTGTTGCAGCGCGTTCTCGCCATCCCCGTCACCGGGTGGATGGATGAGGCGACGCTCGCTGCCGCACGCGGACGCGAGGCGCGCGCGCTGGTCCAGGCGATCTGCGACGAGCGCATGCGCTTCCTGCAAGGGCTCAAAACGTGGGGCGTATTCGGCAAGGGCTGGAGCAAACGCGTCGGCGAGGTGAGGGCGGCGGCGCTTGCGATGGCCGACCGGGCGGCAGACCGTGCACCGATCCGCGAGGATGCGCCGGCGACGTGCGCGCCCGGCAAGGGTGTCGTGCCGGTGAACGATGCGGCCCGCAGGGGCACGGCCGGCGGCGCGATCGCGACCGGCGGCGCAGCGGCACAGCAATCGGCGGCGAGCGGCGCGGACTGGATCGTCATCGCGCTCATCGTCGTGGCGGCGCTCGCGATCGCGGCGGCCGCCTGGGCGTTCTGGCGCTGGCGGCAGAAGCGCCAGCAGGAAGCGCCGGCGTAGGCACATCAGAATCCACACTGATGAAGGAGATGATCCATGGACTGGACGACTGTCGCCGCCAAAGTTGTCAGCCTCGGCGCGCCGATGCTCGGGACCGCGCTCGGCGGACCGCTCGGCGGCATGGCCGGCAAGGTGCTGGCCGACGCATTCGGCGCCGCGGCCGCGACGCCGGAGGCCGTGCATGCGGCGATCAGCGACAAGGCGGCGGACCTCAAGCTCGCCGCGGAAGCCGCGCAGAAGGCCGAGACAGAATGGATGTCCGCGCTCGCCGACATCGGCAAGGCACAGGTGAGCGAGGTCGGCGAAACGATGCGGGCGGAGGCTGCCAGCGAGGACGTGCTGCAGCGCTGGTGGCGCCCGCTTTATGCGCTCGAACTGTCGCTGATCGAATGTCCGGCCTTTGCCGTTACGCTGCTGCACGCGCTGTGGACCGGCCACGACGCGGGTATCAGCGGGCTGGCCAATCTGTCGGGCCTGCTGATCACCTATTTCGGCGCCCGCTTCGGCGTGCTCGGCGTCTATGTCAGCGGCCGCACGCGCGAGAAGCAGACCGCGATCACTGGCGAGGATACGCCTTCCATTGTCGGCACGGTGATCAAGGCGGTGGCACGCAGGCGGTAGGTCCCTTTCCGCGGTTCCCTCGCGCCTCTATACCGGCGGTCTCGGCGGAGGGCTCCTATGGACGTGCGCGATGCGATTGCGACCCGGTATTCCTGCCGGGCTTTTCTGCCGACGCCTGTTCCCCTCGACACCGTCAGCGAGATTCTGGACCGGGCGGCGCGCGCGCCATCCGGCGGCAATCTCCAGCCCTGGCTGGTGCATGCGATTGCCGGCGAACGGCTTGAAGCGTTGAAGGCGCAGCTGCGCCCGCGTTTCGAGAAGGAAATACCGCGCGGCGAGGGCGCCGAGTATCAGGTCTATCCGCCCGACTTGACGGAGCCGTACTACACCCGGCGCTCGCGGGTCGGCTCGCAGCTTTACGACTCGATCGGCATCCCGCGCGAGGACAAGGCCGCCCGGTATCGCCAGTTCGCGCGCAACTACCTGTTCTATGACGCGCCGGTCGGGCTGTTCGTCTCGATGGACCGCATCATGGGCGCGCCGCAGTGGTCCGATGTCGGCGGCTTCATCCAGAACATCATGCTGCTGGCACGTGCCCACGGGCTGCACAGCTGCGCGCAGGAGGCCTGGACCTCCTGGCACAAGACCGTCTCGGCCTTCCTGAAACTCCCCCCCGAACACATATTGTTTTGCGGCATCGCGCTCGGTTACGCCGACGACACCGCGCCGATCAACCGCTGGCGCGCGGAGCGCGAGCCGGTGGAGGTTTTTGCGACATTCGAGGGGTTTGAGGCTTAATCTTGACACTCTCGCGCTTTAGGCGCTTCACCGCTGCAACTGATGAGGATTCATGCGGATTTCCCGCATTTTGCTGCTTGGCGTCGCGCTCGGCTCGGCCCTCCCGGGCATGGCGGCTGGCGCCGAGCGCAAGGCCTGCCTGTCGCCGGAGGAGCGCCGTGCCACCATCGCGGCGCACAAGGCCGTGCCGCTGGCGAGCGCCATGCACGTCGTCAAGGCCAAGCTCGGCGGCGAGGTGGTGCGGGCAAGGCTGTGCCGGCAGGAACGGGGCCTCGTCTACGTGCTGACAGTGCTCGCGCAGGATGGCAAAGTGACCCAGGCCCGAGTCGACGCGGCCGATGGCCAATGGCTCGAGGGGTCCGGGGGATAACGTGCGTCTGCTCGTCGTCGAGGACGATCCCGATCTCAACCGGCAGCTCGCCACCGCCCTGACCGATGCGGGCTACGTGGTGGACCGCGCCTTTGATGGCGAGGAAGGCCACTATCTCGGCGAGACCGAGCCCTACGACGCCGTCATCCTCGATATCGGCCTGCCCAAGATGGACGGCATTTCGGTGATCGAATCCTGGCGCCGCGCCGGCCGCGCCATGCCGGTGCTGATGCTCACCGCGCGCGACCGCTGGAGCGACAAGGTGCAGGGCTTCGACGCCGGCGCCGACGACTATGTGGCCAAGCCCTTTCATCTCGAGGAAGTGCTCGCCCGCGTCCGCGCGCTGCTGCGCCGCTCGGTCGGCCACGCCAAGAGCGAGTTCACCTGCGGGCCGGTGCGGCTCGACTCGCGCACCGGCCGCGTCGCCGTCGACGGCAATCCGGTCAAGCTCACCAGCCACGAATACCGGCTGCTCTCCTACCTGATGCACCATACCGGCCGCGTGGTGTCGCGCACCGAACTGGTCGAGCATCTCTACGACCAGGATTTCGACCGCGACAGCAACACCATCGAGGTGTTCGTCGGCCGCATCCGCAAGAAACTCGGGGTCGACGTGATCCAGACGGTGCGCGGGCTCGGCTATCTGCTCACGCCGCCGAACGCGTGACCGTGCGCGGCCAACATGCGCGTTAACTCGCTTGCGCTGCGCCTGTTCCTGTCCGCCACGGCGGTGACCGTCGTCATCCTGCTGATCACCGGCGTGGTGCTGTCGTCGCTGTACCGCGACGGCGTCGAGCGCTCGTTCGACCGGCGGCTCGATGTGTATCTCAAGACGCTGGTTGCGGACGTCTCCGCTCCCGAGGAGGTCGAGAAGCTGCCCCAATCGCTCGGCGAGCCGCTGTTCAATCTTCCGCTGTCGGGCTGGTACTGGCAGACGACGCGCCTGAACGCCCCGAAGCCCGAGGTGAAGTCGTCGCGCTCGTTGTGGGATGCCGGGCTGCCGCATCTGGAAGACCTGAATGTGCCGACCGGTCCCGACGGCACGCGCAAGCGCTATGTCACCGGGCCCGACGACCAGCGCCTGCGTCTGGTGGAACGCACCGTCGATCTCGGCGAGGAAGGCCGCTATCTGGTCGCGGTCGCGGGCGACGCGCAGGAAGTCGAAGACGAGGCGCAATCGTTCGACCGTGCGCTCGCGATCACGTTCGGTGTGCTCGCGGTCGTGCTGCTGCTTACCACGATGTTCCAGGTGCGTTTCGGCCTCGCGCCATTGAAGCGCATCTCGCAAAGCCTCATTGCGATCCGCGGCGGCACATCCGAACGGCTCGAAGGCACCTTTCCGGAAGAAATCGCGCCGCTGGCGCGCGAGACCAACGCGCTGATCGATGCCAATCGCGAAATCGTCGAACGCGCGCGCACCCATGTCGGCAATCTTGCCCACGCGCTGAAGACCCCGCTCTCGGTGATCGTCAACGAGGCCGTCGCGCGCGGCGACGATCCGCTGGCCACCAAGGTGCGCGAGCAGGCGGCGGTGATGCGCGACCAGGTGCAGCATCATCTGGAGCGCGCCCGCATCGCGGCACGCGCAACCGTGGTCGGCACCGTCACCGAAGTCGCGCCGGTGGTGACCGCGCTCGCGCGGACCATGGAGAAGATTCACCGCGATCGCGGCATCGCGATCGACGTCGAGGCGCAGAACCCGCGCTTCCGCGGCGAGCGGCAGGATCTGGAAGAAATGATCGGCAATCTGGTCGATAACGCCTGCAAATGGGCGCAGTCGCGCGTCGCGATCGAGGTGCTGGCCGCGCGCGCCGACACGCCGCAGACCGCCCACAGCTTGCGCGTTGTGGTCGACGATGACGGCCCGGGCCTCACGCCCTCGGAGCGCGAGCGCGTGCAGGTCGCGCGCCGCGGCAACCGGCTGGACGAAACCAAGCCCGGCTCGGGCCTCGGCCTCTCGATCGTGACCGACCTTGCGGCGCTTTACGGCGGCGCGCTCACGCTTGGCACCGCGCCGATTGGGGGGCTTAGGGCGGAACTGGTACTGCCGGCGGCGTAAAAGCTGCGCCTTTGCCCAAATCGCTTCCCCGCGATACAACACCGCTGCTTCGCCCGGCCGACCTGGGGGCGACGGACGGGTGGAGCCTTCATGTCGCGCGCGATGCCGTATGCCGCTGCCTTGGGCGCGCTCGCGAGTTTGCTCCTCGCCTCCTGTGCCATCGAAACGAGCCTCAACCCGAAGCCGGAACCGGCGGGCGTGCCCGAGATCACCGGCGGCATTCTCGGCGGCGCCATCGGGACGACGCTCGACGAGCGCGACCGCCAGCGCGCCTTTGCGGCCGAAGTCCAGGCGCTCGAATACGGCGAGCCCGGGATTCCGGTCGGCTGGCGCGGGGAGGGGCCGAAGCGCTACGGCACCGTGGTGCCCGGCGCGCCCTACCAGACCAGGGGCAACAAGTGCCGCGATTACTCCCACAGCATCTATATCGACGGCCAGCCGCAGATCGCGCGCGGCACCGCCTGCCGCAATGCGGACGGAAGCTGGTCGCCGGTGGGGTAGCGGTTTCCCCGCCCGAATCTTCCTAAACGCGTTCTTAACGCCCGGTTGCTAGTTTCTGCCGTTGGGGAAACTGGTTGTGGTGGGGCATGGCCGAGGCGCTGCCCAACGAGACATTGCGGCAATATCTGCGCGAGCTGAAGCCGGAGGCGCGTGAGCTTCTGGCGTCCGAGCTTGAGCGCGCGCAATTGCGCGGTGAAAGCCCGCCGGGCGCTGAATCCATCCTGGCAGCGCTGCGCAGCGAGGCGCGGCGCGACGACCGCAAGCTTCCCCGCATCGGCAATCCCCAGCGCCTGTTCTTTGCGCCGTTCGAGCCGCTCCTGGTCGACGATGCGCCCGAACGCCGGCATCCCGGCCGCATCGCGCGTGTCTGTCTCGATCCGATCTGGAATTGGATCTGCCGCGACCTGACGCCGAGGGAGGCCAGGACCTATGGCGATCAGGTCAGCCTGCTGCTTGCCGCCAACGAGAAGAACGGCGCCGAGCAGGTCGCCCGCGCGTTTCAGGATCTCGTCGAGCAACGCGTCCGCGAATGTCTCATCGCAATCAAGAAGGACGAAAAGGCGAGTCAGCGCGTCGCCGGCCAGATCGGGACCCCGCGCGCCATCGAGATGCTGCGCGAGTTCGCCGCAATCCTGCGCGTGCGCGACGCGCTTGGCGTGATCGGCTCCCGCCTGCCGCCGACCATCAGCAACCTCGCCGAAGCGCAACTCGCGAACGTGACCGCGCTGCTCGATTCCCCCATCGGCCGCCACCGCGACGTTTTCCTCTATGCGCTGCTCGTGGTCATGAGCCGGCTCGGCTCGCCGTGGCAGCTGATCCGTCTCGCGATTCGTGCCGCCGCGAGCGATGCCGCGGCGCGCATCGCCGAGACGCCACTTGCCGTCGCGGTCGACGTGGTCCTGACCGATCTCGACCGCATGATCGCGAACCTGCGCGAGGGCCTGAAGGCCGGGCGCAGCGGAGAGGTTGCGACGCTGTTGAAGGACATTCACGACGCCGCGCGCGCGCTGCATACCGAAATCGATCTGTCGATCGACTCGCCCTGGGGCCGCCAGCTTGCGGCCGCACGTGCCGAGGTCGCCGGACTGCTGGAAGGCGAAATCGACAATCTGCCCGGTCAGGTGCGCCGCCTGTTGCGCCCGCGCACACCGCGGGAAGCAGGCGCCGCGGTCGATGAGGGCGATGTCGCCGAGATCGAGGCCAAGCTCGTGCTCGCCGCCACCTGCCGCAATTACGCGAGCGAGCTTGCGATCAGCGAAGTGTCCGGCCGGGTGCATTCCGATTTGCAGAACTATTTCGATAACGGCACCCAGGTTCTGCTCGATCGGCTGCGGACGTCGCCTCCCGCCGAGCTGACATTCCGCCAGTCGCAGGCCGAGGCGGCGATCAAGTTTTGCGCGATCCTGTTCGGCGCCGAGTACGCGAGCCTGCTCGCAAAGGCCGCCGATCACGCCGGCAAGGGCGAGCAGAAGGCCGCAAGCGCTTAAGATTTAACGTTTTTCCGATTTCCATCTTCCCGCATTGCGGCCTGCCGGGCGCCGTGATGTAAAGCCCCCATGACACTTTGGTTCGTGTTCGCGCTGATGACCGCGGCGGCAATCTTCGCCGTGCTGTGGCCGCTCGGGCGTCAGCGGCGCGAACAACGCAGCGGCAGCGATCTTGCGGTCTATCGCGATCAACTCGACGAGGTCGCGCGCGACCGCACGTCGGGCCTGATCGGTGAGGCGGAGGCGGAAGCTGCGCGCGTGGAGGTCTCGCGCCGCCTGATCGCGGCGGCGGATGCGGCGCCACCCGAAGTAACGTCCGGAGTGGGTGAAACGTTTCGGCGGCGCGCAGCCGCGGCGCTCGTGCTGGTCGCACTGCCCGCCATCGCGGCCGCCCTCTATCTCACGCTCGGCTCGCCGCAACTGCCCGGACAGCCGCTGGCAAGCCGCGCCGCAACCCCGCTGCAGGATCGCACGCTGGACACGCTGGTCGCGCAGGTCGAGGATCATCTTGCGAAAAATCCCGAGGATGGCCGCGGCTGGGAAGTGGTCGGGCCGGTCTACATGCGGCTCGGCCGCTTCGAGGATGCCGTAAAGGCGCGGCGCAATGCGCTGCGCATCAATGGTTCGAGCGCCGACCGCGAGGCCGATCTCGGCGAGTCGCTGATGGCGGCCGCGAACGGCGTCGTCACCGACGAGGCGAAGGCCGCGTTCGAGCGCGCGCTGGTGGCGGACACGAAAAATCCCAAGGCGCGGTTCTTTCTCGGCGTCGCCGCATACCAGGACGGGCAGGGCGCCAGCGCCGCGGCGATCTGGCGCGACATGCTCAAGGACGCCCGGCCCGATTCGCCCTGGGTCGGGACGGTGCGCGAGGCTCTGGCGAGTGTCGGAACGGCGAGCGATGCCCCCGGACCGTCCGCCGACGACGTGGCGGCGGCCCAGCAGATGACCACGGAAGACCGCGACGCCATGGTGCGCGGGATGGTCGATCGGCTGGCCGAGCGCCTGAAACGCGATGGCTCCGATGTCGAAGGCTGGCTGCGGCTGGTGCGCGCCTATACGGTGCTGGGCGACCGCGACCGGGCGCTGTCCGCAATCGCGGATGCGCGCCGGGCGCTCGGCCATGATACCGACAAGCTCCGTCGGCTTGATGCGCTGGTCAAAGAACTCCGGCTGGAAAGCTGACATGCGAGACGCCGTATGACGCGCAAGCAGCGACGGCTGACACTGATCGGCGCCGGCCTCGGCGTGCTCGCCCTTGGGGCAGGACTCGTACTCTATGCGCTCAACGACGCGATCGTGTTCTTCAACTCGCCGACCGACGTGGCGGAAAAAAAGATCGCGCCAGGTAGCCGCATCCGGCTCGGCGGTTTGGTGAAACCCGGCAGCCTTGTGCGCGGCGACAATCTGAGCATTCGCTTCGAGGTGACCGACGGCAACAAGTCGGTGCCCGTCAGCTTCACCGGCATCCTGCCGGACCTGTTCCGTGAGGGGCAGGGGGTGGTGACGGAAGGCGCGCTCGACGCGGTCGGCGCCTTCAAGGCCGACAGCGTGCTCGCCAAGCACGACGAGACTTACATGCCGAAGGAAGTGGCCGACGCGCTGAAGAAGCAGGGCCACTGGAAAACCGAGGGCGGCGGCTACGGCCTCGCCGGCGCCACGAAAGAGGCGCCGAAGTGATCCCCGAATTCGGCCATTACGCGCTGGTGCTGGCGCTGGCCTTGGCGCTGGTGCAGGGGGTTGTGCCGTTGTGGGGGGCGCGCACCAGTGACGTGACGCTGATGGGCGTCGGCGGCTCGACCGCTTTGGCGCAGTTCGTGTTCGTCGCGGCGTCGTTTGCGGCGCTGACCGCGGCTTACGTCGGCTCCGACTTCTCGGTGCTGAACGTGTTCCAGAATTCGCATTCCACGATGCCGCTGGTGTACAAATTCACCAGCGTGTGGGGCAACCACGAAGGCTCGATGCTGCTGTGGGTGCTGATTCTCGCGCTGTTCGGCGCACTGGTTGCGCTGTTCGGATCGAACCTGCCGGCGACACTCAAGGCCAATGTGCTGGCCGTGCAGGCCTGGATCGCCTGCGCGTTCTACCTGTTCATTCTGATGACTTCCAATCCGTTCGCCCGCATCGCGCAGGCGCCGCCCGAGGGCCGCGATCTCAACCCGATCCTGCAGGATATCGGCCTCGCGGTGCACCCGCCGCTGCTCTATCTCGGCTATGTGGGCTTCTCGATCTCGTTCTCGTTCGCGATCGCGGCGCTGATCGACGGCCGCATCGATGCCGCGTGGGCGCGCTGGGTCCGGCCATGGACGCTGGTCGCTTGGATGTTCCTGACGCTTGGCATCGCGATGGGCTCGTACTGGGCCTATTACGAGCTCGGCTGGGGCGGCTGGTGGTTCTGGGATCCGGTCGAGAATGCTTCATTGATGCCGTGGATCGCCGGCACCGCGCTGCTGCATTCCGCGGTGGTGATGGAGAAGCGCAACGCGCTGAAGGTCTGGACCATCCTGCTCGCGATCCTCACGTTCTCGCTATCGCTCCTCGGCACGTTCCTGGTGCGCTCGGGCGTGCTCACGTCGGTGCATACGTTCGCCTCCGACCCTTCGCGCGGCGTGTTCATCCTGGCGATTCTGGTGCTGTTCATCGGCGGCGGTCTTGCGCTCTATGCCTGGCGCGCGCCTGCGCTCAAGCAGGGCGGAATCTTCGCGCCGATCTCGCGCGAGGGGGCGCTCGTCTTCAACAATCTGTTCCTCACCTCCGCCTGCGCCACTGTATTCGTCGGCACGCTTTATCCGCTCGCGCTTGAGGCTTTGACCGGCGACAAGATTTCGGTCGGCGCACCGTTCTTCAATCTCACGTTCGGTCCGCTGTTCGTGCCCCTCCTGATCGCGGTGCCGTTCGGCCCGCTGCTCGCCTGGAAGCGCGGCGATCTGTTCGGCGCCGCGCAGCGGCTGATCTGGGCGGCCGCACTTGGAGTCGCGGCGCTCGCCGTCACCTTCGCGATCCAGCGCGGCGGGCCGGTGCTGGCACCGTTCGGCGTCGGGCTCGCGGTCTATGTGATGATCGGTGCGCTGGTCGATGCGATCGAGCGCGTCGGCCTGTTCCGCCAGCCGCTCACCGTCGCGTTTGCCCGGGCGCGCGGGCTGCCGCGCTCGGCATGGGGAACGGCGGTCGCACATTTTGCCGCCGGCATGCTGCTACTCGGCGTGATCGCGGAAAGCCAGTGGAATTCCGAGCGCATCGTCTCGTTGAAGCCGGGCGAGAGCGTCTCGCTGCGCGGCTACGATGTGACGCTCGACAACCTGACGCCGCGGCCGGGCCCGAACTATCGCGAACTGGTCGCGCGCTTCACGGTGCGCCGTGACGGCGAAGTGATCGACGTGCTCGAGCCGTCGAAGCGGACGTTCCCGCAGCGCCAGATGTCGACTACCGAGGCGGCGCTGCTGACGCGCGGCGCCTCGCAACTCTATCTTTCGCTCGGCGATGTCGGAACCGACGGTGCGATCGCGATCCGGCTCTATCACAAGCCGCTGGTGTTGCTGATCTGGTTCGGCTGCGTCGTGATGGTGCTCGGCGGAGCGCTGTCGTTGTCCGATCGCCGCTTGCGTGTCGGCGCGCCGAAGCCCGCGCGGCAGAAGTCGTCGCTGCAGCCGGCGGAGTAGGGACCTTGCGGCGCGCTCTTCCAATCGTTCTCGCGATGTCATTGCTCGGGGCGCCCGCGCTCGCGGTCCAGCCCGACGAAATCCTCAAAGACGCCGCGCTCGAATCGCGCGCCCGCGCGCTGAGCCAGGAGCTGCGCTGCATGGTGTGCCAGAACCAGTCGATCGACGACTCGGACGCGCCGCTCGCGAAGGACCTGCGCGTGCTGGTGCGCGAGCGCCTGTCGGCGGGTGACAGCGACAATCAGGTGATCGACTTCCTCGTCGCGCGCTATGGCGAGTTCGTGCTGCTCAAGCCGCGCGTGACCGCGCATACGCTGCTGCTGTGGCTCGCGCCGTTCGCGGCGCTCGTGATCGGCGGATGGGGAGTCGTTGCTTTTGTCCGGCGTCGGGACAACGAAAGCCAAACGGCGCCGGTGCAGGAACAGCTCACGCCGGCCGAGCAATCGCGTGTCGCCGAGTTGCTGAAAGAATCCGGGCAGTCCTAACGATCGCGCTATTGGCGCGGTGCGTTGGAGGTTCCGACCCCGTTTTCGGAAAACAGTGTCATCAACCGCTCGGCCACCAATTCGTGCCCCTTGGGCGTCCAGTGATCGCCGTCGCCGAAATAATGCTCGGCGCCATCGAATGACACGTACGGAATTTTCTGCGCGGCGAGCGCCGCCTCCAGCGCCGGCTCGCGATATTGCAGCCCGACCAGGAATTTCGCGCCCTTCGATTCCACGAACTCCCGCATCATCCCGATCAGGCGTTCGGTCGGATCCGGCACGGTGATCTGCGGGTTCGCGATCAGCACATAGGCCGAGACGACGACGCGGACGACCCAGGAATTCCGCGCCAGCCAATTGTCGGCGAAATAAAGATGCCGCGACCACGGCACCGGGATTCCCCGGAACGCCCCACCATCCGGCGTCATCACAAAATACGGCTTGTAGGGCCCGTCGCTGCGTGTGTTGACGGTGTTGTCCTTGCGGTCGTTATCGACGCACACCATCAGTACGACGACATCCGGCTTGATGCGGTCCCACAACCGCTGCAGCACCAGATATTCCTGGTCGGTGCCATACGCCGTCACGCCCGCATTGACGATGCGATGCTCAGGCATCTTTGCCCGGAGCACTTCGGTGAAGCGCTCGTTCGCTTCGGCGTCATAGCCCCAGACGAACGAGTCGCCGACGAACGCGATCGTCGGCTTCGGCGCCGCGTCGTGCTCGATGTCGCGCAGGCCGAGACTGTTGTGGCGCACCCGTATGGTTCGAATGCCCGTGAAGCTGACATCCGAATTCGGCACCGGAAACCAGCCGAGCCCGGCATCGTAATTATAGATGCGGTCGGCGCCGACACGGTGCGCGCGCAAATAGCGCAGATCGATGATGCGCAGCACGGTTTCGGCGACCGCGATCGTGGCAACAATGATCGCGATCTGAAGAAGAACAGCGCGCAGAACGCCCCGTTTTCTTGCGCTTGCTGGGATCGTCACCGGCCTGTCCCGTTCAAGGCCTCTCAATTGACTGATTTATCAATAACTTACAAGCTTACCAAAGATTAATCCCGCCGACAGGACGCCGTAAGGCGAGACCCTCCATCTTCCCGGTCAACCACGGTGCAGTTCCGCACCTTCAGAACCGGTTTTTTCAGATGGAGCCTTCCTCAATGTCGCAGGGCGTCACCCCCGCTCCGAAGCCGCGCTCGGTTCTTTCGGCGCGCCGTATTGTTCTCATGGCTTCCGCCGCCGTCGTCGGCGCGGGCGTTCTTTTCTCGGGCGCCCAGTTCGCAACGAAACCGGACGCGGCCTTCCTGACCCCGGCCTATGCGCAGACCACCCAGCGCCCGGTCGGCTTTGCCGACATCGTCGAGAAGGTCAAGCCTTCGGTGATCTCGGTGCGCGTCAAGGTCGATGGCGGCGCGCGCACGATGAGCTTCGACGGCGACTCGCCGTTCCCGCCCGGCTCGCCGATGGAGCGCTTCTTCAAGCGTTTCGGCTCTCCGGATGGACAGCAGGGACAGCAGGGCATGCCCGACACGCCGCGCAGCCCGCGTCAGCGGAACTTCACGATGGGGCAGGGTTCGGGCTTCTTCATCTCGGCTGACGGCTATGCGGTGACCAACAATCACGTGGTTGACAAGGCCGAGTCGGTCGAAATCACGACCGATGACGGCAAGATCTACACGGCGAAGGTCATCGGTGCCGATCCCAAGACCGACATCGCGCTGATCAAGGTCGACGGCCGCAACGACTTCCCGCACGTTCCGCTCGCCGACAAGGCGCCGCGGATCGGCGACTGGGTGCTCGCGGTCGGCAATCCGTTCGGCCTCGGCGGCACCGTCACGGCGGGTATCGTTTCGGCGCGCGGCCGCGACATCGGTGCCGGCCCCTACGACGACTTCATCCAGATCGATGCGCCGGTGAACAAGGGCAACTCGGGTGGTCCGACCTTCGACGTCGACGGCAACGTGATCGGGGTCAACACCGCGATCTACTCGCCCTCCGGCGGCTCGGTCGGCATCGCGTTCGCGATCCCGGCCGACACCGTGAAGTCGGTGGTGACGCAGCTCAAGGACAAGGGCTCGGTCACGCGCGGATGGATCGGTGTGCAGATCCAGCCCGTCAATGCGGACATCGCCGACAGCCTCGGCCTGAAGAATGCCGAGGGCGCGCTGGTCGCCGAGCCGCAGCCCGACGGTCCGGCCGTCAAGGCCGGCATCGCGTCCGGTGACGTCATCACCTCGGTGAACGGTCAGGCCGTGAAGGACGCGCGTGATCTCGCCAAGAAGATCTCGAGCCTTCCGCCCGGCTCGAACGTCAAGCTCGGCGTCGTCAGCAAGGGCGCGGACAAGACCGTCAACGTCACGCTCGGCGAACTGCCGCGCGAGCAGCGCCAGGCGCGCGCCGGCACCGACGAGCGCAGCGACAACACCGGCACCGAAGTGCCGCGGCTCGGCCTCTCGCTCGCTCCGGCGGGCAAGGTCGCGGGCGCCGGTTCGGAAGGCGTCGTGGTTACGCAAGTCGACGCCGACGGTCCTGCCGCCGCGCAAGGCTTCCGCACCGGAGACGTGATCCTCGATGTCGCCGGCAAGCGCGTGACGAGCCCCGACGAGGTCCGCAAGGCCTTCGCGGATGCCCGTTCGGGCGGCAAGCGGACCATTCTGCTTCGCGTCAAGTCGGGCGAGAGCACCAAGTTCGTCGCCGTCCCGCTCGGACGCGGTTGATCGTCGCGCCCGCTTGAAGGCGGGCGCGCAAGACACAAGTTCGGGGCGTCCCGCCGGCAATCGTCGCCCCCGTCGGCGGAGCGAACCCGGGGGACGGGTGTAACAGCCCGTCCCTACTTCCTACGACCCGGCCCCGGCCTTCCCCGTGCCCCCCAACCGGGCCGGGTCGAATAGGGGGCGGTGGAGTGCCCCTCCGCCGCCCCCGAATTTTTTGGTGAGCAGGATCGCCGGAAGCGCGAACCGGTTTTCCGGCAAGGATCGCGCTCAAAGAGCAAGACGGCAGCGCATGAGCCCGGACAATTCGCTAGACTTTGCGGCGACCCGGGTTCAGCACAAGCCCATGCGCCTGCTCATCATCGAAGACGACCGCGATGCCGCGGACTATCTCGTCAAGGCATTTCGCGAGGTCGGCCATGTGGCGGACTGGTCCGCGGACGGCGAGGACGGGCTCGCGCTTGCGCTCGACGGCGCCTACGATGTGCTGATCGTCGACCGGATGCTGCCGAAGCGCGACGGATTGTCGGTGATCACCGCGCTGCGCGCACAAAACGTCGAGACGCCGGTGCTGATCCTCTCCGCGCTCGGCCAGGTCGACGACCGCGTGAAAGGCCTGCGCGCCGGCGGCGACGACTACCTCCCGAAGCCTTATTCGTTCGCCGAGTTGCTCGCGCGCATCGAGGTGCTGGCGCGCCGGCGCGGCGGGAAAGGGGAGGAGACCTCCTACCGGGTCGGCGACCTCGAGCTCGACCGGCTCTCCCACAGCGTGAAGCGCGGCGCGACCGAGATCGATCTGCAGCCGCGCGAATTCCGCCTGCTCGAATATCTCATGAAGCACGCCGGCCAAGTGGTCACGCGCACGATGCTGCTCGAAAACGTGTGGGACTATCATTTCGATCCGCAGACCAACGTGATCGACGTGCATATTTCGCGGCTGCGTTCCAAGATCGACAAGGGCTTCGCGCAGCCGCTCCTGCATACGGTGCGCGGCGCGGGGTACATGGTCCGTGACGGCGCTCGGTAAGCTCGTCCGCTCGACGGCGTTTCGTCTGACGCTGGTCTATCTTCTCGTTTTTGTCCTCTATGCGGCGGCGCTGCTCGCGTATTTCGCGCTCAACACCGGGCGACTGATCAGCGAACAGATCACCGAAACGGTCGATGCCGAAATCACCGACCTCACCGAGCAATACACCATCGGGGGCCTGCGCCAGCTCATTCTCACCGTGGAAAACCGTTCGCTGCGCCCGGGCTCAAGTCTCTATCTCGTGACCGCGCCGACCGGCCAGGCGCTCGCCGGCAATGTCGGCTCCCTCGCGCCCGGCGTGCTCGACAAGAATGGCTGGTCGGAAACCGTCTATCGCCGCCTCGACGAGCAGGACATTGCCGAGCACAAGGCGCTCGTCCGCGTCGTGCAACTCTCCGGCGGCTTCCGTCTGCTGGTCGGCCGCGACCTGGAAGAGCAGGCGCGCATGCGCGAGATCATCGTGGCGGCGGCGCGCGGCTCCGTGGTGCTGATCATCCTCTTGGGAGTGGGTGGCGGATTCTTCGTGACGCGCCGCGTCTTGCGGCGCTTCGATGCCGTGACCGAGACCGCGCAGCGCATCATGGCGGGCGACCTCTCAGGCCGGTTGCCGGTCACCGGCATCGGCGACGAGCTCGACCGGCTGGCGACCAACCTCAATGTCATGCTGGAGCGCATCGAGGCGCTGATGCGCGGGCTCAAAGAGGTGTCCGACAACATCGCCCATGACCTCAAGACGCCGCTGACGCGCCTGCGCAACCGCTGCGAGGCGGCGCTGCGCACCGCGAAGTCGGAGTCCGAGTACCGCGCGGCGCTGCACGGCATGATCGAGGAATCCGACGGGCTGATCCGCACCTTCGATGCGCTGCTGATGATCGCGCGCGCCGAGTCAGGGCAGGCGCGCGACAACATGACCGAGTTCGACGCCGCCGAGATCGTGCGCGGCGTCTGCGAGCTCTACGAGCCGTTGGCCGAGCAAAAGGGCCTGAAGTTGACGATCGATGCGCCACAAGCGGCGCCGATCAAGGGTAACCGTGAACTACTCAGTCAGGCGCTCGCCAATCTGATCGACAACGCGATCAAGTACGCGCGGCCGGTGCAAAACGGTGAAGCCGTCGCGCAAATGCCGCCCCCCGAGATCGTGCTGGCGGTGCGGCCGGAAGGCGAGCGCGTGCTGCTCATCGTTGCCGACCGCGGGCCGGGCATTCCGGAGGCGGACCGCAACCGCGCGGTCGAACGCTTTGTGCGTCTGGATCAAAGCGCGTCCGAGCCGGGTTCGGGTCTGGGCCTCAGCCTGGCGGCGGCGGTCGCGCAACTGCACGGCGGCGAACTGACGCTGGAAGACAACGCGCCTGGCCTGAAGGTGGTCATCAGCCTGCCGCGCAGCGCGGCGGGGTGAGCGTCAATCGATGTTGGCTTCCGCCCTCGCATTCCACAGCCACCCAGCGACCGAAACGGCGGCGAGCGCGCCCGCAAGCTGCGCCGCGATGAACGCCGGAGCGCTCCCCGGCGCGATGCCGGCGAAGGTATCGGACAGCGCACGCGCGATGGTCACCGCAGGATTGGCAAACGAGGTCGAGGCGGTGAACCAGTAGGCGGCGGTGATGTAGAGCCCGACCGCGTAAGGTGCGGCTGCGGGTGCGCGCGCCGCGCAGCCGAGAATCGTGAGCACGAGGCCGAACGTCGCCACGCCTTCGGCAAACCATTGGCCGCCGCCGCTGCGCAGCTTGGTCGAAAGCTGCAGGATCGGCAGATCGAACATCAGGTGCGCGGCCCATGCGCCGAGGATGGCGCCGGCGATCTGCACCGCGAGGTACGGCGCGACCGCGTTCCAGGGGAATTGTCCGCGCACTGCGAACGCAAGGCTCGCCGCCGGATTGAAATGCGCGCCGGAGAGCGGGCCGAACACCAGGATCAGCACCACCAGAATCGCGCCGGTCGGTAGAGTATTGCCGAGCAGTGCCAGCGCGCCGTTTCCGCCGGCAAGCCGCTCCGCCATGATCCCCGAGCCGACGACGGTCGCGAGCAGGAATACGGTGCCGAGCCCTTCGGCGACAAGCGCGCGCGGCGTCGGCATCAGGCTTCGGCGCGCGCGGTTGCGCCTGCCGTGCGTCCGATGTCGCGCAAGCGCGCCTGCAAGGTGAGCGTGTCGAGCGCGCTAAGCGGCAGCGCGACGAAGATGCCGATGCGCTGGTTCAGCATCCGGTAGGCGTCGCTGAACGCGAGGGCGATCTCCGCGTCCATGCCATGCGCCGCCGCCGGATCCGGAATTCCCCAATGCGCCGTCATCGGCTGGCCGGGCCACACCGGACAGCTCTCGCCCGCCGCGTCGTCGCAGACCGTGACCACGAAATCGAGCGCGGGCGCGCCGGGCTGGGCAAACTCTGTCCAAGATTTCGAGCGCAGTGCCGACGTGTCGTGGTTGAGCCGCTGCAGCAGGCGGACGGTGTGCGGGTTGACCGCGCCCTTGGGATGGCTGCCGGCGCTGAAGGCGCGGAATTGTCCGCGTCCTTCGCGGTTGAGGATCGCCTCGGCAATGATCGAGCGCGCCGAATTGCCGGTGCAGAGGAACAAGATGTTATACGCGCGCTCGGCCATCGCACGTCCTCAAGTGCAGCACGCGGGCGCGGCTTCGGTCTCGGCTTTCGGCCCGCAGCACGCCGCAACGGGGGCCGTTTCGGCGCGGCTCAACTGAACGCCGCGCTCGCCTGTGCCGTCGCCATAATTCGTGCTCTCGCCGTGCGTGAGGAACGTTTCCCACGAGATGCCGGCCGGGTCCTCGATCCAGGACTTTTCCGAACGCGCGTAGCAGCACGTGGTCTCGCCCTGTTCGAGCACCGGACGCGCGGCCTGTTGCAGCCGCCCGTGGACCTCGTGCAATTCTCCCTGATCTTCGACCTGGATACCGAGATGATCGAGACCCGGCGGACGCCCGCGCGTCGAGATCGCGAAATTGACCCGCGGATCGTCGAGCATCCATTTGGCGTAGTCGGGCTTCGTCACCACAGGCTGCGCGGCGAACAGCGCCGCATAGAAGCCGATCGCCTCGGAGAGGTGCTCGACCGACACATGCACATGGAGCCGCTTCATGGCGTCGTCTCCTTTTCGAGCTTGATGGTCGGCGCGCATCCGGCGCCGGGCGCGCAAAGCTCCGGCTGGCCGGCGCAGCATTTCTCGGTGAGGAAGCCGATCAGCGCGTTCATGGTGTCGTAGCGCGCCGCGTAGATCATCGAGCGGCCGTTGCGGCGCACGGTCACGAGACCGGCCTGGCGCAGCCGATCGAAGTGAAACGAGAGGGTGTTGGGCGGCAGGCCGAGTGAAGCTGCGATCTCGCCCGCCGAAAGGCCGTCCGGTCCCGCTTGGACCAGCAGCCGGTAGGTATCGAGGCGGTTTTCTTGCGCGAGGGCTGCAAGGGCGTCGATGACGGTGGTCTTTTCCATATTTCAAGGATTATTGAAATGTTCTGCGGTTTGTCAAGTGACATTTCAATGAATGTTGAAATAACGACTCGTCCGGCATACCAACAGCCCGGGGGATTTTGAATCTGCTATGCGCTCTCAGCGCGAGCGCGCCGCACGCGAGAAAAGAAAGAAGATCATGGCCGGACCGGCGAAACGCGCCGCAAGGAAGACCGAGGCGCCGGGGACAGGGCTGGCGGCGGCGATCAAGACCGCGCCGAAGCTCTCCGCGCCCAAGGAAGCGCGCGCACGGGTCGCGGAATGGCTCGGCGAGATCGCGCGCACGGCATCCGGCAAGGTGATCAAACAGCGTCTCGCACCGGCCAAATCGCGCGACTCAAAACTCGGCGAGTTGCTGGCTTCGATCGCCGAGGCCTCGCCTTATCTTTGGGACCTCATCCGCGCGGACCCGGATCGCTTTCTCGGCATCCTCGAAGCGGACCCTGACGCTCATTTCGCCGCGCTGATCGCGGACGTTGGGCGCGCGGGACGTGCTGCGAGCGACGCCGATGTCATGCGCACGCTTCGCCGCGGCAAGGCCGAGGCCGCGCTGCTGATCGCGCTTGCCGACATCGGCGGCGTCTGGCCGGTCGAACGTGTCACGCGCGCGCTCACCGAATTCGCCGACGCCGCGCTCGGAGCTGCCGTGCGCTATCTGCTGCGCGGTGCCGCGGCATCCGGCAAGCTCAAGCCGGCCGACGCCGCAAAGCCCGAGCAGGGCAGCGGCTACGTCGTCCTTGCCATGGGCAAGATGGGCGCCTTCGAGCTCAACTATTCCAGCGATATCGATCTCATCGTGCTCTATGACGCGGACGCACCCGCGCTCGCCAATGGCGTCGAGCCGGGCGGGCTGTTCGTCCGCCTCACGCGCAATCTCGTCAAACTGATGCAGGAGCGCACGGCGGACGGCTACGTGTTCCGCACCGATCTGCGCCTGCGTCCCGATCCCGCCTCCACCCAGATTGCGATCTCGATCGCGTCCGCGCTCAACTACTACGAGAGCACGGGTCAGAACTGGGAGCGCGCCGCGATGATCAAGGCGCGCGCCTGCGCGGGCGACGTTGCGGTCGGCGAGACGTTCCTGAAGGAGGTCGCGCCGTTCGTCTGGCGCAAATATCTCGATTACGGCGCGGTCGCGGACGTGCACGCGATGAAGCGCCAGATGGCGGCCTACAAGGGTCACGACGAGATCGCGATCGAGGGCCACAACATCAAGCTCGGGCGCGGCGGCATCCGCGAGATCGAGTTTTTCGTGCAGACGCAGCAGCTCATCGCGGGCGGGCGGCATCGCGAATTGCGTGGCCGCCAGACGCTGGTCACGCTCGAAGACCTCGCCAAGGGCGGCTGGATCAGCCGCGATGCCGCGCGCGATCTCGCCGAGGCGTACCGCTTTCTGCGCGTCACCGAGCACCGCCTGCAGATGGTGGCCGACGAACAGACGCACACGCTCCCGGACGAGCGTGAAGCGCTCGAACGCTTCGCGCGATTCCTCGGGCACGAGAACCGCGATGCCTTCGCGGCCATGCTGCGCGACCATCTGCGCAAGGTACAGCGCCACTACGCGCGGCTGTTCGAGGATGCGCCCGCCGCCGAAGCGTCGCGCCGCGCGCTCGCATTCCCCCCCGACCAAGACGACACCGAGACGCTCGACAAGCTCGCCGCAATGGGCTTTCGCCGTCCGCTCGAGGTCAGCCAGGCGGTGCGGCGCTGGCTTGCCGGCGAATACCGCTCGCTCAAGGGCGAGTTCGCGCGCTCGCACCTGGCCGACCTGGTGCCGGTGCTGATCGACCAGCTCGCGCGCTCGGAAAATCCCGATCAGGCGCTGGTCGCGCTCGACCGCTTCCTCGCCGGCCTGCACGGCGGCGCGCGGCTGTTGTCGCTGTTGCGGCGCAATCCGGATTTCGTCGCGCTGCTCGCGCTGGCGCTCGGCAACGCGCCGCGGCTTGCCGATATTCTGGCGCGCTATCCGCACGTGATGGATGCGCTGATCGAGCCGTCGTTCTTCGGCGCGTTGCCGGACGCCGACAAGCTTGCCGCCGAGCTTTCCGGCTCGCTCGCGCAGGCACTCTCATACGAAGACCTGCTCGATCGCGCGCGCCAGTTTGGTCAGGAGCACATGTTCCTGATCGGCGCGCGTATCCTCTCCGGCACCGTGTCGGCCGAGCAGGCGGGCGAAGCCTTCGCGCGGCTTGCCGATGTCATCATCCGCGCGGTGCATCGCGCGGTCGAGGACAATTTCATCACCGCGCATGGCCGCATGAAGGGGCAGCGAAGCGCCGTGCTGGCGCTCGGCAAGCTCGGCGGGCGCGAGATGACCGCCGCGTCCGATCTCGATCTCATCATCGTGTATGATTTCGACGAGGAGCACCCGCAGTCCGACGGGCCGCGGCAGCTCTACGGCGGCCAGTATTTCGCGCGTGTGACGCAGCGGCTGGTCAGCGCGCTCGCAGCGCCCACCAATTACGGCGCGCTCTACAATGTCGACATGCGGCTGCGCCCGTCGGGCCGCTCGGGGCCGGTTGCGACGATGATCGGCTCGTTCGAGAGCTATCAGGAAAACGAGGCCTGGACTTGGGAACATCTGGCGCTCACGCGTGCGCGCGTCGTCTCTGCTCCGCCCGCGTTTGCGGCGCGCGTGGAGCAAGTGATCCGGGCTGTGCTGTGCCGCCCGCGCGATGCCGAAACGATCGCCGGCGACGTGGTCGAAATGCGCACCGCGATTGCCACGGAAAAAGGCGACAACGAGCGCTGGAATTTGAAATACGTCGCGGGCGGGCTGGTCGATCTCGAATTCATCGCGCAATACCTGCAGCTCGTGAACGCCGCCGAGAAGCCGGAAATCCTCGATACCTCGACGGCGCGCGCGCTCGACAAGGCGGCGCGGCTGGGCGTGCTGACGCCGGAAGACGCCGACGTGCTGCGCCCGGCCGTGCGTCTCTACCAGAACCTGACGCAGATCCTGCGGCTGTGCCTCTCAGGTCCGTTCGATCCGAAATCGGCCGGGCCGGGACTGCTCAGTCTGCTGGCGCGCGCCGCGGACGTTCCGGATTTCACCACGCTCGAAGCGCACCTCACCGAGACGCAGGCACGCGTGCGCGCGAGCTTCGTGCGGATATTGGGGAAGGCGCCTTAGCTCGCCTTGCTCAATTCCTCGGCCGGGTTCATCGTTACCCCGCCGTCGACCGGCAACCGCACCATCACGATCGTGCCGACGCCAAGCGATGATCGGATGCGCATCGCGCCGCCGTGCAGTTCGGCCAGCGATTTTGCGATCGCGAGCCCGAGACCCGAACCTCGGTGGGTCTTGGTCAGCTGGCTCTCCACCTGCTCGAACGGCTTGCCGAGTTTCTTCAGCGCCTCCTTCGGGATTCCGATGCCGGTATCCTCGATGGCGAGGTTGACGAAGCCGTTGACGATGCGTGCCCGCACGGTGACGCGCCCGCCGTCGGGCGTGAACTTCACCGCATTGGACAAGAGATTGATGACGATCTGCTTCACGGTCCGGCGGTCGGCGCGCAGCCGGATCGCGGGCTCGATCTCGGCGTTGACGGTGAGCCGCTTCTCGTCGACACGCGCCGCAACCAGACGCATGATGTCGGCGAGGAACGAGTCGAGCTCGAACGTCTCGAACTCAAGGCTCGTGCGCCCGGCCTCGATCTTCGACATGTCGAGAATGTCGTTGATGACGTCGAGCAGGTAGCGTCCGCTCTCGCCGATATCGCGGCAATATTCGAGATACTTGACGTCGCCGAGCGGGCCGAACATCCCGGATTCCATCATCTCGGAGAATCCGATGATGGCGTTGAGCGGCGTGCGCAACTCGTGGCTCATGTTGGCGAGGAATGCCGATTTCGCCTGGTTGGCTTCCTCGGCGCGGTCCTTCTGCTCGGCGTAGCGCTCGGCGAGGTAGGCCAGTTGTTCGGTCTGGCGCTCCAGCGCCTGCTGCGACGAGCGCAGATCGACCACGGTCGCCTTCAGGCGCTTCTCGCTCTCGATCAGCTTCTCTTCGTGCAGTTTGAGCTGGGTGATGTTGGTGCCGACCGAGACGAACCCGCCGTCCTTGGTCCGCCGTTCGCTGATCTGCAGCCAGCGCCCATCGTCCAGTTGCGCCTCGAAGGTGCGCGCGCCCGGGACCGCGCGCCCCTCGCTCGACAACTGCATGCGCACGATCGGCTTGCTGCCGGCCGCCGAGATGTCCTCGTAGGGCGTTCCGGCCGCGACAGCCTCGTCGGTCAGGCCATGCAGGCTCTGGAATTTGGAGTTGCACAGGACGAGCCGATTGTCGGCGTCCCACACCACGAAGGCTTCCGAGATCGCCTCGATCGCATCGCTCAGCCGCATTTCAGCGGTGGCGCTCTCCTCGGCCAGCCGCTTCTGCTCGGTGATGTCCACCGCGATGCCGATGAGGTGGGGGTGGGACTCGCCCGGCTGGCGCACCAGCTCGCAGCGCGCGCGCAGCCACACCCAGTTGCCGCTCGCGTGACGCATGCGGAACACGCTGTCGATCGAGGACGAACTGGCGTCCGCAAGCTGTGTCGCGAGCTCATAGAGCTGGACATCGTCGGGATGCACGAACCCGCTGATCTCGCCGAAACCAAGCAGCTTGTTGTGCGGCGGAAGCCCGAGAATGTCGAACATCGACTGCGACCAGAACACGCGCCCGCTGGCGAGGTCCCAATCCCACAGTCCGCAACGCCCGCAGTTGAGTGCGGTGTCGATGCGGCTGTGCACGGTGTCCTCGATGCTGGCGGTCTCGCGCATCAGGCGCGACTGCCACAGGAACGCAAAGCCGAGCATCAGCACCACGAAGCCGGTCGCCGAAAACAGCGTGACCGCAAGCGTCGTGTCGGCGCGCCATTCGCCGAGCACGACGGCGCGGCGCTGCATGATGGCGAGCTGCCCAAGGGGAGCGTTGAGGTTGCGTTGAGCGAGCAGGATGCCGGAGCCGTCGCCGAGGGTGAGCTCCGAGACGCCCGGCTGAAGCACGACGGGGGAGATGCGCGGGTCGCGGCCGATCGCCTCGTTGAGCTTGCGGCCGATGTAGCCGTTCAACGCGGGCTGCGTCGCGATGATCGTGCTGCTCGCGTCCGTCAGCAGGACCAGGCGGCCCGCGGCCGTCGCGCGCGGCCAGTCGATGCGCTCGAAGGCGCGGAAGCCGCGCACCACCGGGTCGCCGGATTCATTGGCTGACAGGCGCTCGATGCGCTCCGCCATCACGGTCGCTGCCAAATCGAGTTCGTCGGCGGATTTGGCGATGGCCTGGCGCAACCGCTCGCGGATATCGACGACCGCCGCGATCCCGAGCGTCACCAGGAAGGCGACGATGAGAACCGGTACGGCGCGTCGCAGAAAAGGCTCGGCCGTGAGCAACCGCCGGTAAGCGGGCCTTGCGACCGCTTGCGCCAACCCCTTGATGGAATCGGAATGCGCACACGCGCTCGCGCTTTCGGCGCGCGCCATTCAGGCCTCCGTTCGGACTTATCCCCAATCACCCTTGACTCGGAAGGATGTGCCGCATCTTTGCCGAATCATGCCGATCTGAATCCAATTCGGCTGATTTGTCGAGAGTCCGCGAATCGATTGAGAGAAATAATTTCAAGCAGCAATCGGCGCGTCAGAAATACTACGCATACTCCGGCGCGGGTGCCACAACTGCCGATTCCATCGGCGTTTCTTGCAGCTGTTCAGCTCGGCTCGAGCGAGCGGTGGACAATGTCGCGCACATCGCGCGAGAGGTTTGCGTCGGCGGCGACGCGCCGCAATGCGATCTCGGCGCGCGCCTGCCGCACCGGCTCGAGTGCGCGCCATGAGCGGAATGCGGTGGCGAGCCGCGCGGCGACCTGCGCGTTTTTCTTGTCGAGCGCGAGCACGGTGCCGGCGACAAACTCGTAGCCCAGCCCGTCGGCGCGATTGAACTGCGTCTGGTTCGTCTGCGCAAATCCCCCGATCAGCGCGCGCACGCGGTTGGGATTCACGATCGAGAAAGCCGGATGCGCCATGAGCATCTTGACCCGGTCGAGCGTTGCCGGATCCGGGATCGTCGCCTGCAGGCCGAACCACTTGTCGGTGATCAGCGGGTTGCCGGAGTAACGGCGGTAGAAGTCGTCCAGCGCCGCCTGACGTTCCGGGACTGCGTGCAAGGACAGCGTCGCGAGCGCCGCCATGCGGTCGGTCATGTTGGTGGCCTGATGATACTGGCGTGCCGCCAGCGCGATCGCCGAGGCGCCGGCCGCGGCCAGAAGATCGAGGCAGGCATTCTTCAGCGCGCGCCGTCCGGCGCTCGCCGCGTGCGGGCTGTACGGACCGTCATCCTGCATGCGCCGGTAGGTTTCGCGCAGCGCGGCGCCGAGGCGCGTCCCGAGCGTGGCGCGCAAGCGCGAACGGACGGCGTAAATCGCGTCCGGATCGACGTCGCGGCCGATGTCGCGCGCGATGTCGGCTTCGCTCGGCAACGCAAGCACGAGTGCGGCAAAAGCCGGTTCCAGCGAAGCATCCGCCAAGACTGCTGCGAGTGCGGCGAGCAGGCCTTCGTCCTCACGCGGCTCGCGGCCGGCACGGATCGCCGCCACATTCTCGACCAGCAGGGTGCTCGCCAGCGATTGAATTGCCTGCCAGCGATTGAACGGATCGGAGTCATGCGCGGCGAGGAATTTGAGATCCTCCGCCGACGTGTTCGACGTGAGCTTGATTGGCGCCGAGAATCCGCGATTGAGCGACAGCACCGGGCGTTGCGGCACGCCGGTGAATTCGAAGGCTTGCGTGGGCTGCGTCACGGTGAGCACGCCACGCACCACCGGGCGCCCGTCATCCAGCGACAACGACATGTCGCGTCCGTCGGAGCCGACGAGCCCGATCGCGAGCGGGATCACCATCGGCTCCTTCACCGGCTGGCCTGGCGTCGGTGGAATAGTCTGCGCGACATCGAGCCGATAGGTCTGCGCCGCCGCGTCGTAGCTGCCGTTCGCGGTGACTTCCGGCGTGCCCGCCTGCGAATACCAGCGCATGAATTGTGTCAGGTCGGTGTTGCTGGCATCGGCGAAGCACTGCACGAACTGATCGACGGTTGCGGCCTCGCCATCATGGCGCGTGAAGTAAAGATCGAGTCCCTTGCGAAAGCCCGCCGGACCCAGCAGCGCCTTGAGCATCCGCACCACCTCGGCGCCCTTCTCGTAGACGGTCGCGGTGTAGAAGTTGCTGATCTCGTTGTAGGCGGATGGCCGCACCGGATGGGCGAGAGGGCCGGCGTCCTCGACGAACTGCTGCGCACGCAAGTTACGCACGTCGGCGATGCGCTTGACCGGGCGCGAGCGCTGGTCGGAGGTGAATTCCTGATCGCGGAAGACGGTCAGGCCCTCCTTGAGGCAGAGCTGAAACCAGTCGCGGCAGGTGATGCGGTTGCCGGTCCAGTTATGGAAGTACTCGTGCGCGATGACGGCTTCGATGCTCGTATAGTCGGCGTCGGTCGCGCTGTCGGGAGTCGCAAGAACCAGCTTGTCGTTGAAGACGTTGAGCCCCTTGTTCTCCATCGCGCCCATGTTGAAGTCGGAGACCGCGACGATCATGAAAATGTCGAGGTCGTACTCGCGCCCGAACGCTTCCTCGTCCCAGCGCATCGAGCGCTTGAGCGAGTCCATCGCCCAGCCGACGCGGTCTTCCTTGCCCGGCTCGACATAGATGCGCAGCGTCACCACGCGGCCGGACATCGTGACGAATTTGTCTTCGACGCAGGCAAGGTTGCCGCCGACCAGCGCGAACAGATAGGCCGGCTTGGGAAACGGATCGTGCCATACGGCGGCATGGCGCGTGGTGCCGGGCACGTCGCCCGCTTCGACGAGATTGCCGTTGCTGAGCAGCACCGCGGCGTCGCTTTTCTCCGCCTCGATCCGCGTGGTGTAGACCGCCATCACGTCGGGGCGGTCGGGAAAATAGGTAATGCGGCGAAACCCTTCCGCCTCGCATTGCGTGCAATAGGCGCCGCTCGACCGGAAGAGCCCCATGAGTTGCGTATTGGCCGATGGATCGACCAGCGTTTCGATCTGCAGATAGCAGGTCCCGGCGGGCGGCTGCGCGATGGTCAGGCTGTCGGGTGTCGCAACGTAACCGTCAGGGTGCATCTCCGAGCCGTCGAGCTTGAGCGAGGTCAGCGTCAGCCCGTCGCCGTCGAGCACGATCGGGGCGGGCGCACCCGCCTTCAGGTTCGGCGACATCTTGAGCGTTGCGCGCACTTTCGTCCTGGTCGGATGCAGCGAAACGTCGAGTTCCACCGTCTCGACCAGCCAGTCCGGCGGGCGGTAATTCTCAAGACGGACGGGGCGGGCCTGTTCGGTTCGCATACTTGGTCCTGGAGGGTCGGATTCGGCGGGTGCGCTGGTCTAGAATGACGAGGGGGCAATAAAAAGGCCCGAGACGCGCGTCGTGCGACCCTCAGGCTCTCGGAACCGACATCCGGAATGTGGTAGCGATGGGCTTCCGGCAGAGCAGTCTGCCCCAAAGGTCAAGAAACGCACAGGGAGACATCACATGAAGCGCGTTCGCAGTTTCCTGCTCGGAGTCGCGGCGGTGGTCGCGGCCTGCGGCCCGGCTTTCGCCCAAGGCGACTATCCGAACCAGATGGTGCGGATTGTGGTGCCGTTTTCTGCCGGCAGCATCACCGACGGCCTCGCCCGCATCCTCGCCGACAAGCTGAGCGAAGTGTGGAAGCAGCAGGTGATCGTGGAGAACCGCGCCGGCCTGCCCGGCACGACCGGCGTCGCGAAGGCCACACCGGACGGCTACACGCTGATGCTGACATCGAACGGGCACACCATCGCGGGCGTCATCAACAAGAACCTGCAATACGATCCGGTAAACGATTTCGCGGGTGTGAGCCAGGTGGCGGCGGTGCCGATGGTGATGATCGTGCCGCCGGAATTCCCCGCCAAGACGCTGCAGGAATTCATCGCGATGGCGAAGGAGAAGCCGGGGGCATTGAATTTCTCCTCGGCTGGCGTCGCGTCGACCTCATACCTGTCCGCGGAAATCCTGCGCCAGAACGCCGAGGTGAACATGGTCCACGTGCCCTACAAGGGCGCGCCGGAAGCCGTCACGGCGGTCGTGCGCGGCGACGCGCAGATGTATTTCGCGCCGATCCCGTCGGCGCAGGAATTGGGCGCCGCCGGCAAGGTGCGTGTGATGGCGATCAATTCGTCCAAGCGCGTTCCGCAACTGCCGGACACGCCGACCGTCGCCGAGGCGGGCCTGCCCAACTACAAATACGACTCCTGGTTCGGTGTCATGGCGCCGGCCGGCACGCCGAAGCCGATCCTGAACAAGATCAGCCAGGATATCGCCAAGGTGCTGGAGATGCCGGACGTGAAGCAAAAGCTCGAAGTGCAGGGCTCGATTCCCGCACCGAACACGCCGGAGCAGTTCGACGCGATCATCAAGGGCGACACGGAGCGCTACGGCAAGATACTGCGCGACGCGGGCGTCGGGACGAACTGAGCCGGTCTTTCAGTTGGACGCGGCGACTATTCCGCCGCCTCCGCGATCGGCACCTGCGCTAGGATCGGTGGCGGATAGCTGGCGATCAGCTTGACCAGATCGGCCTGCCGCCGCACGCCGGTCTTCTCGAACACGTGACGCAAGTGCGTGCGCACTGTGGCGGGCGAAAGCTTGAGCGCGTGGGCGGTCTCGGGCACGCCGCCAATATCGATCATGGCGTCAAGCACGCGTACTTCGCCGGCGGTCAGCGCGTATTGCCGGGTCAGCTCATCGAGCGGGAGGGATGCGGCGCGTCCCGACCTCTGCACGAACACCGCGGCGACCGCCGTGTAGCAAACGCCGGCCTGACGGCGCGCGCCGGTGGTGAGCGGCAGCACATGGGTGACGAACCGGCCGCCGTCGCGCGCGGTGAGTTGTACGTCAATTCCCTTGGCGCCGAGCGCGGCATCGCCATGGCTCATCGACGAGAATACGTCACGCAGCGCGCCATCGGCCTGCGCATCGCGTGCGACCAGCTTGCCGTTCGCATGCAGCACGTTGCCTTCGTTCAGCATCACGCGCCCGCTTGCATTGGCGTGGACGAGACGCCCGGTGGAATCGACCAGGAACATTCCGGCTTCGAGACCGTCGAGCGCATCCGCCAGCGCGGCGGCCTCGACCCGGTGGTTCTCGATCAGCTTGCCGACAACCACGGAGCGCCGCACGTGCGGCACCAGCATGCGCATGCGCCGGCGCATGTCGTCGTCAACCACACCGTCACATGCGTGGCGCGAGACCATGAAGGTCGCCCGGCTGGTCGCCGACTTGTCAAGATTGACCGCAAGAAGGTCGCCCCACCCTTGAGGCGCCATCCACTCCTTGTAGAACGGCGTCTCGGCGAATTGTGCCGCCGGAACGATGTCCGTTGCGCTGTAGAGCTCGCCGACCGGGAAAGAGCCGGCGGCCCCCACCAGCGGGTTCAGCGCCATGTATTTTTCCCAATAAAGCTGCAGGAAGCGCGGGTCGCCGCCCACGACGAAATAGGTGTGTCCGGTTTTTTTGGCGGCGTCCTCCCAGAACAGACTGGCGGATGGGCCGCCGCGCACGAAGACGCATGCGTCCTTGAGAACCTTGCGCCAGAGCGGCGGGTCCAACGCGGCGTCGTAGATTTCCGCGACCAGTTCCGAAAAGCGCTCGATATCCATGGCCCATCCCACCCCATCGGACCCAAGGTATCGGGAAGGCTATAGCAAGATGCGAAAGGTCATGTGTGAACTAGCTCACACAACCGGAAAGGCTGATTGTTGCCCCGGAGGTAGGCCGGCCGCCGAAAGCTTAGCGCCGCGACGCAACGGCGGGGACGCTCACGCCGTTCTGGTTGGAGGCTTCGGGCGTGTGAGGGCTCGATGCGTCATCAAGGCTGGCCAGGTGCTCTTCGAGCTGCCGAATACGCACGGTCAGCCGCTCGATTTCAGTCGCGGCAAGCGTCATCAGCCGGGCGGTCTGATGCCAGCCCTGATCCTGCAGATAGCCGCAGTTCTCGCGCAGCGTCGTGATCAGAGGCGTGGTCATTGTCTTCGCTGCCCCCGCTCGGGAGAAGCGAATATAACCACCGAGAAACCTCCGGCGTCATCCAATTAGACGAGCACAAAGACTATCGCAGGCGTAAATCGCATTTCACGATTAAGCCTAATATCACGGCCGCGGCTCCGCATGGCCGATCACCCGCTTGATTGTTGGGAATTTTCGCCGCACCGCGCGTTCGACCTCGTCGACCTTCTCGTGCACGTCCTGAACGGTCAGCATGGCGCCGACGCGGCAGTGAAAGTTGACGATTTCGCCCTCCACGGTCTCGCGCACCCGCACATCGTGCACCTCGCCGACGAAGGCGATGTTGGCGGCGATGGCGCTCAGCACATCGCGCACGGCTGCGACCCGCTCCGGCGGCGCGTCGCGCCCGGCAAGCCCCCACATCTGCAGCGGCTCGATGTGGGTCTCGACCTCGACCTCGGGTCCCAGTTCCTCGCGCAGCGCCGCCTCCAGCCCGTCGGCGATGTCATGGGCGGCGCCGAGAGACAAACTTCCGTCAACCTCCAGATCGAGCGAGATCGATAGCCGCCCGCCGATCGCGTGCACGGTGACGTGATGCACCGCAAGGGCGCGGTTGCGCGCGATCACCATGACGCGCTCCAGCACCGTTTCGTCGCTCAGCGCGCGCGGCTGCGGGACGACATCGACTTCGGCTTCCGGCATTTCGGCGCGGATCGCGTCCTCAACCGCGGTCTTGATCTCCGCGACGCGATCGAGCGGGAGCGTGCGGCTGACCGCGACCACGAGATCGATGAATAGCGTAGCGCCGACCGCGCGCGCACGGACGCGCTCGACCGCGACGACGCCTCCGACGCGCCGGGCAATGTCCGAAATGCGCGCGGCGGCCCCTTCGGGCGCGGTATCGGTCAGTGTTTCGATGGTGCGCCGGCCGAGCCGCCAGCCCGCGACAAGGATGAATACCGCGACAATCAGAGCCGCGGCCGCGTCGGCCCAGGCGTACCCGAGTGCGACACCGCCAAGCCCGACCAGCACGGCGAGCGAGGACCACATGTCCGAGTCGAAATGCAGTGCATCGGCCTCGAGCGCCTGGCTCGTCGTCTCCTTGGCGGTGCGGTAGAGGAGACGGGCGCGCAGGAAGTCGACCACGATCGACGCGATGATCACCGCGAAAGCCCAGATGCTCGCCTCGACCGCGTGCCCCTCGGAGCCGAGGAGCCGCTTCGTCCCCTCCCAGATGACGACTGCGGAGAGGACGAACAACAACCCGGTCGCGATCAGCGCCGTGACGCTCTCGACCTTGCCGTGGCCGTAGTGATGCTCTTCGTCGGCGGGCTTGCCGGAGATGCGCACCGCGTACCAGGTCATCACGGTCGCGACGAAATCGAGCGCCGAGTGCGCGGCCTCGGAGAGCAGCGCGAGCGAGCCCGAGAGCGCGCCGACGACGGCTTTCGCGATCGTGAGGCCGCCGGAGGCGGCGATCGAGGTCAGCGCGACGCGTTCCTTATCGGCTTGCATCAGTTGTTTCGCACATCATGCGGCGCGTGACTGGGACAATTCCTCAGCCGCTCCGCTCATCGCCTCGCGGTATTCGCGGATCAGCCGCGCGCACAATTCGGCGGTGCTCGGCACATCGTCGATGCTGCCGACGCCTTGTCCGGCCGACCACACGTTTTTCCAGGCACGTTTTTCGTGATTGAGATCGAGCTGCTTGGTCGTCGCCGCCAGATCGATGTCTGTAGCACCAGCGGCGTCGATGCTCGGCCGCAGGAAGTTTCCATGCACGCCGCTGATCGCCGCCGTGTAGACGATGTCGTTCGCGTTCGTGTCGACGATCATGTCCTTGAACTGCGGCGCCGCCATGCTCTCGCGCGTCGCGATGAAGCGCGTGCCGAGATAGGCGAGGTCGGCGCCGAGCATGCGCGCTGCCGCGATATGGCGCCCGGTCGACATCACGCCGGACAGAAGGATGGTCTTGCCGAAGTGCCGGCGGATCTCCGGGATCAGGGCGAACGGGCTGAGCAGGCCGGCATGACCGCCGGCGCCCGCGCACACCGCGATCAGGCCGTCGACGCCGGCCTCCGCCGCCTTGCGCGCGTGGCGCATGTTGATCACGTCATGAAACACGAGCCCGCCATAGCCCTGCACGGCGCCGACCAGTTCCTTCACGGCGCCGAGTGAGGTGATGATCAGCGGCACCTTGTGTTTGATGGAGATTTCAAGATCGGCCTGCAGGCGCGGATTGCTTTTGTGCACGATCAGATTGACGCCGAACGGCGCGGTGGCGCGGCCGGTATCGCGCTCGATGCGGTCGAGCCGCTCGCGGATTTCCACGAGCCATCCCTCGAAGGCTTCGCTCGACCGGTTGTTGAGCGCCGGAAAGGTGCCGACGATCCCGGCACGGCAGGCTTCCACAACCAGGTCCGGATTGGACACGAGGAACATCGGCGCGGCGACCGCCGGGATCGACAGACGACCGTGAAACTGGACAGGGATCGGCAATGGGACCTCCACTGCGGACAGGTATCCGCGGAGGGACCATTTCCGCAGCGGCGGGGCGCGTCAAGGGCGGGTAGCGGCGGTTTAGCGCGCGTTGAGCGGCGCGAGGGCGCCTTTGGCGGGAGCGCCCCGCGCTTCCTTGCCAAGCTGGTCGTAGCAGGCGAGGCGGTCGGCGCTCGCCGGTATCGCCGCACAGGCGGAAAGGCTCGGCGACTGCGCCTCGTCGGCCGGCGTGACCACATGCCACAACACGGGCGCAGCCATGGTGAGCGCGCTGCACGCCACGATCGCAAGCGAGGCCGCGAGCAGCGCGGCACTGAGCGGCCTGCTGAGCCGATCCGGCCGTTCGGCCTGATTGAGATGGACTGCCGTCATGACATGTCCTCCAAATTCCTTGAGAGCGCCACCGGGCCCTCGCCGATGAGATGCGCAGCCGGGCATAGGAATTCGAGACGGGAAACCGGCCCGCGATATAAATGCCGCATAAGTGATTGGCCGTTACTCGGCGGCGAGGCGTTCTTTCGCGCGCAGGCGCGGCATCACGTGCTCGGCGAAAAGTTCGATCGAGCGGCGGGCTTCGTCGAACGTGATATCGCCAAAGGCAAACCGGCACGCGATGTAGTTCACGCCCGACTCATCGACCTGCGCCTGCAACTGATCGGCGACGCTCTGCGGCGAGCCCGCGATCATGCGGCCATTGGCGCCGTCCCCGTCGAATTCCGCCGGATAGACGACCCCGACCGGCCGCGTGCCGTGTTCGAGCCAAAGCCTCATGAAGCTCGCGTACCAGCCCCGGTATCCGCGCCGCGCAATGCCAAGCGCCGCCTCGTCCGTGTCGGCGACCACGATGTGCCGCGCAACGCCCGTCTTCGAGCCCGCGATATTGCGGGGATGCAGCGACCAATAGTGTTTGACCAGCTTGCGCGCGACATGCGCCGGCGTGTTGGTCACGATGTTCATGCCGCTGCGCGCGGGACGTTCGGTATTCTCCGGCGTGCCGACGCCGTACCACAGCGGCGGGTGCGGCTTCTGCAGCGGCTCGAGCACCAGCGGCACGTTCTTGAAGCGATAGAACTCACCCTCGAAATCGAGCGTGCGGCCTTGCAGGCCGCGCATCAGCACGTCGAACGCCTCGATGAACATCTTTCCGAGCTTTTCCGGGTCGAGCCCGTAATAGCGCACCTCGATCGGCGAGATGCCCTTGCCGACGCCGAACTGGAAGCGTCCGCCGCTCATCTGGTCGAGCATGCAGATTTCCTCGATCAGCCGGATCGGGTGATAGAGCGGCAGCGTGTAGACCAGCGGCCCGAAGTTCAGGCGCTTGGTGCGCTGCGCGACCGCCGATAGAAACACGCTCGGCGAGGGCGCCATGCCGAGCGGCGTCGAGTGATGCTCGGCCACCTGATAGCAGTAGAAGCCGAGCCGGTCGTAAAGCTCGGTCAGCTTCAGCCGGTCCTCGTAGAAATCGCGCAGCGGCGCGCCGGAGGAATCCAGGTGGTCGAATACGCCGAACGATAGTGCCATTGGATCGTCTCTGTCTCCGCCGCGCTGTCATGCCCCGCGAAAGCGGGGCATGACAGTAAACGCTGATAGCGGGGCCGTTCGCAAGGTTCGAGGCTACTGGATCGCCCGCCTTCGCGGGCGATGACTTCACGATTCGATAATCGCCACGGCTCTTGTCCACCCGGCCGACGCCTTCTCGATCTTCACCGGGAAGCACACGACCTTGAAGCCGTGGTCGGGAAGCGCATCGAGGTTGGAGAGCTTCTCCATGTGGCAATAGCCGATCTCGCGCCCCGCCTTGTGGCCTTCCCAGATGATGCTGGCGTCACCGGTCTCCTTGTAGCGCTTCGCCGTATAGCTGAACGGCGCATCCCAGCTCCATGCGTTGGTGCCGGTGACGCGAACGCCCTGTTTGAGCAGGAACAGCGTCGCCTCGCGCCCCATGCCGCAGCCGGTGTCGAGGAAGTTCGGCTGGCCGTAAGCTTTGCCCGCGGACGTATTCACCAGCACGATGTCGAGCGGCTTGAGCCGATAGTTCAGGCGGTCGAGCTCGCGCTTCACGTCGTCGGCCGTGCACACGTAGCCGTCCGCCTTGCTGCGGAAGTCGAGCTTCACGGCATCGTTGAAGCACCATTCGAGCGGCACTTCGTCGATCGTCAGCGACGGCTTGCCGTTATCCATCGTGGGATGGAAGTGATACGGCGCGTCGAGGTGCGTGCCGTTGTGCGTCGAGATCGCGACATTCTCGACCGCGGGCCCGGCGCCATCAGGAAGCTGATCGATCGGGACGCCGAACACCTGATGGAAATTCTCCGCGCCGGCCTTGTGGTCGACGTAGCTGATCTGCGGCAGCATGTAGGGCGGATCGGAGGCGATGCCCGCTTTCAGCGCAACCGAGATGTCGATGATACGGCGGGCCATGTTTTGCTCCTGGTGGATTCGTCTCTAGCCACAAGCTTGCCGGGTTTGGATCGCGTTCGCCAGCCTGGCGCGCTTGACCGCTGTCCGGTTTGCGGTACCAAAGATCAAGCCCGTTCTCGTTGGGTATGGCAAAAAGGGAGGAACCCCAATGCGACGCAGGGACATTCTGATCGGCGCCGGCGCCACGATGTTCGCCGGACATGCATTCGCGCAGACCTATCCGGATCGCCCGATCACCATCACCAATGGCTATGGGCCCGGCGGTTCGACCGATATCGCGGCGCGTCTGCTGATGGATCAGATGGCGCCGACGCTCAGTCCGAATGCGCGCATGATCATCGAGAACAAGCCCGGCGCAAGCGGCACAATTGCGAGCACCTGGGTGGCCCGCCAGCCTGCCGACGGCTACTCGCTGATGATTTCGGAGTCGTCCTCATTCGCGATCTGGCCCGCGATGCACGAGAGCGGAACGAAGTACAAGCCGCTGGAGGACTTCGCGTGGATTTCGGCGATCTGCACCGCTCCGCTGGTGCTGATCGTCAGCAAGGAATTCCCCGCCAAAGACGCGAAGGAAGCATTCGGCGTGCTGCGCTCCGAGCGGTCGCAAAAGCTCGACTATTCGAGTTCGGGTCCGGGTTCGATCCCGCACATCGCGGCCGAGATGTTGAAATACGTCCTCGGCAAAGGCGCGGTGTCGCAGCACATTCCGTATCGCGGCGGCGCTCCCGCAGTGCTGAGCGTCGCCAAGAACGAGACGGCGTGGGGCGTGGCTTCGCTCGGCTCGGCGGCCGGGCAAATTCAGGGCGACCTCATACGCGCGCTGGCGGTGACGAGCGCGAAGCGGTTTCCGGCATTCCCGGATGTGCCGACCTTCACGGAACTCGGCATGACGGAGATGGAGCTTGCGATCTTCTACCTGCTGCATGCGCCGGCAGGTTTGCCGCGCGACATCACCGAGCGGCTCGGCAAATCTGCCACGTCGGCGCTTGCCCACACGCCGACGCAGGAGAAGTTCATCGGGGCGGGGATGGAAGCCTGGACGGGTACCAACACACCGGACAGCGCACGCGGCATCGTTCAGACCGAGCTCAATCGCTTCAAGGCGGTCGGGGAGCGAACGGGGATCAAGATCACCGGATAGCAGAAAGCGCATGCGTCAGTTTTTGAGCCGATAGCCGGTCTTGAAAATCCACGCGATCGTTCCGACGCAGAGCGCAAGGAAGAACAGCGCCATCGCGAGGCTGACGCCGACATGCACGTCGGACGATTCGAAGAAGCTCCAGCGGAAGCCGCTGACCAGATAGACGATCGGGTTGAACAGCGCGATCTTCTGCCAGAGCGGCGGCAGCACGCTGATCGAGTAGAACGTGCCGCCGAGGAACGTCAGCGGCGTGATGATGAGCAACGGCACGACCTGCAGCTTCTCGAATCCGTCGGCCCAGACGCCGAGAATGAAGCCGAACAGGCTGAACGTGACGGCGGTGAGCACCAGGAAGGCGATCATCCAGAACGGATGCGCGATGCGCAGCGGGACGAACAGCCCGGCGGTGGCGAGCACGATCAGCCCGAGAATGATCGATTTTGTCGCCGCCGCACCGACGAAGCCAAGCACCATCTCGATATAGGAGATCGGCGCCGAGAGGTGCTCGTAGATCGTGCCGACGAAGCGCGGGAAATAGATACCGAACGAGGCGTTCGCGGTGCTCTGCGTCAGCAGCATCAGCATGATCAGGCCCGGCACGATGAACGCGCCGTAGCTGATGCCGTCGATCTCGGTAATGCGCGAGCCGATCGCCGCGCCGAACACCACGAAATAGAGCGACGTCGAAATCACCGGCGACACGATGCTTTGCAGCAGCGTGCGGCCCGTGCGGGCCATTTCGAAGACGTAGATCGCGCGGACGGCGTGCAGATTCATCGTTCTTGCCTGACCAGACCAACGAAAATGTCCTCCAGGGAGCTTTGCGTCGTGTGGAGGTCCTTGAAGCGGATTTCCGCGCGGTTGAGCTCCTGTAAGAGCGCCGTGATGCCGGTGCGCTCGCCCTGCGTGTCATAGGTGTAGATCAGGTCCATCCCTTCGGCGCCCAGAGCCAGATGAAGCGCCGCGAGGTCGTCCGGAATCGAGGTGAGACGCTTCTGCAGATGCAGCGTCAATTGCTTCTTGCCGAGCTTGCGCATCAGCTCGGCCTTCTCCTCGACCAGAATGATCTCGCCGTGATTGATGACGCCGATCCGGTCGGCCATGTGCTCGGCTTCCTCGATGTAGTGCGTCGTCAGGATGATGGTGACACCCGATGCGCGCAAATCGCGCACGACCTGCCACATGTCCTGGCGCAGTTCGACATCGACACCCGCGGTCGGCTCATCGAGGAACAGGATTTGCGGCTCGTGCGAGAGCGCCTTGGCGATCATCACGCGGCGCTTCATGCCGCCCGACAGCGTCATGATCTTGCTGTCCCGGCGGTCCCAAAGGCTGAGGTCTTTCAAAATCTTTTCAACGAACGCCGGGTTCGGCCGTTTCCCGAACAGCAGGCGGCTGAAGTTCACCGTCGCCAGCACGGATTCAAAGGCGTCGGTGGTCAACTCCTGCGGCACCAGGCCGATCAGCGAGCGCGCCGCGCGGTAGTCCTTTATGAAGTGATGCCCGTCCACCAGCACCGAACCCGAGGTCGGATTGACGATGCCGCAGATGATGTTGATCAGCGTAGTCTTGCCGGCGCCGTTGGGCCCGAGCAGCGCGAAAATCTCCCCGCGCCGGATGTCCAGATTGATGCCCTTGAGCGCGTGCAGCCCGGACGCATATGTCTTGACGAGATTCGTGACCGAAATAACGGACTGCATGAGGGGAGGGCACCGGGGAGATTCGGGGGGACGCAACGCGATATAGGGTCTTGCCGCCCCGAATGCACGGGGGCAGGGAACCATCAATTGTGTTGATGGACCTTGCCCCGCGGCACGGCCTGCGCCTGATCGCTGAAGCGCACACAAAACACCGCAATTGGAGCCAAGAAATCCGCGATCCGGTGACCAGATTAGAGCGGAGAGAGGTCGTGATGGATCAGCACCACCCGCGTCGCGGTATCGGCCGGTTCGACTTGAACGAGATTGCGCGCAGCTTTCCGGCAACGTCGCAGACGCTGCTGCTCGATACCTACCTGACGGACGAGCAGGCCGCGAGCGCGCGGGTCTTTCGGGTGTACCGGCCGACGCCACCGCACTACCACGCCGGCAGCGACGAATATCTTTATGTGCTTTCCGGCAAGGGCACGTTCTGGCTGGGCGATCCGGAAAACGGCGGGGCATTCGAGCCGGGGCATCTCCTGTTCTTCAAGCGCCGTACCATCCACGCCTTGCCGGATATCATCGAAGGTCCGGTGGTGTTCCTGGCGCTCGACACGCCGCGCCGCGATCCCAAGGACATTATCTTCGTCAATCCGGAAGACGGCACCCCGGAAAGCTTCATACACGACAAGGCGCGCGGCTGAGGTGTCCCTGGCTCCAGTTGCGTGAGGAAGCGAATGGCGCCAAATAGGCGCGATGCAGCCCCCGCGTACGTTCTCGATCGCACCCATGATGGAATGGACCGACCGGCATTGCCGGTTTTTCCATCGCCTGCTTACGCGCCGCGCGCTGCTCTATACCGAGATGATCACGACCGGCGCCGTGCTGCGCGGCGATCGCGCGCGCCTGCTCGGCTTCGATCCGGCCGAGCATCCGGTGGCGGTGCAGCTCGGCGGGTCGGACGCGCGCGCGCTGGCCGAATGCGCGCGCATCTGCGCGGACATGGGCTACGACGAGATCAATCTCAATGTCGGCTGTCCGTCCGATCGCGTGCGGGAAGGGCGCTTCGGCGCCTGCCTGATGGCCGAGCCGGCGCTGGTCGGCGAATGCGTCGCCGCCATGAAGGCGGCGGTCGCGGTTCCGGTGACGGTGAAGTGCCGCATCGGGATCGACGAGCAGGACCCGGAAGAGTCGCTCGACACGCTCACCCGCATCGTGGTCGCGGCGAAAGTCGACGCGCTGATCGTGCATGCCCGCAAGGCCTGGCTCGACGGGCTTTCGCCGCGCGAGAACCGCGACATCCCGCCGCTCGATTACGATCGTGTGTGCCGGCTCAAGCGCGCCAATCCCGATCTCCACATTTCAATCAACGGCGGTATCGCGAGCGTGGAGCAGGCGGCCGCCCACCTCGCACAGGTCGACGGCGTGATGATGGGCCGCGCGGCCTATCAGGAGGCGTGGCGGTTGCTCGGCGTCGATCCGCTGATCTATGGCGCGCCCGCGCCTTATCCCTCGCCCAAGGCCGCACTCGAAGCGTTCTTCCCCTATGTGGAGCGCGAGCTTGCGCGCGGCACGCGGCTGCATTCCATGACCCGCCACATCCTCGGCCTGTTCCAGGGCGTGCCCGGCGCGCGCGCGTTCCGCCGCCATGTCGCGACGCAAGCCGTCAAACCCGGAGCGGGCATTGCGGTCCTGCGCGAGGCGCTGGACCTCGTGATGGACGCGCGGCCGGATTTGGCGCACATCGCAGCGTGATCTCCGGCATCCCGCTCAGCGAACTTGCCTGGCTCGGGGCCGTCATTGTGGCGGGCGGCGTGCTTGCGGGATTTCTCGCCGGGCTGTTCGGCATCGGCGGCGGCGCGATCATCGTGCCGGTGCTGTACGAGGTGTTCCGCGTCATCGGCGTGGCGGACGAGGTGCGCATGCAGCTTTGCATCGGCACGTCGCTCGCCATCATCGTACCGACCACGATCCGCTCCTACGTGGCGCATCGCGCGCGCGGCGCCGTGCTGCCGGACGTCTTGCGCGCCTGGACGATCCCAACCGTCGTGGGCGTCGCCATCGGTTCGGGCCTCGCGACGTTCGCGCCGCCGGCCGTGTTCAAGATCGCGTTCATCGTGCTGGCGGCGATCGTTGCGGGGCGACTCTTTGGCGGCGACAAATGGCGGCTCGGCGACACACTGCCCGGCCGCATCGGCATGGCCGCCTACGGTCTCGGAATCGGGCTTGCGTCATCGCTGATGGGCGTGAGCGGCGGCTCGATGTCCGGCATGGTGCTCACCCTCTACGGCAAGCCCATCCATTCGGCGGTCGGCACCGCGGCCGGGCTCGGTGTGCCGCTCACCATCGCTGGCACGATCGGCTACGTGCTCGCGGGACTGCCGCACCAGGCGCTGACGCCGCCCTTTTCGCTCGGCTTTGTGTCGCTGCTCGGCGTTGTCCTGATGGCGCCGGTGTCGAGCTTCACGGCGATCTACGGGGTGCGCGTGGCGCATGCGCTGCCGCGGCGGCAGCTTGAGATCGCGTTCGGAGTCTTTCTGCTGGCGGTTTCGGTGCGCTTCGCCGTGAGCCTGATCCCGTAAGCCTCAGTTCGCCCGCAACATCAACCGGTCGCCGCGCACCTCCGAACTCTTCAGCCGGTTGAGGAAGCTCATGCCGAGCAGGCTGGTGCGCAATTGCCCCGGCTGCGCGATCAGCGCCGGCACGGCGCGTTCCTCGATGCCGCCGACCTTGATGCGGTCGAGCGTCACCGGTGCGGCGCGCGTGCGGCCATTGGCGGTCTCGACCGCGACCGAATAATTCAGGAAATCAAGCGGCAGGCCGGCGGCCTTTGCGGCGTCCTGCGTCAGCACAACCGCGCTGGCGCCCGTGTCGTAGACGGTGGCGACACGCGCACCGTTGATCTCGGCCGAGATCTGAAACTCGCCGCGATTGCCGCGCGAAATCTCCACGACGCTGCCGCGCGAGACCGCGCCTCCCGGCATCAGCTCGGACAACACGCGGTCGCCGATGTCGCGCAGATCGTGGCGGTAGGTATAGCCGACTGCAAGCAGCAGCCCGATCACCACCCAGAACGCCGCCGCCTGAAACGCCTCCGCGATGCGGTCGCGGAACAGCGCCAGCACCGCGCCGCCGATGAAGATGAGCAGCGCGACCTTGTAGACCAGCGAGGCAAAGTCGCCCGTCTCGAAGCCCGCGATGGTGCCCTGATCGTGACGCAGCACCAGCGCCAGCAGGCCGATGCCGAGCAGCAGCAGCAGAATCCAGAGGAGGCGGCTACGCAACGTCAGACCTCCGCGCGGCGCGGTCGACCGGCACGAGCAACCCGCTCGCCTCAAGCCGCTGCGGCAATTCACCCATGATGCGTTCGCGCTCGCCGTCGCCCAGCGACGTCCATTGCGCAATTTCGCCGAGCGTGCGGCCGCAGCCGTGGCACAGCCCGGATCGCGGGTCGATGGTGCAGACCTTGGTGCAGGGAGAAACAATCGGCATCGGGAGCCTGGCTGCGATTCGCCCGCAAGATAGGGGTCATGGCGGCGAACGCAATGTGAACCTAGTGTCCCGATTCCGAAGTTCGCCCCAACGGGCGGCAGGCTCCATGCGAACTTCGGAATCGAAAGACACTAGCAACCTATTGATCTAGTGTGGCTTTGGTTCAGAAGTCCGCATTGCGGACTCGCTGCGAGAATGATGCGGACTTCTGAACCGCCACGCTAGCCCGCGCGCTGCGATTGCGCGCGCTTGCGGACGATGCCCGGCTCCGGACTGGGCTGGATCGGCGGGGACGGCTCCTCGAAGGGCCCGAGCGCCGACATCACGCGCTCCGGCTGGAACGTGACGATCACTTCGGTGCCGAACCGCAGCTTGGACTTGAGGGTGAACGTGCCGCCGTGCAGGTCGATCAGGTTCTTGGCGATCGGCAGGCCGAGCCCGGTGCCCTGTTCGGCCGACTTGATGGCGTTGGTGCCCTGCCCGAACGAGGCGAGCACGATCGGGATCTCGTCATCCGGAATGCCGGGGCCATTGTCCTTCACGCTCATGTATTGCCCGCCGGCCGCGGTCCAACCCACCTTGAGCCAGATCGCGCCGCCCTGCGGGGTGAACTTGATCGCGTTGGACAAGAGATTGAGGCAGATCTGGCGGCAGGCGCGCTCGTCCGCCCACAGCCGCGGCAGGTCCGGCTCGAACACCTCGTGGATCTCGATGCCGCGATTGTGCGCGCGCAATTGCATCAGCCGGTGGCAGTCGTTCACGACCTGCGCGAGATCGACGGCTTCCTCGTTGAGCTCGTAGCGCCCGGCCTCGATGCGCGACAGATCGAGAATTTCGTTGATCAGGTTCAACAAGTGCACGCCTGAGTTATGGATGTCGCCGGCATATTCCTTATAGGTCGGCACCGCGTGCGGCCCGAACACCTCGCTCTTCATCACCTCGGAAAAGCCAAGGATCGCGTTGAGCGGCGTACGCAGCTCATGACTCATCTGCGCCAGAAAGCGCGACTTGGAGATGTTGGCGGCCTCGGCGCGGCGCCGGGCTTCATCGGAAATCGATTTGGCCTGCTCCAGTTCGCCGATCAGCGCATCCTTTTCGGCGCGCGCCTCGAGCGTCGCGAGCGTGGTCGAATACAGCCGTTGCGCCAGCATGGTGAAATAGGCCTGCGCGGTCACCGTCATCGCGGCGAGGATGAAATTGTGCATGCCGCCACGCAGCGCGAAATCGAGGGCGACCGCGATGGTCACCGGCGCAGTCGCGGCAAACATCGCGAGCGGCAGGCTGGACGCCAGCATGCTCGACACGGCAACGACCAGCAGCATCACAAACAGGATGAAGGTGCTGGCGCCTTCGTCGACGCGCACCACGGCGACGACGTTCGACATCCAGGCAATGCCGAAACACAGGTCGAGGATGACGAAGCGCGCGCGCCAGCGGCCGGTGTTCACCCGGCCGGTGGCTTCGTTGAGAAACTTCCGGCACTGCGCCGCGATGATGCTGTGGATGCCGGCGACCGTCAGCGTCCAGGCGCCCGCGAGCACCACGCCGGTCCACAGCCCGGAGAGGAAGCCGACGGCCGCGACCAGCAGCAGGATCGGGAGCGAGGCCGATTGGCGGTTCTGCGCAAACTGGCGCAGCAACTCATAGTCGAAAGCCGGCGTCCCGCTGGTCGAGGTCAGGCGGTCGCGTACCCAGCGCACACGCTTGGTCGCATCGCGCCGCCGGGCCGCGGCGGCCTTCTCAGCCGGCGAGGTAATGCCGAGCTCTTCGCTCGTCATCGCGGTCATGCGAGGGGCGTCCGGTGCCTGAAAATGCCGGCCGTTTGTGCATCATAAACCTTAAGGGCGGGCTGAAAGACTTGGTTAACGCCGCGTTGGCGGCTAGTCTCAGCGCGAAATCCGGGGGATTTGCATGAGACTCTACGACGGCGGGCGCGCACCCAATCCGCGCCGCGTGCGCATCTTCCTCGCCGAAAAGGGCATGTCGATCCCGGTCGAGAAGGTTGACCTCGGCGCGCTGGAGCACAAGAGCGCCGAATTCACCGCGCTCAATCCCCTGCAGCGCGTTCCGGTGCTGGTGCTCGACGACGGCACCGTGATCACCGAGTCGATCGCCATCTGCCGCTATATCGAGGGGCTGCGCCCGGAGCCGCCGCTATTTGGGCGCGGCGCGCTTGAAGAGTCGCTGGTCGAAATGTGGAACCGGCGCGTCGAACTCAATCTGTATCAGGCGGTGTCCGCGGTGTTCCGCCACCTGCATCCCGCCATGAAGGACATGGAGGCCCAGGTCCCCGAATGGGGCGAGGCTAACCGGCCGCGGGTGTTCGAGTTTCTCGGCCTGCTCGATCGCGAGCTGAAGAACCGCATGTTCATCGCGGGCGATCACTACACGGTTGCGGATATCACGGCGCTGGTTGCGGTGGACTTCATGCGTCCGGCGAAGCTGATCATGCCGGAAGAATTCGTCAATCTGCGCCGCTGGCACGGACAGGTCGGCGAGCGGTCGAGCGCCACGGCCTGACAATGCGCCTGACCGTCATCGGCTCCGGCGACGCATTCGGCTCCGGCGGGCGCCATAACACGTGCTTCCATCTCGCAGTCGGCGAACGAACGGTCCTGATCGATTGCGGCGCATCCGCGCCGGTTGGCTTGCGCGCACGCAACATCGATCCGAACAGCATCGATGCCGTCATCCTCAGTCACCTGCATGGCGACCATTTCGGCGGCATTCCGTTTCTGATGCTCGACGGGCAATATCTCAGCCGACGCGAGAAACCGCTGCTGTTCGCAGGCCCACCCGGCACCACGCAACGCATCAATACCGCGATGGAGGTGTTCTTTCCGAACTCCACCAAGGCGACATATCGCTTCCCGTGGAGCGTGACGGAAATTCCGGTGGGGCAGGCGACCGACATCCTTGGGCTCAACGTCCTGAGTGCCGAGGTGATTCATTCCTCCGGTGCCCCCTCGACCGCGTTGCGCGTGGCCGACGGGCAAAAAACGTTCGCCTATTCGGGCGATACGCAATGGACCGAGGCGTTGCTGCCGATCGCCGCCGGCGCGGATCTCTTCATGGTCGAATGCTACGACTACGAACGCGACCTGACCGGCCACATGAACTGGAAAACGATCAAGCAGCGGCTGGCCGATTTCACGGCGCGGCGCGTGATGCTGACACACATGAACCACACGATGCTCGCGCGGCTCGACGAGGCGCGAGCCGCCGGTGTGCTCGTCGCCAAGGATGGACTGGTGCTCGATTTGTGAATGCAGGATGAATAAGCTGTTGGCGTTGCGAGCGTTTCCCGCCCTGAAACCGCTATAGTTTGGCCTCAGCGTTGTTGCCAAGGGCCTCTCACGAGAGAAACAAGATGTTGCGCAAGCTCCTGTCCGGTTTTGCCGTGCTCGCTACGTTGATGTTCGTTTCGATGCAGCCTGCGGCGGCGCAGCAGCGCATCGCGCTGGTGATCGGCAACGCCGCGTACCCGAAGGGGCCGCTCCAGCATTCCCTCGCCGACGGCGGGCTCGTCGCCGAAGCGCTCACCAGCATCGGGTTCCAGATCATCGAAGGCGCCGACGTCAATTCGAACGACATGCGGCGGTTGTTTGGCGAGTTCCTGCAAAGGGTCAACGCCGGGGGACCCGATACCATCGCGTTCATCTACTACAATGGCTACGCGCTCCAGTTCGAAGGCGACAATTATCTGATCCCGGTCGACGCGCAGCTCAATCGGGATAGCGAAATTCCCATCCAGGGCATTCGCCTGTTCGACCTGCTGCGCCCGCTCGCCGACACGCCGGCCGTTGCGAAGATCGTCGTGCTCGACGCCACCCACCCGCTGCCGTTCCAGATTCAGGGCGGCCAGATCGCGCCCGGCCTCGGCGCGATCGAGTCCGCACCCGGCATGATCGTGGGCTTCTCATCCGCGCCCGGCACCGTCGCTCAAGACGGGCCCGGCCCCTACGGGGCGTACGCGACTGCGATCGCCGAAATGGTGCGCGAGCCCGGCCTCGACATCGACACGATGTTCGCGCGCATCCGCCTGCGTACCAATGAGACAACGAACGGCGTACAGACCCCGTGGGAAGTCTCGCAGCTTCAGCGCGTCGTGATGCTCGTTCCAGGCCAGGCGGCAGCGCCGCCCGGCGGCGCGCAAGGCTTTCTCGCGCAGCCGCAAACGCAAGTCGGCGCGCCGGTGGTGCGCCGCCGCGCGCCGCCGCGGCCGATCCGCGACATCGGACCGGAGGAGGCGTACGCCTACGCGGTCGAGCAGGACGATCTGCCGACTTACACCGAATACGTTCGCATCTATCCGGACAGCGCCTACACGCCGCGCGTCTGGGCGATGATCCGCGCGCGGCGTGAAGCGCTGCTCTGGCGCCACGCTCTGCTGGAGAACTCGCCTGAATCGTACTGGACCTACATCGAGCGGTACCCGGACGGCGTGTACGTGTTCGACGCGCGGCGCCGCTTGCGCCGGCTGGCCGCGGGCGACCGTCCGCCTCCCGGCTGGCGCATGCGCGTCTACGATGACGTGCCGATGCCGCTCGCCGGCGAGCCGACACGGATGTACGACGTCTATCCGTCGGCGCCGCCGCCGCCGCGCTATCTTAGCCCCCCGCCGGCCTTCATCGTCGGGCTGCCGCCGCCGCCTCGTCCGGGAGGAGGGGGATTGTGGCGCGGCCCGCAGCCGGCGTTTCCCGTCATCATGACGCCGCCGCCGCAGCAGCCGGGTCAGGTCGGACGGCCGCCCGGACCGCCTGCGCCCGGACCGGCCGCTGTCGCGCCGCCGGTTGCTCCTCCGCCCAGCCCGCAGCCGCAAGGTCTGCCCAAGGGACCCGCGGTCGTGAACCAGCCGCCGCCGGGTCCACCGCCGGGTCCGCCGCCCGGCATCAAGGGACCGCCGCAGCAGCAAGGCCTGCCGCCGGGCGTGCCGAGAGGGCCCGCGGTCGTGAACCAGCCGCCGCCGGGACTACCTCCGGGGGGGCCGCCGCCTGGTGGCATCAAGGGCCCCCCGCCCAAGGGTCCGGCCGTCGTCAACCAGCCGCCCGCCGGTGCGCCGCCGCCACCGCCTGCGGGTGTAAGAGGGCCGCCGCCGCAGGGCCAGCCGAAGATCGTCAACCAGCCGCCACCGGGGCCGCCACCTGGCGGATCGAAGGGCCCATCGTCGGGTCCGCCGCCGCAGGCCACCAAGGGCCCGCAGCCGCAGATCCAGCGGGGACCGCCTCCGCCGCAGTTGCAGCGGCAGCAGCAGCCGAAAGCTCCGCAGGTCGCGGCACCGCCGCCGCCCGGCCCGCCGAAGCCGCCGGCTCCGCCGCCTCCACCGCCTCAGGTGAAAGGGCCGCCTCCCGGCCCGCCGCCGCAGGCCGTCAGCCGTCCACCGCCCGGCCCGCCTCCGGGGCCGCCGCCGCAAATACAGCGGGGGCCACCACCCGGTCCGCCTCCGGGCCCGCCGCCGCAGGCGCAAAAGGGACCGCAGCCCGCCGCTAAGGGTCCGCAAGGACTGCCGAAATGCGCGGTCGTGGGCGGCAAGCAGCCGTGCGCGCCTTGAACAAGGCCGCAATCACGGGCAGATAATGGGCGCCCTCTGGTGCAGGCCCATGGAGCAAGTCATGCGCAGGATTCTGGCCGCAATCATGATCGGGCTGGCGGCAGCGCCGGGTGTGTTCGTGCTCGCGGCCGCGCCGAGCCACGCGCAATTCAAAAAAGGGGGCGGCGGCGACAAGGAACAAGCACCGCCGAAGAAGAAAGAGGACGACAGCCAGTACAAGGCCGCGATCGAGCGTCTGCCGGAGAAGAAATTCGATCCGTGGCAGAATATGCGCTGACGGCTGGCGGCGCGCCGCTAGCGTGGCGGTTCAGACGTCCGCATCATTCTCGCAAGCCGAGTCCGCAATGCGGACTTCTGAACCAAAGCCACACGAGATCAACAGGTTGCTAGTGTCCTTTCGATTCCGAAGTTCGCATGGAGCCTGCCGCACGTTGTGGCGAACTTCGGAACCGGGACACCAGGGACGCGCCGCTTCGCGCGAATGAAGCCCTACTTCTTGCTGCCGAGACTGACGGGACCCTTGCCTTGCCCGCCGGCAACCATGGTGCCCTTCTGCTTCTTGTTCCAGTCAGCCTTCGGCTTCTTCTTTTCCTTGTTGCTGCGCGCTTGACCCTTGGCCATGACGATCCTCCTGCGATTGGTCCGGGCGTGAACCCTCGGACGTTACCACACGTTCTGCGGCGATTCCCGGCACGCCTGCAAGCCTGTTACTCGCTCGGGGCCAGTGCCGGGGCAGGCTGCGCGGTGGCGTTGCGCTCCATCAGGTCGATCAGGCGGCCGAGTTTCAGGTTGATCTGGCCGAGCTGGAACGCCGCGTACTCGTTGGCGTAAGCGATGCGCTCCTCCGCGCCCTGGGTCTGGTCGTGGCGGATGAGCGGCAGGAAATCTGCCTCGAAAAATGCGTCGTAACGCGCGCGGATGCGGTCGTCGGACATCGCGACCTCCTTTGTTTGCTGGGAGCGCGAGCCTAGGACCGATTGGTTAAGAAGCTGGCCGGATCAGAGCACGCGGCCCTTGCCGACGCGCGGGGCAGGGCGCCCGCCATCGGCAGCGATCATGATCACCACGATCTCATCCGGGCGCGGTGCGTCCGCGATCATCACCGTCATGGTGTCGAAGTGGTCGAAGGACCAGATGTCGTCCTTGTTGGCGAGCGGCACGTCGATCGCGGTGCCGGCGGCCGCGACCTTCACGTTCGACGAGATGATCGCTTCGCCGCCGCCGACCGCCGCGCGCATCGGCTTGCCGAGCTTGGGATGGATCAGCGCCCCGCCATGCTCGAAGTCGCCGGCAACGCCGACGATCGCCGCCTTGCCGTAGCTGGTCGCTGGATTTTCTAGCCGGCGCACCACGTCTGGCATGATGGCCTCGCCGAGCTTCGCGCCGACATCGAACAGCGCGGAGAGGTCTTCGACGTAGCCTTGGCCGGCGAACGGATTGGCGATCACCGCGATGCCGGCGACGCGCGTGATCTGCGTTGCGGCCGCCCGTCCTGCTTCGGCAAGAACGCGTTCTTCGACAAAGACGATTCGGCGGATGTGAGTCATTGTTACCCGCATTGACTACTGTTGAGTAGTCGAAACGATCCATCCCAGTCGCGTCTCGACCAATGCAACGCCTCCGGTGTCCGGCAAGGGCTCTCTCGAGGTGTAGAAGGAAAGTGGAGGGTACACGCTGGTGCCGAGAAATTGAGGAAAGACATCGCCTCGCGTCACCCATTTTCCGGCCATGAACATTGCGAGTGGATGCAGTTTCTGACCTTTGCTCTCTCCGACGATCGTCAGACAAATTTCCTTGAAACAGGCCGAACTGTGCTCCAGCCGGATGATTACGGTGTCTGGCAGGTGATGGAGTGGCGAGCCCTTCGCCCCGGCGACGATGGCTGCGAGGTCGCGTGCACCGAAATCGCGCAGGAACTGAGCCAAGGGAGCGTGCCAGCGCTCCGGTAGTGAACTCTCGATAGGCTCGGGCGTCGCTATTTGCGCGTGAGAGCGGCCGGCCAACATGGCGATGATCAAAAGCGAGGCAATCAGCGCCACTGCAAGCTTTGCGCTCGACATAACGCCTCCTTGAGCAGGCTCCGTAGCCCCGTGTGTAATCGGCAACCTAGCGCGATCTACCGCTCCAGTCTTGCCAGCAGACTCGACGTATCCCAGCGGCCGCCGCCCATCTTCTGCACTTCCGAGTAAAACTGGTCGACCAGCGCCGCCACGGGCAGGTGCGCGCCCGAGCGGCGCGCCTCGGCGAGGCTGATCGAGAGGTCCTTGCGCATCCAGTTCACCGCGAAGCCGAAATCGTACTTGCCGGCGTTCATGGTCTTGTAGCGGTTCTCCATCTGCCACGACTGCGCCGCGCCCTTGGAGATCGTCTCGATCACGGCTTCGACATCGAGGCCGGCCTTCTTGGCGAAATGAATGCCTTCGGCGAGCCCCTGCACGACGCCCGCGATGCAAATCTGGTTGACCATCTTGGTGAGCTGGCCGGAGCCCGCGGGCCCGAGCAGCTTGCACATGCGCGCATAGGCGGCGATCACCGTTTCGGCGCGCCCATAGGCTTCCGCATCGCCGCCGCACATCACGGTCAGCACGCCGTTCTGCGCGCCCGCCTGTCCGCCCGATACCGGCGCATCGATGAAGTCAAAGCCGCGCTTCTTTGAATCCGCGTAAAGTTCGCGTGCGACTTCCGCGGAAGCCGTGGTGTGGTCGACGAACACCGCGCCCTTTTTCACTTTCGGAAACGCCGCGCCCGCGACCTTGCGGACGTCATCGTCGTTGCCGACGCACATCATCACGACGTCCTGGCCCTCGGCCGCTTCCTCCGCGGTCTTGGCGGCCTTGCCGCCGAATTCCTTGGCCCAGCTTTCCGCCTTCGCGAAAGTGCGATTGTAGACCGTGACCTCGTGGCCGCCTTTGTTCTTCAGGTGCCCGGCCATCGGGTAGCCCATCACGCCCAGACCCAGAAACGCGACCTTCGCCATAGTGTTTTCTCCCTGCCAGCCAGATTTGATGCTGGTGTTTGCGCGAAGCGCCTGCGTCCCGTCAACCGCCGAATGGCATTGACCCTTTCGGTGGCTTATCTACACAGGCGGGCGCACACGCAGGGGACAAGAATGGCGACCAAGGAAGACGTGCTCGCGGCGCTCGCCGCGGTGAAAGGCCCGGATGGCGCGCCCTTGCCGCAAACCGGCAAGCTCTCCGACGTCGTCGTGAGCGACGGCAAGGTGTTCTTCTCGATCACCGTCGATGCCGCCGTGGTTCAGCAATGGGAGCCGGTGCGCAAGGCGGCGGAGGCCGCGGTGCGCGCCGTGCCAGGCGTGAAGTCCGCCATGGTCGCGCTCACGGGCGAGCGCGCCGCGGGGCCGGCGCGCGCTGCGCCGCCGCCGGCGAAAGCCGCGGGTAATGGGCACGGTCACACACACGCGCCGCGCGGCGAGCGGCCAGTGCAAGGCCCGCCGGGGGTCGCGGCGATCGTCGCGGTCGCGTCCGGCAAAGGCGGCGTCGGCAAGTCGACCACCGCGATCAATCTCGCGCTCGGCTTGCGCGACCTCGGGCTGAAGGTCGGCGTGCTCGATGCCGACATTTACGGCCCGTCGGTCCCGAAGCTGCTTGCGATCCGCGGCCGCCCCGAAACGCTCGGCGGCAACCGGCTCCGCCCGATGCAGGGCTATGGCCTGACCGTGATGTCGATCGGCTTCCTCGTCGCCGAGGACACGCCGATGATCTGGCGCGGCCCGATGGTGATGTCGGCGCTCACGCAAATGCTGCGCGAGGTCGAATGGGGCACGCTCGACGTGATGATCGTCGACATGCCGCCCGGCACCGGCGACGCGCAGCTCACCATGGCGCAGCAGGTGCCGCTCGCCGGCGCCGTGATCGTCTCGACGCCGCAGGACCTGGCGCTGATCGATGCGCGGCGCGGCGTGGAGATGTTCAAGCGCGTCAATGTGCCGGTGCTCGGCATCATCGAGAACATGAGCTATTTCGTCTGCCCGAAATGCGGCGAGCGCTCGGACATTTTCAGTCACGGCGGCGCGCACAAGGAAGCCGAGCGGCTCGGCGTGCCGTTCCTCGGCGAGGTGCCGCTGCACATGGCGATCCGCGAGACGTCCGATTCCGGCCGGCCTGTGGTCGCGACCGATCCGGACGGGCCGCACGCAAAGGTCTATCGCGAGATCGCGCAACGCGTGCGCGAGCAGCTTGCCGGCAAGGGCGCGGGCCGGGCAGCGCCGAAGATCGTGATCGAGGCGTAACGCCGAACCTCATGGTGAGGTGCGAGCGCCATAGCGCGTCGCAGACGCGCGTAAACGCGCTTATGGAGCCTCGAACCATGGCCCGGAGCGACAGCGGAGCCCCTGGCCATCCTTCGAGACGCGATCCTTCGGATCGCTCCTCAGGATGAGGGCGTGTGCTAATCCTCCACCCACATCCGTAGCAAATTCGCGAGCGACTTCGAGACGAGATCGTATTCGGCGCTCTTGCCCTCGCGCGCGAACATCTGCCGCCGCGCGGTGTCGAGATCGAACAGCATTTCGCGCTGCGCGGAATCGCGCACATAGGAACGCGCCCAGCCGACCGCCGCGAGCCGCACGCCGCGCGTGACTTCCGCCACATGATGCAGCGCCGTCGACGGGTAGGCGACGAGGCTTCCCGCCGCGAGCTTCACGGCGTCCTCGCCGGACGCGCTCTCGATCGCCAGTTCGCCGCCGTCGTAGCTCTCGGGCTCCGACAGGAACAGCGTGAACGACACATCGGTCCGCATGCCGGCCATCAGCGCATCGTCCACATGGCTGCCGTAGTGCATGCCGGGCTCGTACGCTGAGAACATGATCGAGGTCAGCGCCTTCGGCCGCACCGCAAGAGCAAACACCTCGTTGCCGAGGATGCGCGTCTCGACCAGCTTGCGTACGGTCTCGGTCTTGCGATCGTTCGTGGCCTGCCGGTTGTTCTTCACCTGCCGTGCCGCAAATCCGGCCGTCTCGCGGCCGTGTTCGAACGTGGCATGCGCCAGCGTCTCGCGGACGAGTGCGACCTCGTCGGCCGACAAGACATTGCCGATCACGATCTGCATGGGCTCATGATTCTTCGCAACGCATTGGAATTGTTCCAATATCCGGAAGTCGTGACTGGACCTGCCAAGTTGTCGCACCGTATGGTGCGCGCCTTTGCAAGGCAAACCCGGCAGGCGCAGCATGAAATCCAAAACAAAAATTTGGCTCGGTGTCGGCGCCTTCGTGGTCGCGGGCGTGAATGGTGCCGCTGGTGACGCGACGGCCTTTGACCGGACCGTCTCCGGCATCGCGCTCACGCGCGCGCTTACAGACTTCTCGGCAGCGAAGAAGCACGGTCACGGCGGCGAGGGTGGTGAACAGGCTGCAAAAAAGAAGCAGGGCGGTGAAGGAGGCGAAGGAGGCGAAGAAGGCGGCGCGAAGAGCGCGGCGAAGCTCCCGCCCGATCTCGATTTCGCGCTCAAGATCGCGCAGATGCGCGGTCATCTTCTGGTCGGCGATCAACTGGTGAAGGAAGGCCAATGGGCGGCCGCGCTGCCGCACTTCCTGCATCCGAGCGAAGAACTCTACGGCCCGATCCGCGGCCGGCTGAAGGATTACAACACGCCGCAATTCGCGACCGCGTTGAAGCTGCTCGCCACCACGGTGAAGCAGAAGAAGGGCGGCGAGGATTACGAGAAGGCGTTGAAGGGCGTCGACGACGCGCTCGCGGCAGCGGACACCGGGATCAAGGCGAAGCAGGCGAGTGACGGCTTCGTGGTCGAGACCGCGCTCGAACTGCTCAAGAGCGCGACGCACGAATACGAGGAAGCGATCGTCAAGGGACGCATTGCCAAGCCGGTGGAGTATCAGGATGCGCGCGGTTTCGTGTGGCAGGCGGAGAAGATGATCGAGGGCGTCGGCGCCGCGCTTGAGAAGAAGGACGCCGGCGCGCTCAAGCACGTGCGCGACGGCTTTGCCGAGTTGAAGAAGGCGTGGCCCGCCGCGATGGCGCCCAAGACTCCCGTGAAGGACTACGCGGCGGTCTTAAGCGACGTCTCGCGCATCGAGCTTTCGGTCGGCAAGCTGATGTGAGCTGGTTTCGCGCCGCGCAGGGGCAGGTTGCGGCGTTCCTGTGTGGCGCGCTCCTGGGCGGCGTTGCCGCGCTGGCGCAGGGCGGCGACGATCTCGCGGCGCTGAAAGAAAAATTCCGCCGGCCCGCGGCGATCCCGTTTCCTTCGTCCAATTCCTATTCCGAGGCAAAGCGCGCGCTCGGCGAGACGCTGTTCCACGACAAGCGCCTGTCCGCCGACGGCAGCACCGCATGCGCGACCTGCCACGACCGCCAGAAGGGTTTTTCCGATGGCCGCGTCACCGCCGTCGGCGTGCCGGGCCGGCCGCTCGCGCGCCACACACCGACGCTGTGGAATCTCGCCTGGGCGGGGCCGGTGTTCTGGGATGGGCGCGCGCGCAGTCTGGAAGAGCAGGTGGCCGGGCCGATCGTTGCGCCTGACGAGATGGCCCAGCCGATCGCGCCGCTGATCGCGCGCCTTGCCGCCGACAAGGCCTATGCGCGGGCGTTCGCCAGGGCATTTCCGAACGATCCTCGCGTCAACGAAGACAACCTCAAGAAGGCGATCGCGACCTACGAACGCACGCTGGTGTCGCCGCCAACGCGTTTCGACCGCTGGATCGCGGGCGAGGCGTCCGCGCTGTCGGCACAGGAGGCTGACGGGTTCCGCCTGTTCACCGGCAAGGCCGGGTGCGCGAACTGCCATTCGGGCTGGGCCTTCACCGACTATGCGTTCTATGACGTCGGGCTGCCGAGCGACGATCGCGGGCGCGGCGCCGTGCTGCGGCTGGAAGCCGCCGAGTACGCGTTCAAGACGCCGTCGCTGCGCGAGGCCGCCCGCCGCGCGCCCTACATGCACGACGGCTCGCTCGCCACCCTTGAGGACGTGGTGCGCCACTACGCCGGTGGCGTGACGGAGCGGCCGACCCTGCCGCGCGATCTCACGCGCGGCTTGACGCTGGACAGCGGCGAGCAGGCGGCGCTGGTTGCCTTCCTCAAGACGCTCACCAGCGAGGGCGATTCGCAACCGCCGGCAACCATCGTTGCCGAGAAGTCAGCCCCCGTCGCGGCCACGCGCGCCACGTCGGTCTCGCAGCACGACAAGACATTCACGCCGACGCGCGTGCGCATCCGCATCGTCGACAAGCTGTGGATCCTCAATAACGACACCCGCACCCACAACATTCGCGTGTTCGATCAAAAGCTCGACTTCGATTCCGGCGCGCAGGAGCCGGGCGAAACTGTGGAGATGACGTTTCCGAAAACCGGCTCGTATCTGGTATTCTGCGGCATCCATCCGAAGATGGAGCTTCACGTCGATGTCGCCCGGTGATATCGGGCACACCGCAACGCCGGAATTTCGATTGTCTAACCTTGTCTCGACGGCCCGCGGAGTATTGACCCATTCGGCGGGGCTCTATCTGCGCGCATTTTTTGCGACGGTCGCGGCGGTCGCGCTGTTTTTTGTCCTGTCCTATGCGTCCACCTTCGTCGACCGGCAGGGCGTTGCGGGCAAGCTTGAGGCTGCGAACGCGCGAGAGGCGTTCACCCAGACCTGGGCGAAGGGCACCGGCCGCGGGATCCCGCGGTTCGGCGGCAACGATTGCCTGATGCTTGGCGCCTTGTTGCAGAACTATCCGAGCCGTCTTGCCGAGACGATCTCGGCGCGCATTCCGCAGGCCGACGCGCAGCCGCCCGTGCGGGCCGGCGATCCGACCATCCCGGCGTGCCTGCAACTGATCGCCGCGCTGGAGCGGCCCGATCATGCCGATCCAAACGCGATCTATTACCACCGCTATCTGCACGGCCAGCGCGTGTTCGCGGCGCTTGCGCTGGCGCTCGTCTCGCCGGAGGCGCTCGGGTGGATCACGCTCGTTCTCAACGCCGTGTGCTTGCTCTCGGTGCTGCTGCCTGCGCTGCAGAATTGGCGGACGGGCGAATGGCGCGAGCGCGGATTTGCGGCGATTGCCGCGACGCTGCTGCTGCTCGACGGCCTGTGGCTGTTCGGAATCTATTTCTCGTTCGGCCTCTCCGACCTCGTGCTCTCGGCATTCCTGGCCTACGCGTATCACCGCGGCATTGCGCATGCGCCCGAGCGCCCCTTCGCGGTCGCGGTCGCGCTGTTCGGCGCCGCAACCGCGATCCTCGAATTTCTCACCGGCGGCATTCCATTCGGCCTTGCGCTGCTGCTCGGGATCGTCGCGCTCGACGGTCCGCCGGATCGCAGGGCGCTGCTGCGCCGCGCGTTTCACGGCGCGACGATCTTTGCGCTCGCGATCATGCTTACATTCGCAATCAAGCTCGCGCTGGTGATGCTGCTCGTCGATCCTAGCGCGCTCGCGGATTTTCGCGGCGCGCTTTCCACGCGCGTCGGCAGCTCGTTCGTGGCGAACCTGCCGCCGCAGGAAATCGCCTGGGTGTCGGCGTTCGGCATCGATGTCTCGTCGCTCGACCGCAATTGGGCCTACGCCGTGCTGTATATGTTGGCGCGCCTTGGCTACGCGACCTTCGTCATCGGTTACGGCTCGCCGGCGCTTGGCATGGCGATCGTGGGCGCCGCTGTTCTGACGACCGGCGTCCTGCTGATCCGCCGGGCGCGCGCCTCGAACGACGCCGTCGCCCGCACGCGGCTCCTGATCCTGTTCGCGTCCGCGCTGGTGGTGCCGGTGTGGAGTGTCGCTTTCCTCAGTCATACGCTGCTGCACGCCATCTGGATGGTGCGGCCGTTCGGCTGGTTTATCGCGCTGGCGGCAATTCTGATGGCGTGGCGGCCGCAACGCCGGGATCAGCCTGCCGCACGCAAGCCGGCATAGCCCTTCCGTACTTTCGTCGCATTCGTGGCCGTGATGGGCCGGAGCCGCTTGGGTTTTTTCCGATTACATCGGCGGAGGAGCTTTGAATGAAGCGTCGCAACTTTTTGCAGACCGCAGGGGGCGGGCTCGCCGCGACCGCGATGGCCAGTCGGGCCATTGCGCAATCGATGCCGGGAACGAAATGGCGGCTCACGTCCAGCTTTCCGAAATCGCTGGATATCATCTACGGCGCTGCCGAGGTCTTCGCGAAGGCCGTCACGGAGGCGACCGACAACAAATTCCAGATCCAGGTTTTCGCCGCCGGCGACATCGTGCCGGGCCTGCAGGCCGCCGACGCGGTAAGCAACGGCACGGTCGAGATGTGCCACACCGCGTCCTACTATTATGTCGGCAAGGACCCGAGCTACGCGTTCGGCACCGCGGTGCCGTTCGGGCTCAACAGCCGCATGCAGACCGCCTGGCAGCAGTTCGGCGGCGGCTTCGACCTGATGAACGAGGTTTACCGGAAGGCCAATATCTACGGCATTCCCTGCGGCAATACCGGCTGCCAGATGGGTGGCTGGTTTCGCCGCGAGATCAAGGACCCCGCCGACCTCAATGGTTTGAAAATGCGCATCGGCGGCTTTGCCGGCCGCGTGCTCACCAAGCTTGGTGTCGCCCCGCAGCAGCTTGCGGGCGGCGACATCTATCCGGCGCTCGAAAAGGGGACGCTCGATGCGTGCGAATGGGTCGGGCCCCATGACGACGAGAAGCTCAGCTTCCAGAAGGTCGCGCCGTATTACTACTACCCCGCCTGGTGGGAAGGCGGTGCGATGATGCACAACTTCATCAACATCGAGAAATGGAACGCGCTGTCCCCGGCCTACAAATCGGTCGTCCGGAGCGCCTCCGCGATGGCGCACGAGTGGATGCAGGCGAAGTACGATGCCCTCAACCCGGCTGCGCTGAAGCGGCTGGTCGGCGCCGGCGCGCAGCTTCGTCCATTCCCGCCCGCCGTCATGGATGCGTGCCTGAAGGCTGCGCTGGAGCTTTACGCCGAGGTTTCGGCCTCCAACGCCGACTTCAAGAAGGTATGGGAGTCGACGCTCGCGTTCCGCAACGACCAGTATTTGTGGTGGCAGGTCGCCGAATACACCTATGACACCTTCCTGATCCGCAACCGGACCCGCACCTGATCGGCGGATGTACTGGCACCTGCGACCCCGGAGCATGGCGCCGCGGGGTTTTTTCGTTTTCGCAACCGCCACAATTCGCTATACCGGCAGCCAACTCGTGCGTGGCGGTGGGTCGTGGGGGCGGCCGCCCGATGCGCTGACGGGGGTCCTGAAAAGAACCGACAAGGAGTTTTTATGAAACGCCGCCAATTCCTCAAGACTGCGGGTGTGGGGCTTGCAGCCTCCGCCGTTGCCGCCCCCGCGATCGCGCAATCATCGCCCGAGATCAAATGGCGTCTCACCTCGAGCTTCCCGAAGTCGCTGGATACGCTGTGGGGCGCATCGGAGAGTTTCGCGAAATTCGTCGGCGAGGCGACCGATGGCAAGTTCCAGGTCACGCCCTTTGCGGCCGGCGAGATCGTGCCTGGCCTGCAGGCGATGGACGCGGTCGGCGCGGGTACCGTCGAGTGCTGCCACACGGCGGCTTACTACTACGTCGGCAAGGACCCGACGTTCCCGCTGTTTTGCGCCGTGCCGTTCGGCCTCAATACTCGCCAGCAGAACGCCTGGTTCTATGACGGCGGCGCGCAGAAGCTGATGGACGACTTCACCAAGAAGTTCAACATCGTCAGCCTGCTCGGCGGCAACACCGGCGCGCAGATGGGCGGCTGGTTCCGCAAGGAAATCAAGGAAGTCGCCGACCTCAATGGTCTCAAGATGCGCATCGCCGGCCTCGCCGGCAATGTCATGGCCAAGCTCGGTGTCGTGCCGCAGCAGTTAGCCGGGGGCGACATCTATCCGGCACTCGAGAAGGGTACGGTGGACGCGGCCGAGTGGGTCGGACCCTATGACGACGAGAAGCTCGGCTTCGTAAAGGTCGCGCCGTACTACTATTACCCCGGCTGGTGGGAAGGCGGAACGACCAACCACTACATGTTCAACATCGCGAAGTGGGAAGAACTGCCGAAGAGCTACAAAGCCATCGTCACGGCCGCTGCCGCTTACGCCAACATCGAAGAGACCGGGCGATACGACACGCGTAATCCCGCTGCGCTCAAGCGGCTGGTCGCGGCCGGTGCCCAGTTGCGTCCATTCAGCCCGTCGATCATGGAAGCCTGCCTAAAGGCATCGAACGAACTCTATGCCGAAATTTCCGGCAAGAACGCGGACTTCAAGAAGGTCTACGACAACATGGTCGCCTTCCGGAACGACGAGTATCTGTGGTGGCAGGTGGCCGAATACACCTACGATACCTTCATGATTAGGACGCGCCCGCGGGCCTGAGCGCCCGGCGCGACAAAAAAAGCGAGAAAGCCCGGGGCCTGCCCCGGGTTTTTTCGTTTGGTTTCGGCGAATAGTTCCGTAAGATTGCGCGCAGTCGCTCGTCGGCGGCTGTCCAACAAAGACGGGGTTCAACCTCGCACCGGTCGTGTCGGCAGGGAGTCGGCTCCAACAAGGGGAAACGCTAATGAAACGTCGTGAATTTCTGAAATCAGCGGGCATCGGACTCGCCGCATCGGCGGCTGTCGCCGCGCCCGCCATCGCGCAGTCGATGCCGGAAATCAAATGGCGCATGCCGACGAGCTGGCCGAAGTCGCTCGATACGCTCTACGGCGGCTGCGAATATTTCGCCAAGCGCATCGCCGAAATGAGCGACAACAAGTTCCAGATCCAGGTGTTCGCCGCCGGCGAAATCGTACCCGGCCTGCAGGTGCTCGACGCGGTGCAGAACGGCACCGTCGAGATGGGCAACACGGCCTCCTACTACTACTTTGGCAAGGATGCGGCCTTCACGTTCGGCACGGCACTCCCGTTCGGCGTCAACACGCGCGGCATGAACGCGTGGCTGCGCTTCGGCGACGGGCAGGACTTGATGAACGAGCTGTTCGCGAAATTCAATTGTATCGGCTTCGCCTCGGGCAACACCGGCGCGCAGATGGGCGGCTTCTTCCGCAAGGAGATCAAGACCATCGACGATATGAAGGGCCTGAAATTCCGCGTCGGCGGTTTCGCCGGCACGATCCTTCAGCGCCTCGGCGTGGTGCCGCAGCAACTCGCCGCGGGCGACATCTATCCGGCGCTGGAGAAGGGCACGATCGACGCGGCGGAGTGGGTCGGTCCCTATGACGACGAGAAGCTCGGTTTCGTAAAGGTCGCGCAGAACTACTACTATCCGGGCTGGTGGGAGGGCTGCGGCCAGGGCCACAACCTCATCAACATCGCCAAATGGAACGAACTGCCGAAGGTCTACCAGAGCATGATCCAGGTCGCGGGCGGCGAAGCCTGGGGCTGGGTGGTCGGCAAATACGACTATGCCAATCCGGCCGCACTGAAGAAGCTGATCTCGCAAGGCGCAGTGCTGCGGCCGTTCCCGCAGCCGGTGCTCGAGGCCTGCTACAACGCGGCGCAGGAGGTCTACGCCGAGCACAACAAGACCAACCCGATGTTCAAGAAGCTGCACGAAAGCCTGATGAGCTTCCGCAACGACTCGTTCGGTTGGCAGCAGGTGGCCGAACTCGGCTTCGACTCGTTCATGATGCGCATGCGCACGCGCACCTGATCGTCGGCGCGTTTCCCGCCGAAGCAGGCACGATGCGGAAAGCCCCGGACTAAGGTCCGGGGCTTTTCGTTTGCAGGCGTCGTCGCGCGCTATTTGAAGTCGGGCGGTGCCAGCATTTCGGGCATGGGAATCTCGATCTGGATCTTGGAGGGATCGAGGGCAGGCCCCTTGTCGATCCAGTAGGTCACGGATCCCGGCCAGAAAATCACGATGGCGACGAGGATGACCTGCAAGACAACCCAGGGAATGGCTCCCCAATAGATGTCGGACGTCTTGATCTCCGGTGGGGCGATCCCCCGCAGATAGAACAGCGCAAAGCCGAAGGGCGGATGCATGAAGCTCGTCTGGATGTTGGCGCAGACGAGCACGCCGAACCAGATGAGATCGATCCCGAGTTTGTCGGCGACCGGCGCGAGCAGCGGAATGATGATGAAGGCGATCTCGAAGAAGTCGAGAAAGAACGCCACGATGAAGATGAAGATGTTGACAAAGATCAGGAAGCCGACCTGCCCGCCGGGCAGGGTCGAGAGCAGATGCTCGATCCACTCCTTGCCACCGACGCCCTGGAACACGAGGCTGAACACGCGGGCGCCGATCAGGATGAAGACCACCATGGCGGTGAGGCGCATGGTGCTCGACATGCCCTGGTAGAGGAGCTTCCAGGTCAGCGTGCCGTAAGAGAACGCGAGCGCGATGGCGCCGACCACGCCCATGGCTCCGGCTTCGGATGGGGTGGCAAGACCCATGAAGATCGTGCCGAGGACGAGAAAAATCAGCCCGAGCGACGGGATCATGCCGCGCAGGCACTTTTTCCAAAGCGCCCAGCCGTGCAGGGTGCGCGCTTCGAGGGGCAGCGCCGGCACATCCTTTGGCCAGAGGATGCTCACGATCGCAACCCAGATGCAGAACAACGCGACCTGAATGATGCTCGGGCCGATCGCGCCGGCATACATGTCGCCGACCGAGCGTCCGAGCACGTCGGCGAGCACGACGAGAACCAGCGACGGTGGAATGAGCTGGGTGATGGTGCCGGACGCCGCGATGACGCCCATCGTGTGACGCACCGAGTAGCCGTATTTGATCATCGGCGTCATCGAGATCACGCCCATGGCGATGACCGAGGCCGCCACGGTGCCGGTGATCGCGCCCAGAATGGCGCCGACGAAAATCACCGCGTACGACATGCCGCCGCGGACCGGCCCGAACAGTTGTCCGATCGAGTCGAGCAGGTCTTCGGCAAGGCCGCAGCGCTCCAGGATCGCGCCCATGAAAGTGAAGAACGGGATCGCCAGCAGCAGGTCGTTCGAGATGATGCCGAACAGCTGATAGGTGAGGTTGCCGAGGAAGTCGGGCGTGATCAGCCCGAGTTCGATGCCGATGAAGCCGAAGAACAAACCCGTTGCCGCGAGCGAGAATGCTGCCGGATACCCGATCAGCATGAACAGGATCATGCCCCCGAACATCAGGGGCGCCATGTTGTCGCGGACAAAGCTCATTGGAGCGGCTTCTCGTATTTGAATTCGATGTCGATGATGTGTTCGAGCGCCGCAACCCGCTTGATGATCTCTGAGATGCCCTGCGCCGCCATCAGCGCGAAGCCGACCGGCATCATCAGCTTCACCGGCCAGCGGATCAGGCCGCCGGCGTTGGTCGAGACCTCATTGATTTTCCAGGACTCGACGAACCACGGCCAGGTGAAATAGGTGAGGATGACGCAAATCGGCAGCAGGAAAAGAAATCCGCCGATGATGTCGATCCAGATCCGCGTGCGCTCCGACACCATGCCGTAGATGAGATCGACCCGGACGTGCTCGTTCATCTTGAGCGTATAGGGCGCGCCGAGCAGCACCATGGCGGCAAACATGTACCACTGGATTTCGAGCCAGCCGTTGGAGCTGATGCTGAACAGGTAGCGGCTGAAGGCATTGCCGGCGCTGATCAGGCAGGCCAGCAGGACCATCCAGTTCGCCACCACACCAAATTGTTCGTTGAACCAATCAATGGCGCGGCTGACGCCGAGCAGCGCTTTCACATCCCATCCCCTCCGGACTGCGGCGTGCCGCTGTCCGTCCCTGCTGTGCCCACTCAGTCTTCGTCCCGGTCTGCGCCGAGTTGTCGCACCTTCCCGAACTCTAGGTGCGGCGTCAACCGAAACTTGGCTGGCCCGGCGACCGCCCGACCGCCGGCAAAATCCCCTTCATCGGCCCCTTCATGATGCTCCGCTAACATTTGGTTAACCATGTAGACCCATGATGAAACTACGGATTGCCGGCGCCAGCGCGCACGACCTATCCGGGGTGGGCGGGGAGCCATGCGGCGCCTGACTGTTTCCGAACGGCTGCTTGTGGTCGCGCTGTTGCCTGCGCTTGCGCTGCTCGCGCGCGATTCCTTTGGCGCACAGGCCGGCTCGCTCTGGACCACCGTTAGTATCGCGATGTCTGCGCTTTCCATCGGGCTCGCCCTGCTTGTCGCGCGGTCCCTGGCGCTGCCCATCCGGCAGGCGGCGGATGCGCTCGAACCATCGATTGGCGAGACCGGTCAGATTGCGGGGCAGAAGCTACGCAGCGAGATCGCTCGCCTGTCCGCCGTTGTCCACTCATTGACTGAGGCGGCAACTGGGCGCGCGCGGCGAGAGGCGCACGAAGCCAGGCTCGACGATGCCGAACGCGCCGCGCGTCGCGCCAACCTGTCGAACATGGCCGAGGAGGTCGAGGACGCAACCGAGCGCGGCCTGCGCACGGTTGTCGACGGCTCGGCGGTGCTGCGCACGAAAACCGACGACATGCGCGAGGCCCTCGAAGCGGTGCACGCGGCTTCGAGCGAAACCGCCAAGGCTGCCGACCACTCGCGCGCCATGAACGAGGATGCGACGCGCCTCTCCGATGAGGTGATCGGCGCAATCGACGCCATCGCCGCCAAGGTGCGCGAAGGCTCGGATATCGGCCGTACCGCGGTCGATCGGGCGGCAAGCTCGCGGCAGACCATCGGCGCCCTCGCCAAGGCGGCCAAGGACATCGGCGACATCGTCGGTGTCATCTCGGCCATCGCCGAGCAGACCAATCTGCTGGCGCTCAACGCCACGATCGAAGCCGCACGCGCAGGCGAAGCGGGGCGCGGCTTCGCGGTGGTCGCGACCGAGGTGAAGACGCTGGCGACCCAGACCGGCAAGGCGACCGGCGAAATCGGCGCCAAGATTGCGGAGATTCAGTCGACCACCGGGCAGGCCGTCGCGTCGATCGGCGCGATTGCCGAGGCGATCGACGAGTTGTCGATGGTGACCAATTCGGTCGCTGCCGCGATGGATCAGCAGCGCGCAGCGACCGAAGGGTTCGTCACCAACGTGCGTGGCACCACCGCGGCGGTGTCCGACGTGGCCGTGCGCATGAGCGGCATCGCCGACATGGTGACCCGGTCGAGCACGAACGCCGCCGAGGTCGCGCGCGTTGCAGCCGACATGCAGCGCGCTTCGGAGACGGTGCGCGGCGAGATCCCCGAGATCGTGCGCGCCGCGCTGCGCGCGGACCTGCGCGGGCACCCGCGCTTCGATGTCGACGTCAGTGCGACGATCGAGCTTGGCGGCCGCAAGACGCCGGCGCGCGTCTTCGATGTCAGCCGCGGCGGCGCGCGCATCGCCGCGATGCCGAACATTTCCGCCGGAGCGAACGTCACCGTCACGTTCGACCGGATGCGTCCGAGGAACGGCACGGTCGCCTGGACCGCGGGCGATTGTTTCGGCGTGCGGTTCGAGCCTGCGATGCTCGAGGCGGCCGAATTGCTCGGCATCATCAAAGTAGACGCAGCGGCTTAAGCGCCAGGCTCCCCAGGCGGTACCGAGGCCGCGACCGTGCGGCGGCGCACGACCTCGCGGTGCAGCGCATAGAGCCCGCTGCCGACGATCAGCACGGAGCCAAAGATCGCGAAGCGGTCCGGTACCTCGCCGAAGGCGAGATAGCCGCACACGCCGGCCCAGATCAGCAGCGTGTAGCGGAACGGCGCGATGGCCGCGACATCGACAGTGCCGCGGAAGGCCATCACGACGAGGACGTGGCCGCTTGCCACGAACGCCGCCGAGATCGCCAGCATTCCCACGTCGAACAGCGCCATTGGCCGCCATTCCTCAAACAGGCCCATGACCGGTCCGATGATCATCGATCCCAGCGCTGCGAGAAACGAGATCACGATGCTCGGAATACGGGGATCGAGCTTGCGGGTAATCATGTCGCGCGCCACGCCCGCGCAAGCGGTGGCAAGACCTAGCAAGGCCCATGCGTTGAACGCGCTCGGCGTCGGCCGGATGATAATGAGCGTGCCGATGAAGCCGACCATAATCGCGGCCCAGCGCCGCCAGCCGACCTCTTCGCGGAAGAAGACGACCGCCGTCGCGGTGATGAGCAGCGGCGAGACAAGATTGATTGCGGATAGTTCGGCCAGCGGCATGTGAATCAGCGCGGTGGTGAACATGACCATTGCCAGGCCGTCGAACATGGTTCGGCTAAGCACAAGCGGGTTCACGAGGCGCAATGCGGACACATGCCCGAGACCGATCATGAACGAACCGACGAGCAAGGTCGCAATCGTGCCGCGCACCGTGATGACCTCGCCGAGCGGATAGTGCTGCGCGGTGAGCTTCAGCAGCATGTCGTTGATCGCAAACGCCGCCATCGCACCCATGAGTGCGAACATGCCGCGGCGATTACCAGCCGCTGTCGACACCAGTCACTCCGTTGGAAGGCCGCGGGCGAGGGGAACCGCAAGGCACCGCGACAAGGAGGGCGAGCGCTAACACGCGTCGCGGGCGTCCGTCGAGAACGCGCTGCGAATAACGGCCGTGCGCGTCGCACATGCCAACTCTGTCCTCATCCTGAGGAGCGCCCCATAGCGCGTCGAAGACGCGCGTAACCGCGCTTATGAGGCGCGTCTCGAAGGATGGCACATGTGCGGTCTGCGGCCATGGTTCGAGACGCGTCGCTTTCGCGACGCTCCTCACCATGAGGTTCTGAATTAGCCCCCGGTCACGCTCATGTGGCGCGATACCGCGGGGCGGCGGGCACGGCGGTCGATGACGAAGTCGTGGCCTTTCGGCTTGCGCTGGATCGCGGCGTCGATCGCCGCATTGACCTGATCGTTGCTTTCGGAGGCGCGCAGCGGTGCGCGCAGGTTGGCGGCGTCTTCCTGGCCGAGGCACATGTAGAGCGTGCCGGTGCAAGTGAGGCGCACGCGATTGCAGGATTCGCAGAAGTTGTGCGTGAGCGGCGTGATGAAGCCGAGCCGCCCGCCGGTCTCGGCGATGCGCACGTAGCGGGCCGGGCCGCCGGTCGAAAAATCGATGCCCTTCATCGTGTAGCGCTCGGCGAGGCGGGCGCGCACCATGGACAAAGGCAGATACTGATCGAGGCGCTTTTCCTCGATGTCCCCGAGCGGCATCACCTCGATGATAGTCAGGTCCATGCCGCGGCCGTGCGACCACGCGACGAGATCGCCGAGCTCATCCTCGTTGACGCCCTTGAGCGCGACCGCGTTGATCTTCACCGCAAGGCCTGCGGCCTGCGCGGCATCGATGCCCGCCATCACCTTGTCGAGTTCGCCCCAACGCGTGATCGCGCGGAACTTGGCGGCGTCGAGCGTGTCGAGCGACACGTTGATGCGCTTGACGCCGCACGCGGCGAGCTCGGCCGCATACTTCGGAAGCTGCGAGCCGTTGGTGGTCAAGGTCAGCTCATCGAGCCCGTCGCCGAGGTGACGCGAGAGCCCACGCACAAGCGTCATGATGGAGCGCCGCACCAGCGGCTCGCCGCCGGTCAGGCGCAGCTTGCGGACGCCGCGCGCGATGAAGGCGCTGCATAGCCGGTCGAGTTCCTCCAGCGTCAGGAGATCCTGCTTCGGCAGGAACGACATGTTCTCCGACATGCAGTAGACGCAGCGGAAATCGCAGCGGTCGGTCACCGAGACGCGCAGATAGGTGATCGCGCGCTGAAACGGATCGATCAGCGGAGCGGGCAGCACGGTTGCGGCGCGTTCAAAATCCATTGTTTTCCGGCGCGTTTGGCAGACTATCCGGTATGATATAGGGCGCCGCGGAGAGGATTGAAAGCGTGACCGACAACTGGCCAACCGAACTGCGTCTTTCCAAGGACAAAAAGACCCTGAACGTCACGTTCGAGGGCGGCGACAGCTTCGCGCTTGCGGGCGAATACCTGCGCGTGAAAAGCCCGAGCGCGGAGGTGCAGGGCCATTCACCGGACGAGCGCAAGACCGTGCCGGGCAAGCGCAATGTCATGATTCTGGAAGTGAACCCGGTCGGCAACTACGCCGTGCGGCTCGTGTTCGACGACATGCACTCCACGGGCATCTTCAGCTGGGACTATCTGCTCGAACTCGGCCGCAACCAGCCGAAGTACTGGCAGGATTATCTCGACGAACTCGCCGCCAAGGGAATGACGCGGGACCGATAGACGCATGAACTTGATGCCGGCGCGCCCCGCTTCAGCATTTTCCGCAGGCCCACATCAGGATCAGGAGCAGCAGCAGCAACAGCAGCAGGCCGAGCAGCCCCCAGCACAGCGTGCATTTCTTCTCCGCTGGCGGCTCTTCGGGTTTCTTCGGCGTGATCACGACACCCGGCCGGCCCGGCTGGCCGACGACAACGCCCGGTCCACCGAGGGCCGGATCCCACGAAACCGGCACCGTGTAGGTCCCGTCGCCATTGTCGCGCACCGGACCGGTGACGAGGGTGCCCGATCCACCGGAGACGTCGATGTCGCGCCCCGGGCCGACATTGTTTCCGTACGGATCGCGCGGCGTGATCGTGACCGTGCCGGTGTGCTTTCCGTCGGGCCCCCGCCCGCCGTCCGTCACGACGAAGCCGGTCCGCGTTGGATCGACGCTTGCGACAACGTGCGCTGACCACAGCAGCTCGCGCGAGGAGACGCAGTCTTCGCCGTAAACCGCGACGACGTGGAACGTGTAATCGCCTTCGAGCGTCAGCACGTCCTTCAGGGTGTTGCCGTAGAGGCCACCCGGCTCGAACGAACCACGCGTATGCTCCGGCGTGTTGAGCAGCTCATAGGACGTCGCGGTATATTTCACGACCGGCTGCCCGGTTCGCCGTTCGATCTGCTGCATCGTGAACTGGCGTGCCGGAATCGTGTCCGGGTCGGGCGGCGGCGTGTGCAGTTTCTCATGCGAGAGGATGTTGCCGATGCTGGAGTCCGGCCGGGTGATGGTGACTCGCACGGTCGCCTCATCGATCGACGCACCGTTCGGGTAGCCAAGCGAGACGAGCGGGTTGATGACGTCGCCGGTGTAGAAGCGGGTGGCGTTGTGTACCTGGCGCAGCACCGGACCGCCGCTGGCGATGACGTTGATGAAGTAGCGCGTCGCGGGAGCAGGCGGAGGAAACTCGCCGCCCCCGGGCCGCAGCACGGTCACGTTCCAAAGGCCGTCGCGCTCGCCGCCGTGCGGCAGCGGAATACGCAGGAAGGTCCAGGTGCGCCCGGTCGCGTCGTCGATGCCCGGCGTGGTGGCGAGGATCGCGGCACCGAGCGGGCTGGTGACCTCGATGTACAGGCGCGTGTCGAGATTGTCCCAGCCCACGACGACCGTGATCGTGTCCTCGCCGCAGACATTGAACGGGTAGGGCTTGGTCGTGCGCTCCCCGTCTGCGAGTTCGAACTCGGGATCGATCAGCAGCCCGGCCTCGAAGATGTTTCCGAAGGCCTGCGCGAAGAACTTCTCCAGCTTCAGATTGCTGTCCGCGCGCACGTAGCTCCCGCTGTGCGCGCTCGCCAGGCCGTTCAGCAAGGCCCCGTCGAGGCTGGAGTCGGTGCCGTAGCCGATCGCGTTGAGGCTGATGCCGCTGATCGCGTTCTGCACGTCCATCGCGTCGATCATCGGTGGCGTATTCTGCAATCCGTCGGTCAGCAGCAGGATGCTGCGCGGATTGGCCGCCGCCGGCATGTTGGCGCCGGCGAGCTTCAGGCCGCCGCCGATCGTGGTCGAGCCGCCCGGCGCGAGCGAGCCGACGAGGCCGCCCGAATAGGGCGCGGTCCCGATCAGCGTCTGCTTGTGCGGATTGGTGGACGTGATCAGCGCGGACTTGAGCTGCGCCGAGGTGCTGAACGAGACGAGGCCGAACTTGTTTCCCGCATCGAGCCGCACAAGCTGGATGAACAGCGACGCGGCGTCGCGTGCTTCCTCGATCTTGGGCCGGCCGCTGCCGCCGTCGAGCGACATGCTGCCCGAGCGGTCGATCACCAGCATCACGTCGCGGGTGATGACGGGCGTGACGGGCGGCGTGTCGATCGCCTGCAGGATGCTGGCGCTCGGGTAGTAGGTCAGCGCGCTCCCGCTGCACGGGTTGCCGTTTGAAAGTACGCCGGTGATGCGGCCGGCTGCGTCGAACAGGCCGGAGCCGGAGCTTCCGCCCGACACATGGAAGTTGCTGTGGACCCTGACGTTGCTGGCGTCGCTGCTCAGCACCGTGTCGAATGCTGGATGGGGCAGCGACAGCTTCTTCACCGCGCCGTTCGGATGATGCACGCCGAAGACCTGCTGGCCGGCCGCCGGGATATCGTGACGCATCTGGATAGACGGCAGTCCGGGCGGCACCTTCAGGCGGATCACGCAATAGTCGACGCCGCCCGAAAAGGTCTGTGCGACGACCTCCTTGGCCTTGAAGAAGAACGGCGCGAAGCCCGGCAGGATCGTGCCGTCGCAGGCCACTTCGTAATTGAAGATGATCGAGGTCGACTTCACGTGTTCGACGGGATCGGCCATGCAGTGACCGGCCGTGACCACGAGATCAGGGCCGATCAGCGTTACCGAACATGTCGAAAGATGATCGCCGTCGGCGTGAACGAACATGCCGACGCTGCGCGCAACCTTGTAGCGGATGTCGCCGGTGTCGGTGACGCAGAGCAGGTTCTCCCAGTTGGGAGGCGGCGAGCAGAACCAGAACGGGTCGTAGTGGTTCGGCTCCTTGTATTTGCTGGCGGCGTCGAGATCGACGAGGAACGGGTCACAGTTCGAGATCGACGTCGGATCCTGCTCGCCAGCGTGTTGTTCGCCGCGCCCGTATTTGTCGAGGATGACGCCGCCGTTCGCGGCGCCGTTGGTGATATATTTGATCGTCGCGTTGCCGCCCGGCATCGCGTTGACGTTGATCGGGCGCGTCCAGAATTCCGCGCCGTCTGCGGACGTGAAGATGTCGGTGTCGTAGCCGAGCGGCACCTCGACGCGGTTGCTGGCTGGCAGCACCGCGTTGCGGAAATGCAGGATGACGAACTTGATCTTGCCGATCGGCGGATTGGCCGGCGTTATTTCCGCGATCCAGGTGTTCGGCGACGCCGCAGCCTGCCCGGAATCGGGACCGATGGTAAGCGGGCCGAATGGCTGAACGGTTCCGGTGACGTGTGACATCGCCGATCTCCATGCCGCCTGGTTAGGCTAAGGTAGCATGTTTTTGACGTGCAACCAAAAGAAAATAACCGGACGGCTGCGCGAAGGTCCAATCCATGAAAAAAGCCGGCAGAGCGCCGGCCTTCCATCGGCATCGCGCAGGGAAGGTCAGCGCATCACGATGACCTTCGCGCCCACCTTCACGCGGCCGTAAAGGTCGATCACGTCGTCGTTCATCAGGCGGAAACAGCCCGACGATACCGCCTGTCCGATCGTCTCCGGCTCGTTCGATCCATGGATGCGGTAGAGCGAGGAGCCGAGATACATCGCGCGCGCACCCAGCGGATTGTCCGGCCCGCCCTTCATGAAGCGCGGCAGATCGGGGCGGCGCTTGAGCATCTGCGAAGGCGGCGTCCAGTCCGGCCATTCCTTCTTGGCGACGACCTTCGTCGTGCCCGCCCAGGTGAAGCCAACGCGGCCGACGCCGATGCCGTATTTCAGGGCCGTGCCGTTGTCCTGCACGAGATAGAGGCGGCGCTCGGTCGTGTTCACGATGATGGTGCCGGGCGCGTGGCCGGCCGGCGCCGTGACCGTCTCGCGCTTGATCGCGCCGACATACGACATGCCGCCGAGGAATTCGTAGCGCTTGGTGCCGAGCTGACCGCCCGAGTAACGGCCGTCCGGATCGCCCAGATGCTGGGCTTGCGCGGCGGCGGCGCCCAGAAGTGAGAGCGCGATTGAGGCGGCAGCGACTCGCAAGTGCATCGAAAAACCCTCAGATATTCAATAGCTTCAGGCTGGCCGCGCGCCCCCGGCAACCCGCCCTTGCGTCAGACAGGCCATAATTCCTTGCGTCAGACAGGCCATAATTCGCGAAAGGCGGCAACCGAAATGTGGCGCCGCGCGGTCCGCTTTTCGGCCGCTGTGGCACGGAGGACACCTGCGGTTCCAATGTCCCGCGCAGCCGGCGCCTGAATGAGGATGCACAGACGGCAATGGTGGGCGCTATAGGGATTGAACCTATGACCTCTCCCGTGTGAAGGGAACGCTCTCCCGCTGAGCTAAGCGCCCGAAAGCCTTGGTCGATGCGGCCGCTGTTTAAGGGGCGGCGCGGACCGGTGTCAACCAAACACGGGCCTCTGCCGTGAGCCATCAGCGCAGCGGCGGCTTTGCGGGCTGCTTTGGCCGTCCGCCCCGCTTCTTCGCGGGAGCAGGGGGCGGGGCCGGCTCGAGCTGCGCGTAGACCGGATTGGGCGCGACTTCGGCCGTGGGTGCTCCGCCCACATCCCCATCGGAGCGGAAATTCTCGACACTGCGCGGGCGCACCGGCACGACTTGCGGAACGTAGCCGTTGAGCGAGTAATTAACGGTGAACTCGCGGTCGGCCGGAACCGGGAGCATGCAGGGCGTGCGGCAACTCGGACCAAGCGAGGTCTTGGCGTCGGCGCCCGGCGGGTCGGATTCAATGGTCAGCGAGACGTTCGCGCCGCCGGACAGGCTGCTCGGAACCCAGTCCCAGCTCGGCGTCCATGAGGAGCACCCGGCGGTCAACAGGGCGCCGCCGATGGCGCATACGCGTACAAGAGATCTCATTGCTGCAACTGCGTCCCCGGTCGCCCCCCGGCTGCTCGCCCGGGCTGACCATACGGGGAGGCCGTTCGCGGTGCAACCAGACTCGCGTGGTTGGGTGGGGGATTTCATCGCAACATTTCCTCCCAAGTCCTTGGGATATCAAATTTTATAGGCTGTGCGGAAACCGCCCCAATGTTTGCCGAACACGCGTACCGGCGCATCGATCTCGCGCATCATGATCACCACGCCATTGCCCATGTCGCGCGCGTAGCTCTGGATCAGGTACGGGCGCACGTTGCGCGCCGCGCTCAAGCCCGCGCGATCGTCGAAGATGCGGCGGTTGCGGCAGTTCGCCGTGTTCCACGCAAGCTCGCCCGGCTTCTGCGGCCTGGAATAGATGGTGTTGTGCACCGGCAAGTAGCCGTTGCGGTCGACCGCCGCGCAGAAAATCATCCGCTTGTCGTCGGCGAGCAGCGGTTCCTGAATATCGGGCAGGAGGCCTTCCAGCACGTCGAGCGAGCGGGTGCGGAACTGAATCGGGTCGCTACCGTCGATCGGCACATACTCGGTATCGAACAGCGCCTCGCGCGTCAGCGTGCCGGCGCTCACGGCTTCCTCGAACGCCATCGAGACCATCGCGGCCGCATCGACCGCGCGATCGACGAACTCCTGATTTTCCGCCCTGATGGCGGCGAGCCGCTCATGCAGCGCGCTCTCCGCGTCCGCCTCCAGCGCGGTGAATTCCACATGCAGGCCGAGGGTCGAGCGCCCGACGATCCGCGCGCGTCCATGTCCGATGCCGGACAGATCCGCCTCGACCGATGCGCCGATGGTGAACTTCTCGCCGTCCGCGCTGCGTACCAGCATCCCGCCCTCGGAGAGGTCCACGGTCTGCCCGCGGATTTCGCGGCTTCCCTGCCGCAGCACCACCGCGAGATCGCACGGCAGCCGGTCATGGCGGCGCCGGTCGCCGATCTCGGTCTGGCGCAGGAACGTGACGAAGCGCGTCTGCAGCCGCGCGGCCAGGTTCGCGGCATCCTGGCCGGAGCGGTCGATTGCGGCGCCGCTCTGGTCGGCGCGCGCGGACGCCACCTTGATCTCCGCCGCGCTCTCCGTCACCGAACTGACGAAGCGCGAGGAATCGGCCGCGCTGCGCGAAAGCTCGCCGGTCGTCGCGATCTGCTCTTCGATCGCGCTCGCGACCGCCGCGAACACCGGCCGGATCGCGGCGATCGCCTGCATGATGCGGTTCACGGCCGCGATCGATTCCTGCGAGTCGCGCTGCAACTGGTCGATCTTGCGGCCGATTTCTTCCGTGGCGTTCTGCGTCGCGCTCGAGAGCGCTTTGACTTCGCTCGCCACCACGGCAAACCCGCGCCCCGCATCGCCCGCGCGCACCGCCTCGATCGTGGCGTTGAGCGCGAGCAGATTGGTCTGCTTGGCGATGGCCGAGATCAGGCTCACCACGTTGCCGATTTCCGCCGAGGATGCTTTCAGGCCGTCGACGCTCTTTCCGGCTGCCGCCGCCGCATGACCGGCATCGTCCGTCAGCGTGCCGGCTTCGCGCACCTGCCGGCCGATCTCTTCCGACGATTGCGCGAATTGCTCGGTCGCGGACGCGAGGTGCGTCGCGTTCCCGGTTGCTTCCTCGGCAAGCGCCTCGAGCGATCCGCTTTGTCCGCGGATGACGCCGAGCAGCTCGGATGTCGTGCGCGTTCCGCCGCGCACCGCAGCGGAGGCGCGCTGCACGTCGCGGATCATCGCCGCAAGGTCGGTCTCGATCAGGTCGATGGTTTCGCGGATCGCCGAGAAACCCGTCTGCGATTGATCGACATCCATATCCGGCATCGTCGAAGGAGCGTCGGCAGCGGACAGCACGGCGCCGTCCTCGGCATCGCGGCGGCGGGTCAGAAAATCCAGAATGTTCGGGAGCATGAATGATACCGGCGAAGGCGCGTGCGGCCGTGACGGCGCGCCAAAGCGCTTCGCGCCAGCGACGGTTATCTCGGTAAACGCTTACTTAATGGTTAACCCAAGCTTAAAGCGCGAAGCTCAGGTCTTGAGCGAGACCAGCTCCATCACGGCCGCCGGCAGCGCGTCGAAATGGCTGATCAGCCGGTCGGCGCCCAACTCGGCGGGCGCTATGTCGGTGTACCCGAAGTCGACCGCGATCACCGGCACGCCAGCGCCTTTCGCGGTTGCGACATCCGTCATCGAGTCGCCGACCATCACGGCGTGACCGGTATCGCCGCCCGCCCGTCCGATGGTGAGGCGCAGCATGTCCGGGTCCGGCTTGCGCATCGCAAAGGTGTCCTGCCCGCAGATCGCCACGAAACGGGAGCTAAGGCTTAGCGTGTCGAGCAACCGCACCGAAAGCCATTCGAGCTTGTTGGTGCAGACCGCGAGGCGGCAGCCTTGTGCGGCCAGCGCGTCGAGCGCCCTTTCCAGCCCCGGAAACGGCCGCGATCGGTCCGCGATGTGTGCGGCGTAAACCTCAAGGTATTCGCCGAACAACTGGTCGATCTCGTCCGGGGGAAGCTGCACGCCCTTGGTTGCAAGCCCGCGCACCAGCAGCGGCTTCACCCCGGCGCCGATCATCGAGCGCGCTTGGTCGAAGTCCACGGGCGCAACGTCGTGACGGGCAAGAATGACGTTGAGCGTGCCGATCAGGTCGGGCGCGGTGTCGACCAGCGTTCCGTCGAGGTCGAACACGATGGTTGGGGCGGGCATGCGGCAGCGCTAGCGCGGGGCAGGGGGCGAGGCAAGGCGTAACGCATCGAGGCGCAATCGCAGGCAATCCGGGGAGTAGACGGGAAAGCTCACTCGTTTCGGGGACAACTACGTAGAAGTACAGACGAAAACTGCAATCAAGCGTTAATGGCACTTGCAATAGGCTCCGCCGCGAATGCCGGTTTGAAGCGAACGGTGTCACTGTCGAGGTAGGGACTCGATGTTCAAGGCGTGCTTCCCAAGTCGCTCAGGATGTACCGCTTGTGAGTATCCGACTCCGTCTGCTGTTGCTGGTGCTGGGAGCTGTTCTGTTGCCAGCTATCCTTGTCGGATGGCGCTACTACCAGGATCGCGGCAAGGACATTGAGGTTGCCATCAGCGGTTTGACCGCGACAGCGCGGACGATCGCATCCAACCTCGACGGCAAGGTCCAGGCGACGGCTCAGCTTCATTTCGGGTTGGCGCGGGCCCGCGATTTCGGCGGCCGCGATAAGGCGGCGTGTTCCGATTTCCTTTCCGAGGTTCTCGCGAAAAACCCGCAGTTCACCGGGATCCTGACCATAGAACCTGACGGCAGTTTGTTTTGCGATTCCCTGCGCACCGGGCGGGTCCTTGACTTGCGCGACCGCGAGTACTTCCAACAGGTGCTCAACACCACTGGCTCCATTGTCATACAGCCGGTGTTCGGCCGGCTCACAGGCTCGGCTGTGCTGCAAATCGCGTATCCGGCGCGCGATGAGGCTCAGCGGCTGCAGTTCGTGTTACTGGCCTCGCTTGATCTCAATAGGTTCATGAAGGAGCAAGCCGAAAACTTGCCGTCCGGCTTCGAAGTGCTTCTGGCTGACAGCAAGGGTACGGTATTGACCTGGTCGCCGGCGAAACTCCGGGCCGACAGGCCCGGCACGTCGATCGCAAATTCTGCACTTTTCCGCTTTGCAGCGGAGCATGGCGACGCCACGAGAGAGTTGCTCAATCCTGATGGCGAATCCCAGGTTTGGGCGGACGTCGACGCGCTCGGCATCGGCGGCGTCAATTTGCATATCATCGTCGGCCGCTTGAAATCGGAACTGGTCGCCGCTCCAAACCGGCGTCTCGCCGAGGACATCGGCGTTCTCGGCGTCTTGTCGATTTTGCTGTTCGCCGGCGTATGGCTGCTGGCCGAACTCGGCATTCGATTCCAGATCAGCCGCATCGCGGCCATGGCCGAACGCTTGGGTGCGGGTGATCTCGGTGCGCGCGTTCTGCCGCCTTATCCCAAAGGCGAGCTTGGCCGCTTGATGACCGTTCTGAATGGTACCGCTGGATCTCTCGAACGCCAGAGATGCGACATCGAGGATCTCAACGAGAGGCTTCGCCATTCGCAACGACTGGAGGCGGTGGAAAAGCAACGGCTCGACATCGCCCTCAACAATATGACGCAAGGCTTGGTGCTGTTCGATGCGACGGAGCGAATTGTCATCTGCAATCCGCGCTATATCGAAATGTATGGCCTGTCGCCAACCGTGGTAAGGCAGGGTTGCAGCTTTCGCGATCTCCTTGCGCACCGAAAGGAGACCGGATCGTTCAAGGGTGATATCGAGGAGTATTGCTCATTTACAGCGCGCAATCTGGCCTTGGGAAAAGTCGCCAAAATCACGGTAGATACCGCGGACGGACGTTCGATTCAGATCGTGAACCAGCCGCTGGCAGACGGCGGGTGGTTGGCGACGCACGAGGACATGACAGAGCGCAGGCGATCTGACGAGCGGATCAAGCACCTGGCCCACTACGATGCGCTCACCGATTTGCCAAATCGGTTGCTGTTTCGCGAACAGCTCGATCATGCGCTCGCGATACTTCAGCGCGGCGAGCGACTCGCAGTGCTCTATATCGACATCGATGAGTTCAAGAGCATCAACGACTCGCTCGGTCATCCGGTCGGCGACGAATTGCTCAAGGCGGTAGCGGGTCGCCTGCGCGGCTGCCTCAACGCGACCGACTCCGCAGCCCGGATCGGCGGCGATGAATTTGCAATCATTCAGACGGAGGTAGAGCGGCCAGCGGATATCGCTGACCTCGTAGCGCGGATCTATGAGGCGATCCGGGAGCCTTTTGAATGTGTCGGTCATCTGCTCACCACGGACGCCAGTATCGGTATTGCGCTGGCCCCCGCTGACGCCACCGATCTGGATCAACTGCTGAGCAACGCTGATTTGGCTATGTACGCGGCCAAAGCCGATGGACGCCGGACCTATCGCTTCTTCGAACCTGGGATGGAAGCGCGCGTGTCGGCCTTGCGCAAAATGGAGATGGATCTGCGCCAGGCGATCAAGGACGGCGGACTGGAGCTTCACTATCAGCCCATCGTCAATCTTCGAGATAGCAAGGTCAGCGGCTGTGAAGCGCTGTTGCGCTGGCGCCACCCCGAACTCGGTATGATCTCGCCCGCGGACTTCATACCGGTCGCCGAAGATACCGGTCTGATCAATCCGCTCGGCGAATGGGTGCTGACCACGGCTTGTGCCGAGGCTACAACCTGGCCGGATGACATCAAGATCGCGGTCAATGTTTCGCCGGTTCAGTTCCGGAACAAGGCCTTCGCGCTCAAGGTCGCCGCCGCGCTCGCGTTGTCGGGGCTTTCGCCTCACAGGCTGGAGCTTGAGATCACCGAGGCGGTTCTCATTCGCGACGATGAGGCAGCGCTCGTCGTGCTCCATCAACTGCGGGAACTCGGGGTGCGCATCGCGCTCGACGATTTCGGCACCGGGTATTCCTCGCTGAGCTATCTGCAGCGCTTTCCGTTCGACAGGATCAAGATCGATCGGTGTTTCATCAAGAGCATCGCCGAACCCGGCGGGTCATCTTCCATCGTGCAGGCCGTGGTGAACATCGCCGCCGCGAACAACATGACGACGACGGCGGAAGGCGTTGAGACAGAACAGCAAAGGGAAATACTCCTGAAGCTCGGGTGCTCTGAAATGCAGGGATATCTGTTCAGTGCGGCGATATCCGCCGGGGAGATCAGGCAATTCTTCCCGTCGCGCCGTGAGAGCATGGTGGACGCGGCTTGAGCACAGGCCTCGGGGCTGGCGTATCCGCACCCCCGTCCTTAACTTGGCGGTGCCTTGCCGTCGCACGCGGTGCCCGCTATGGGCAGGGGGCAGTCCCCCACAATCTGCGAGTTTGCCGCCTCTAATGAGCGCCGAGACCTACAAACGCGAAGCCGCAGCCGGTGCGCTCGATTTCGTCGCACCCGGCATGCGGCTCGGGCTTGGCACCGGTTCGACGGCGCGGCCGTTCGTCGAACTGCTCGGCGAACGGGTCCGCGCCGGCCTCGACGTGATCGCGGTGCCGACCTCCGAGGTGACGCGTCTACAGGCCGAACAATGCGGCATTCCGCTCACCACGCTCGACGAGACACCCGAACTGGATCTAACCATCGACGGCGCCGACGAGATCGCGCCCGACCTCACGCTGATCAAGGGCGGCGGCGGGGCGCTGCTGCGTGAAAAGATCGTCGCTGCTGCTTCCAGGCGAATGCTGGTGATCGCCGACGAGTCGAAATGGGTCGCAATGCTGGGCCAGTTTGCGCTGCCGATCGAGGTGGTGCCGTTCGGGCTTGCGGCGACCAAACGCGCGGTCGAAGCCGCGGCCGCAGCGGCGGGCAGTCCCGGGCCGCTGACGCTGCGCCGCGACAAGGCCGGCCATGCTTTCGTCACGGATGGCGGTCATTTCATCCTCGATGCTGCGCTGCAAAGGATCGCCGATCCGCGCTCGCTTGCCGAGCGCTTAGCGGCTATTCCGGGGGTTGTTGAACACGGGCTTTTCATCGGGCTCGCCCATGTGGCCGTGATCGCCGGGCCGGACGGCCGGCGCATCGTCGAGCGGCCTGTCACGAGATAGAGAAGGATCGACCCATGAAACGCAGTTCGCTTCTGTTCGCCCGCGTCGGCGCAACGATGTTTGCCTGCTATCTGCTTCTCGGCGGGGCGCTTGCGCAGCAGCCGAGCCCCGCGGCGGTTACGCTTGGGCGCGAACTGGTCGAGCTCAAGGGTGGCGCCGGCATGTTCGATCCTATCGTGGTCAACGTGGTTGAGCAGACAAAAGCCGCGCTGCTGCAGACCAATCCGCAACTCGCCAAGGACCTCAACGACGTGAGCGCGCAGTTGCGCAACGAGTTCGCGCCACGCCGCACCGAGCTCATCAATGAAGCCGGCAGGCTCTATGCGGTCGCCTTCACCGAGGCCGAACTCAAGGAGATGACGACGTTCTACAAGTCGGCGCTCGGCAAGAAGATGCTGGAACGCGAGCCGGTGGTGCTCGATCAGACGTTTAATTTCATGCAGCAATGGGCGCCGCGGGTCGGCGAGGACGTGATGAACCGCTTCCGCGCCGAAATGAAGAAAAAGGGCCACAACCTCTAACGCTCGCATCCATGGCTGAGTACGACACCGATCTCTTCGTCATTGGCGGCGGCTCGGGCGGCGTGCGCGCCGCGCGGATCGCGGGCCAGCACGGCGCGCGCGTGATGCTGGCGGAGGAGTATCGCGTTGGCGGCACGTGCGTGATCCGCGGCTGCGTGCCGAAGAAGCTGCTGGTCTATGCGTCGCGCTTCGCGCACCAGTTCGAGGATGCGGCGGGCTATGGCTGGACCTTGGGCGAGCGCTCGTTCGACTGGCCAACGCTGATCGCCAACAAGGACAGGGAGATTGCGCGCCTGGAGGCCGCTTACGTGGCGAACCTCAACCGCGCCAATGTCTCTATCCTCAAGACGCGCGCGGTGCTGGAAGACGCACACACCGTCCGGCTGCTCGCCGACGGCCGCCGCGTGCGCGCCAAGCACATCCTGATCGCGACCGGCGCATGGCCCGGCATGGGCACCGGCATCGCCGGCATCGAGCATGTCATCTCGTCGAACGAGGCGTTTCATCTGACCGAGCTGCCGAAGCGCATCCTGATCCAGGGCGGCGGTTACATCGCGGTCGAGTTCGCCTGCATCTTCGCGGGCCTCGGCTCGCTGGTGACGCTGGTCTATCGCGGCGAGAACATCCTGCGCGGCTTCGACGACGACGTGCGTACGCATCTGCGCACCGAGATGGAGCGGCGCGGCATCAAGGTCATCTGCAAGCGCATCGTGGAGGCGGTCGAGAAGGTCGATCGCGGGCTGTGTGTCGAACTGTCGGACCATGACGATATCGTCGTCGACAAGGTGATGTTTGCGACCGGACGGCGGCCGAATGTTGCGGGTCTCGGGCTTGAAACCGCAGGCGTGCGGCTCAACGACAAAGGCGCAATCGAGGTCGACCAGTTCTCGCGCACCTCGGTGCCGCACATCTACGCGGTCGGCGATGTGACCGACCGCCTCGCGCTGACGCCGATCGCGATCCGCGAGGGCCATGCGTTTGCCGACACGGTGTTCGGCGGCAAGCCGACCGAGGTCGACCATGCCTACGTGCCGACGGCCGTATTCTCCGAGCCGGAGGTCGGCGTCATCGGACTGACCGAGGCGCAGGCGCGCGAGCAATTCCACACGGTCGAGATCTTCAAGACGACGTTCCGGCCGTTAAAGACGGTCTTCGTCGGCAGCGAAGCCCGGATGCTGATGAAGCTCGTGATCGATGGCGCGACCGATCGCGTGGTCGGCTGCCACATCGTCGGGCCGGATGCCGGCGAGATCATCCAGGCGCTCGGCGTCGCGA
>JAXDNY010000262.1:0-9985 GCA_034669145.1 Hyphomicrobiales bacterium
GAGGTGATCGAGAGCCGCGGCGGGGCGGTCGATCTGGTCGTGTCCGATGTGGTGATGCCCGAGATGGACGGCCCGACGCTCGCCAAGGAATTGCGCACGCGCAATCCGAACCTGAAGATCATCTTCGTGTCGGGTTATGCGGAGGACGCGTTCGAGAAGAATCTGCCGGACGATCACGGCAAATTCCACTTCCTGCCCAAACCGTTCACGCTCAAGCAGCTCGTCGCCGCCGTGAAGGAGACGATGGCTGCTTGAGCGCGAGTTACGGAGTTAGACGCGCCCGGTCAGCGCCAGGATCAGCACGACGACAAGCACGACGCCGAGAATGCCGGAGGGGCCATAGCCCCAGCCGCGGCTGTGCGGCCAGCTCGGAATCGCGCCGACCAGAAGCAGAATCAAGACGACAAGCAGGACAGTTGAAAGCATGGCCGCCCTCTCTCGGCTGTGACGCGCAGACGCGCCGGTTCGCCCAAAGAACGCGGAAGCGGAACGAGAGTTCCCGAATCCTCTCATCCTGAGGAGCGTCGCCATAGTGCGTCGAAGACGCGCGTAAACGCGCTTATGGCGACGCGTCTCGAAGGATGGATTAGAGCGCCGGGCCATCCTTCGAGACGGCGGCTACGCCGCCTCCTCCAGGATGAGGATGAGCGCGCTACAGCGCCACGAACGGCTGATCCTTCAGGTGCGCCTTGAAGCCGTCGAACACCTCGTTCACCTGCGGCCAGGTCTTGAGCTTCTTCATGTTGTCGAGCCAACGGGTCACGTTCGGATACGGCGTCATATCGCAGCGGATCAGTTCGCCGAGCGTCACCAGGCCGGCGCCGAAGTAATCCGCGATCGTGATCGTGCTGCCGCCGAGATACTGGTTGTCCGGTCCGATCCAGTGATCGTTGAGGACTTGCAGCCATTTCTTCGACTGCTCCTTACCCCACTCGATGGTGGCCTTCTGCACGTTCTCGTCGGGGCGCTTGAGATGCGGGAAGAGCTGCGGGTAGCACAGGCCGTAACCCCACTCGCGATAGAAGTTGGTGTTGAGCCAGTCCATGATCTCGTTGACGCGTGCGCGTGCTTTAAGGTCCTTCGGATATTCCGGAAGGTCGAACTTGTCGGCGAGGTATTTGAGGATCGCCGAGCTCTCGGTGAGTCTGAAGCCGTCATCCTCCAGCATCGGCACGAGCTTGCTCGGATTGAGCGACGCGTAGGGCTCCTGGTAGTGCGCGCCGGTCATCAGGTCGATCACTTCCTCGTCGGCTTTGATGCCCTTTTCGGCCATGAACAGCCGCACCGGCCGGCTCGTCATCGAAACGGGATGCATATAGAGCTTCATGTGATCCTCCCTGAATGCTGCGCGGTTTATCGGACAGCCGCGCCGCGCTTGGCAACCGCATGACGCTTGGTCGCTGCTTGTCGCGCGGTGCCGCCATTCGTTATCTTGGCGCCGGAGACGACGATGAGCGAAACGCCGCCGCAACCGCAGCAGACCCCGGAGCCCGAGGAATCCGAATCCGACCGGCGGTTGGGCAACATCATTCTCGGGGTCGGATTGGTGCTGCTCTTGGGCATCGGCTGGTGGCTCGCCGATGCGATGTATCTGGCACGCAAGGCGGATGACTGCCTCTCATCCGGGCGGCGAAACTGCACACCCATCGACACGCCGGTTCGCGAGCGATAACAGAAATTTCTGGAACGCTTTCCCTTGCGCAGACGTTGCGCGTTTACCGGAAAAGTGTGCCAGCAGAAAAAAAGGACGGCCCGATCGACAGCCAGGGGGCAACCTGAGGCGACCGGGACCGCCCCCGCCGGTGACAGAATACGCGTCGCCGACAGAGCAAAACGCTATTTTGAGTTTGTGGCGGAGGTGGTTGTAGTTTGTGGCTTCGCGTTGTTTTTTCTATGGAATCGCGGGCGGCGTGGACAATCAGGACAGCCCGCCGCGCGGCCTGTTTTCGTCCCGCGCAAGCCTCAATCAGAAAATTCCGAACATCGGCCGCATCCACCAGTCGCCACGTCCGACCGGATCGTAGTTGCGCGGAAATTCGCAGGCGAAGCCGACATAGTCGCCGTAGCGCGCGTGGACGCTGGTGATGCGGGCGATCCTCTTATAGCCGGAGCAGTGGTGTTGCGCGGCCTCGCGGTAGCCGTAGGCGCGCAAGGCCGGCGACCACGGAATGATGCCGCCGGTGTCGTTGCCGTTGATGCCGTACACGCTCCAGATCTCGGCGTGCGCCGGGACCGCCAGAAGCGAGAGAGCAAGCGCCGCGACCGGCAGCGGATTGAAGCGCATAATCGTCTCCTTGCAACGGCAACGCATCCAGAGTGCCGCCGCCGCGATACGCGGGTCAAGCCCGCGTATCGCCAGCGCAAACAATTTTGTACTTGCTCAATTCACCCGCTTGAACATCTGCACGCGGCGCCCGAAGCCGACCTCGGCGGTGTACAGGTTGCCCTTGGAATCGATCGCCATGTTGTGCACCCACTTGAACTGTCCCGGCTGGCGGCCGTGGCGGCCCCACTGGTTGAGCTGCTCGCCGCTGCCACGCACGAGCGCGGTGATCTGCCCGTTGGCGCCGTCCGCCACGAAAATGAATTTCTGGTCTTTGTCCTCCGAAAGCACCAGGTCCCAGACCGAGCCGTTCTGCAGCGTCGACTTGTCCACCTGGAATTCCTTCACGAACTTGCCGTCCTTCTGGAAAACCTGAATGCGGTTGTTGGCGCGGTCGCACACGTAGACGAGCCCGTCGTTCGACACGCGCACGCAGTGCACCGGATTGGAGAACTGCTTGGAGAGTTCGGCGGTCGGCGAGTAGGGCGCCTGTTTGTCGTCGTTCGGCACGTTGCCGTAGGCGCCCCAGTGGCGCTTGTAGGTGCCGGTCTTTGAGTCGAACACGATCACGCGGCGATTGCCGTAACCATCCGCCACATAGATCTCGTTCGCCGCATCGTCGGTGAACATGTGCGCCGGGCGGTTCAGCCGCGCCGTGTCGTTAGAGCGTGGACCTTTGGTGCCGTCGTCCTTGCCGACCTGGCGAATGAATTTTCCATCCGGCGTGAACTGCAAGAGCTGGTCGCCGTCATTGTTGCCTCCGACCCAGACATTGCCGTCCTTATCGACGTGCAGGCCGTGCTCGTTCTTGACCCACTCGTAGCCGGCGCCGGGTCCGCCCCAGTGGCGCAGCAGGTTGCCCTCGGCGTCGAATTCCATGACGGCGGGTGCCGCCTTGCAGCACTTGGTCTCAGGCGGATTTTTCGTGGCACCTTTCTCGTCGTCGAGCAGCGACGCGGGCCGGTGCAGGATCCAGATGCGGTCGTCGGGGCCGACCGCGATGCCGGCCACCTGCCCGAGGACCCAGTTTTCCGGGAGCGGCTTCGGCCAAAACGGCTCGGGCTGGAACGTGGGCGGAGCGTCGGCCTTGGCGCCTTGTTGAGCGGCTGCCGGACCGGTGCTCAACGCTCCGGCCAGAATCAGTGCCGTCACGCTAAGAATGCGTCGCATCGTCGCCTCCCTGATGTTTTTCGCCCGGCGGTCGGCCGCCGTTAACTATCCTAGCGGTTTTTGGTGCGGCGCGGGAGGACCTGCCGCGCGGTCACGTCGCAGGCTCCGGCCCTTCACAAAGCACCCCCCGATACCGATATTCCACGCGCCCCACCGGGCTACTGGGAGAGACGAATGAAACTGTTCCGTCCGCTACTTGCGGCATTGGCTGTCGCTGCGGCGTTCACGATGGTGATCGCCGATGCCGATGCCCGCCCGCGTTCGAGCATGGGCTCGCGCGGCACCAAGACCTTCTCCGCTCCGCCGCCGACCGCCACGGCGCCGAATGCGGCCGCTCCGATCAATCGCACGATGACGACGCCGAGCACACCGGGCGCGGCGACGACCGCCGCTCGCCCGCCTGTGACGCAGCCGGGTGGACTGCTTGGCGGACTGACCGGTCGCGGCATCCTTGGCGGCCTCGCACTCGGCTTCCTCGGCGCCGGCCTCTTCGGCATGCTCTCGGGCGCCGGCTTCCTCGGCGGTCTTGGCGGCTTCGCGTCGATCCTTGGCCTGCTGTTGCAGGTCGGGCTGATCGTCGTGGTCGGGATGCTGATCTACCGCTGGTGGCAGCGCCGTTCGCAGCCGCAGCCGGCCTACGCGGGCCTGCCGCGCCAGATGGAAGGCGACACGCAACAGCCGCAGCCGCGCTCGGCATTGGGCGCCTTCGGCGGATTTGGTGGCGGCAGCGCTGCCGCCGCCGCGCCTGTGGTCGAGCCGATCGAGGTCAAGCCTGAAGACTTCGACACGTTCGAGCGGTTGCTCGGCGAAGTGCAGATCGCGTATGGCCGCGAGGATCTCAGCAGCCTGCGCTCGCGCGTCACGCCGGAGATGCTGTCCTACTACGCGGAGGAATTGTCCGAGAACGCGAGCCGCGGCGTCGTCAACGAGCTCAGCGACGTGAAGCTGCTGCAAGGCGATCTCGCCGAAGCGTGGCGCGAAGACGGCAAGGAGTACGCGAGCGTCGCGATGCGCTACTCGCTCAAGGACCGCTACGTGGATCGCGCGACCGGCAAAGCCGCCGAAGGCAATGAAGCGCCGCAGGAGGCAACCGAAGTGTGGACCTTCACGCGTGCGCCGGGCGGCCACTGGGTGGTCTCGGCGATCCAGCAGACTTGAGCGACGGCCCCACAACAAACGCAGCAAAGCCCGGCAGACATGCCGGGCTTTGTCGTTTCAAGGCGCGTTGCCTAGTCGATCGCGTCGCGGACCCTTGCCGCGGGGTGATGCGATTGCGATCATCGCCACACAAGACAGTGGAGGAGACCAATGGACATCAAACCGAGCGGTTCGGTGCCGACACGGCGGCAGCCGAAGGATTCATTCACCGGCGTGGCGTGGCAGGACCCGATCATCGAGGCGCCGGCGCCCGCGCGCATCCGCGCCGGACGCGTGAGCTTCGAGCCGGGCGCGCGCACCGCGTGGCACACTCATCCGCTCGGGCAGACGCTGCATGTCATCTCCGGCGTCGGACGCGTGCAGGCGAAGGGCGGCCCGATCCGCGAGATCAAGGCCGGCGACACGGTGTGGATTCCACCGGGCGAGAAGCACTGGCACGGCGCGGGGCCGAACACCGGCATGGTGCACATCGCGATGCAGGAGTCGCTCGACGGCAAGCACGTCGAGTGGATGGAACAGGTCACCGATGAGGAATATTCCGGACCGGTCGGCGGTTGATCCGCAATCGGCGGGACGCAACGCATGCGCTACAAGCTCTATTACTGGTCCGGCATCCAGGGCCGCGGCGAGTTCATACGGCTCGCGCTGGAAGAGGCGGACGCTGATTATGTCGACGTCGCGCGCAAGCGCGGCGACGGCGCCATCACCAAGCTGATCGAGCGGAAGGCCGAGAAGCATCCGCCGTTCGCGCCGCCGATCTTGAAAGCCGGCAAGCTCATCATCGCGCAGACCGCGAACATCCTGCACTACCTCGGGCCGCGCCTCGGTCTCGCGCCGAAGAACGAAGCGGGGCGGCTGTGGGCGCACCAACTGCAACTCCTCATCACGGACATCGTGGTGGAAATCCACGATACGCATCATCCGGTGACGAGCTGGCTTTACTTCGAGGAGCAGATCCCGTCGGCGAAGCGGCGCACCAGGGACTTCTGGCGCTACCGCGTGCCGAAATTCCTCGGCTATTTCGAGGGTGTGCTGGACCGCAGCGGCGGGCCGTGGCTCACCGGCCGCAAGCTCACGTATGTCGATCTCAGCCTGTTCCAGATCGTCGAGGGCCTGCGCTACGGCTTTCCCAAACGCATGAAGCGGTTCGAGAAGAAAATCCCGCGCGTCATCGCGCTGCACGACCGCGTGGCCAAGCGCCCGCGCATCGCCGCCTATCTCGCCTCGGAGCGGCGCATTCCGTTCAGCCAGTGGGGCATCTGGCGGTATTACAAGGAGTTGGATAGCGGTGGGTAGGGACTCGCGCGATATTATCCGCGAGTTGGAAGCGGACGGCTGGCGTTCGATAGGCGCGACCGGCAGCCATCATCACTTCAAGCATCCGATCAAGCCCGGTAAAGTTACGGTGCCGCATCCGCGGAAGGACTTGCATCCGAAGACGTTAAGGTCGATTTATAGGCAGGCAGGATTGCGGGAGCCGCGGTGAGACAATGGCAGGCTACATCGCATTGGTGCACAAGGACGTCGGCACGAGCTACGGCGTGAGCTTTCCCGATGTGCGGGGCTGCATCTCGGCCGGCGACACTTTCGAAGAGGCAGTCGCCCTTGCGGCGGAGGCGCTCGCGGGGCATTTCGAATCGATGCTCGAAGATGGCGATCCGATCCCAGCGCCGCGCACCTTCGAGGAACTGAAGCAGGATCGCGAATTCATCGACGACAGCGCTGGCGCGATCGTGACGATGATTGAGCCGCAGCGGTTACCTGCTGACGCATAGGGACAAGAGCGCAATTGTCTTAAGCCGATTGTTTAATTCATTGTCATCGATGCCTAGTCTTCCGCCACCGGCACCTTCCGCGTTTCACGCCAGAACAGAAACAGCCCCGAGGCGATCACGATCGCCGATCCCATCAGCAGGGCGGCGGTCGGCAAGTCGCCCCAGACCGCGAAGCCGAGCAGCATCGCCCAGACGAGCTGGAGATACTGGAACGGCACGATCGCCGACGCCGGTGCGAGATGGATCGCGCGGGTCCACGCGTATTGCGCGGCCCCGTTGCCGAGCCCGCTGACGACCATGATCAGGGCATCGAACCCCGTCGGCATGACGAAGCCGAACGGTAGCGTCAGCGCGTACACGATTGTCAGCAGCGTGAGCTGGTACATGATCAGCGTGCCGGTCGACTCCGTCGCCGTCATGCCGCGCACGCCGACCACCACGGTGCCGAACAGGACCGCATTGCCGAGCGCGAACAGCGCCCCGATCTGAAACGAGTCGGCGCCTGGTGCTGCGATCACCAGCACGCCGAGGAAGCCGATCAGCAAGGCGATCCAGCGTGAGGCACCAACCCGCTCGTGCAGGAAGTAGATCGAAGCGAGCGTGGTGAAGATCGGTGAGGAGAACATGATGGCCGTCACGCCGGCGAGCGGCATCATCGTGAAGGCAATCGCCAGCATGACTTGCGAGGCAAACTGCGACCCCGCGCGTATCATGTGCGCCTGGATGCGCCGCGTTCGGAACACCACCAGGCCCGCAGTCGGAAGAATGAATGCCCCGAGAAAAATCAGCGAGACGAGCGTGCGGGTGAATAGCGTTTCACCGATCGGATAGCTGGCGACCAGCCATTTCGTAGCGGCATTCGAGCACGTGAACACGGCGCCCGAGCCGACCATCAGCAGGATCGCAAGCGGAATGTTCTCGCGGCGCTCGACGGGCGACGCGGGTGCAACGCGCGGCTCGGTGCCGACGCCAGCGCTCAAGGCGATCCTCCGGGAAAACGCGAACGGACGCCGTCTGTTAGCATGCAGCAACGGGGCGCAGGCCGCTCAATTGCGAATGGCACGCGCGCGATCCTGCATGGCGGGCGCGCGCCGTCACTCTTTTATGGTGATGCCCGCCGCCCTGATGATCGGGCCCCACTTGTCGGTCTCGGTCTTCACATAGTTGCCGAGCGCCTCCGGCGTCGAGCCGCCGACGAACAGGCCGAGGGCCTCGAGCTTGGCCTTCACGGCGGGATCGGCGAGCGCCGCGATGATGTCGGCGTTCATCCTCGCGACGATGTCAGTCGGCGATTTGGCCGGAACGAAGATCGCGTACCAGCCGGGCACGTCGAAGCCGGGCAGGCCGGACTCCGCGATGGTCGGCACCTCGGGCGCGGCCGCGGAGCGGCGCGCGGTGGTCACGGCGAGGCCGCGCACCTGGCCGCTGTTCATCAGCGGCACCACCGGCGCGATGTTGTTGAAGAACGAATCGATGCGGCCGCCGACGAGATCGTTCAGGCCGGGCGCGGCGCCGCGATAGGGCACATGGGTGAGCTCGATACCGGCGGCGCGCTTGAACAGCTCACCGGCGAGATGCGGCCCCGTGCCATGTCCCGGCGTGCCGAAGGTACGGCCGGGATTCGATTTCGCGAGGGCGATGAAGTCCGCCACGGTGTTGGCGGGAGAGTCCTTCGGCAGCGCCACGATGGTCGGGTACTGCACCACGGCGCTCACCGGCTGCAGGTCGGCGATCGGATCGTAGGAGAGTTTTGGATAAACGTGGATGTTGGTCGTGAGGAATTCGGCGCCGAGATACATCGTGTAGCCGTCGGGCGGCGACTTGGCGGCGGCATCCGACGCGATGTTGCCGCCGGCGCCGCCCTTGTTCTCGATCAGCACCTGCTGGCCCCAGTTTTCGGTGAGGCGCTGGCCGAGAATGCGCGCGATTGCATCGGCGCCGCCGCCCGCCGGATACGGCACGATCAGCCGCACGAAGCGCGTCGGCCAGGCTTGCGCACGCGCCGTGCGCGTGAGCAGCGCGGGGGCGAAGACCGACGTTGCGAACAAAAGTGCGCGGCGGCGCGTGATCATGGCGTTCCCTCGTTTGTCGGGGAAGCCTAGACCGGCCTGCGCCGCCGCTCCAAGGCGCCTATTGGCCGCAACGGGATCATGCTTAGGGACAAGGCTTGCGCATGCCGTCGTTCGACAGGAACGTCATCGAGCGCGGATCGTAGGAGCGATAGCGCCGCGCGCAGGCGTCGATGGCGTCCTGGCTCACCGCGCGCTGCGGGCCGGCGCCGGGCTGGATATATTCGACCTCGTCGTCATCAGGGGCGGGGGCATAACCGGGTCCGGGCCCATAGCCGGGGCCGGGTCCAACAACCGCAGGGCCGGTGCCGCAATAACCGGGCGGGACGACCGCGTAGCTGCCGTCGGGCTGCTGCACGTAGCAGCCGTTGCGGTACCAGTAGTAGCCGTTGCGGCGCTGGCCTTCGGCCGCAATCGCTGCGCCGGTGGTGCCGCCGATAATCGCGCCGGCGACAGCCCCGCCGCGTCCTCCGAGCGCGCCACCGATCAGACCGCCCACCGCGCCACCGAAAATCCCGCCGGCGATCGGGTCCTGAGCGGCTGCCTGCTGCACCGGCATGGCGCAGGCGAGCGTCAGCAGAGCGGCGGCTCCAAGCGTGCGAAACATGAGTGATCCCCTTTGGGTGTCGATGAATCCGTGCCTTGGCGCATGCCATTGGCATCGACTTGCGTCAACCGTGTGGCGGGCTGCGCTCCGGCGCCCGAAGTGATACCATGGGCACGCTCGCGTTTTGGCTCCACGGAGGGCTCGACCATGTCCGCCATGCCTTCACCCGCACCCGGCACGCCGCTCATGCTGCAGGGACTCGCACGCTACTGGTGGCTCATTCTGCTGCGCGGCATCGCCGCCATCATCTTCGGCGTGCTCGCCTTCATCTGGCCCGGCATCACGCTGGTGACCCTAGTGCTGTTCTGGGGCGCATTCGCGCTGGTCGACGGCATTCTCGCGCTCGCCCACGCGATCATGGGCGGCAATGTGGGTTCGCGCTGGTGGCTCGCGCTGATCGGCGTGCTCGGCATCATCGTCGGGCTGCTCACCTTCCTGATGCCGGGCGTGACCGCGCTGGTGCTGCTGGTGTTCATCGCCACCTGGGCGATCGTGCTCGGTGTGTTCCAGATCGCCGGCGCAATCCGCCTGCGCAAGGAAATCGACAACGAGTGGACGCTGATTCTCGGCGGCGTGATCTCGGTGCTGTTCGGCGTGATCCTGCTGGTCGCCCCCGGCGCTGGCGCGATCGGGCTGATCTGGGCCATTGCGTCGTTTGCGATCGTTTTCGGCATCTTGCTGGTGATGGCCGCGCTCAAATTGAAGCAGCACCAGGCGGCGTAAAGCACGATGAAATTCGGACTGTTCGGCTCGGCGCAGGCGCAACGCGGCGACGCGGACCTCGACTCTGGCCAGGGCTTCCGTGACTTCATCGACTACAACGTCGAGGCCGAGCAGCTCGGCTACGCGTCGACCTTCGTGGTCGAGCATCACTTCACCGGCT
>JAXDNY010000263.1:0-2724 GCA_034669145.1 Hyphomicrobiales bacterium
GCAAACGATCCGATCACCAGCCGCTCTGCCGCGGATGGCCGTCCGCGGCAGAGCATTCCTTTCGGAACACGCCGACGATAATCGAATTCGCTATTACAAGGGCGCAATAGCGTAGCGTATTGCGCCGTCGTATCGGCGGGTTACGCCTTCGGCTAACCCGCCCTACAGACTCATCGCCGCAGAATCGCAAACCCGAACTCCCGCCCCATGCCCTGCGTATAGGCGAGATTGATCCACAGCATCGCCAGCGGCTCAAGATATCGGCTCATCGCAAGCGGGCCGGTATCGACCGGGTCGAAGCCCAGTTCGGCGGCGAGCGCCATCACGGTTGTCTTCGCCGCCGCATCGTCGCCGGCGATCGCCATCACGAGTTTACCGCCGGGATATCGGCTGTCGGCCATGTTGGCCGCGCCGGTGGTGCTGAATGCCTTGACGACGCGCGCGCCGAGGCTCAGCCGCGCCACCGTCTCGCCGCCGGAGTCGTTGAACCCGAGTGCAAGCTCGCGGGTGGAATGAAGCGGATCGGTGCAGTCGATCACCACCTTGCCGGAGAGATTGCCGAGCGCCTTCATCGTCGCCTCGATGCCGCTCCACGGCACCGCGAGCACGATCACGTCGGCCTCGCCGGCGCCGGCCTGCGCCACGACGCCGAAGCCTTCGCGCTTCAACTCCGCAGCCTTGGGCCCGGCCGGGTCGCGCGCCGCGTAAGTCACACTGTGACCGGCCTTGCGCCATCCGCCGCCGAGCGCGCGGCCGACGTGGCCCGAGCCCACGATGGTGATGTTCATGCTGCCCCTCCGGACCAATGGAACTTCAAGTTCCCCCCTGCGTTACCCTGACGCAGCGCTACACCGGCGCGCAAGATCCGAGGAGTAAAACATGTTGTCCAGGACACTGACGCTGGCAGCCGCCGCTGTGGCCATCAGTTCGTTTGCCTATGCGCAGTCGAGCTCCAATCCCGGGATGCAGCCGAACCCCGGCGGCGCCACGACCACCGAGCAGCCCGGCACCAGCGCGAAAGCCACCAAGACCAAGGGCGCCAAGAAGACCCCGGGCGCGCAGGACACCTCCAGCACGCCGAGCATGGCGCCCACCCCCGGCGCCGGCACCACCGGCAAGATCGAGGCTGAAAACAAGGGCGCAAAGGTCAAGGGTGCCAAGAAGAATCCGAAGCCCGGCGAGACCTCCAGCACGCCCGCCATGGCGCCCGCGAAGTAGTCCGCTCACATTTGCTCCGGCGAACCCCCGCAGCGATGCGGGGGTTTGCTTTTTGCGCCGATTTGCGTGGCGGCGGCCCGCTTCGCAATTTCTAGCGTTTGCGCTCGCGCTCTTCGCGGAATGCCTCGCGGACAACTTCGCCGACGACCTCAGGCAGGCTGCGCGCCAAGCCGTCGAGCTTGCTCTCGACGCGGCCGAGACGGCTCTCAACGCCGCCGATGCGGGTGTCCAGACGCTTTTCGACCCCGCCGATGCGTGCGCCCAGGCGCGTCTCGACCTGATCGAGCCGCGTCTTGACCGTCGCCAGATCGTCGCCGTTGCGGCGGGTCTGTTCGAGAATGTGGCGCGTGACCATCTTCTCGCCCTCGACCTCGCGTTCCAGAATGTCGGTGCGGGTCGCGAGATGCTGAAATTCGTCCCGGGTCACGTCGCTCGGCATCGGTGGTTTCCGTTTTCCGGAGCCAAGACTATCACGCGCAGCGCAAGTGACGAGCAACCATCAAGAGAAGCGCGAAACTGCGCGACGCAAAAGGCCGCGGCACCCTACGATCCGCCGCGCAATGTTGCACCGCCCCCTGCCGTATGTTAGCAAAACCGCGATTTTCGCGGGCCAACGGACATTTCGGGAAGCCGCGGAGAAAAGTCCCTTCAATTCCAAGGGCTTGCGGCGCCGCTGATGCGACGCGCGTGCCTGCGGCAAGACACAAAAACAGGGCGCGGCGAGCATCACCGTGGCAGGCGAAAACGGAATCGTGTCCGGCATGGCGGGGCGTTACGCCACCGCGCTGTTCGAACTGGCGCTCGAGACCAATTCGGTCGAGCAGGTACAGTCCGACCTCAAGGCATTCGACGCGCTGGTGGCGTCGAGCCCCGACCTGCAGCGCCTGGTGCGCTCGCCGGTGTTTTCCGCCGAGGACCAGGCCAGGGCGCTGGTCGCCATCCTCGAGAAGACCGGCATCAGTGGGATCGCGGCGAATTTCCTGCGCGTGGTCGCGGCAAACCGGCGGCTGTTCGCAGTCGTTGAGATCATCCGCGGCTTTAACCGGATGGTCGCCGCGCACAAGGGCGAGGTCACGGCGCAAGTCACCGTCGCCGAGCAACTGAACGACGCGCGCATGAATGAGATTCGCGACGCGTTGAAGCAAGTCACCGGCAAGGACGTGCAGATCGACGTCGACGTCGATCCCTCGATCATCGGCGGGATCAAGGTCAAGGTCGGCTCCCGCATGGTCGATGCGTCGCTGCGCACCAAACTCAATTCGATCAAGTTCGCGATGAAAGAGGCACGCTGATGGACATCCGCGCCGCGGAAATTTCCGCCATCCTGAAAGAGCAGATCAAGAATTTCGGCCAGGAGGCCGAGGTTTCCGAAGTTGGCCAGGTGCTGAGCGTCGGCGACGGCATCGCGCGCGTCTACGGCCTCGACAACGTGCAGGCCGGCGAGATGGTCGAGTTCGAGAACGGCGTGCGCGGCATGGCGCTCAATCTCGAAACCGACAACGTCGG
>JAXDNY010000264.1:0-25576 GCA_034669145.1 Hyphomicrobiales bacterium
CGTTTGGTCCGCAGCATCCACAAGCGCTGGCGTCCAATAGATGCCACGCCGCGGAACGAAATAGGTAGTTGCTTCGCGCATTTCCTCTTCGAAAACTGTTTCGAATGTGCTTATCAGGTGCCGAAAATAATCGAACCGCCAGCCCTGTATCGGCGCGTCATCCGGCTTCGGATATTTGAAAGTTTTCGCGCCTTGAGCGTCTATGGTCTCGTAGTGCGTTTCAAAAATTTGATCTAACCATTCTTTCATCGCGCCCGTTGCCGAGCGTGAAAAATTGATCGGGAGCGGCTTTCCTTCCAGCAACTCTTTCACTTGGGCTCGGGCACCAAAAAAGTCGTGCATACACGTTTCCGGGGAAACGTTGCCGCGATAGGCCGCAAACTGCTTCAGCGCTTTCCCCATCTCGTAGAAAGCAAACTGATTGATCCGTTCCACGTCCCGGCCTCCGTCCGAATTGGCGACGAAAGGCAAGTATACAACCTTGCCTTCATAAGTCGCTTTGGATTCGGGCGCGCCATCCCCTTGCGGGGCGGCGGTAACATGGTGTGGAGCCGGGTGCTTTGTCAAGGTTATAATTCTTCCGGTGTTTCACGTGAAACATATTCCTACACCGGGGATAATTTCCGAAGCATAGCCAAGCTCGTAGAAGGGCCGATCCTCGGGGCTGAGCGGCGCAACGAACTCGCGAGGTGGGGAGCGCTTCTTCGATCGACGGCAAGTTTGCCAACAGAAGGGCGAGTTGCCTTTCAGGCCTCCGCTCGGTTCCCCGGCGAAAGAGAATGACCGAAGGACTACGGTTTGCCGTGAGCGCGAGCAGCGCGCCAAAGTCGTGTCGGCCGATACGAGGACGCGGGTCTCCTGCCTGGCGTACGCAAACACGGTCGCGTCGTCCGCCCCCTGCAAGCCGTGATCGCGGACGTGCGAGGCATCATGCCCGTTCTGCCGCAGTCCCTCCGCCAGAGCCGGCGACAATGCGTTGTCGATCAGGAACCTCACGGGATCGCGAGCGGCAATTCGCGTTCGCGCACGGCATCAGCCGCATAGCGCAGGGCCTCAGTGACGTCCTCCGCGTCGAGGTCCGGATAGGCGGCGAGAATTGCAGCCGTGGTCATGCCATTGGCAACCATCCCGACCACAGTCGCGACCGGAATCCGCAAGCCGCGGATGCACGGGACGCCACCCATCTGACCCGGGTCTACCGTGATGCGCGCGAACTTCATGATCTTGCTCCAGCTGCGGCGTGGCCGCGTCTGCTCATCGACCATGGTACAACAATTTGGACGGGCGCGCACGGCGGCGACGTAGCCCGGATGAGCGAAGCGAAATCCGGGGCTGACATCCGGCCGACACCTGTATCGCTGCGCTCATGCAGGCTACGTCTCAGCAGGTCAACACCTGCTTGCCAATCTCTTCGTAGCTGCCAGCCTTCTCGACACGCCGCACGAGGGAAGCGAAGCTCTCCAACTTCTGCCGCGCCTGTCGAGACGCCTCGTGCGTGCGCTTGTCGACGTAGGTCACATCGGCGTAGGCAGCGAGACACGCGAGATAGCGATCCGTCAGTTCACTCCCGTCCCATTCCTGAGTGTCTGGATGAAATAGTGCAATCGCGTTGCTGACGATGCTGGATGGAAGGCGGTTCTCCTGAACCGCCGCCTTCAGTTCTAACCAGGGCAGGCCGAGATATTGGTTCAAGATCTCTAGCTTCCTGCGAAACATCGCCAACGCGCCAACATCGCCCACCGTCGTATCGGGCCCGATCTCTGAGAGATCAACGCCGCACGCTTGCAAGATTTGCAGACCAGGATTCCCGGTGCTTATCGCTCCCATACCAAATGCTTTGACCTCTTCGAGGAAGGATTTCGACGAAAACGTCGGATTCGGAATGCGCCTGTCGCCGCGCTTCTGGATGTCGACGGACAGTCGACTGTGGAGATTTTCGAACTGCTGATGAATGTCGCCTGGTGTCCGAAGCTTTCCCTTTAGTAGGTCAACGATCTTCGCGTCAGAGTTTCCTGCAAACCCGGATCGCGAAATGGCGACGACCTCACGACTTCGAGCCGCCAGTCTGGCGAACTCCGCACGAAGCACTGTCCAATTCTCCAAGAAAGGCCGAACAAGATCTACGCCGCTGCCGAGCCGGAACATTTTCTTTGCCGCTTCATAGCGGACAGCCAAGGCGTCCGCCGCAGGATTTCTGAACGCGATGGCAGCCTCGAAACACTGTAGGTCGGTTACTGCCCCAATTGTGTCGTCGTGCCTGAATGATGCCAACGCCGCGACCATTGGTAGCGACTGGAGAAATGCAACGCGCCGTGCCACGACATCGTCGTTCTGATGCGAAAGAAGCTCTTGAACGTGATGAAAGCAAAGCAACAAGACACTGCCGCTTTCCTCAAAGTTCTTCTCGAACGTTTTGGCGCGCCGCTGGCGGTTCTTGTCCTTCGCTTCCTTGTCAGCAGCGACCAACCCGAGATGCGATGAATCGAGCGCGACAAATTTCGGACGGACAAGGCCGGGCATGAATTCTATCTTGCATATGGTTGGGGTGAACGAAGCTACATCTTTCTCCCGCATCTCGCTTCGCTCATGCGGGCTACTCACCGTTTCCGCAGCCGCATCTCCTGCGCCCTCAAAGCCTGCTCCACCAACCTGCGCACCGCTTCCGGCCGCGAAGGTTTCGGCGCCGGTTGACTTGCGATCCACGCATCGAGCGCGCGCAGCTCAATTGGCGGGAAACGCGTATTGACCGGCGTCGCATCGACGCGCGGCCGGCCGCGGCCTCTCTTAGATTTTTTAGCGCTAGATATTGACTTCATGACTTTCCGGCGCTAGATAATGCGAGCCGGTCGAGTGCTGTAACACCCGTCCGGCTCTAACCCAAGCCACGGAGTGACCCATGGCGCAGGCTAAGCACGATTCTATCACACGGCGGGCTTTGCTTTCGGGTGCCGCAGCCGTTGTCCCCATGGCGACCGTTGCAGTGGCCGCTCTCCCCTCCCCGGATTTCGCTTCCGCCTTCGCCGAGGCTTCGGCGGACGCGTCCGCTCCATCCGGGCTACCGGCCCTTCCCGACCCCATCTTCGCCGCCATCGAGGCGCACGTGCGCGCCTGTGCGGAGCTTGAGGCGCATGTCCCCGTGCTCGCCGCGGCCGAGCAGGCAGCGTGGCATGCGCCGCGCGGGCAGCGCCGCGCCGCCAACGCTCGGCTGAAGGCGGAGTACGCGACGCAAGGGCGCTTCTGCGACCTGCTCGGCCAGGCGACCGAGCGCTTCGTCGCGACCGTGCCGCACACGCTGGAGGGCGCCGCTGCGGCGCTCGCGTATGTGCGCGCGCATTACGCCGAGGGCTATCCGATGTGCGAGGAGGAGGAGTGCATGACGCTGCTCGCCTCGACCGAGCAGGCGATTTGTCGCACGGCGGGGCTGCCGGTGCCTTGCGTAGCCGCCAAGGATGCCGAAGCGGCCTAAGGGCTGTCTTGGGCGCGGCAAGCCGGCCGAACGCTCGCGATGAACGTCTCGCAAATCTATGATGGTGATGGTGAGCCAGTCGAAATCAAAATTGATCTTGAAACGCCGATTGCGAAATAGGTCGGCTGTAAAGACGAGGCCGCCAGCGCTAGGGCGGCCTCGAAGGTAAGCGACGTGCGATCAGTTCGACCTGCTGGTGTTAAGATTTCTCCCTCTGCTCGCGCTGCCTTTGCCGCCGCCGCCGCCCATGCGGTTGGCCGCTGCCCCACCCGCTTTGGCCCCGCCACCGCCACCCATGCGGTCGCTGGTGTTGGACTTGCTGCTCTTGACAGTGGTGGCTCCCTTTCCACCACCGCCACCGCCCATTCGTTCGCTGGAGGTCGCGCCTCCGCCGCCGAAACCTGGCATATTGAACTGTGCCAACGCCGACCCGGGCGCAATCGCGAAAACTGTCGCCACAACCGCCAGCAACATACCGCTAGAACGGATGCCCATGGCAATCCTCCCAAAATCGGCAACTGCACCGTGCCGATTGGCTGGATCATACTCGCTACTTGCAAACGAGGCCACCAGCCTTCGCTTGCCATCCCCTCCCCTAAGCCGTATGTAAGTGCTGCTGACGGTTGCGAATCTGGATTTGCCGCGTTCGGGCATCCGGCGACCGCCCAAAGGCCAATTCCCTTAGGGAATGGCCAAAGAGCGGCCCGCCTGAGGCCAACTCGCTTGATGCCACGGCTTCCAAGCGAAACGGCCGACGCCCTTTAAGGACATCCGGACCCAAGGCGGATCATCCGCCTGGACCAAGCTGTCAGCAGCGACGAAACCGCGGCGGTGCGCAAGCGCGGCCGTTCCAAGTTCAGGTTGAGGATCATGCTCAAGGCGCAAGACGCGGACAGTCCGCGTCGCCCGGGCGAGCAGTTAAGAGTTGCAGGCAACGCTTCGGCGTTGACCACGCCTGCCCGCATGATCCAAAGCCATTCATTCAACCCCAAATTCGGCGCGCCGCCGGTGCCGCCCGTGCACTCCGCACGGGGCGCACGCGCGCGAGCCCGCCGTCAAGAGACATTCAATGGCCAACAAGATGCTCATCGACACCACCCATCCGGAGGAGACCCGGGTGGTGGTGCTGCGCGGCAACCGGGTCGAGGAATTCGACTTTGAGTCCGCGAACCGCCGCCAGCTGCGCGGCAACATCTATCTCGCCAAAGTCACGCGGGTAGAGCCTTCGCTCCAGGCCGCCTTCGTCGACTACGGCGGCAACCGCCACGGCTTCCTGGCGTTCTCGGAAATCCATCCGGATTACTACCAGATCCCGGTCGCCGACCGGCAGGCGCTGATCGCCGACGAAGAGCGCGCGCATCGCGAGGCCGAGGAAGAAGTCGACCGCCGCGCGAGCGGCGGAGGCCGCGGACGGAGACCACGCCGCGAGCATAGCCGACGCGATCCGGTGCGCACGCAGCCGTTCGAGGATTCGAATGAAGGTGCGCCGGCCGAGGGCGCGGAAGGCGTGGCTCCGGTTACGGACGAGTCCGGCACGGCCGATCATGCCGATACGCACCAGGCCGAGGCGCAGGACACCGAGCACGTCGCGGCGCCCGAGGCGCATGCCGAGCACGTTGAGCCGGCGCGCGAAGCCGAAGCGCCGCCGGTCGAGCAACAGGCCGAAGCAACTCAGACCGAGCCAGCCGCCGCGCACGAACAAGCGCCCGTCGCGGACCCAACAAGCGACGCCGCGCTGCAGACCGCACCGGAGCCAACCGAATCTTCTCTCGCGACTGAAAGCCCCGATCTCGCGCCCGAAGCCCCGCACGGCGACGAATCCGCCGGCAACGGGAACGGCAACGTCACCGAAGTCGAAGAGCCGGCGGCAGCCGAAAACGGCGAAGAAGAAGAAGTCGTCGAGTCCGTCGGCGGCGCCGACGCGATGGAAGAGGCGCAGGAGCGCACGCCGCCGCGCTACCGCCGCAACTACAAGATCCAGGAAGTCATCAAGCGGCGCCAGATCATGCTGGTGCAGGTGGTGAAGGAAGAGCGCGGCACCAAAGGCGCGGCGCTCACGACCTACCTGTCGCTCGCCGGCCGCTATTCGGTGCTGATGCCGAACACCGCGCGCGGCGGCGGCATCTCGCGCAAGATCACCAATTCGATCGACCGCAAGAAACTCAAGGAAATCGCGCAGGACCTCGAAGTGCCGGAGGGCATGGGCGTCATCCTGCGCACCGCGGGCGCGAGCCGCACCAAAACGGAAGTGAAGCGCGATTTCGAATACCTGCTGCGGCTGTGGGAAACGGTGCGCGACTTCACGCTGAGGTCCACCGCGCCGACGCTGGTCTACGAGGAAGGCTCGCTGATCAAGCGCTCGATCCGCGATCTCTACAACAAGGATATCGAGGAGATCCTGGTCGCGGGCGAGGCCGGGCATCGCGAAGCCAAAGACTTCATGCGCATGCTGATGCCGAGCCACGCCAAGAACGTGAAGCTCTACGTGGATCCCCAGCCGGTGTTCACGCGCTACGGCATCGAGAGCCAGCTCGACGCCATGTTCTCCTCGACCGTGCAGCTTCGCTCGGGCGGCTACATCGTGCTCAACCAGACCGAGGCGCTGGTGGCGATCGACGTCAACTCGGGACGCGCCACGCGCGAGCATCACATCGAGGATACGGCGCTCAAGACCAATCTCGAGGCGTCGGAGGAAGTGGCTCGCCAGCTCCGCCTGCGCGATCTTGCAGGGCTCATCGTCATCGACTTCATCGACATGGACGAGGGGCGCAACAATCGCCTCGTCGAGCGGCGGCTGAAGGAAAGCCTGAAGAACGACCGCGCGCGCATCCAGGTCGGGCGCATCTCGCATTTCGGCCTGATGGAGATGTCGCGCCAGCGCATCCGTTCGAGCGTGCTGGAAAGCTCGACCGACAAGTGCCCGCATTGCGGCGGCTCCGGCCATGTGCGCTCGGTGTCTTCGGTCGCGCTGCACCTGTTGCGCATGCTGGAGGAAATGCTGCTCAAGGGCGCGACGCATAACCTGCTCGTGCGCACGCGCACCGAGGTCGCGCTCTACTGTCTCAACCACAAGCGCGCGCACCTGCGCGATCTTGAGAGCCGCTTCCAGATCACCATCACGGTCAATGCCGATGCGACGATCGGCGCCGCGCAGCCGTTCCTGATCGAAAAGGGCGAGCTGGTGCACAGCATCGAAGCCGCCAAGGCGATCGCCGCGCAGGCCCCGGCCGCTGCACCGGTGGTCGAGGACGAATACGAGGACGAGGTCGACGAGTTTGCCGAAGAGGAAGCGCCCGAGGAAACCGAGGGCGAAGCCGAAACGTCGGAGCATGTGCCGGACAGTGCGTCCGCCGACGCGGAAGCGCGCGATGATAGCCAGCGCCGCGGGCGGCGGCGGCGGCGCGGCCGAGGCGGCCGCGAGGGCGGTCGCGAACCGCGTGAGGGCGGTCGCGAACCGCGTGAAGGCGGCCGCGAACCGCGCGAAGGCGCCTTCAGCCACGAGATCGTTGCCGAGCACGCCATCGCGCATGAGGGCAATGGCGGTGAACCCGCCGAAGCTGCGGGCGAAATCCATTCCGATCGCGGCCCCGCCGGCGTGCCTGGGCAAAATGGCGACGGAGAACACCGCCGCCGCCGTCGCGGCCGTCGCGGCGGACGGCGCAATCGCCGTGGACGCGAGGGCGAACCCGGATTTGCCGGACCGAATGGCGGTCACGGCGAGCATCAGGAGCATCAGGGAGTCGAGCCGGAAGTGGCCGACGCCGTCGCCGATCTCGGCGGGGCGAGCCGCGCGGAGGCGCCGAGCGCGCCCGAGCCGCAAGCGCCGCAACCGTTCGAGCCGGTCGCACGCGAGACGCCGCGCGACACCGCACCTGAACCTGCGCCACAGGAGCCGCCGCGGCGGCGTTCCACGATCCGCGAGCCTGCCCCGGTGTTCTCGTCCGGGCCGATGAGCGACGTGCAGCCGTCCGCGCCGCCGCCTCCCCTGCCCGAGCCGGGGCCTGCGGTGACGATTCCCGAGCCGGCCGCGCCAAGCAGCGAAGCGGAGGCCAAGCCGCGCCGCTTCGGCTGGTGGAACCGGCGCGGTTAAGCCGCGGATCGCATGAAGAGCGCGTGGGTCGATCGCGACGCCGAGGCCGTGGTCGACCGCTACGCCGGCATCGCGCGCGATCTCGCGCTGCGCGTCTACACGACGCGCCTGCTCGGCAAAGATCCCAAACTCGTCCTGCACGGCGGCGGCAATACCTCGGTGAAGCTGCGCGCCGCGGATCTCAATGGCGACGAGGTCGACGTGCTGTGCGTCAAGGGCTCCGGCTGGGACATGGGATCGATCGAGCCCCCCGGCCTGCCCGCGGTGCGGCTCGATGCGCTGAAAAAACTCCGTGCGCGCGAAGCGCTCAGCGACGAAGACATGGTGCGCGTGCAGCGCGCGAACTTGCTCGATCCGTCAGCGCCGAACCCGTCAGTCGAGACGCTGCTGCATGCCTTCCTGCCGCACAAGTTCGTCGACCACACCCATTCGACCGCGGTGCTGAGTCTCACCGACCAGCCGGAGGGCGATGCGCTGTGCCGGGAGGTGTACGGCGCGCGCATGGGTTACGTGCCCTACATCATGCCGGGCTTTGCGCTCGCGCGAGCCGCGGCGGAGGTTTACGAGCGCGATCCTTCCGTTCAAGGGCTGATCCTGCACCGGCATGGCATCTTCACCTTCGGCGCCGGCGCGCGCCAAGCCTACGAGCGCATGATCGAGATGGTCACGCTCGCCGAAGAGCGGCTGAAGCGCAGCCGCAAGGCCGTGTTCGCGAGCGCGCAGATGCCGCAACAGATCGCGGGCAGCGGGGATGTTGCGCCGATCGTGCGCGGCGCTTGCGCGCTGAAGGACGAGACAATCGAGGGCGCGTGGAAGCGCTTCATTCTTGAGTTTCGCGGCGGCGATGCGGTCCTCAACTTCGTCGACGGCGCCGAGGTTGCGCGTTACAGTCAGGCCGGCGTGGTGACGCCGGACCACACCATCCGCACCAAGAACTGGCCGCTGATCGTACCGGCGCCGCAAGCGGGCAAGCTCGACGCATTCCGGCAGGATGTGCGCGCGGCCGTCGCGACCTTCGTCGGCAAGTACCGGACCTATTTCGAGACGAACAACGCGCGCGTCGGCGGCACGAGGAAGCCGCTCGATCCGATGCCCCGCGTGGTGCTGGTGCCGGGGCTCGGGCTGTTCGGGCTCGGCCGTTCGAAGAAAGATGCGCGGGTCGCAGCCGACCTCGCCGAAGCCGCGATCGAAACCATCACGGACGCGGAAGCGACCGGCCGCTACCAGGCGCTCGACGATGCCAACCTGTTCGACATGGAATACTGGTCGCTGGAGCAGGCCAAGCTCGGCGCGGCGGCGGAAAAGCCGCTCGCGGGCCAGGTCGTGGCGGTGACCGGCGCAGGCGGCGCCATCGGCGCCGCGACTGCGAAGGCGTTCGCGGCGGCCGGCGCGGAGGTTGCGCTGCTGGACAAGAACTTCGCCGCCGCCTCCGAAGTCGTCAAAGCGATCGGCGGATCGTCGATTGCCGTGGCTTGCGATGTGACGCTCCCAAGGATGGCGCAAGCCGCCTTCGAGCAGGTCGTCGATGCGTTCGGCGGCGTCGATATCGTCGTGTCGAACGCCGGCGCGGCGTGGCAGGGCCGCATCGGCGAAGTCGACGAGGCGGTGTTGCGTGAGAGCTTCGAATTGAATTTCTACGGCCACCAGCGCGTCGCGCAGGCGGCGGTGAAGATCATGCTGACCCAAGGCACCGGCGGCTGTCTCTTGTTCAACGTCTCGAAGCAGGCGGTGAATCCGGGGCCGAATTTCGGACCGTATGGCCTGCCGAAGGCCGCGACGCTCCTGCTCGTGCGCCAGTACGCGCTCGATTACGGCGCGGACGGCATCCGCGCCAACGCCGTGAATGCCGACCGCATCCGCTCAGGATTGCTCACCGACGACTTCATCGCCGAGCGCGCCCGCGCGCGGGGTGTGTCCGAGAAAGACTACATGGCGGGCAATCTGCTCGGGCGCGAGGTCATCGCCGATGACGTCGCGCAGGCCTTTCTGTCGCAGGCGCTGGCGTTGAAAACCACCGCCGATGTCACGACAGTCGACGGCGGCAACATCGCGGCGGCGTTGCGGTAAGAAAATCGGGGAGGATTGGAATGATCCGCTTGTTTATGTCCATTGCGCTCGCGCTCGCTGCCATCTCGTCCGCCCACGCCCAGCCCTACCCCTCCCGTCCGATCACACTGATCGTCCCCTTCCCGCCCGGCGGCTCGACCGACACGGCGGCGCGCATCATGGCGGAGCGGATGCGGCCGATTCTCGGCCAGCCGATCGTGATCGAGAATGTCGGCGGCGCGGGCGGCTCGATCGGGGTCGGGCGCGTCGCGCGCGCGGCGCCGGACGGCTACACGATCGACATCGGCCAGTGGGACACCCACGTCGGCAGCATCATCTACAAGCTCAACTACGATCTGGAGAAAGACTTCGAGCCGGTCGGCCTGATCTCGAACAATCCGCAATTGCTGGTCGCGAAGAAGGACCTCGCGGCCAACAATCTGAGCGAACTCGTCGCGCTGATGAAGAAAGACCCCGGTAAGGTGACGTTCGTCAACCAGAACGCCGCCGCGCACGTGTCCGGCATCCTGCTGCAGCAACTCACCAAGACCGAGGTCACGTTCATCCCCTATCGCGGCGCAGGTCCGGCGATGACCGATCTCGTGTCGGGGCAGGTCGATCTGCTGGTCGTGCAGGGCGCGGTCGCCCTGCCGCAGGTGCGCGGCGGCACGATCAAGGCGATTGCGAACCTGTCGCCGCAGCGTTCGGCCTCGATGGCCGACATCCCGACATCGGACGAGACTGGCGTGCCGGGACTTTACATGTCGGGCTGGTTCGGCTTCTGGGCGCCGAAGGGTACGCCGAAGGATGTAATCGGCACGCTCAACAAGGCGATGATGCAAGTGCTCGCCGATCCGACCACCAAAGCAAAATTCTCCGAGCTCGGGCTCGATGTCGCCGCGCCCGCGCAGCAGACACCCGAGGGGCTTGCGGCGTTCCAAAAGACCGAGATCGAAAAATGGTGGCCGATCATCAAGGGCGCGGGCATCAAGGCGGAGTGAGGCGGCCCACGCGATGAAGCCCGGCGCGGCGGATGCCCTGCTGTTCGATCTCGGCGGGGTCATCATCGATATCGACTTCAACCGCGTCTTTGCGCGCTGGGCAGCCTCCGCGGGCTGCGATCCGGTGCTGCTGCGCGGGCGATTCACGCAGGATGAGCCGTATCGCCGCCACGAGATCGGCGCGCTCGGCGTCGAGGACTACTTCGCAAGCCTGCGCGCCTCGCTCGGCATCGACCTCTCCGACGCACAATTCCTCGACGGTTGGAATGCAATCTTCGTCGATGAAGTCCCGGGGATTGCGGCGCTGCTCGCACGCGCGGCGCAGCGCTTGCCGCTCTATGCCTTCACCAATACCAATCCGGCGCACGCCGCATGTTGGTCGGTGAAATTTCCGGATGCCCTGAAGAATTTCAAGAAGGTCTTTATCTCCTCCAGCATCGGCCTGCGCAAGCCCGACGCCGCCGCGTTCGAATTCGTCGTCAGGGAGATCGGAGCGCCTGCCGGCCGCATCGTATTTTTCGACGACAGCCCGCATAACATCGAAGGTGCGCGCGCTTGCGGCTTGCAGACCGTGCTGGTGAATTCGCCGTCCGATGTGGCGGCGGCGCTCGCCGCGCTGGGGATATGATCTAGCGCCGCGCCGCCCAGACGATCAGGCCGAGCAGCAGCACCAGAATCAGCACGAGGCACGGCAGGCCGAACAGCACAAAGCCGAACGCGCCCGCGGCTGTGCCGAGCAGGAATCCGATGCCGAGCGGGACGAGGTGCGACAGCCGCTCGCGCGCGGCCGAGAATTGAGCCGCGGCTTCCGCGTCGCCGCGCTTCCGCCCGTGCCAGCCGAGCAGCAGCTCGCCGGTATCGATCGCGAACAGCGTCGTATTGGTGGTCATCACATTGGTGGAGGCGGCGCCCGGCATCAGCAGGCGCACCAGCGCGCTTTGCACGCCCATCGCCGACAGGCCCAGCATCGCGGCAAGGAGCGTTGCCGGCGCATTCGGGTCGCGCGCGATCGGGACCGCAAGAGCGAGACCGAGAAACGCGGCAAGCAACGCGCATTCGAGCGCCAGCGCCCACGCGAGCGCGGCGTGCCCGCGCCGGCGCAGCACTTCGGCGAAAATCGTGGTGAACAGGCCCGCCGCGAAGAACACCGGGATCGCCAGCACCTTGATGAGGAATCCCTCCTCGTGCGCGACGAGGCCGGAACCGAATACGACAAAGCTGCCGGTCACCTGCGCGACGTAGAGCCCGAACAGCGCGAGAAACGTGCAGGCGTCGACGAACCCCGCCGTGAAGCTGAGCAGCGCCGGAACGATACGGGGCACGGGCATACACGGACTCCGCGCCCAGCAAAGCGCAGGCCGGACGCCCTGTCGAATCCGCTAATCGCTCGACAAGATCACGTTCTTCAGCAGCGGATAAATCTGCGCTTCCCACTTCTTGCCGGAGAACACCCCGTAATGGCCGACGCCGGGCTGCATGTGGTGGCGCTTGCGGTAGGGGCGGATGCCGCTGCAGAGCTCCTGCGCGGCGAGCGTCTGGCCGACCGCGCAGATGTCGTCCTTCTCGCCCTCCACGGTGAACAGCGCGGTGCGTTTGATCGCGCGCGGCTCCACCGGCTCGCCGCGGAATTTCAGCTCGCCCTTGGCCAGCGAATAATCCTGGAACACGATCTTGACGGTTTCGATATAAAACTCGGCGGCGAGATCGAGCACCGCGAAATACTCGTCGTAGAACGCCTTGGTCTGCGCCGCCTTGGCGATCTCGCCCGCGACCAGGTTGTCGTAGAGCTCTTTATGCGCCTTCACGTGGCGGTCGATGTTCATGCTCATGAAGGCGGCGAGCTGCACGAAGCCCGGATAGACCTTGCGGAACGCGCCCGGATAGCGCAGCGGCACGGTCGCGATCAGGTTGTGCTCGAACCAGGAGATCGGCTTCGAGGTCGCAAGCTCGTTCACCTTGGTGGGATTGACGCGGCAGTCGATCGGCCCAGCCATCAGGGTCATCGAGCGCGGCTGTGCCGGATTGTTGGTCTGCGCCATCACGGCGGCGGCGACGAGCGCGGCGACGCAGGGCTGGCACACCGCGACGATGTGCGCGCCGGGCCCCATCACCTCGAGAAACTTGATCAGGTGCTCGACATAATCGTCGAAACCGAAGCGGCCGGCCGAGAGCGGCGCGTCGCGCGCATTGTGCCAGTCGGTGATGTAGACGTCGTGCTCGGGCAGCATGGTCTTGACGGTGTTGCGCAGCAGCGTCGCGAAGTGTCCGGACAGCGGCGCGACGAGCAGCACGCGCGGCTGGGCGCTCGCAACATCCTTGGCGAAATGCAGCAACGTGCCGAACGGCGTGACGTGCGCCGCCTCCTCGCGCACCGGCAGTTCCTCGTTGCCGACCGTGACGGTGTCGATGCCGTAGGGCGGGCGCACATGGGTCAGCCCCGCGCGCGCGATCAGCTCGTAGGCCGCCGTGAGGTTCTTGACGGCGGGCGGCGAAAACCCATTCATCGGCGCGAAGGCATGGATCGCCATGCCGGCCCAGGCCCGGACCGGGACCATGATGTCGGTATGCGCCTGATACGCCTGATAGAGCATACGTTCTTTACGGCGCCGCTGACGCGGCGCTCCAGCCCCGATAAAACTCAACCCGGCACGCAAAAGGCTAGTGCATTTTCTGCTGCACTGCGAGATAATTATCGGCAGGGTGGTGATGCGTGGATAACCCGCCCTTGCCGGGGCATAAGAGGCGCCGGGCGCTAAGTTCGCGGCCGGAGCGTGAAGTTTGCAACTGTGGCGGCCGGGCGAAAGCTCGCCGCTCCGGCAATCGGGGAACGTCCATGGCCGAGGCCACACTGTCGATCAACAGCCGCAACTACGGCTCCTGGTCCTTGCGCGGCTTTCTGTTGTGCCGGATGGCGGGCCTCGATGTCGCGGTGGAGGTGTCGGGTCTGGACGATCCATCGTCGCGCGCCGAGTTGCTGCTGCTCTCGCCATCGTTCCTGGTGCCGTGCCTCGCCCATGACGGCACCAAGGTGTGGGACACGCTGGCGATCGGCGAGTACCTCAATGAGTTGAAGCCGGATGCCGGCCTGCTGCCGGAAGCGCGCGGCGCGCGCGCGCATTGCCGCTCGATCTCGGGCGAGATGCATTCGGGCTTCTCGAACTTGCGTTCGGCACTGCCGATGAACCTCCGGGCGCACTATCCGGGCTTCAAGGTGTGGGCGGGCGTGCAGGCCGACATCGACCGCGTGGTCGCGATCTGGCGCGAGTGCCTCGCCAAATACGGCGGGCCGTATCTGTTTGGCGAAAAACCGACCATGGCCGACGCCATGTATGCGCCGGTGTGCACGCGGTTCCTGAGCTACGACGTGAAGCTCGACAGCGATTGCGCGGCCTATTGCGCGGAGATCATGGCGCTGCCGGCGATGAAGGAATGGATCGAGGACGCCAAAAGCGAGCCGGAGGAAGTCGAAGAGCTCGACGTGGAGTTTTGAGTTAGACTGCCGCGCGAATGCGGAGATGTAATTTGACTCCAAACCAGTTTCGCCGCGCCGCCCTCTCCCTCCCCGATACCATCGAATCCTCGCATATGGGGACCGTGGATTTCCGCCGGGTCGGCGGCAAGATCTTCGCCACGCTGGGCTACCCGGATGCCTCGTTCGGCATGGTCCAGTTGACGCCGGACCAGCAGGCATTGCTCGTGGAGACGACCCCGACCGTGTTCGTTCCGGTTGCCGGCGGCTGGGGACGGCGCGGCAGTACCAATGTCCAGCTCCCGGCGGCCGATCCGGCGACACTCAAGAACGCGCTAGGGATCGCGTGGGAGAACGCCGCACGCAAGACCTCGGCGAAACGCAAGGCTGCCTCGGTCAAGACACCGGCAGCGCCGAAAAGAAGTTCAGGTGACGCGGACCGCGCCTTCGCGCGCGCCGTCAAAGCCGCCAAGGCGACCAGGCTGCCGGGAATCGAGGAAGGGACGTCCTACGGCACGCCTTCGCTCACCGTGCGCGGCAAGTTCATGATGCGCGTGAAGGACGCCGACACGCTCGTGTTCCGCTGCACCATGGAGGAAAAGGCGTTCCTGATGGAAGCCGAGCCATCGATCTATTTCGAGACGGATCACTATGTTGGCTGGCCGGCGGTGCTGGTGCACCTGTCCGCGATCGGCAGCGCGGAGCTTGCGCATTGCGTCGAGCGGGCATGGCGCCTTCAGGCGCCTAAAAAGCTCAAGGCCGAACGCGCAAATGCGAGTCCGGCCAAGCAACGCGCTCCAAAGAAAAAATGATGGCGCCTTAGTATCCGCGCCGCCGCTCCTTTTTGGCCGCCTTGCGCGCCGCATAGCGGGCATCGCGCGCGGCCTTCTGCTCGGCGAGGAGCGCTTCGAGCTTTTCGGCCTCTTCGGCCTTGAGGGCAGCCATGATGGCGGCTTCCTCGGCGGCGATCCTGGCGGCCTTTTCGGCGGCTTCCTGAGCGGCCTTCGCCTCGGCCTCGGCCTTGAGCCGGGCCGCTTCGATGCGCGCGGCTTCGGCTTCCGCCTTCTGCTTTGCGCGCAGCTCTTCGCGCTGGCGGCGCGCTTCGGCGACCGCCTTCAGCTGCGCCTGCTTCTCGTCAAATTCGGCATCGCCCGGCTTGGGGGCGGAGCGAAAGCGCTCCAGCAGGGCCTTCTTGGCTTCCGCAGCGCGGTCGAGGCGCTCTTGAACGGTGGCGCCCTTGGGGCTGCTCCACATGTATCGTGTTCCTTTGCTGATCGTTGACGGAACGCGCGGGCGGGCGCCGCGCGGCAGGTCAAATCATGATGCGAGGGTTCGGTTCATGGTGCGAGAGAGATGCATTTAGCGTGATGGTGCGAGACGGGCAAGCCTCCATCACGACTTGGTGCGCGTGATCGACAACTTCAAGGCGCCGCGCTCGCGCATCGGGGGTACCGGGTTAACTCCGGTTCAACCATGTTCCAATCCGCTGCACTGCCTCGCGCATGTCGGCGGCCGAGCCCGCGTAGGAGAAACGGACGAACTCACGCCCGTGTACCGGGTCGAAGTCGATGCCCGGGGTCGCCGCGACGCCGGCCTGCTCCAGCATGCGCTTGGCGAAATCGAAGCTGTCGTTCGAGAAGCGCGAAATATCCGCATAGAGATAGAACGCGCCGTCGACGGGCAGGAACTTGTCGAGGCCGACTTTCGGCAGGCCTTCGACCAGGATGCGGCGATTTTCCTCATAGCCGTGCTTGACGGTTTCCATCTCGTCGCGCCCGTCGAACGCCGCGGCGGCCGCGATCTGCGAGAGCGTCGGCACCGAGATCGCCAGGTTCTGCTGCAAGCGCTCGACCGGGCGCACCAGTCCATCGGGCGCCACCATCCAGCCGACGCGCCAGCCCGTCATGCAGAAGTACTTCGAGAACGAATTGATGATGACGGCATTGTCGGAGAACTTCGCTGCCGTCTCGGCCGGGAACGCATAGTCGAGCCCGTGGTAGATCTCGTCGGAGATGAAGCGGATGCCCTCCCCTTCGGCCGCCGCGATCAGCCGGCTCAGATCGTCGGGCCGCATCATGGTGCCGGTCGGATTGGCCGGGCTTGCGACCAGCACGCCCTTGAGCGGCGTGCGGCGGTGCGTTTCAAGCAGCGCGTCGACCGTGATCGACCAGCGCGTCGCCGCCGAAATTTCGATCATCACCGGCTCGCAGCCGAGCGCGGTGAGAATATGCCGGTAGGGCGGATAGCCCGGACACGCGACAGCGATCCGGTCGCCCGGCTCGAACAGTGCGAGAAACGCCAGGATAAATCCGGCCGACGAGCCGGTGGTCACCACGATCCGCTCGGGCTCGACGGTGACACCGTGCGTCTCCGCATAGTGCCGCGCGATGCGCGCGCGCAGGGCCGGGATACCGAGCGCCGCCGTGTAGCCGATGTCGCCGGTATCGAGCGCCGCCTTTGCGGCGGCAATCGCGGTACGCGGCGCGGGCGCGGCCGGCTGGCCGACCTCCATGTGGATGACATGCCCGCCGCGCGCCTCGATGGCTGCTGCCGCTGCCATCACGTCCATCACCATGAAGGGCGGAACATCGCTCCGCGCGGACGCGGTCACGAGTGGGCGGGCCTTATCCAGCATCACGTCGATCTTCTCCTGGGAACTCAGGCGGTTGACCCGCCTCTTTCGCGCCGCAATCGGCGGCTTTTGCTGGCCGATCGCGCCGCGAAGCGTGACGTGCCGCGCGTTGACCCCAGCCGCCCGGGTCCCTAGTTTGCGGCGACGTGGCGGGATCGGGAATCCGGATGGTTCGCGAAAGACCTAGCAGGGCGCGCCGCGCGATGCCAGCATCGCGCGCCATTGCGCTGATTACCGCATCGGCGCTGCTGCTCGGCGGACAGCCGGCCATCGCGCAGCCGAAAGGCGGCCCGAATCTCGGTCTTCCCATCATCCGCGACGCCGAGATCGAACAACTGCTGCGCGATTACACCGCGCCGATCTTGAAAGCCGCGGGACTGACGCAGCAGAACGTGCAGGTCGTGCTGATCAACGAGCGCGCCTTCAACGCCTTCGTGATGGACGGCCGCCGTATCTTCGTGAATGTCGGCGCGCTGTACGACAGCAAGACGCCGAACGAGATCATCGGCGTGCTCGCGCACGAAACCGGCCACATGGCGGGCGGGCATCTCTCGCGCCTGCGCGAGCAGATGGCGAACGCGCAGACCGCCTCGATCATCGCCATGCTGCTCGGCGTCGGTGCGCTGGTCGGCGGCGCGGCCAGCGGGGGCGGAGCCAACAACAATCTCGGCCAGATCGCACCCGCCCTGCTACAGGGCCCGCAGGAGATGATCCGCCGCTCGCTGCTCTCCTACGTGCGCGCGCAGGAGGAATCGGCGGACCGTGCGGCGGTGAAGTTCCTCAATGCCACCGGCCAGTCGGCCAAGGGCATGCAGGACACGTTCAAGCGCTTCGCCGAAGACCTGCTGATCGTCTCGTCACGCGTCGACCCGTATCAGCAGTCGCACCCGATGCCGCGCGAGCGCGTGATCGCACTGGAAGACCTGGTCAAAACCAACACGCATTGGGACAAGCGCGATCCGCCCGAGTTGCAGCTGCGCCACGACATGATGCGCGCGAAGCTGGCGGGCTTCCTCGAACGCCCCGATACGGTCGCGCGCCGCTACCCCTCGACCGACACCAGCCTGCCGGCGCGCTACGCCCGCGCCATCGCGGCCTACCGCCATGGCGAGGTCTCGACCGCGCTGGCGCAGATCGAGGCGCTGATCCAGGCGCAGCCGAATAATCCTTACTTCCACGAGCTCAAGGGCCAGGCGCTGCTCGAAAGCGCGCATCCGGCCCAGTCGATCGCGCCGCTGCGCCGCGCCGCCGCGCTCGCGCCGAACGCGGCGCTGATCCGCATCATGCTCGGCCAGGCGCTGGTCGCGACCGGCGAGAACCGCCACTCGGATGAGGCGATTTCGCTGTTGCGCGTCGCAATGCAGCGCGAGCCGGAAGCACCCGAGGTCTATTCGCAGCTCGCCATGGCCTACGGCCGCAAGGGCGAGGTGGGCGAAGCCGACCTCGCCTCCGCGCAGGCGGCGCTTGCCCGCGGCGACATGAAAACCGCGCGCGAGCTTGCGGCGCGCGCCAAGACCCGTTTCCCGACCGGCTCGCCCGGGTGGGTCAGGTCCGACGATATCGTCGGCCTGAAGCAACCGCGTCAGAGCATGTTCGGCAGCACCAAGTTCACCATCGGACCGGCTCAAAGGAGCCCGGCCGCACCAGGACCCACTCAATGATCCGTTTCGCGCGCTCTCTCGCTTTCACCACGGCCCTCGTATTGACCGCGGTCGTGCCTGCCGCCGCGCAGGATTTTTCGGCCGCGCAACGCGGCGAGATCGAGAAAATCATCAAGGATTACCTGATCAAGCATCCGGAAGTGCTGCAGGAGGCGATGGCGGAGCTTGAGAAGAAGCAAGCCGTCGCCGAAGGCGAAAAGGCGCGCTCGGCGATCAAGAACAACTCGGAGGCGATCTTCAATTCGCCGCGCCAGGTCGTGCTCGGCAACCCGCAAGGCGACGTCACCTTCGTCGAGTTCTTCGATTACAACTGCGGCTACTGCAAGCGCGCGCTCACCGACATGATGGAGCTGATGGGCAAGGACCCGAAGCTCAAGGTCGTGCTGAAGGAATTCCCGGTGCTCGGACCGGGTTCGGTCGAGGCCGCGCAGGTCGCGGTCGCGGTGCGCATGCAGGACAAGACCGGTAAGAAGTACCTCGAGTTTCATCAGAAGCTGCTGACCGGGCGCGGCCAGATCGACAAGGCCAAGGCGCTCGCCGCCGCCAAGGAGATCGGTCTCGACATGGCGCGCATGGAGAAAGACCTCAAAAGCGACGAGATCGGCAAGACGCTGGAGGAGAGCATGAAGCTCGCCGAGGCGCTTGGGCTCAACGGCACGCCGAGCTATGTGATCGGCAATGACGTGGTCATTGGTGCGGTCGGGCTGGCGCAACTGAGCCAGAAGATCCAGGCTGCACGCCAGCAGTAGTCTGATTATTCCTTTCCCTCCAAGCCGGGCGACGCATTGAGCGAACAGGACCTGATCCGCGAGCTGGCGAAGCTGCTCGACGAAACCGGCCTCAGCGAGATCGAGGTCGAGCGCGAGGGCCTGCGCGTGCGCGTCGCGCGCCAATCGGTCACGCATGTCGTGTCCGGCGGCGGCGGCTCGGGTGTCCCGGCCATCCCGGCGGTCGCGCCTGCGCCTGCGGCGATCCCGCTCGCGGTGACCGATCCCGCAAAGCACCCTGGTGTCGTGACCTCGCCGATGGTCGGCACGGCGTTCCGCGCACCCGAACCGGCCGCGAAGCCGTTCGTCGACATCGGCAGCGTGGTGAAGGCGGGCGATCCGCTGCTGATCGTCGAGGCGATGAAAACCATGAACCAGATTCCAGCGCCCCGCGCCGGCACGGTGATCCAGATCCTGTTCGAGGACGGCCATCCCGTCGAGTACGGCGAGCCGCTGATGATCATTGAGTGATGGCGAATAGCGAATAGTGAGTGGCGAATAGTGATGAGATTGCAGTTCCATTCGCCATTCGCCATTCGCCATTCGCGACTTGAGACACAATGTTCGACAAAATCCTGATCGCCAATCGCGGCGAGATCGCGCTCCGGGTGCTGCGCGCCTGCAAGGAGCTCGGCATCGCGACCGTCGCGGTGCATTCGACCGCCGACGCCGATGCGATGCATGTGCGGCTCGCCGACGAGAGCGTGTGCATCGGTCCCCCACCCGCGCGCGACAGTTATCTCAACGTTCCGGCGCTGCTCACCGCCTGCGAAATCACCGGCGCGGACGCGGTGCATCCGGGTTACGGCTTTCTCTCGGAAAATGCGCGCTTCGCCGAAATCCTCGGCGAGCACAACGTGCACTTCATCGGCCCGCGCGCCGAACACATCCGCCTGATGGGCGACAAGATCGAGGCCAAGCGCACCGCCAAGAAGCTCGGCATTCCCGTGGTGCCCGGCTCCGAAGGCGGCGTCGGGTCGGACGAGGAGGCGCTCGCGATCGGGCGCGAGATCGGATTCCCGGTGCTGGTGAAGGCGACTGCCGGCGGCGGCGGCCGCGGCATGAAGGTCGCGCGCAGCGAGGACGAACTCAGCGTCGCGCTGTCGACCGCGCGCGCCGAAGCGAAGGCCGCGTTCGGCAACGATGCGGTGTATCTGGAGAAATATCTGGAGAAGCCGCGTCACATCGAAATCCAGGTGCTGGGCGACGGCAAGGGCAAGGCGATCCATCTCGGCGAACGCGATTGTTCGCTGCAGCGCCGGCATCAAAAGGTGTGGGAGGAAAGCCCCTCGCCCGCCCTCAACGCCGGCGTGCGCGACCAGATCGGCGAGACGGTCGCGAAAGCGATGCGCGAGATGCAATATCTCGGTGTCGGAACGGTCGAGTTCCTGTTCGAGGACGGCGAGTTCTATTTCATCGAGATGAACACGCGCATTCAGGTCGAGCATCCGGTGACCGAGATGATCACCGAGATCGACCTGATCCTCGAACAGATCCGGGTCGCAGCCGGCGCCGACCTGACCATCACGCAGGACGAGGTTCGCTTCCACGGCCACGCCATCGAGTGCCGCATCAATGCCGAGAATCCGGTTTCATTCCGGCCCTCGCCGGGCAAGATCGTGCACTACCATCCGCCGGGCGGCCTTGGCGTGCGCGTCGATTCAGCGGTGTATCAGGGCTACACGATCCCGCCGCACTACGACTCGCTGCTCGGCAAGCTGATCGTGCACGGCAAGACCCGCGCCGAATGCCTGATGCGGCTGCGCCGCTCGCTCGACGAATTCGTCGTGGATGGGATCGAGACGACCCTGCCGCTGTTCCGCGCGCTGGTGCGCGAGGAGGACATTATCGACGGCGACTACCACATCCACTGGCTGGAGCAGTATCTCGCCAAAGGTGGGATGAGCTAGGGGCGTGTGACGCGGCCGCCAACGAGGGCGCTTGGCGTTCGATGCGGTTCCGCTTGCGCGCGAGACGTTTTGAATAACACTCGAAGAAAAACGGCCGCGTTTTAAGGATAGAGTGCTGGCGCGTGACGATTACGCCGCGATCTCAGGAGGCGGCCAGTTCCACCAAGAGCAAGTCTCGGCAAGCTACCACACAGCCCGCGCAATCATTCGGCGATGCTCTTGATCCTGTGCGCCACGGCCTCCGGGAGCACATCCAAATACGGGCCGGTGAAGTAATCCTCCCCGGAACCTTCGCCGAAGTAGCGGTCGTAAGCGGAGATCATCGCCCGCACCGGATCGAGGCATCTCGGCATCGAGTCGACGATCAAGTCGCCAAGATTGAATGCCGGGTTGTCCTTTCGGAAACGAGTGTCCGATGCCACCGTACGCGCAATGCAATCGGTTGCCGATCGCACGTACGCCCGGGTTGCCGCGTCTCTTTGCTGCAATGAAAGTTGTCGCGTCGGCGACTCGACGATCGAGCCGCCGGCGACACCGACGATCAATGTCGCAGCCGCAAGCTTCGATAGAATCATCCCTTCAATCCCCCGCCCAGATGCAAGATATAACAAGTTTCCGTGCCGCGCATCTCGGCCGCGAAGCCAGCGGTTCCGAAACTCATCTGGACAGCGACCGGAAAGCGCTGCCCTGGAACAAAGTATCGCGCAGACCATTCAGGGATGGGGCTATCAACAGCGCGCTTTAGAGAGGAGTTCCCTAATGACTCGCAAGATGATGATGGCAGGTGCCGCGATTGCTTTGGCGCTCGGAGCATCCAGCCCTTCCTTCGCTCAAGGTGTTGGCGTCCAAGTCGGTCCGGTCGGCGCCGGCATCACATTCGCGCCGGAGCAGCGCACCCGCATCAAGGAGTATGTCGTGAAGGAACGCGTGGCACCGGTCACGGTGCGCGAACGCATCGCAGTCGGCGCCCGGTTGCCCGCGGATGTCGAACTCCACGCCGTTCCCTCTGATTGGGGTCCTTCGGTGAGCAGGTACCGCTATATCTACTCGGGCGACAATGTGTACTTCGTCGAGCCTTCAAGCCGCGAAGTCGTTCACGTCATCGACTAGTTACTCGGTCAACGGTGAAAGGGCCCGGCGTCAGCTGGCCCTTTCGCTGACCATCTTCGCTCAAGCTCACAAAACGGAGATTACCCGTGACGGCTTTCGCATGTCCGCACCGCGGTTAAAAGGGCGCCGTCGCAGCCGTGAGTACACGCCCGGTCAGGCCGTAACGGAGCTGCGGCTGCCGACGAGTTGCGCGAGGGTCTTGCGCACGGTGTCGAACGAGTACGGCTTCGGCAGGAACGCCGCGCCCGGTACCGCCGCGATCTCATCCGGCGCGCGCCGCCCGGAGGTGTAGACGATCGGAAGCTGCGGCCGCATCTCGCGCGCAAGCTTCGCCAGCGCCGCGCCGTCCATGCCGTCGCCGAGATCGATGTCGGTGAACAGGATGTCGACGTCGGCGCCGGAGAGCAGATGGCGCAGCGCGTTGCGTGCATCGGGTGCCGTGTGCACCTCGTAACCTTGATCGATCAGCGCCTCGGTCATCAACTCGCCGAGCAGCGGCTCGTCTTCGACCAGCAGAACGGCAGGTTCCTTTTTCATCGCATCACCCTCCGCAGAGGAAATGACCGAGCGGCGGAAATGTTTCGACATTGCCGAAATTGCCGCGGGTCACGGTTAGCAAAGCGTTAGCGGGAACTTTTGCGCTTCGACTCCCGGGCCAGATCGACTACATCTCAGGCATGGCCAGCCGCGACAACGTGCTCCTCGGACTGACGCCGGACGTGCTGCTCAAGGCTTACGCATGCGGCATCTTTCCGATGGCCGAAAGCGCCGAGGACCCGGCGCTGTTCTGGATCGATCCGGAAGAGCGCGGCATCATTCCGCTCGATGCGTTCCATGTGCCGGCGCGGCTCGCGCGCACCGTTCGTTCGACGCGCTTCTCCGTTATGTGCGACCGCGACTTTTCCGCCGTGATCGAGGGCTGCGCGGAACCCGGCCCGAAGCGCGCGCGCACCTGGATCAACGCGCCGATCCGCAAGCTCTATGGCGGGCTGTTCGACATGGGCCATTGCCACACCGTCGAGGTCCATGACGGCGAGGAACTCGTCGGCGGGCTTTACGGCGTCAGCCTCGGCGCTGCGTTTTTCGGCGAGAGCATGTTCCATCGCGCGCGCGACGCATCGAAGATCGCGTTGGTCCACCTGGTGGCGCGATTGCGTCTCGGCGGATTCGAGTTGCTCGACACCCAGTTCCTCACCGATCACCTGAAGACGTTCGGCGCGGCTGAAGTGCCGCAGGAGCGTTACGGCAGGCTGCTCGCCAAGGCGATCCGCACCGAGGCCGACATGTCGGTGTTCGGGCGTGCGCTGAGCGGCGCCGGCGCCGTCAGACTCGCCACAGAATAACGATCAGCGGATTTGCATCGGAGGCGGCGGCAGCTGCTGGCCCGTGCCCGGCGGTGGTGGGAGTTGTTGGCCCTGCGGAGCGGCCTGCTTCGGTCGCGGCGGCGGCGCGGCCTGCTTGCGCTGCGCGGCCGGCTGTGGCGCCACCGCCTCGGGCGCTGCCGCGACCGTCGGCTGCTGCGCGCCTTTGCAGTCGGCGAGCCACACATCGTAGATCGGATGCTCGATCGCATGCAGACCGGGACTCGCGGCAAACATCCAGCCGGTGAACACGCGCTTGATCTCGCCCTGTAGCGTAATCTCGTCGACCTCGAGGAAGGCGTCGGTATTGGTCGCCTCGGTGGGCGGGCGCGTGTAGCAGACGCGGGGCGTTACCTGCAGTGCGCCGAACTGCACCGTCTCGTTGAGCGCCACGTCGAACGAGATGATCCGGCCGGTGATCTTGTCGAGGCCGGAGAACACCGCCGAATTATTCGGGATCTTCTGCGTGGGCGGCGCGATCACCACTTCGTCGTTCGGCGGCGCGGGCGTTACCGGCGTCTCGCCGGGCGTGCCGCGCGGCTGGCGTTGTCCCGGCGCCAGGCCGGGGAGCGCGGCCGGCTGCTGGCCGGGCGGCGCCGCTGTCGCACCGGGCGGCGGCGGCAACTCCTGTTGCTGAAACCCGCCGGGCGGACGCGTTGCCTGCTGCGGCGGCGGATAACCCTGTTGCGGATACCCTTGCTGATAACCGCCTGGTGGCGGCTGCACGACCTGGGGCTCGCGCGGCCACATCTGCTGCGGCGGACGCGACTGGAAATAGCGGTCGTCGGACGATGGCGGCGCCGACTGCGGGATGTCGGCCGGCGGGCGCGGCGGCCCGCCGAAGATCGCGCCGAACTGCGCCGCGACCGGCGACACGGCGATGGGCGCGAAGCCAAGCGCTCCGAACGCAATGAGCAGCAGTTTGTGTCGGACCATGTCTCGCCCGGCGATTCGGCCGAGAGCTTACGCCCGGACCGAGGAGCGGCTGGTTAACACGCCGAATACGGCGGGCAAAGGGCGGCCCGACGGGCGCCGTGTCCCGGGCGCGTCGCAGCACGAAGTGGTGCGATGCAGACCCGGGATCGAACGAGTTCCGGGCGGTCCCGGATCAGCGATGCACCGTTCGCGAAGAGCTCACGCTGCATCGCGTCCGGGACACAAACTCAGCTCTTTGCGCCCGGCACCCACGCCTTGTAGTCGCCGGTCGCCTTCGGGCGGCGGCCTTGCGCCAGGGTCGAACCGGTCGGGCGCTGCGCTGCCGGTGTGCCGGTCGGATTGGGCCGGTGCGGCTTCTCCCAGCCCCAGGGCTTGTATTTCTCCGCGGTCGGCGGCGTGTCGACGGTGTGATGCATCCAGCCGTGCCAGGCCGGGCCGATCATCGAGGCTTCGGCGTAATCCTTGTAGATCACCCAGCGGCGCTCGAAGCCGAGCGAGGGATCGATCTTGCCGCCCTTGGTGCGGTAATAAATGTTGCCGAACTCGTCCTCGCCGACCCGCTCGCCATAGAGCGCGGTCCACATCTGCGTGCCGAACGTCTGTCCGTTCCACCAAGTGAAGCAGCGCAGAAAGAACGTCTTGATTTTCATGGCCGGTCCTCATGCCAGTTCGGTTCGCCCATGTCCACCGGACGCAGTGCGCTCTTGATGATTGGCGCACTTCCGCAGCGGAGGTGATCAGGAGGGCATGAGAATCTTTTTTGGACGCACGCGATTGGCCGTTTTGAGAATCGATTACCTGGCCACGGCAGATTCGCTCAACAGCGACGCGGCTTTCCGCGCCCGGCCGGCTTCGGCACCCTGAACGCTGATCGAACCGACCCCGAATTTTCCCTCTTGACGGCCTCCGACTCGGGTCCGGGGTACTCCTTCGGCGACGGTCGCTTGATACCTTTTTTCGGTTCCATCGGCCCCCTATGACGGCTTCGCTACAGGACCAGGAACCTAATGTGACAATCGGGGCTTCCGAATCCATTTGGAATCCCGGATACTTCCCGCGCTGCACCCGATTCCCTCCCCGGAATTCACAGCACCCCCACAACATTTAGCGTTTGATTCAGAATTGAA
>JAXDNY010000265.1:0-24357 GCA_034669145.1 Hyphomicrobiales bacterium
GGCTGGTCGACAATCCGCCCTGGCTGTTCATCGTGCACGATCTCAACCCGCGCGCGATGAGCAAGAAGATCAAGGGATTCGTCTCGGCGCAGTCCTGGTTCCTCGATCTCACGCTGGTGAGCATGGAATGAGGAAACGCCGCCTGCTTTAATGAGTGGTGGGCGCACCAGGGCTCGAACCTGGGACCCGCTGATTAAGAGTCAGCTGCTCTACCAACTGAGCTATGCGCCCGAATGCCGCGGGGGCCGCTCATCAAAGTGAGGCGTCGTGTAGCAAAGCGCCGCTGGGGTGTCCAGAACGCCCTTTGCACAGTCAGATGGGCTGCACTATGGTCCGCGCCAGTTCGCGGGGCGACGCGGCAAACCTGTATGATTGCGGAGGAACTCCCATGACAAGGCTCACCCGAAGGGTGGTTGCGACGCTTGGCGCGCTGGTGCTGGCGACCGGCATCGCGGCGGCGCAAAGCAAGCCGAAAGTCTCGGTTGCGGTGGGCGGCGCAGGGTGCCTCTGCTACCTGCCGACGGTACTGGCGAAGCAGCTCGGCGAATACGACAAGGCCGGCGTCGAGATCGAGTTGATCGACTTCAAGGGCGGGTCCCAGGCGCTTCAGGCGGTGATCGGCGGCTCGGCCGACGTGGTTTCCGGTTACTACGACCACTGCGTCAATCTCGCCGCCAAGGGTCAGGCGCTGCAGTCGTTCGTGGTCTATGACCGCTATCCCGGCATGGTGCTGGCGGTTTCGCCCGAAGCCAAGGACATCAAGTCGATCAAGGACCTCGCCGGCAAGGCGGTCGGCGTTTCGGCCCCGGGTTCGTCGACCGATTTCTTCCTGAAATATCTGCTCTCCAAAAACGGCGTCGATCCGAACTCCGTCGGCGTGGTCGGTATCGGCCTTGCCGCGACCGCGGTTGCCGCGATGGACATGGGCAAGGTCAATGCCGCCGTCATGCTCGATCCCGCGATCACGCTGATGCAAGGCAAGCACAAGGACATCAAGATCCTGAGCGATACCCGCACCGCGAAGGATACGCTCGACGTGTTCGGCGGCGAATATCCGGGCGGCGCGCTCTATACCCGCGCCGAATGGATCGCCAAGAATGAAGCAACCGTCCAGAAGATGACCAACGCGATCGTCGCCACGCTGAAGTGGATCCATTCGCATACGCCCGAAGAGGTCATGGCCAAGATGCCGGATGAACTGATCGGCCCGGACAAGGCGCTCTATCTGGCGGCGCTGAAGAACACGATCCCGATGTATTCGCAGACCGGCCTGATGGACCCGAAGGGTGCGCAGGCCGTGCTCGCGGTGTTCAGCCAGTCGGTGCCGGAGATCGCCAAGGCGAACATTGACCTGTCCAAGACCTATACCAATCGCTTCGTCGAAGCGGCCAACAAGGGCATGTGATCACGGCGGTTGATCCGCGCGATCACGAAAAACGGTTGGATATTGCGGCGCGGCGGGACCATGCACCCGCCGCGTCCTCATGCTGAGGAGCGCGCGAAGCGCGCGTCTCGAAGCATGGGGCCATCCTTCGAGACGGCCGCTGCGCGGCCTCCTCAGGATGAGGGCTGAAGTGAACATCCTCTCGATCCAGTCCCATGTCGCCTACGGCCATGTCGGCAACGCCGCGGCGACGTTCCCGCTGCAGCGGATCGGCGTCGAGGTGTGGCCGATCCACACCGTGCAGTTCTCCAATCACACCGGGTACGGCGCCTGGACCGGGCGCGTATTCGAGGCGCGCCTGGTCACCGAACTGGTGCAGGGGATCGCGCAGCGCGGTGTGCTGGGCACATGCGACGGCGTGCTGTCGGGCTACATGGGCTCGGCCGAGACCGGCGCCGCGATCCTCGATGCGGTCGCGCAGGTGAGGGCTGCGAACCCGAACGCGCGCTATTGCTGCGATCCCGTCATCGGCGACGTCGGGCGTGATATTTACGTGCGGCCGGGCATTCCGGAATTCATGCGCGACCACGCGCTGCCCGCGGCCGATGTCGTCACGCCGAACCAGTTCGAGCTGGATTATCTGACGGGCCGCACCAGTACGACGCGGCGCGATGCGCTTGCTGCGGTGGACGCGCTGCATGCGCTCGGGCCCAAGGCCATCCTGGTGACCTCGCTGCACACCGACGAGACGCCCGCCGATGCGATCGATCTCGTCGCCTCCGATGCATCGGGGCGCTCTCGCGTGCGCACGCCGAAGCTGCCGATCTCGGTCAACGGCGCGGGCGATGCGATCGCGGCGCTGTTCTTCGCGCATTATCTTCGTGGCGGGTCGGTCGCCGAGGCGCTCTCGCGCGCCGCATCGTCGGTGTTCGGCGTGCTGAAGCTCACCGCGCAACGCAATGCGCGCGAGATCCTGCTGATCGACGCGCAGGACGAATTCGTCAACCCGAGCCGCGTCTTTGTCGCGGAGAAGATTTGAGGAGTATTTCATGCGCCGCCGCTTCGTCACGCTCGACGTGTTCACCGACACGCGCTTCGCCGGCAATCCGCTGGCGGTCGTGCTCGAGCCGGAGGACCTCGACACGACGGCGATGCAGATGATCGCGCGCGAGTTCAATCTGTCCGAGACGGTGTTCGTGTTTCCTCCGGCCGACAAAGCCTATCGCGCGAAAATCCGCATCTTCACGCCGGTGTCGGAACTGCCGTTTGCAGGGCACCCGACGGTCGGAACGGCTGTGCTGCTCGGGCGGCTCGATGGCGGAACAAATCCGCGCGATTTCTTGCTCGAACTCAACATCGGGCTCGTGCCTTGCAAAGTGACGCCGAACGCAGCGGAAGGCGGCCGCGCGGTGTTCGATCTGCCGCGTCTGCCGCAGGACATCGGCGCGCCCGCCGACGACGCGACGATCGCGGCGGCATTGGGGCTTGAGACCAGCGATATCGGTTTTGACGGCCTGCGGTGCGCACGCTGGTCGGCAGGCGCGCCGTATACGATGGTGCCGGTACGCGGGCTTGATGCGATCAAGCGCTGCCGCGTCAATTCCGCGGCGTGGGACAAGGCGTTCGGTTTCGACGCGCACGCGGCGGCCTACATGTTCTGCCGCGAAACCGTGACGGCCGGATACGCCTTTCACACGCGCATGTTCGCGCCGCATCAGGGTGTGCCGGAAGATCCCGCGACCGGATCGGCGGCTGCCGCATTCGCGGGCTATCTCGCGGCGCATGGCGGGTACCGGGATGGCGAACATCTCGTGCGCATCGAACAAGGCTTCGAGATGGGCCGCCCGAGCCTGATCGATCTCACGCTGCGGATCGGCGGCAAACTGACCGGCGCATCGATTGGCGGCGGCGCGGTCGTGGTGCTGGAAGGCACGATCGAGGCTTGACCCGCGCTGGCGTGCCTGCGACCACGCGCCATGGCCGACATCCCCATCATTCCGCTCACGCGGCTCGACCTGCGCTTCGAGCCCGCGCCATGGCCGTTCGCGGACCAGCGCCGCGCCGAGATCGATGCGTATTTCGCGAAGCTGCGCGTCGAGAGGCCCGAAATGTGGAACGGGCGCGTGCTGCTGTTGCGGCGGGGCGAGATCGGCGACGGCGTTCTGCGCGGAGCGTACTCGGAAGTCGACTTCGCGAGCTTCATCGCCTGGCGCGACTGGGGCTTCCCCGACAAGGCGATCCGCAATTGTTTTGCAATGGCAGCGCTGCGGTCCACCGATGGTGCGTTTCTGCTCGCCGTGATGGCTCGTCATACGGCGACTGCGGGGCAAATCTACTTCCCGGCCGGTACGCCCGACCTGAATGATGTCGATGGCGATACCGTCGATCTGGAACGCGGCGTGATCCGCGAACTGATCGAGGAGACCGGCCTCGGCCCGGCGGATTTCAGTACAGAGCAAGGATGGTCCGCGATGGCGCTCGGCCAGCGCCTCGCGCTGATGAAGGTCGTGCAGGCGCGCGACAGCGCCACCACGCTGCACGAGCGCATCCGCGCATTTCTCGCGAGCCAGAAGCAGCCCGAGCTTTCGGGCATTCATATCGTGCGCGGCGTGAACGATCTGCGTCCCACCATGCCGCCCTACGTGGCGGCATTTCTGACCAGCCACCTGCGCTGAAGCGGCTTGCCAAGCCGCCCCGCGCGGCGTGAACTGAGGCCCATGAAACTCACAAAGATGGTCAAGCGCTTCCGCATCGACAGGCCGGACAAGTTCCGCCTGTCTGAAATCGATCCCGCGGAGACCTGCGGGCTCGATCTCGAAAAGGCGGAAGCCAAGGCGATGCTCGCGAACGGAGTCGAGCGGCTCGCCGCTCTGCAGGAGAAACTCTACGCGCAGAACCGCTGGGCCGTGCTCGCGGTGTTTCAGGCGATGGACGCGGCCGGCAAGGACGGTGCGATCAAGCACGTGATGTCGGGCGTCAATCCGCAGGGCTGTCAGGTGCATGCGTTCAAGCAGCCGAGTGCCGAAGAGCTCGATCACGACTTCCTTTGGCGTATCGCCAAGGCGCTGCCGGAGCGTGGGCGCATCGGCATCTTCAATCGCTCGCATTACGAGGACGTGCTGGTGGCCCGCGTACACCCGGAGATTCTTGCGCGCCAGCGGCTGCCACAAGCGCTGATGGGCAAGGACATCTGGAAGAAGCGCTTCAACAGCATTCGCGATTTCGAACGTCACCTTGCGCGCAACGGCGTCGTCATCCTGAAATTCTTTCTGCACGTCTCGAAGGAAGAGCAGCGCAAGCGCTTCCTCGCGCGGCTGGAGGAACCGGGGAAGCGCTGGAAATTCGAGATGGGAGATGTCGCTGAGCGCAAGCTCTGGGACCAATACATGGACGCTTATGAGGAGGCGATCCGCCACACCAGCCGGCCCGATGCGCCTTGGTACGTGGTGCCGGCCGACAACAAATGGTTCGCGCGCCTGATCGTCGCCGAAGCCATCGTCGAAGCGATGGAAGGCCTGAAGCTTGAGTTTCCCAAAATCAAAGGGCCGGCACTCAAGGAACTGCAAAAGGTGCGCCGTGCGCTGCTGGCGGAGAAGCCGGCGCGCGGGCGCAACTGATGTTCGCGATCCGACGCTACACCGATGCGGATCATCCGGCCGTGCGCGATCTGTTCATCCGCATCAATCGCGAACTTGCGCCGCCGGAATTGCGCCAGGCGTTCGAAAGATATTTGGAGGTTTCGCTGCGCGACGAGATCGATCGCCTTGCAGATTATTACGCTGAGAGGCAGGGCTCGTTCTGGGTCGCCCATGACGGCGGGCAGTTCGCCGGTACGTTCGGGCTCGAACGTGTCGGAAGTGTCGCGGCCGAGCTACGGCGGATGTATGTCGATCCCGCGTATCGCAAGCGTGGTCTCGCCCGCATGATGCTGGAGTATGCCGAACGGATTTGCCGCGAAGCCGGTACCTCGGTGCTGACGCTCAGCACGTCCGAGCTGCAACAGGCCGCCCTCGCTTTCTATCGCAATGCCGGATACCGGCTGGTGCGCGAGGAAACTGGCGCCACGCAGTCGAACAAGACGGTCGGCGGCGCTATCCGCCGTTATCATTTCGAGATGGATCTTCGATGACCGCAGCGATTGGACATCATCCCTGACCTATCCGGCGCTTGCATCCGCCCCCATGCTTCCGCTAGAAACCCGGCACCGGCAATCCCCGCGGTTAACGCTCCGTTTACCCTTCTCCGCGACCTTGGGAACCCGATGAAGAGGGCAGTAATGTCGATCCGCCGCGATAATCGCGCGATCGCTCCGGGAGCCGAACAGGCTCGGCCGGCCCACGCCCTCATTCTGAACCTGCTTCTTATCAGCCCCTGAGGGCCGGTTGGGCGCATGCGCCTGGGCACTCAGGGGTTTTGACCAAACCCCTAAGCGCTCGAGATGGGCGCATTTGTCAGACACAGCGCCCTTGAGCGCACCCAAGAAGGACCCAGTCCATGACCACCACCCAATCCGAGAAGGATCGCGTCGTCATCTTCGACACGACCTTGCGCGACGGCGAGCAATGTCCCGGCGCCACCATGACGCATGAGGAGAAGATCGAAGTCGCCGAGTTGCTCGACACCATGGGCGTCGACATCATCGAGGCGGGCTTTCCGATCGCCTCGGACGGCGACTTCGCCGCCGTCCACGAAATTGCCAAGCGTACCAAGAACGCCGTGGTGTGCGGCCTCTCGCGCGCGGCGTTCAACGACATCGACCGCTGCGCGGAGGCGATCAAGCCGGCGGAGCGCAAGCGCATCCACACGTTCCTGTCGACCTCGCCGGTGCACATGAAGTGGAAGCTTCAGAAAGAGCCGCATCAGGTGCTCGACATGGTGATCGCGCAGGTCACGCGCGCGAGAAACCATGTGGACGACGTGGAGTGGAGCGCCGAGGACGGTACGCGCACCGAGTTCGAGTTCCTCTGCCGCTGCGTCGAGGCCGCGATCAAGGCGGGCGCGACCACGATCAATATTCCCGACACGGTCGGCTACACGGTGCCGGAGGAATATTTCGAGATGTTCCGGCGCGTGCGCGAAACGGTACCGAATTCCGACAAGGCCGTGTTCTCGGTGCATTGCCACAACGATCTCGGAATGGCGGTCGCGAACTCGCTCGCCGGCGTCAAGGCAGGCTGCCGGCAGATCGAATGCACCATCAACGGCATCGGCGAGCGCGCCGGCAATACCGCGCTCGAAGAGGTCGTGATGGCGATGCGCGTGCGCAACGACGTGCTGCCGTTCTGGACCAACATCGACGCCACGATGCTGACGCGTGCCTCGAAGCTGGTCGGCGCCGCCACATCGTTCCCGGTGCAATACAACAAGGCGATCGTCGGGCGGAACGCCTTCGCGCACGAGAGCGGCATCCATCAGGACGGCATGCTCAAGAACGCGCAGACCTACGAAATCATGACGCCCGAAACCGTCGGCGTGAAGCAGACCTCGCTGGTGATGGGCAAACACTCCGGCCGCCACGCCTTCGTGCACAAGCTCGAAGAGATGGGCTACCACTTGCAATCCAATCAGCTTGAAGATGCCTTCGTGCGCTTCAAGTCGCTCGCCGATCGGAAGAAGCACGTCTACGACGAGGATATCGAGGCGCTGGTCGACGAGGAGATCGCGACCGCGCAGGATCGTATCAAGCTGGTCTCGCTGTCGGTCATTGCCGGCACGCGCGGACCGCAGCGCGCGACCATGAAGCTCGACATCGAGGGCAAGCAGACGCTGGAGGAATGCGAAGGCAACGGACCGGTCGATGCCACGTTCAACTGCATCAAGGCGATCGTGCCGCACGAGGCGGTGCTGGAGCTCTATCAGGTGCATGCCGTGACCGCGGGCACCGACGCGCAGGCAGAGGTATCGGTGCGGCTCGCGGAAAACGGCCGTGCCGTCACCTCCAAGGGCGCCGATCCCGACACGCTGGTAGCTTCCGCCAAGGCTTATCTCGGCGCCCTCAACAAGCTGCTGATCAAGCGCAATCGCGGCAACGGCGAGGCGCTTGTCGTCGGCGAGCGGCGCATTCACTCGACGGATGTGGGATGAACAAAGACTTCGTCATGGCCGCGCTTGACCCGGCCATCCACGTCTAGCTTCATGCAAGAAGTCGTGGATGCCCGGGCATTAGGGCGTTTACGCCCGTCTTGGACGGGCTATGCCCGGGCATGACGGAGCAATTTGCAAATGTCTCTCCAAGTCTATCTCGCCTACGTCGCGGCCTGCATTCTCATCACCATCATTCCGGGCCCGACCGTCACGCTGATCATCGCGAACAGCCTGACGCACGGCATGCGCGCGGGGCTGCTCAACGTCGCCGGCACGCAGCTTGGCCTCGCGATCATGCTCGGCGTGTTGCTGGTCGGCCTTTCCTCCGTCATCGCCACCATGGGCGTGTGGTTCGACTATGTGCGCATCGCGGGCGCGGTCTATCTCGTGTGGCTGGGCTGGAAGCTGCTGCGCGCGAATGCGGGATTCGGCCAGATCGGACAAACGCCCGCGCCGCGCGGCGGATTCTTCCTGCAGGGATTCCTGGTGCTGATGAGCAATCCGAAGGCGCTGCTGTGGTTCGGCGCGTTCATTCCGCAGTTCGTCGATCCGAGCGGCAACTATGTCGGCCAGATCGTCCTGCTCGGCGCGACCGCCATGGCGACGGCGGCCATCACCGATGGCGCCTACGCAGTCCTCGCCGGCCGCACCGGAAAATTCATGTCGGCACGGCGAATTCGCCTCGCATCGCAGTTAAGCGGATTGTTCCTGATCGGCGGCGGCGTGTGGCTGGCATTTACGCGAGCACGCTGAAATATTGCCATTGGCCTTAATTCGTAATCCCCAGGCTTTGGGTCATATTGTTGCGCTCGGGCGCCTTTTTCAGCACCAATGGAACCAAATCCGCGGCAAAGAGTTTCCGATTTGAACTCCCAGACGGAACTCGCTGTAACTGCTCGCAAAAACACGTAGGAGCCAATCACATTTTGCGCGCATTTTGCCCTTGCTACCGTCGCGATTTCTCCCTATCGCGCGGGATCATCACTCACAACGTGGATTGGAGAGACTGCATGAGAAAGGCAGTGTTCGCGAGTGCCGTAGTGCTCGCGATGGTGGGACCACTGTTGGTTTCAGAAACGGGTTTTGGACCGGCACCGGCGGCTGCGCAGGATGTGGTCGTGACCGAGGGAAAGATCGCGCGCCTGCGGAGCGCGCTACGCCTGTCGGGCGAGCAGTTGCAGCATTGGCGTCCGGTCGAGGCGGCGTTGCGTGCCGCGATCCGCGAACAGCGCGAGGCTCACGGCTTGGTGCAAAAAGTGCGCGAGCGCGTCAGCGACTATGCGGGCAGCGCGATGGCGTTGCAGCGGGCGCTGTCCGCCGCAGGCCCGCTGATCGCAAGCCTCGACGAGCGGCAGCGCGAGAGCGGCCGCAGTGCCCTGCGTTCGATGGGCGGCGCGTCGATGTTCTGACCTGTCCCGATTGCGTGCCGCACCGTGGCAGACGCGGCGCTCTCGTGGCATAAGCGCAATCGGAATGTCGGATACAATCTCATCTCTCGACGCAGCGCGCGACGGCCTCGTCGCGCGCGCCGCATCGCGCGTGGTTCCGGGGCGGGCGTGTGGAACGTGCACGCTGTGCTGCAAGGTCATCGCGGTCACCGACTTCGGCAAGCTGCCCGGCGTGTGGTGTTCGCATTGCATTCGCGGCAAGGGATGCGGGATCTACGAGACGCGCCCGACCGACTGCCGCACGTTCTTCTGCGAATGGATGCTCGAAAAGGGCCTCGGTCCTGAATGGAAGCCGGAGCGCGCGAAATTCGCGCTGGTGATGGGCGAGGGCGGTCACCTCACGGCGTTCGTCGATCCGGGATTTCCGGCGGCATGGCGTAGCGCGCCCTATATCGATGCATTCCGCAAGCTGGCGGCCGAGCGCGTGATCACCATCCGCACCGGCACGAAGGTGATCGTCGTGCTTCCGGATCGCGAGATCGACCTCGGCCATGTCGGCCCGGATGAATCGGTGCGCTTCGAACCCGGTCCGGACGGGCGCATCGCGGCGCGCAAGGTGCCGCGCGCGCAAGCGTAGCGCGCCGCTCCGGCGGGTTATAGACTGCCGCGCAAATCAGGGAGACGCAGATGCGACCCGCGCGATTCTTTTCCACCATTCTGTTTGCGCTCTCTTGCCTCCTTCCTGCCGCTCATACCCTCGCGGACGACTATCCCTCCCGTCCGATCACCCTGATCGTTCCGTTTCCGGCCGGCGGCGGCGTCGACACCATCGCGCGTGTCATGGCGCAAAAGCTCGCCCCGGCGCTCGGCCAGCAGATCATCGTCGAGAACAGGCCAGGCGCGGGCTCCGTGATCGGAACACGCGCGGCCGCGAAGGCCGCGCCCGACGGCTACACGCTGGTGATGTTGACCACGGGCTTCACGCTTCCGGCCAACACCGGTTACGAAATCAGGGATTTCGCCCCGATCGGAACGATCTCGTCGACGCCGATCGTGATCATGTCGCATCCCTCGCTGCCGGCGAATTCGCTTGCCGACGTCATTGCGATGGCGAAGAAGGACCCCGGCAAGGTCAGTGCCGGATCGCCGCCACCGCCGACGCTGAACTATTTCGCCATCGAGCTGATGAAGGTGATGGCCGGTATCGACCTCACGACCGTGACCTACAAGGGGACCGGGCCGCTCACCAACGATCTGGTCGGCGGGCATGTCACGCTCGCCTTCAACACCATCGCGCCGGCGCTCGGCAACATTCAGGCCGGCAAGATCCGCGCGATCGCGGTGGCATCGGCGAAGCGCTCGGCGGCGCTGCCCGACGTTCCGACCGCCGCGGAGGCGGGGTTGCCGGGCTTTGAAGCCGTTCTCTATTACGCGATCGCTGCGCCGGCCGGCACGCCGCGCCCGATCATCGACCGCATCAACAAGGAAATGCGCGCGATCATTACGTCCGACGAGATCAGCAAACGCATCGTATCGGATGGCGGCGACCCGGCTCCGAGCACGCCCGACGAATACGCCGCGATGATTGCGCGCGACGAAGTGAAGTGGGCCGACCTGCTCAAGAAGATCGGCCTGGTCATCAACTGAACGCAAGAAGGATTTGCATGAAGGACATTGTCGGCACTTGGCGCCTGATCAAGACGCTCGCGCGCAACGACGCGGGCGAGCCGATGCGTCCTCCGTATGGGCCGAAGCCGCGCGGCCTCGTGGTGTTCTACCCGGACAAGCGCATGATGTCGGTCCTGTGCGACGGGCGTGGCGAGTTGCCGCCGGGCGAGACGGTGCGCGAATACAATTCCTATTGCGGCAACTACGACTACGACGGTGAGAACCTGACGACGCGCGTCGATGCTTCGGCCAGCAAGGACCGGGTCGGCGGCGAGCAGAAGCGTTTCGTGCGCTTTAACGGCGAGCACATGGTGCTGACGCAGAAGCCGCGGCTGTGGCAGGGCGTGATGCAGCACCGCGAACTCATCTGGGAACGCGTCGCGGACGCGCCGGCGGATTAGCGGCGGCGCGTAGCCCGGATGGAGCGGAGCGAATCCGGGGCGGCCCTCGCGGCAAGAACCCCGGCTGCTCGCCGCGCTCAAGCCGGAGTACTCGCTACTGCTGCGGGTTTTGTCTCTTCTTCTCGTCTGCAGTACACTGATGAGAGCCCGCGCGATTTCGGCGAGAGGGTTGATGGACAACTCGCAACAGCAGACACCCAACGGGCCTATCGATGGTGCCTACGAAACGCTTGGCGACATCTTCTATTCGTCCGGGCGTCGCGGCGTCCACATTTACGGCGTACCTCCCGAACGAATGGTGGTGGCGACGGTCTTGATGCTCTTATTCGGATTTCCCTTGACCATCGTCATCGCGATGGCTCCGTTTTGGGACGATGTCGGAGATTTGGCAGCGATAAAGCTCTTGAACGCACATATCGCTCCGGCGGTTGATAGTCTCTCGCGCGATTATCACACGGGATGGATGCCACGATTTCCGTTAAAGCGCTTCTTCGTGGCGTCCGTGTCGCTGGTCGAGTTGATCGTCCTGGGCAATTTCATCGCTCTGTTCTCGCGGCGAGTTCGCAAACATGCTTTGCTTGTCTGGATCTGCTACGATCGAAAAAAAGTGCTTCAATATTTTGCGCTGAGCAGCGTTGTCTTTTGCACCCTATGGGCCTTTCTGTTTTTCGATTGGAAAATATTGTCGTTCTTGAATTCAGATTATCTGATCCGCATCGCCGTTCGAATAGATGCTTGCCTTGTGATGACCATGCCATTTGCAGCGGCCCTGTTCGGCCATATGGCGGCAATTGTCGGGCTAGGTGCCCTTCGAGCTGCCGCGCAGACGGTGAAGAAATACGTCCCACCCGCTACGAAATTGCGCCGGTACCGGACCATACCGTAAACCATATCCCGGCTTCCGCTGCGCTCAGGCCGGGCTACGACGGTCACGTGCGGCGCGTAGCCCGGATTGAGTGTAGCGAAATCTGCGGCTCTGCCATGCCGCGAGAATCCCGGCTTTCGCTTCCGCTCAAGCAGGGCTACGACGAATGCTCGCGAGCGAACGAAGAGGAACCCCTATGCAAAACTCCGAAAAAATCTGGCGGCTGGTCGACGCGCGCAAGGACGACTACGAGGCGCTGTCGGATCGCGTGTGGGGCATGCCCGAGCTTTGCTACGGCGAATTCCGCTCGGTCGCCGAGCACAAAGCCATGCTGGAGCAGGAAGGCTTCCGCATCAGCGAGAACGTCGCCGGCATTCCGACCGCCGTGATGGGCGAGGCGGGCGATGGCGGACCGGTGATCGCGATCCTCGGCGAATACGATGCGCTGCCGGGTCTGTCGCAAGTCGCGGGCATTGCGGAACCGAAGGAGGTCGAGCGTGGCGGCAACGGGCACGCCTGTGGGCATAATCTGCTCGGCTCGGCGGCGCTGCTCGCCGCCACAGCGGTGAAGAATTATCTGGCCGAGGCCGGCGTGAAAGGCCGCGTGCGCTATTACGGCTGCCCGGCCGAGGAAGGCGGCGCCGCCAAGACCTTCATGGTGCGCGCCGGCTGCTTCGACGACGTCGACATCGCGATCACCTGGCATCCGGGCGCGATGAACCGCGTCGACGACGCGCTGAGTCTCGCGGGCGCGCGCATCGACTATTCGTTCCGCGGGCGCGCCTCGCATGCCGCGGCTTCGCCGCACCTCGGCCGCAGCGCCCTCGATGCCGTCGAACTGATGAATGTCGGCGTCAATTACATGCGCGAGCACATGCCGTCCGACGCGCGCATCCACTATGCGGTGCTCGACGCCGGCGGCGTCGCGCCGAACGTCGTGCAGGCCTTCGCCAAGGTGCGCTACTCGATCCGCGCGCGCGACGTGCAGGGCATGAACGCGTTGGTCGAGCGCGTGCGCAAAGTCGCGGACGGCGCGGCGCTGATGACCGAGACCAAAGTCGAGGTGAAGCTCGCGACCGCGGTGTCGAACCTGCTCGGCAACACGCCGCTGGAAAAGGCGATGCAGAGCCAGCTCGAGCGGCTCGGGCCGCCGCCGTTCGATGCCGCCGACCGCAAATATGCCGCCGCGATTCAGGCGACGCTGTCGGCCGAGGACATCGCCTCGTCGTATGCGCGCATCGCGATGCCGGTGAAGAAAGACACGCCGCTGTGCGACTTCGTCGTGCCCTACGGCACCAAGGGCGCGCCGATGATCGGCTCGACCGATGTGGGCGACGTGAGTTGGGTGGTGCCGACCGTGCAGGCGCGTTGCTCAACGGTCGCGATCGGCACGCCCGGGCATTCGTGGCAGATCACCGCGCAGGGCAAGTCCGGCCACGCCAAGAAGGGCATGGTCAACGCCGCCAAGGTGATGGCCGGCGTCGCAGTCGAGGCGCTCGGGGATTCCGCGCTGATCGCGCGTGCCAAGGCCGACCTCAAGGCGCGCACCGAGGTCACGCCGTATGTCTGCCCGCTGCCCGCCGACGTGAAGCCGCCGCTTCAGCCGCGGCCCGGAACCTGAAGCCGCCGCCCAGCGTAGTCCCTGTGCTAATCTTCGCGCGCTCCTCGATTCGCAAAGCGAGACCCCATGCTCGGCTGGTTCCAGGCGATCATGCCCAAGGAGGAGGGCTTCTTCGACCTCTTCGAGCAGCACGCCAAGATCGTCGTCGCGGGCGCCGAGGCGCTGCGCAGCCTGCTCAAAGGCGGCGACCAGGTCGAGCATTGCCGCGAGCAGATCTTCAAGCTCGAGAACGAGGCCGACGAGGTCGCCCGGCAGGTGCTGACCGCAGTGCGGCGCACTTTCATCACGCCGTTCGACCGCACCGATATCCAGGACCTGATCGGCTCGCTCGACGACGCGATCGACCAGATGAACAAGACCGCCAAGATCATCACGCTGTTCGAGGTGCGCACCTTCGAGCCGCAGATGCAGGAAATGGGCGAGTTGAGCCTGCAGGCCTCGAAGCTCGTGTGCGAGGCGATGCCGCTGCTGCGCTCCATCGGTAAAAACGCCGGACAGCTCAACGTGTTGACCGAACAGATCGTGCGCATCGAGGAACGGTCCGATCAGCTGCATGACGACGGGCGCAAGGCGCTGTTCCTCGCCAACCGCAGTGCGGGCGCTGGCAACGGCATGGACTTCACGATCGGCACGGAGGTTTACGATCATCTGGAAAAAGTGGTCGACCGGCTGGAGGACGTGGCGAATGAGATCAATGCCGTCGTGATCGATCACCTCTAAAGGGCGTCCCATGGACCTCGCGCTGAGCCTGCCGGTCCTGATCGGATTGATCGCAACCGCGCTGATCTTCGACTTTCTCAACGGCCTGCACGATGCCGCCAACTCGATCGCGACGATCGTGTCGACGCGCGTGCTGCGGCCGCGCTACGCAGTGATCTGGGCGGCGTTCTTCAATTTCATCGCGTTCCTGTTCTTCGGGCTGCATGTCGCGCAGACTGTTGGGGTCGGGATCGTTGCGGCGGACGTGGTCGACGGCCGCGTGATCTTCGGCGCGCTGATGGGTGCGATCTCGTGGAACCTGATCACGTGGTGGGCCGGCATCCCGTCGAGCAGCTCGCATGCGCTGATCGGCGGGCTGGTCGGCGCGGGCATGACCAAGGCGGGCAGCGCTGCGGTGGTCTGGGCTGGGCTCACCAAGACGATGGCGGCGATCGTGCTGTCACCGCTCACCGGATTTTTCCTGGCGCTGATGCTGATCCTTGCGGTCTCGTGGTTGTTCGTCCGCGTGACGCCGAGCGCGGTGGACGGCACCTTCCGCTACCTGCAGTTCGTCTCGGCCTCGCTCTATTCGCTCGGCCATGGCGGCAACGACGCGCAGAAGACGATGGGCATCATCGCCGTCCTGCTCTTCTCGCAGGGACATCTCGGAGCCGAGTTCTACGTGCCGTTCTGGGTCGTGCTGACCTGTCAGGTCGCGATGGGACTGGGCACCTTGTTTGGCGGCTGGCGCATCGTGCACACGATGGGGTCGAAGATCACGCGGCTCACCCCGATGCAGGGCTTCTGCGCCGAGACCGGCGGGGCGATCACGCTGTTCGGCGCGACATATCTCGGCATTCCGGTGTCGACGACGCACACGATCACCGGATCGATCGTCGGCGTCGGCGCGGCGCGCAAGGTGTCGGCCGTGCGCTGGAACGTCGCGAGCAACATCGTCACCGCATGGGTCATCACGCTGCCGGCCGCCGGGCTGATTGCAGCGATGTTCTATCTGCTGAGCGGGCTCTTCGGCTGATGCTCAGCCGGTGACCTGATACTTGATCGGCTCGCCGTTCAGGACCGCGCGGCAATTGTCCAGGATCGCCGCGATCTCCAGCATGATGCCCTGGCGCGAGCCGCCTGCGATGTGCGGTGTGAGGATGACGTTGCGTAATGTCGCGAGCCTGTCCGGCATCGGGCGCGGCTCGACCGTGTGGACATCGAGGCCGGCGCCGCCGATCGTGCCGGTGGCGAGGGCATCGTAGAGTGCGTCCTCGTCGACGATCGGCCCACGCGCCGTGTTGACGAAGAACGCGGTCGGTTTCATCGCCGCGAAGGTTTCCGCCCCGATCAGCCCGCGATTTTCCGGAATGTTGGTCGCGTGCAGCGAGACGAAATCGGACTCGGCCAGCAATGTGCCAATCGGTGCGTATTCGACGCCGAGCGTTGCCTCCTGTGCGGCCGGCAACCGGTTGCGATTGCAGTAAAGCACGCGCATCCCAAAGCCGCGCGCCATGCCGGCCGCGAGCGAGCCGACTTCGCCGAGCCCGATAATGCCGAGCGTCTTGCCGAACAGGCCGCCGATGCCGCCGATGCCGGCCCAATTGTAGGCAACGCCGTGGTCCGGGCGCACGCGGTCGCGATCCCAGTGGTCCTTGCGCACTGCATCGTCGGCTTCGAGTAACTTCTTCGAGAGCGCGAGCATCATGAGGATGGCGTGCTCGGCTGTGTATTGAAGCACACGCCGCGGCACGCACGAGACCGGGATATTGCGCGCGGCCGCCGCCGCAAGGTCGATCGCGTCGGCGCGTGCGCCGATGCGCTGGATCAGCTTGAGCTTGGGGTTCGCGTCCATCAGCGCGGCGTCGATCGTGCCGCGGCGGAAAATGAGAATCGCGGCGTCGCTGCCCTTGCGCGGGTCGAGTTTCGCCGCCATCGGGATCAGCGACACGCCGTCGCTCTCGTGCAGACCGTCGCCCAGCGCATGCACGCGCGCCGGATCCACGTCCTCGGGCATGAAGAACTCGCGCGCCCACGCACTCGTGATTTCGCCGGGGCCGGAGATGGCGTAGCGGGTGAGACGGATGACATGATCGTCGTCGAGAATGGCGATTTGCGTCGGCACGGGAATTTCACCTGTCGGGAAAGGGACGCCGGAACCTAGCATGGCGCCGCCTTGAATATCGCCGGTCATTCGGCTTTGGTGGCAAGGAGCGGCCGGCCCAATGAGCCGCCACAGTCAAGGAAACGCCTCGTGCCTGATTCTCTCGCAGACCTGCGCCGCGACCTCGCGGAAGCTTACCGCATCGTCGCCAACGAGGGCATTCTCGATGCCTTCGGCCACATCAGCGTGCGCAATCCGAACAATCCGCAGCGCTATTTCCTGTCGCGTTCGCGCGCGCCGGGACTGGTGCAGCCCGACGACATCCTCGAATACGATCTCGACTCCAATCCGATCGTCCCGCCGAAGGAGCGGCCCTATTCGGAGCGTGTGATCCACGGTGAGATCTTCAAAGTACGGCCGGATGTGAATGCCGTCTGTCATCATCATGCGCCGTCGATCATGCCATTCGCGATTTCCGGTGCGCCACTCCTTCCCGTGTTTCACCTCGGTGCCTCGATGGGACGGAGCGCGCCGTTCTGGGATAGCCGCGATGAATTCGGCGATACAAACTTGCTTGTGGTGAAACCCGAGGAGGGCGCATCGCTCGCGCGCGCACTCGGGCCCCACACGATCGTCCTGCTGCGCCGCCACGGCGCGACGGTGGTCGGCCGCAGCCTGCGCGAACTGGTGTTTGCGACGGTCTATTCGGCAAAGAATGCCGAGCATCAACTGGCTGCGCACATGCTCGGTCAGGTCTCGCCGCTGTCCGCAGGCGAGGCCGACATGGCCTGCGAAATTCATCGCTCGCCGGGGCCGCTCGCGCGCGCCTACGAATACTGGGTGCGGCGATTGGCGGACAAGGAAGGGCGGGGCAAATCGGATAGTTCGGTGCGTGCGGCCGAAGCTGCGGCGCGCAAGCCCAATCCAGGCGTGGCGACAAAAGCAAAGGCAAGCGGGGCGAAGGCGAAAGCAAGACCAAAAGCGAAGGGGAAGAAGAAGCGATGACACCTTTGAGGATTGCGGCGCTGGCGCTGTTCGCGCTCGCAGCACCCGCCCATGCGCAGGACGCGCTGAAGATCGCCATCGGGCAGATCAACAACTGGGAGAACCAGGCGCCGACGCTCGGCGAGGACGCCGGCATCTTCAAGAAGCACAATCTCAAGATCGAAGCGTTCGGCACGCAGGGCGCGGGCGAGACCATTCAGGCGGTCATTTCAGGCTCGGCCGATCTCGGCGCGGGCGTCGGCGTCGCCGGCGTGATGCGCGCGTTCTCCCGCGGCGCGCCGGTGCGCGTGCTGCTGCCGGCGTTTACCGGCACCGGGGATCTTTACTGGTACGTGCGGGCGGATTCGCCGATCAAGACGCTCAAGGATACGACCGCGCAGCATACCATCGCGTATTCGACCAGCGGGTCGAGCTCGAACAACATCGTGGTGGCGTTCGGCCAGGAGCTTGGCGTCAAGGCGAAGCCGACGGCGACCGGCAGCCCGCCCGGCACGCTGACTCAGGTGATGACCGGACAGATCGACATCGGCTGGGCGGCGCCGCCGTTCGGCATCAAGGACATCAAGGACGGCAAGATCCGCATCGTCGCGCGCGGCAGCGATATCCCCTCGCTGCACGGGCAGACCGTGCGCGCGATCATCGTCAACGCGGATGCACTGAAGACCAAGCGCGATGCGATCATGCGCTTCGTCAAGGGTTATCGCGAGACGGTTGACTGGATGTATGCCGACCCGAAGGCGCTGGAGATGTATTCCGAGAAGGTGAAGCAGCCGGTCGACATCCTGCGCGAGTCGCTCGCCGAGTTTCACCCAAAGTCCGCGATGCAGACCGAGACGATGGCCGATCTCGATGGCGCTGTTACGGACGCCGTGAAGCTCAAATTCCTCGATGCGCCGCTGACCAAGGAGCAACTCGCGGAGTTTCTCCAGATACCGCCGCCGCAGTAGGTCTGTAGGGCGGGCAAAGCGAAGCGTGCCCGCCATTCCCGGGAAGACGCGGGCACGCGCTTCGCGCTTTGCCCGCCCTACGGCTTCCGCGATTTGTTGAGCGCATCCAACATCGCGGCGCCCCCTTCGCTCTTGGCGGCACGCACCGCATCGAGTTTGCCGAGTTCGCCCATCTCGCGCTGGCGCGCCACCGTCGCTTGCGTCATCAGCGGCGCGATGCCGAGTTCGGCGAGCGTGGCCGCAACCTGCTCCAACTCCTCGGCGCGGCGGATGCCATGGCTCGCCATGCGCTCGAGATTGTAGTCGACGACCTTGGTCCAATCGAGCGCCGGGTAATTGTTGCGCAGCGAGGCCGCGACGTCCTCCGCGATGCCGGCGCGTTGGGCGGCGAGGAAACACTCGGCGGTGAGCGCCTCGATCCCCTTGATCATCACGCTGCGGATCATTTTCAGCGCCGCGGCCGCGCCGACCCCTCCCGACGCGATCGCGCCGCGCATGTCGAGTTCGTCGATCAGGATCGGCAGGAGAGCTTGCGCGTGCTCGCCGGCGAGCAGGAGCGGAGTTTGATGTTTTTTGGGGTGTACGGGGGCGAGGATCGCCACGTCTACGAACCGCGCGGCGCCGCCGAGCACCTTCGCGGCCTCACGCTTGCGTCCGGGCGAAACCGAATTGATATCAAGGTAATAGGGATTGCCGTTGATGTGCGGCGCGACGGACTTCGCGGCATCGATGCTCGATCCCGCCGTCACCGCCGAAACGACGATGTCGGAGTTGGCGACGGCATCTGCCGCCGATGCCGCAAGCCGCGCGCCGATCTTCTCGCCGGCCAGCTTCAGCGCAGAGCCTTTACCTTCCGGAAACAGAATGTCCCACGCGGCGATGTGCTCGACGCCCGCTTCGCGCAGGCCCGAGGCGATGGCCTGTCCGGCTTCGCCGAATCCGATGAAACAGACGCGCGGTTTGTTGCTGCTCATTTGGAAAGCTTGCGTTGGACCCGTTGATCGAACCGCTCGACGTTCACGACAACGCGTTTATGGGTCCCGTCGCCCACGCGCTCCTTGTCGTCGAATGCCTCGACGCGGAATTCGACCGTGCGCCCGTCGACCCGGGTGACGACCGCACTCGCGCGCAGCCCCATGCCGACCGGCGTCGCCGCATAATGCCCGACATTGAGATGCGTGCCGAGGCTTTGGTGACCCGGCGGCAGCAGCCGCTCGATCGCATCGAGTGCGGCCGCCTCCATCAGGTTGATCATTACGGGCGTTGCCAGCACGCGCACCCGGCCGCTGCCGATGCTCGGCGCGGTGTGCTCCTCGCCGACCATGATCGCGGCGGTGCCGGCGAGCCCTTCTTTCAGTCCGGTAAGGTCGGGCATGGAATTTCGGTTCGGGAGGGTTGCTGCCGCGCTCAGATAAGCCATTCGAAGACCTAGCACAGCGGATCGGGAGCCTCATTTGACTCAAAAATAGGCGCCTCAGCGATGTTGCCTATGTTTTGTGCATATTGCACTGCAATTGACCTACGGAAACTGACTGCTCATTAGGCAGGCAACTGTGAGTCGTGGATTCCACCCGTGGATTCAATCGATTACGCAACGCCAAGGGCTTGGCACGTCCTTTGCGAAATACCGCACGCGCGTTGACCCTGCCGGGTCACGAAACGCGCGCGTCAACGCAGGGGAACCCTCAATGCGCTACTCGAACCCACTAACCCGCCGATGCCTGATGGCAACGGCCGGGCTGGCTATGGGCCTTGCCGTGGTACTACCCGCGCAAGCCCAGGATACGATCAAGGTCGGCATTCTCCACTCGCTCTCCGGCACCATGGCCATCAGCGAGACCACGCTGAAGGACACGATGCTGTTCCTGATCGAGGAGCAGAACAAGAAGGGCGGCGTGCTCGGCAAGAAGCTCGAAGCAGTCGTCGTCGATCCGGCGTCGAACTGGCCGCTGTTCGCCGAAAAGGCGCGCGAACTGATCACCAAGGAAAAGGTCGCCGCGGTGTTCGGCTGCTGGACCTCGGTGTCGCGCAAGTCCGTGCTCCCAGTGTTCAAGGAGCTGAACAACATCCTGTTCTATCCGGTGCAGTATGAAGGCGAGGAGAGCGAGCGCAACGTATTCTATACCGGCGCCGCGCCGAACCAGCAGGCGATCCCGGCGGTCGACTATCTCGCCAAGGAAGAGAAAGTGCAGCGCTGGGTTCTGGCGGGCACCGACTACGTCTATCCGCGCACGACCAACAAGATCCTCGAAGCCTACTTGAAGTCGAAGGGCGTCAAGCAGGAAGACATCATGATCAACTACACGCCGTTCGGTCACGCCGACTGGCAGACCATCGTCGCCGACATCAAGAAGTTCGGCTCGGCGGGCAAGAAGACCGCCGTGGTGTCGACCATCAACGGCGACGCGAACGTTCCGTTCTACAAGGAACTGGGCAACCAGGGCATCGCGGCGAAGGACATTCCGGTGGTGGCGTTCTCGGTGGGTGAAGAAGAGCTCGCCGGCATCGACACCAAGCCGCTGCTCGGCCATCTGGCCGCCTGGAACTACTTCGAGTCGATCAAGAGCCCGGCCAACGCCGAGTTCACCGCGAAGTGGAAGGCGTATACGAAGAATCCGAAACGCGTGACCAACGACCCGATGGAAGCCCATGTCGTCGGCTTCGCCATGTGGGTCAAGGCAGTCGAAAAGGCCAAGACCACCGACCCAGACAAGGTGATCGACGCGCTGCCCGGCATCGAGGCGCCGAATCTGACTGGCGGCATCTCCAAGATGCTTCCGAACCACCACATCACCAAGCCGGTGTTCATCGGCGAAGTGCGCGGTGACGGCCAGTTCGACGTGGTGTGGAAGACCGAGGGCCTTGTCCCGGGCGATGCATGGTCGAAGGAGCTCGACGGCTCCAAGGACCTGGTCGGCGACTGGGTGGACAAGAAGTGCGGCAATTGGAACACCAAGACCAACAAGTGCGGAAGCTGACGTTCGCTCTGCTGTTCTGATAAGCTCGGAGGCGGCGGCAACCCGCCGCCTCCACTTCTAAGGCCGGGATTGGGAATATTCTGAAATGCTGTCGTACGAACGCATCATCGCGCTCGTATTCGCCCTCGGTTTGCTCCTCGCCGGGGCACTTGGCGCGAATGCCCAGAGCTACGAGACAGCGCTCGCGGGCTTTACCAAAGACAGTTTCAACGACACGGACAGCGCGATCAGCACGGTGGCGGCAAGCGGCAACCCGCTCGCGCTCGACGTGATCCAGGCGCTGCAAGACGGGCGCCTCTCATACAGTGGCGACAAGGTCTTCATCCGCGACAAGGCCGGCGCGATCCTCGATGCTGCGACCGGCAAGCCGGTCACAGGCGCGGCGCCCACTGGCCTCACCATGGTGCGGCTGAACAACCGCCTGCGCCGCACCGTCGAGGCGGCCCTCGGCGGCCTCACCTTGATGTCCACCGATCCGGCCAGGCGTTACGAGGCCGCGCAGGCGGTATTCAAATCGCGCGAAGCGGCCGCGCTCGCGACGCTCGATACTGCGCTCGCCAAGGAGACTGATGCGCGGGTGAAGAAGGCGCTGAGCGAGGCCCGCGCCGCCGTCATTCTGTTTCAGGCGAACGCTGCCGAGAACGACAAGCTCGGCGCAATCGCCGTGATCCGCGATCGCGCCGATCAGGACTCGCGCGGGCTGCTTGCCGGCCTGCCGCCGGGACAATCGCCGCTGGTGCAGAAAGCCGCCGCCGACGCGATCGCGTCGATCGACAATCGCCTGGCGCTGTGGAGCACGGTGCAGAACGCCTGGTATGGGCTTTCGCTCGGTTCGGTTCTGTTGCTCGCCGCGATCGGCCTTGCCATCACCTTCGGCGTGATGGGCGTCATCAACATGGCGCATGGCGAGATGGTGATGCTCGGCGCCTACACCACCTTTGTTGTGCAGGAGGTGATCCGCTCGCGCTATCCCGGCCTGTTCGATATGTCGCTGTTCATGGCGGTGCCGCTCGCGTTCCTGGTCGCCGGCCTCGTCGGCATCGTGATCGAGCGCTGCGTCATCCGTTTCCTCTATGGCCGCCCGCTGGAAACGCTGCTTGCCACCTGGGGCATTTCGCTCATCCTGCAACAGGCGGTGCGCACCGCCTTCGGGCCGACCAACAAGGAGGTCGGCAATCCGTCCTGGATGAGCGGCGCGTTCGAGCTCGGCGGAATCACGATTACCTATAACCGGATGTGGATCATCGTGTTCACGCTGGCGGTATTCGTTGCGCTGCTCGGGCTGTTGCGCTTCACGCGCCTCGGCCTTGAGATGCGCGCCGTCACGCAGAACCGCCAGATGGCCGCCTCGATGGGCATCCGCACCGCGCGCATCGATGCGCTCACCTTCGGGCTTGGCTCGGGGATCGCCGGGATCGCGGGCGTCGCGCTGTCGCAGATCGACAACGTCAGCCCCAATCTCGGGCAGGGCTACATCATCGATAGTTTTCTGGTCGTGGTGTTCGGCGGGGTGGGCAATCTGTGGGGGACGCTGGTCGCGGCGCTGACGCTCGGCGTCGCCAACAAATTCCTCGAGCCATTCGCCGGCGCGGTGCTCGGCAAGATCGCGATCCTGGTGTTCATCATCCTGTTCATCCAGAAGCGCCCGCGCGGGCTGTTCGCCCTCAAGGGCCGGGCGGTGGAGGCATGAGCGGGATCTCTGAGTCATTCCGGGGCGCGGGCAACGCCCGCGAGCCCGGAATCCATAACCACGACTCTCACGAGACGGATGGTTTCGTGGTTATGGATTCCGGACAGTCGCTACGCGGCTTCCGGAATGACAGCCGAGGGCGCCGATGGAGGGAGGCATGACCTCCTCGCCGCTCATCCGCGCGCTCGATCGCGGCGCGATCTGGTTCGTGCTGATCGTGGCGGCGATCGGCGTCGCCGTGCCGTTGCTCAATCTGCTGCTGCCGCCGTCATCACCCTGGCATGTGCCGACCTATCTGGTGGCGCTGTGGGGCAAATATGTCTGCTACGCGCTGCTTGCGCTCTCGATCGACCTGATCTGGGGTTACTGCGGCATCCTTTCGCTCGGCCACGGCGCGTTCTTCGCGCTCGGCGGCTACGCGATGGGCATGTACCTGATGCGGCAGATCGGCACACGCGGCGTCTACGCCGATCCGATCCGCCCGGACTTCATGGTGTTCCTGAACTGGCCGGAGCTCCCGGTCTACTGGTACGGCTTCAACCATTTCGCTTACGCACTGCTGATGGTCGTGCTGGTGCCGGGCGTGCTGGCCTTCGTGTTCGGCTGGTTCGCGTTCCGCTCGCGCGTTACCGGCGTCTATCTCTCGATCATCACGCAGGCGCTGACGTTCGCGCTGACGCTCGCCTTCTTCCGCAACAATTTCGGCTTCGGCGGCAATAACGGACTAACCGACTTCAAGGACATCCTCGGCTTCAACGTGCAGGCGCAGTCGACGCGCGCCGCGCTGTTCGCGATTTCGGTTCTCGCGCTGATCATCGGCTTCCTGATCTGCCGTACCATCGTGTCGTCGAAACTGGGCATGGTGCTGATCTCGATCCGCGATGCGGACTCGCGCACGCGCTTCCTCGGCTACCGGGTCGAGAACTACAAGCTGTTCGTGTTCACGCTGTCGGCCTGCATGGCGGGAGTCGCCGGCGCGCTGTACGTGCCGCAGGTCGGCATCATCAATCCGAGCGAGTTCGCCCCGGCGAACTCGATCGAAGCCGTGATCTGGGTCGCGGTCGGCGGGCGCGGCACGCTGATCGGCGCCGCGCTCGGCGCCGTGGTCGTCAACTACGGCAAGACCACCTTCACCTCCGGCGCGCTCGCGCCCTACTGGCTGTTCGTGCTCGGCAGCCTGTTCGTGCTCGTCACGCTGCTGCTGCCGCGCGGAATTGTCGGCACCGTCCGGCATTACTGGGGCCGTTACCGCGAGCGCAAGGAGCGGGATGCGGGCGACCGGGCCGCAGCCGACGCTATCGCGAAGCCGGCGGAGTAGGCGATGGAGACCCGCACCACATCCGCGCTGCTCTATCTCGACGCCGTATCGGTCTCGTTCGACGGCTTCCGCGCCATTAACAATCTCTCGCTGACGATCGAGCCGGGCGAAATGCGCGCCATCATCGGCCCGAACGGCGCCGGCAAGACCACGATGATGGACATCATCACCGGCAAGACCCGGCCGGACAAAGGCGACGTCTATT
>JAXDNY010000266.1:0-54721 GCA_034669145.1 Hyphomicrobiales bacterium
CGCCCGGCGCGTTCATCGGCGCGATGAACATGATCGCGAGATCGGGATCGTTCACCGGCATGGCGGCGTTCTGGCCGACGAAATTGTAATGCGTGATCGCCGACGAGGTCGCCACCACCTTGGCGCCGGAGACATAGGCACCGGCGTCGGTCTCTTTCTGAATGGTGATGAACACGTCGCGCACCTGATCCGCCGCCTTGTTGCGGTCGACCGGCGGATTGACGATGGCGTGATTCATGAACAGGACGTTGTCCTGCGCGCGGCGATACCAGGTCTTCGCATTGTCGGCGAATTTTTCATAGAAATCGTACTGCACGCCGAGCGTATTCATCAGCGACGCTTTGTAGTCCGGCGTGCGCCCCATCCAACCGTAGGACATGCGCGCCCACGCGGCGATCGCCTCGCGCTGGGCGATCAGGTCCTCGCGCGATTGCGCGACGCGGAAGAATTTGTGGGTGAAGCCGCCGTTGCTGCCATCGGTCGGGCAGGTCAGCAAATCCTTCTGCTTCGGGTCGTGCAGCGCGTCGTAGAGCTTGGCGATCGAGCGCACGGAATTGCGGAACGCCGGATGCTTGGTGACATCTTTGACGCGCTCGCCGTAGATGTAGACCTCGCGCTCGTCGCGAAGACTTTCGATATACTCTTTGCCGGTGAACGGCCGCCGTTTACCGGCGATGATGTCCTCGGGCTTCATCCGGCTCATCGCGTTCCTCCGTGTCGGCGCTGCCGCTGTCTTTCGCCGAACATGCCGCCGCTGCTTGCGAACGCCAAGGCATGATTTTGGGGTTCGCCGGGATTATCGGGGGCCGGCTCGTTCGCTCTCGATCTTCGCTGACGGTGCCGTGCCGGCGTCATCACGGAACGGCTGCGTGATCAGCCGGTCGAGCCGCAACTCCTGCGGATCGCGGAAAATCGACAGCCCGATGGTCATGCGCTCGTGTCCGGCTTGCGGCTGCGGCCGGTAGGTCCCGAACACGCGATCCCACCAGGGAAGATTGAAGCCGAAATTGCTGTCGGTCTCGTGCCGCAGCACCGAATGGTGCACGCGGTGCATATCGGGCGTGACCACGATGAGCCGCACCACCCGGTCGAGCCATGGCGGCATTGCGGTATTGGAGTGATTGAACATCGAGGTCGCGTTGAGCACGACCTCAAAGGCAACGACCGCGACCGCGGGCACACCGACCAACAGCACCACCGCGATCTTGATCAGCATCGAGAGGATAATCTCGATCGGATGGAAGCGCAGTCCCGTAGAGACATCGATGTCCAAATCGGCATGATGCATGCGATGCAGCCGCCACAGCAGCGGCACCTTGTGAAACGCCACATGCTGGGCGTAGATCGCGAGATCGAGCGCGAGGAACCCCGCCAGCACCTCAAGCCACGCCGGCCACGGCGTGATGTTCAAGAGGCCCCAGCCGCGCTGCGCGGCGATCACCGCGACGCCGACTGCCGCGACCGGGATCAGCAGCCGCACGAGCAGCGCATCGAGGACCAGAATGCCGAGATTGGACGGCCAACGCCGCGCGCGGCCGATCAGCATGGCGCGTCGGGGGCTGAGCACTTCCCAAAGGGCCAGTGCCAAAAAAACGCCCAGCGCGGTGCCGACTCGGATGACCAGTTCGGTATTCAATTCCATTCCGGCAGGATAGCAACGCCAGGCGTGGCGGACCAATCTGCTGTGGTCCGGACGGGCCGCGCCGTTGCCGCTGGGCGCAAACCTGTTAAGAATCAAACGAGGCCGTTCTTCGGTCGAATCCGCAGGATGGCAGGCGCCGGGATACAAAGGGGAGCCCCCTTTTGGGGCGGATGGCCGACGCATGGAAGTCTTCATCCAGCAACTCATCAACGGCATTACGCTCGGTTCGATTTATGGGCTGATCGCCATCGGCTACACGATGGTGTTCGGCATTATCGGCATGGTGAACTTCGCCCATGGCGATGTGTTCATGGTATCGAGCTTCATCGCGCTGATCGTGCTGCTGATCCTCACCTCGTGGCTCGGGATGGCCTCCGTAGCCCTTGCCCTCCTGATCGTGTTGATCGTCGCGATGGTATTCACCTCGCTGGTGAACTGGGTGATCGAACGCGTGGCCTACCGGCCCTTGCGCGGCTCGTTCCGCCTCGCGCCGCTGATCTCGGCGATCGGCATGTCGATCTTCCTGTCGAACTTCGTGCAGGTGACGCAGGGTCCGCGCAACAAGGCGACGGAGCCGCTGCTGCGCGACGTCATTGTGCTCATTCATGGCGACTACGACGTGACCATCTCCTACCGGCAGCTCATCATCTGGGGGATCACCGCGGTGTTGCTCGCAGGCTTCTGGTACCTGGTGTCGCGCACATCGCTCGGCCGCGCGCAGCGTGCCTGCGAACAGGACCAGAAGATGGCCGCGCTGGTCGGCGTCGACGTCGACCTCACCATTTCGATCACCTTCGTGATCGGGGCGGCGCTCGCCGCCGTCGCCGGCACCATGTACCTGATGTACTACGGCGTGGTGAATTTCTCCGACGGCTTCGTGCCCGGCATCAAGGCGTTCACCGCCGCCGTGCTCGGCGGCATCGGCTCGCTGCCCGGCGCGGTGATCGGCGGGATTCTCATTGGCTTGATCGAAACGATGTGGTCGGCCTACTTCTCGATCGACTACAAGGACGTCGCCGCCTTCTCGATCCTCGTGATCACGCTGATCTTCCTGCCGCAGGGCCTGCTCGGCCGGCCGGAAGTCGAGAAGGTGTGACATGGCGGTCGCCGCGACGACGAGCGCTCCGCGCGTCGAGGTCGGCAAGGCGCTAAAGGACGCGGCGATCACTGCCGCCATCTCGTTCGCGCTGCTGCTGCCGCTGATTGGCTTCAAGACCGTGCAGAACATGCGCAACGAGCTCGAACTCGAGACGCGCATCCCGCTCCTGCTCGCGATTGTCGCGGTCATCACGGCGGCGCGGCTGTTCGGCATGCTGGTGATCGCCCCGTGGCGCGAGCGCCGCGCATTGCGCCCCGGCGCCGAAAACGCGCGCCTGACCGCGGTCAAGACGGCGTTCGCCACCTGGTTCACGCCCTTCGCGATGGGATTCGTGGTGGTCTATCCGATCATCATCATGGTGTTCTTCCCGCAAGGCGCGCTGAAGTGGATCGACAATTTCGGCATCCAGATCCTGATCTACGTGATGCTCGGCTGGGGGCTGAACATCGTGGTCGGCCTCGCCGGCCTGCTCGATCTCGGCTACGTGGCGTTCTACGCGGTCGGCTCGTACTCATATGCGCTGCTGGCGAAGGAATTCGGCCTCTCGTTCTGGATCCTGCTGCCGCTTGCCGGCATCCTGTCGGCGTTCTGGGGCGTCCTGCTCGGCTTTCCGGTGCTGCGCCTGCGCGGTGACTATCTGGCGATCGTCACGCTCGCCTTCGGCGAGATCATCCGTCTCATCCTGATCAACTGGGTGTCGTTCACCGGCGGCTATGCGGGCGTCAGCGGCATCCCGCGCCCGACCCTGTTCGGTATTCCGTTCAACGCTTCGGACGAGGGCTTCGCGGCGACGTTCGGCCTGGAGTTCTCGCCGGTCCACCGCACGCTGTTTCTCTATTACATCATCCTCGCACTTGCGCTGGTCACCGCCTACGTGACGATCCGGCTGCGCCAGCTCCCCGTCGGGCGCGCCTGGGAAGCGTTGCGCGAGGATGAGATCGCCTGCCGCTCGCTCGGCATCAACACCACCAACACCAAGCTCACCGCATTCGCGATGGGCGCGATGTTCGCGGGCTTCGCGGGATCGTTCTTCGCCGCGCGGCAAGGCTTCATCTCGCCGGAATCCTTCACGTTCCTCGAATCCGCAACGATCCTCTCGATCGTCGTGCTCGGCGGCATGGGCAGCCAGATCGGCGTCGCGGTCGCCGCGGTCGTGATGATCGGCGGCACCGAGATCATGCGCGAGCTCGATTTTCTCAAATACATTTTCGGCAATGACTTCGATCCGACCCAGTACCGCATGCTGATCTTCGGCTTCGGCATGGTGCTGATCATGATCTGGAAGCCGCGTGGCCTCGTCGGCACGCGCGAGCCGTCCGCATTCTACAAGGAACGCCGCACCATCCTCGGCTCGCACGTGAAGGAAGGCCACGGATGACCGCGGGCTCTCTTTCTTGTCCCTCCCCCATAGGGGGAGGGTGGTTCGGCCAAAGGCCGAACCGGGTGGGGTCGTGAACGCCCCCTCGCCCGCGCCGGTGCTGCGTGTCGAGCATCTCTCGATGCGCTTCGGCGGGCTCGTCGCCATCGACGACCTGTCGTTCTCGGCCGCGCGCGGTGACATCACGGCATTGATCGGCCCGAACGGCGCCGGCAAGACCACCGTGTTCAACTGCATCACCGGCTTCTACAAGCCGACCGAAGGGCGCATCGCGCTCGCGCATGGCGATGCGATCTGGGACGAGGTCGAAACGCTCACCGACCGCGGCACGCGTAGCCTGCGGCGCGGTGATGACGCGCTGTTTCTGCTCGAACGCATGCCGGACTACCTGGTGACGCAGCAGGCGCGCGTCGCGCGCACGTTCCAGAACATCCGCCTGTTCACCGGCATGACGGTGTTCGAGAACATGCTGGTGGCGCAGCACAACACCCTGATGGTGTCGTCCGGCTACACGCTGATCGGCGTGCTGGCGCCGCATATTTACGGCCGCGCCGAAAAGACCGCTGTGGAGAAGGCGCGCCACTGGCTGGAGAAAACGCAGCTGATCGACCGCGCCGACGATCCGGCCGGGGACCTGCCTTACGGGGCGCAGCGGCGGCTGGAGATCGCGCGTGCGATGTGCACCGATCCGGTGCTGCTCTGCCTCGACGAGCCGGCCGCCGGCCTCAATCCGCGCGAGAGCCACCAACTCAACGAACTGCTGCTCTCGATCCGGAACGAGCACGCGACCTCGATCCTGCTGATCGAGCATGACATGTCGGTGGTGATGCAGATTTCCGACCATGTCGTCGTGCTGGATTACGGCGTGAAGATCTCCGACGGCACGCCGGACGCGGTGCGCAACGACCAGAAGGTGATCGCCGCCTACCTCGGTGTCGAGGACGACGAGGTCGCGAAGGTCGAGGCGGAGGTGGGCTTATGACCACTCCCCTCCTCGCCGTGCGCGGCGTCTCGACCTTCTACGGCAAGATTCAGGCGCTGCGGAACGTCGACCTCGACGTGGCTGACGGCGAGATCGTCACGCTGATCGGCGCGAACGGTGCCGGCAAGTCGACCTTGATGATGACGATCTTCGGCAATCCGCGCGCGCGCGAGGGTTCTATCGTGTTCGACGGCCGCGACATCACGCGCCTGCCGACACACGAAATCGCGCGGCTGCGTATCGCGCAGGCGCCCGAAGGCCGCCGCATCTTCTCGCGCATGACCGTGCTGGAAAACCTGCAGATGGGCGCGATCGTCGCGGAGGACGCGAACTTCGAGCAGGACCTCGAAAAAATCTTCACGCTGTTTCCACGCCTGAAGCAGCGCCTGCACCAGCGCGGCGGAACGCTCTCGGGCGGCGAGCAGCAGATGCTGGCGATCGCGCGCGCCCTGATGGCGCGCCCGCGTCTCCTCCTCCTCGACGAGCCCTCGCTCGGCCTCGCGCCGATGATCGTGCGGCAGATTTTCGACGCCATCCGCGAACTCAACCGCGCCGAAAAGCTCACCGTTTTCCTGGTCGAGCAGAACGCCTTCCATGCGCTCAAGCTCGCGCACCGCGGCTACGTGATGGTCAACGGCGTGATCACGCTGTCGGGCACCGGCAAGGAGTTACTGGAGCGGCCGGAGGTCAAATCGGCCTATCTCGAAGGCGGCCGACAGGAGGTTGAGGCTTCTCCATGAACGGCATCCTCTACGAGGAAGACTACATCGGCCTGTTCGTGCTGGTGACCGTGATCATGGGCGGCGGCGCGGCCTGGCTCGCCGGACGCGCCATCGCGTCGACCTGGCGGCCGTGGTGGCATGTGGCCTTCTACATGCTGATCCTTGGGTTGGCGGTGCGGTTCATTCATTTCGCGCTGTTCGAAGGAACGCTGCTGTCGCTGCAGTTCTACGCTGTGGACGCGATCGTTTGCCTGATGTTCGGCTTCCTCGGCTTCCGCGCCACGCGGGTGGCCCAAATGACGACGCAATATAGCTGGATCAACGACCGGGCCGGGCTTCTGCGCTGGGCGCGGCGCTCGGCCGCAATTCCGGGAAAGGCGGCTGATTCCGGGTGACTTTTCGGCCGTTTAGCGCTTCAATTGGTCAAGAGGCCGTCGCGTCGGCTGGTCGCCGGATCGCCTCCTGACATTCATAAAGGGGAGAAGTGTATGAAGAAACTTGCACTCGGTCTGCTGCTCGGCGCATTCGCGTTCGCCGGGACCGCGCAGGCCCAGATCAAGATGGGCGTTGCCGGCCCGCTGACCGGCCCGAACGCTGCCTTCGGCGCGCAATTGAAGAACGGTACCGATCAGGCGGTTGCCGACGTCAACGCAGCCGGCGGCATCATGGGCCAGAAGATCGCCGTGAGCTACGGCGACGACGTGTCCGATCCGAAGCAAGGCGTGTCGGTTGCGAACAAGTTCGCGGGCGACGGCGTCAAGTTCGTCGTCGGCCACTTCAACTCCGGCGTCACCATGCCGGCGTCCGAGGTGTACCAGGAGAGCGGCATCCTCGAGATCACGCCCTCCGCCACCAACCCGAAGATCACCGAGCGCGGCCTGTGGAACATCTTCCGCACCTGCGGCCGTGACGATCAGCAGGGCGCGGTCGCGTCCGCCTGGATCATCAAGAACATGAAGGGCAAGAAGATCGCGATCGTCCATGACAAGACGACCTACGGTCAGGGCCTTGCCGACGAGACCAAGAAGGGGCTGAACAAGGGCGGCGTGAAGGAAGTGCTCTACGAGGGCGTGAACCTCGGCGAGAAGGACTTCTCCGCGCTCGTGTCCAAGATCAAGGCCTCGGGCGCCGACCTCGTCTACTGGGGCGGCCTGCACACCGAGGGCGGCCTGATCGTGCGCCAGATGCGCGACCAGGGCGTCAAGGCCCCGCTGATGGGCGGCGACGGCATCACGTCGGATGAGTTCGCGACCGTCGGCGGCCCCGGCGTCGAGGGCACGCTGATGACGTTCGCGCCCGATCCGCGCAAGCGCCCGGAAGCAAAGACCATCGTGGAGAAATTCCGCGCCAACAAGTTCGAGCCGGAAGCCTACACGCTCTACAGCTACGCGGCGGTCGAGATCATCAAGCAGGCGGCCGAGCAGGCGAAGTCGCTTGACCCGAAGAAGGTCGCCGAGGTGATCAAGTCGGGCAAGAAGTTCAAGACCGTGATCGGCGAGATGTCCTACGACAAGAAGGGCGACATCACGCGGCCCGACTATGTCATGTACGTCTGGAAGAAGGACTCCACGGGCAAGATCACCTACACCGAACTCGACAACAAGGGTTCGTAACAGCCTTCCACGTCTGACGCTCAATCAAGCGCCCGCTCCGGTCTCCGGGGCGGGCGTTTCGTTTTGCGTGATCGGTGAATTTGCTACGATGCGCGTCCGCGGAGAATTTCAATGACCGAAATCCATGACCTGAGCGCTGTCGAACTGCTCGCGCGCTATCGCGCGAAATCGTTGTCGCCGTCCGAAGTCTTCACCGCGGTCGAGAAGCACATCGCCCGCTGGGAGCCGCACATCAAGGCGCTCTACGCCTACGATCCGGAAGGCGCGCGCACCGAGGCCAAGGCGTCGACCGACCGCTGGGCCAAAGGCGCGCCGAAGGGCCCGCTCGACGGCGTCCCGGTCACCGTGAAGGAGAACATCGCCTCGAAGGGCGTGCCGGTGCCGCTTGGCACAGCCGCGATGCCGCTGACGCCAGCAGCGCAAGACGCGCCTCCGCCGGCGCGCTTGCGCGAAGCCGGCGCGATCATCTTCTCCAAGACCACGATGCCGGATCTCGGCATGACGTCGTCGGGCGTATCGAGCTTCCATCCCCTCACGCGCAATCCGTGGGACCTATCGAAGAACCCCGGCGGTTCCAGCTCCGGGGCGGGCGCGGCGGGCGCGGCCGGTTACGGCCCGCTCCATGTCGGTACCGACATCGGCGGTTCGGTGCGGCTGCCCGCCGGGTGGTGCGGGCTGGTCGGCTTGAAGCCGAGCCTCGGGCGCATCCCGATCGACCCGCCCTTTGTGGCACGTTGCGCCGGTCCGATGACGCGCACGGTCGACGACACGGCGCTGATGATGTCGGTTCTGTCCAAACCCGACCATAGAGATGGGATGAGCCTTCCGGTGCAGGACATTGAATGGACAGATCTTTCGGCTGATCTGAAAGGCAGGCGGATCGGCCTGCTGCTCGATGCCGGCGTCGGCATCGCGACCGGGCCGGAGGTGAAAGCCGCGGTCGAGGCGGTGGCGACGTGGTTCGCCGCACAAGGCGCGATCGTCGAGCCAATCGCACCGCTGATGAACCGTACCATCGTCGACGGCATCGACAGCTTCTTCCGTGCGCGCTCGTGGTCCGATCTCGAATTGATGCCGCCGGAGCAGCGCGCCAAGATTCATCCGTACACCCTTAAATGGGCCAAACGCGGTGCGCAGTTTTCCGGTGCCGAGGCGATGCGCGGCTTCGCCCAGACCTTCGAATTGCGCCGCATTGCCGCGCTGCTGTTCGGCACAATCGACTACCTGATCTCGCCGACCGCGCCCGTCCCGGCCTTTGCGGCCGAGCGCTGTTCACCCGACAACGATCCGGATCGCCCGTTCGAGCACATCTGCTTCACGGCGCCATGGAATTTCACCGAGCAGCCGGCCGTGTCGATCAACGCCGCTTTCACGAAAACCGGCCTGCCGATCGGCGTGCAGATCGTCGGCCGCCGCTTCGACGATCATGGCGTGCTGAAACTGGCGAAAGCCTGGGAAACCGCGCGGGGTCCGATCGCGAACTGGCCGGTGCCGCCGGCTTCATAGTCCGCTCGTCCCCGCGAAAGCGGGGACCCAGAGCCAAGAGGGAAGAACTGGATTGCCGCTTTCGCGGCAATGAGCGGAAGAGAGTGCTAGCCGATGCGCCCCAGCACCGGAAACGCCTCCAGCAACCAGTAGCTCGCCTCGCTCACAAAGCCGGTGAGAAACGCGATGCCGGTGAGCACCAGCAATCCACCCATGGTCTTCTCGACCACCGGCAGGTAGCCGCGAAAGCGGGCGAGGAATTTGGCGAACGGCTCGACCGCGAAAGCCGCGGCGAGGAACGGGATGCCCAAGCCCAGCGAATAGACCGCGAGCAGGCCCGCGCCCTTGGTGACGGTCGCCTCCGATGCCGCGATCGCCAGGATCACCGCGAGGATCGGCCCGATGCACGGCGTCCAGCCGAATGCGAACGCCAGGCCCATCACATAGGCGCCCCACAGCCCGACCGGCTTCGGCACGGTCACGCGCTTCTCGCGATAGAGCAGCGCCAGCCGCGTCACCCCGAGGAAATGCAGGCCCATGATGATGATGACGACGCCAGCCACCAGCGCGAGCTTGTCCGCATAGGCGCGGATCAGCGAGCCGAATGCGCTCGCGCTCGCGCCAAGCGCGACGAACACCGTCGAGAAGCCGGCGACGAACAGCGCCGCGGCGCCGACGGTTTCCCAGCGCACCCGCGACGCGGTTTCGGCATCGGCGAACCGCTCCAGCGAGATGCCCGCCAAATAAACGAGATAGGGCGGCACCAGCGGCAGCACGCACGGCGACAGGAAGCTCAACAGGCCGGCGAACAACGCGGCGTAAATGGTGACATCGGCGGCCATGCGGCCTTAATGTGCAGACGCCGCCGGTTCCTGCAAGCCGCAGCGCACCTTGCCTTTCGGGAAGTGATTGGACGTGAAGTCGTGGCCAACCTGATTACCGACGTACCCGGCCTGAAAGTCGGCAACGCCGACGACGCTACCCTCGCCTCCGGCGTGACCGCGATCGTGTTCGACGAACCGGCGGTGGCGTCCGCCGACGTCCGCGGCGGGGCGCCCGGTACGCGCGACACCGACCTGTTGCGGCCGGAGGAAACGGTCGAGCGCATCGATGCGATCGTGCTCTCCGGCGGCTCGGCCTTCGGCCTCGATGCGCCGGGCGGCGTACAGGCCTGGCTGCGCGAGCAGGGCCGCGGCTTTGCGATCGGCAACATCCGCGTGCCGATCGTCCCGGGGGCGATCCTGTTCGATCTGCTCAATGGCGGCAACAAGAACTGGGGGCGCTTTCCGCCCTACCGCGATCTCGGCTACGCGGCGGCCGCAAACGCCGGCGCGGAGTTCAAGCTCGGCACGGCCGGCGCGGGCTATGGCGCCACCACCGTCAACCTCAAGGGCGGGCTCGGCTCGGCCTCGGCGACGACACGCGGCGGCGCAACGGTCGGGGCCATCGTCGCGGTCAATGCAGTCGGCAGTGTGACGGTCGGCACCAGCCCGCATTTCTGGGCAACGCCGTTCGAGCAAAACGGCGAATTTGGCGGCCTTGGCCTGCCGCCGATCCTGCCCGCAGATGCACTCACCGTCCGCCTCAAGGGCGGTCCGCGCGAGAACACCACCATCGCGCTGGTCGCAACCGACGCCACCCTCACCAAGGCGCAGGCAAAGCGCCTCGCGATCGCGGCGCATGACGGGCTCGCGCGCGCGACCTATCCCGTGCACACGCCGCTCGATGGCGACATCGTGTTCGCGGCGTCGACCGGCAAGCGCCCGCTCGCCGATCCGATCTACGCATTTGCCGAGCTTGGCGCGCTCGCCGCCAATGTGCTGGCGCGGGCGGTCGCGCGCGGCGTGTATGAGGCGACGGCGCTGCCCTTCCCCGGCGCGCTGCCGAGCTGGCGCGCCAGATTCGGCTAGCCGAACCGCTCCGCCCGATACGGCGCCGGATCCGTGAATGGCATCGCGCCGGTCATCATGTCGGCGATGAGGTGCCCGGTCACGGGCCCGAGCGTCAGCCCCCAATGCCCGTGGCCGAACGCGAGCCACAGCCCCGGCTGCCCGGGCGCGCGGCCGAGCACGGGAAGCGAGTCCGGCATGTTCGGGCGGCGCCCGAGCCACGGCTCGGCCTCGTTCGGCTCGCCGAGGGGAAACAGCTCCTTGGCGTGCGGCATCAGCCGGTCGAACTGCACCGGCGTCGCCGGCGCATCGCGGCTCGCGAACTCGGCGCCGGTCGTGAGCCGGATGCCCTGCTCCATCGGGGTGAGTGCATAGCCGTATTCGGTGTCGATGACCGGCCGCGTCAGCGAGGCATTGCCCTTCGGGTCGAAGTGGCGGTGATAGCCGCGCTTGATGCCGAGCGGCACCCGGATGCCGAGCGGTTCGAGCACGTCGGGTGACCACGGACCCAACGCGACCACCACATTCTCCGCATCGACGCCGCCCTCATTCGTATCCACGCGCCACTTGCCGTCGGCGCGGTGCAGCGAGCGCGCATCGCCATTGATGAACACGCCGCCCAACGCCGAAAAGCGCGCCGCATAGGCGCGCGTCACCATCAGCGGATTGGAGAGCGAGGCGACGTCGGGCCACATCAGCGCATGGCGGAACACCGGGTTGAGACTTGGCTCAAGCGCGCGCGCTCCTTCGGTGTCGAGCGGCTGCGCCGCCACCCCGATCTGCGCACCGAACTCCAGTTGCGGCTTCATCGCCTCGAACGCCGCATCGCTCCGGTACAGCGTCATCCAGCCGGTTTCGCGCAGGTATTTCATCGCGCCCGACTCTTCGAGCAGCGCCTTGTGCTCGGCGACCGAGCGGCTCATCAGCGGCCGCAGCTTCACGGCGCTGTCCTTGAGTTTGTCAAGGCTCGAGAAACCGAAATAGGAGATGAGCCACGGTGCGATCCTGAGCAGATCGCCCCAATGATAGTTTGCCTCCGGTGCGCGCTTGAGCGCCACCTGGATGATCTTCTTCAAGCTGCGCGGAAACGCGGTCGGAAACACGCTGGCGCCGACGATCACGCCGGTGTTGCCGTAGCTCGTTTCCTCGCCCGGCCCGCGCCTGTCGACCAGCGCGACCGAGAGCCCGCGCTTTGCCAGATGCAGCGCGACCGACGTGCCGACAATGCCGGCTCCCAAAACGATTGCGTCGGTACGCGCCATGTCGTGACCTCTCCTGCGATGGGCAATTTCCCACCCAAGATCGAGGCCAATAGCTGCTCGCCCCGGTAATCTCAATACTGCTCAGCATCGCTTCTGCGATGCTGCATGCGCGCAACCTTCGACATCGCGCCTGGAGAGTGGCTTACACTTTGGGAGTTGGAAACCCGCGTGACTTGAAGAGCGTCTCGACCTCCGTGGCGCCCACCGCAGCACCTTTGGCCTTCAGCGAGGACAAAATGGTTCCGAGAAAGGCAGAAACGCGGTCCGATTTGGTGCTCGGCCAGATCACCGTGCGCCACGCGTTGGCGATTGCGGCATCGGCCTCTTCTTGCCCGATCTTCTGGCGGATGGCCCAGAAGAGACCGCCCCAAACATCGGCCTTTCCATAGACGTCCTCCTTCCCTGGCAGGTCTCGCATGTTCTGGAGTTCACTGAATTTTCGATCGTTTTCCAGCGTGCGCAGGAACGGTCGGCTTGGGTCTATTGCCTTCGCAGCGATTTCGCCTAATTTTGGATTCTTGAGAAAGCTGCACGTGAAGTAATCCGCGAGGCCTATTTCAAGGCTAGCGAGTACCAAGTCGCTGCGGTCGGGCCCCTTCGACTTCGCGCTCGCTAAGACGTGGTAGGTATAGGTTTGAAGCGCCGCGCCAACATCGCCCAGGATCTTCTCTCCGATGGTCAGCACCTTGGTGTCTTGTGAATAGGTTGTGTTGGTGTCGGTCTGCTTGTCGACCGTGATCTTCACTGCCCCGCCCGCTGGAGCGAAGCCGACCTTGCCGAGATATGCCACATAAGCGTCGAGGCTCTTCTGCAGCCGGTCCTGGACCGGCTTGGTCAGTGCTTCGGCCGGCTCGAAGCTGATCGGCGCGGTGGCCGCCGGAAGCGAAGGCCCTGTGCCCGGCTCGCGATCCTTGAGAAATTGCGCCAGGCGTGCAGCACGCGTCTCGTCGGTCACCAGACCCGATTTGAGCAGAAAATCCATATTGCTCGCGGCACGCTCGGTATCTCCGGTCTTGATCATCTCGAGGATGCGCGCCGATTCGGCCTTGCTGTTTTCCAACGTGACCTGCTGGTGTCCGTTGACGACAGCGACAATCGCATTTCCGGCCGCAGCCGCCGCAGCCGCCAGAATCGCCACGACGATCGGGCTCCGCCATTTCGAGCTTGCCTGTTCGTGCTCCTTCAGGGCGACTTCGCGACCGCGGATATCGAGATCGGCACGCCACTTCTCGCGCTCGAAGTCGAATCGCTCCCAATCCGTGACCTCCGCCATCGCCGCCTCCTCGATACGACACCGGATATCTTACATAAGAGAACTTGCATCGATAGTTGTATTTGGCATGTCACCCCGTGACACTGCTAATGAGGGGAGATGCTGAACCGCCCACTGAACCTCGGCGCCGCAGCGCTTTCCTGGCTCGGCCGGCAGGGCACGCGCGCGGTCGCCGCCTCGATTTTCATCGGCATCATGGTGCCGCCGCTCGCCGCGCTGCTAAAGCCGATTTTCGCCTACGCGCTGTTCGTGCTGCTCTGTCTGGCGTTCCTGCGCGTCGATCCGGCCGAGGTGCGCAAGCATTTCTCGCGTCCCGCAATCGTGGCCGCGGCCGCCGCCTGGATGATGCTGGGCACGCCGCTGATGATCGGGCTGGCGCTGGTTGCGTTTGGCATGTCCGGCCACCTGCCGGGGCTCTATGTCGCGATGATCCTGCAGGCTGCGGCTCCGCCGGTCATTTCGGCGCCGACGCTCGCCGCCCTGATGGGGCTCGATGCGGCGCTCTCGCTCGCGACACTGATCGTGTGCACGGCACTGACGCCGCTGACGGCGCCGATTTTTGCCACGCTGTTCGTTGGGCCCAGCATGGCGATCTCGCCGGTTGCGCTCGGCGCCAAGCTGCTCGGGCTGCTGGCCGGTGCCGCCGTCGTTGCGGCGCTGGTGCGCCGCTTCGGCGGAAAGGAGTGGGTCGCGCGCCAGAGCGAACGCATCGACGGCCTGAGCGTGATCGCGCTGTTCTTCTTTGCGGTCGCCCTGATGGACGGGGTGCTCGTCGCGATCCTGAGCGAGCCGCTGAAAATGCTCGGCCTCACCGTATTGTCGTTTGCGCTGTCGCTCGGCCTCGCGGCGCTCACGGCGTTCGTGTTCGCGCGCCTCGGCGCGGGCCAAGCGCTGGCGCTGGGCCTCGCCGCCGGCAACCGCAACATGGGCCTGATGCTCGCCGCCGCCGGAACGGCCGTGCCGGACCTCACCTGGCTCTATTTCGCAGTCGCGCAATTCCCGATCTATCTGATGCCCGCGATGTTGAAACCGCTGGCGCGCACAGTGGCGCCGCCGACACAAACCTCATCCTGAGGAGCGCCCCGTAGCGAGTCGCAGACGCGCGTAAACGCGCTCTTGGGGCGCGTCTCGAAGGATAGCGATGTGTTCCGGGCCATCCTTCGAGACGGCCGCTACGCGGCCTCCTCAGGATGAGGATTACGGGTGTGGGCGCGTTGCTCCGGCACCCTCGCCGTGATACCCAAGCGCCGGATTTAGCGAAAGAAATCGATGCGTCCGCTGCTCGTCGCCCCGTCGATCCTGGCTGCCGATTTCGCCAAATTGGGCGAGGAGGTCAGCGCAATCGATCAGGCGGGCGCCGACTGGATCCATCTCGACGTCATGGACGGGCACTTCGTGCCGAACATCTCGTTCGGGCCCGGCGCGATTGCGGCGATGCGCCCGCATTCCGGGAAGGTGTTCGACACCCATCTGATGATCGCGCCGTGCGATCCCTACCTCGAAGCGTTCGCCAAGGCGGGATCCGACATCATCACGGTGCATGTCGAGTCCGGACCGCATGTGCATCGCTCGCTGCAGGCGATCCGCGCACTGGGCAAGAAGGCGGGCGTTACGCTCAATCCCGGCACCCCGGTCGAGACGCTGGAGAACGTGATCGATCTCGTCGATCTGATCCTGGTGATGTCGGTCAATCCGGGCTTCGGCGGACAGGCGTTCATCCCCTCCGCGCTGGAGAAAATCTCGCGCGTGCGTGCGCTCGCCGGTGCACGGCCGATCGATATCGAGGTCGACGGCGGCGTGACGGCCGACAATGCGGCGGCGGTCGCACGTGCGGGCGCCAACGTGCTGGTCGCGGGCTCGGCCGTGTTCAAGGGCGGCGCCTATGCGAAAAACATCGCGGCGATTCGCAACGCCGCAGCGCTCGCGCGCGGAGAAGCCGCATGATCCCGCGCTACTCCCGGCCCGAGATGACGGCGATCTGGGACCCGCAGACCCGCTTCCGCATCTGGTTCGAGATCGAGGCGCATGCGTCCGATGCGATGGCCGAGCTTGGCATCATCCCGAAGGAAGCGGCGTGGACGATCTGGGAGAAAGCCAAGAACGCGACGTTCGACCTCGACCGGATCGACGCCATCGAACGCGAGACCAAGCACGACGTGATTGCGTTCCTGACGCACCTCGCCGAGATCGTCGGCCCGGAAGCGCGCTTCGTACATCAGGGCATGACGTCGTCCGACATCCTCGACACATGCTTCAACGTGCAGCTCACCCGCGCCGCCGACATCCTGATAGCCGATGTCGACAAGCTCCTCGACGCGCTCAAGCGCCGCGCCTTCGAGCACAAGATGACGCCGACCATCGGCCGCTCGCACGGCATTCATGCCGAGCCGGTGACGTTCGGGCTCAAGCTTGCGCAGGCCTATGCGGAGTTTTCCCGCGCCAAGGACCGCCTGATCGCGGCGCGCAAGGAAGTCGCGACCTGCGCGATTTCCGGCGCGGTCGGCACGTTTGCCCAGGTCGATCCGCGCATCGAGGCGCATGTGGCGGCCAAGATGGGCCTCACCCCCGAGCCGATCTCCACGCAGGTGATCCCGCGCGACCGTCACGCGATGTTTTTTGCCACGCTCGGCGTCGTCGCGTCGTCGATGGAGCGGCTGGCGATCGAGATCCGCCATCTGCAGCGCACCGAGGTGCTGGAGGCCGAGGAGTTCTTCTCCGAAGGACAGAAGGGTTCTTCTTCGATGCCGCACAAGCGCAACCCGGTGCTGTCGGAAAACATCACCGGGCTTGCCCGCATGGTGCGCGCCTATGTGACGCCCGCGCTCGAGAACGTCGCGCTATGGCACGAGCGCGATATCTCGCATTCGTCCGTTGAGCGCATGATTGGGCCGGACGCGACCGTCACGCTGGACTTCGCGCTCACCCGCCTCGCCGGCCTGGTCGACAAACTGCTGGTCTATCCGGAGAACATGCAGAAGAACCTCGACCGGCTGGGCGGACTCATCCACTCGCAGCGTGTGCTGCTCGCGCTGACGCAAAAGGGCGCCGCGCGCGAGGAGGCCTACGCGCTGGTACAGCGCAACGCGATGCCGGTCTGGCGCGGCCAGGGAGATTTCCTGAGTCTTCTGAAGGCCGACAAGGGCGTGAAGCGCTATCTGAGCGATGCCGAGATCGAAGAGAACTTCGACCTCGGCTATCACCTCAAGCATGTCGACACGATCTTCAAGCGAGTGTTTGGCCGCTAGACCTGGCTACTCCGGGCGGGCGGGACGTCATTTTTCGCCCAGATCAAGCATACAAGATTGATGAGGATAAAGATCGCCCATAATCCGGCCACACCCCCCCATACCGATAAGCTCGGCAGATAGTTCGACACGAGGTAGCCGACCCCGATGCTGATCGGCCCCCACACCAGCAGCGTCGGCAGAATGCAATAGCGCAGAGCCGCGAAGAGTTCTCGATACCAGGGCTTGTATCTCAGATGGTAAATGCCCTGCGAGTTGGCGATCAACCTTGCAGGCCCTTTGGCCCTCCACGGCGTCTGTGGGGGGTGGTGCGCACGCCGGCGCCACACCTGCTCCATCAAGGTTCTGATGTGGGTTTCGAGATAACCGCTCAGGAATAGCAACAGGACAATGATGGTCACGCCACCCCACACCACCTCGGGGACTTCTTGCGCCACGGCGGTCCACTTGCCGACAAGGCTCGGGATCACGCTCTCAATCCATCCGATCGGAGGTGCGAGCCACTTCTCGCCGAATGGGGTGGCCATATAAGTCAGTCTGCAGTGAGGCAGGAGATGCCGCTGCCAGCATTGGTCATTGTAGACAGGGAAAAGTGCGACGACGAGCGAGACGAGAACTGTGATGAAGTAGGCGACGCGCCGGGCCCAGACGAGATTCCATACCTGCTCGACTTCCGGAACCTGCGTCGTAGCCTCTGCGGGCGACTCTTGCCTGGGTGTCGCTTGGCCGAAAGCCGGCGCATCCACTCGCGGTGCAGTCCAATAGGGTCCTGAACGGACGTTCCCATCCGCATCGGTCACCCGGTAATCGCCAGGTAATGTAATCGGCGCGTAGGGATTGACGCTCTGTTCGATGCGCCTGAACACGCTCTCATGAATCATTGCGTCCGAGTCGGGCACAACGACCGGCTCGGTGGTCCGGCGGATTCCGATCCAGCTCAGAAGCCAGTTCCACGCTTTGACACAGAACGGCGTGTAAGACCCAGCGGTACGCAGGATGGGGACATTGCGCGGTTGATATCGATAGTAGGCGCCGAAACCGCTGCGCGAGTCATTGAGCTTGTCGAGCGGGTTGGCGCAACGGCGGAGCTCAGCTTCTTCTAGAGGTCTGATCAAGAGCCCGTAGACATTGGCACGATCCATCATCCAGGCGAGTGCGCCGTGCGCCAAGCCGTCTTGCGGGTAGCTGCCGCCTACGTCTGAGTGCATGCCGGTGAACCAGACTTGAGTCAGGCGCTGCCGATCGATCGTCGAGTTGAAGTTTGCCGGTAGCGCATCGGTACCCCGCCACGCCTCCACCTCCTTGACCGTCGGCGGCTGCCACCCAGTGCCCGGAGGATACCTCTCGCCATCGCGTCGCTGGACGACGTCCTCGCGAAACAATCTCGGCCAGAACGCCCGCCGCTCGTCGTCGAGCGAAAGTGCGTGACAGATGCGCCGGATCTTCTCGGAGGGAATCTGGTTAGGCATCGTGAGCGGCCAAATCCAGTAGTCGATCGCTTCGGTGATCTCGTCGATCGGCCCGCCGTATGCATCGACCGTATCAAAGACGCCGACAAAATGAATCCAGTCCGGATCCCGCCCCTTGAGCGTGTGGAATCGGACGGTCTTCGATCGCGGGTCCACCCATCCATAGAAGTGGTCACGCAGCGACCGGAAGGGCTTTTCCACATGGAAGGCTGTGGTGAAGCCCCTGCGGAAACGCCGGTATGCCGCGCGCGCGTCCATCGCAAGCTGCGCGTCATTGCCCTCGTAGGGTGCTAATCCTTCCTTGGCAACGAGTCCCATCAAAATGCGGATGGCAAATGACCCGCGGCTGAAGCCGAAACCGAAGATGCGATCCCCCGGCTGGTAGCTGCGGCAGAGAAACATGTACATGTCGAGCACACCGCGCTTCAGTCCGTAACCGAAAATGCCGGTGACCGCAGAGATGTACTTGTTCGACTCAGTGCCGACGCCATCGTGGTAGTAGGCGACCTGTCGGTCCGGCCTGCTTACGTCGATTGCCTGATAGAGCCGCCACACATTGGTTCTGAAAAGATCTGACGAACTATTCCCCGTCCCGTCCGACAGCAGCACGATATTTTTATTTTTCGGCACAGCCGTTCCCCCAAAACTAACCCTAGCGAGGGATGCTGCCTGCAAATTGTCGGTCGAACAAGATGCCCGTTCAGAGAGTAGGCATCGGATAGGCTTGGCTGCCCCAAGACTTCAGCCATTGCTTAACCCTTCACCGCCACAATCCGGCCGGACCGGAACTTCATCATGTCGGCGAACAAACCGGCCCCGCGCCCGGGGCGCCCGAACCGCGAGACGCGATTGCCGCTGGTGGCGGCGCCGCGCCTTGCTCCGGCGGCCGGTTATCGCGCGACGCTGCGTTCCGTCCTCGTGGGTCCAACGGTCACTCCCCGCATCATGCGCTCTCCCGGTATTTTGGTATTCGACTCTGGCGTCGGCGGCCTGACGGTGTTCCGCGAAATCGCGCGCGCCCGGCCCGACGCGCGGCTCACCTATGCGGCGGACGACGCGCTGTTTCCCTACGGCCAGGTTCCTGAAGGTGAGCTGATCGCCCGCGTGGTCGCCCTGATGGGCGAACTGATCGAGGCGCATGCGCCCGATCTCGCCGTGATTGCCTGCAATACGGCGTCGGTGCAGGTGCTGCCCGCCTTGCGCGAGCACTACGCCCTCCCCTTCGTCGGCACCGTACCGGCGATCAAGCCTGCCTGCGCGGCCTCGCAATCGAAACTCGTCTCGGTGCTCGGCACCGAGGCGACGGTCGCGCGCGAATACACTCACGCGCTGATCCGCAACTTCGGCCAAGGCTGCGACCTCACGCTGGTCGGTTCCGGCCGCCTCGCGGCGCTGGCCGAAGCCGCGCTCGCCGGCGAAGCCGTGGACGACGAGGCGATCAGCGCCGAGATCGAACCGTGTTTCGTGGCGGACGGCACGCAGCGCACCGACACCATCGTGCTCGCCTGCACGCACTACCCACTGCTACTCGACCGTTTCGAGCGCCTTGCGCCGTGGCCGGTACGCTGGATCGATCCCGCTCCCGCCATTGCGCGCCGCGTGGTCGAACTGCTTGGCCCCGCGACCGATTCGCGCGCCGCGCAGCAGGCTCGCGCGATCTTCACCTCCGGCCGCAAGCCCTCGGCCGATCTTGCTGTGGCGCTTGCCGATTTCGGGCTCGAGGCGGGCGAATTCGCCCGCACCGCCGATATTTGACACCCTCCCGGTTTGCGCCTAGAAACCGCGCGCCGCACAAGGGTTTTCGAGCCCGCGCGGCGTTTCGCACCCGTGGTCGCTGCCGACGCTTCGGCACGTGATCTGTCGGTTCCGGTGAACCCGGGACAGCAGGAGGGCGCGGTTCCTCACCACATCCATTCGAAACCAGAGGACGCGATGACAAAGCGCTTACAGGCGAAATACAAGATCGACCGCCGCATGGGCGAGAATATCTGGGGCCGTCCCAAGAGCCCCGTGAACCGGCGCGAATACGGTCCCGGCCAGCACGGCCAGCGCCGCAAGGGCAAGCTCTCCGACTACGGCGTGCAGTTGCGCGCCAAGCAGAAGCTCAAGCGCTACTACGCCAATATCGTCGAGAAGCAGTTCCGCGGCATCTACGACGAGGCGATCCGCATGAAGGGCGATTCCGGCGCCAACATGATCGGCCTTCTGGAGCGTCGGCTGGACGCGATCGTCTACCGCGCGAAGTTCGTGCCGACCGTGTTCGCGGCGCGCCAGTTCGTCAACCACGGCCACGTCAAGGTGAACGGCAAGCGCGTCAACATCGCGAGCTACCGCGTCAAGGTCGGCGATGTCGTGGAGGTCAAGGACGCCTCAAAGCAGCTCGCTCTGGTGATCGAAGCCAAGGCCTTGGCCGAGCGCGACGTGCCGGACTACATCGAGGTCGACCACACCAAGATGACCGCGAAGCTCGCGCGCGTGCCTGCTCCGGCCGAAGTGCCCTACCCGGTCATGATGGAGCCGCATCTGGTCGTCGAGTTCTATTCGCGCTGATGTTTGCGCTCACACGAAACGAAAAGGCCGCCTTCGAGGCGGCCTTTTGCATTTTCAGACGTGGCGAGAGGCGTGCGATATCGGGATAGTTATCGTCCCGCGTACGTGTAGATGTGATCGCGATGGCCGGCGGCCACGACAACAACGGTGAACCGCTCATCCTCGATGCGGCACATGACTCGATATGGCCCAAGCTTGTAGCGCCGGAAGCCCTTGAGACGTCCGCCGAGCGCCTTGCCCACGCGCCGCGGGTCTTGCGTAACGGCGGTCGACAGAAAGCGGTCGATCCGATCGCGAACGACGGGATCCAGAGCCAGCATCTGCTGTTCCGCAATCGGATTGAACTCAATCCTGTAGCTTGTACTTCTTGCGGAGCGCTTCGAGCGAGATGGTCTTTTTCGTCGATTCATACGAGGCCACGGCGAGGAGATAATCCTCCGTGTCCTCGATAAACGTTTCAAGGGCCTTACGGGCGTAATAGCTCTTCGAACGGCCGGTCCGCTGGGCAAGCCGCGTCAACCGCTCGTCAAGTGCGACCGGAATGCGCACCACGCCCGCAGCCTGCTTCTGCGTCGAGTGCGCAGGCGCGATCGACGGCTTCGATCGCCTGGTGCGTTTCTCCACAGTCCCGTGCACAGCGGCATCTCCGATGTTACAAGTGTAACCTATGTAACATAACCCCGGATACGCAGCAATCGGGCGTTACGCGAAGTTATCGGTGTTATGACTTCGGCTATTCGCGACAGCCCTCAGGCCGACGCGCCTTCCTTGAGCGGCAGGCCCTTCTCCTTGAGCAGGCCCTGCAGCTCGCCCGCCTGGAACATCTCGCGGATGATGTCGCAGCCGCCGACGAACTCGCCTTTCACGTAAAGCTGCGGGATGGTCGGCCAGTTGGAGTAGCTCTTGATGCCGTTGCGCAGGTCTTCGTTCTCCAGCACGTTCATGCCTTTGTACGGCACGCCGAGATAATCGAGGATCTGCACGACCTGGCCCGAAAAGCCGCACTGCGGGAACTGCGGCGTGCCCTTCATGAACAGCACCACGTCGTTGTTCTTCACTTCGTTGTCGATGAACTGCTCGATGGCCATGGTCAGCGTCCTCTATGTGCCCGCGCCGGTTCCCGGCCTTGCGGGCCGATTCAGGGCGCTCCCCCGGATATATGTAACGTAAGCCCGTTGCCCAGCCCAGACCCCGGGCCCGTTTTAGGCGGCGTCCGGCACCCCGGTCTGCAGCGCCAGCGCGTGCAATTTGCCGCCCATTTCGCCCTTCAGGGCGTTGTAGACCAGCTGGTGCTGCTGCACGCGGGATTTTCCGCGAAACGAGGCCGCGATCACGGTCGCGGCATAGTGATCGCCGTCGCCCGCGAGGTCGCGGATGGTCACTTCGGCGTCGGGGATTCCGGCCCGGATCAGCTGTTCGATTTCGCTCGCGTCCATCGCCATCTGCGATTTCCTTTTGACCTGTCCCCTGACCAGATCAACTCGTTGCGCCACCCGCCATATAGGCCGGCAACCACCCCTCGTGGCGCTCACGCAATGCGTCTAACAGAAGCGCCCGCTCCCCGGGAAGGGTCAAGGCACTGCCGTGCGTCACCCCGATGCGCCGGGTCGGAACGCCGGCCGCTTTGGCACGCGCCGCGAGATCGTCGAACTTGTCGGGCTTGATCGTCACCACGTAGCGCGCCTGATCCTCGCCGAACCAGAAACCATGCTCGGTGAGGAACGCCGGCGCCCCGTAAAGCCGCGCGCCGATATTACCGGCGAGCGCCATTTCGGCGACTGCCACCACCAGCCCGCCATCCGAAATGTCATGCACAGCCGTGACCAACTGCTCGTCGATCAGGCCGCGCACGAAATCGCCCGCGCGGCGCTCCGCCATCAGGTCGACGGGCGGCGGTGCTCCCTCCTCGCGCCCGCAGACTTCGCGCAGGTAGAGCGATTGCCCGATCCAACCCTTGGTCTCGCCGAGCAGGACGATCACCTCGTCGGCGGCCTTGAAGCCGATGCTGGCGGATCTGGAAAAATCATCGAGCAGGCCGACGCCCCCAATGGTCGGCGTCGGCAGGATCGCGCGGCCGTGGGTCTCGTTGTAGAGCGAGACGTTACCGGACACGACCGGGAATTCCAGCGTCTTGCAGGCAGCCGCGATCCCCTGAATGCAGCCGACAAGCTGGCCCATGATCTCCGGCCGCTCGGGATTTCCAAAGTTCAAATTATCCGTCAGTGCCATGGGCTTGGCGCCGACCGCTGAGAGGTTACGCCAGGTCTCCGCGACCGCCTGCTTGCCGCCCTCGAACGGGTCCGCCTCGCAATAGCGCGGCGTCACGTCGGTGGTCAGCGCGAGGCCCTTCGGGCCTTCCTTGACGCGCACCACGGCCGCGTCGCCGCCCGGCCGCTGTATCGTGTTGCCGAGGATCAGGTGGTCGTACTGCTCCCAGACCCAGCGCTTCGACGCGAGGTCGGGCGACGACATCAGCTTTTCCAGCGCGTCCGCATGTGGGATCGGCGGCTCGATGGTCGCGGGGTCGATCACCGGCAGTTTGGGTGCGGCGGTGTGCGGGCGATCATAGACCGGCGCCTCGTCGCCCAGTTCCTTAATCGGCAGGTCGGCCATCGTCTCCCCGCCGATGCGCACGACGAAACGCTTGTCGGGCGTGGTTGTGCCGACGATCGCGAAATCCAGCCCCCACTTGCGGAAGATCGCCTCGGCTTCGGCCTCTTTCTCAGGCTTGAGCACCATAAGCATCCGCTCTTGGCTTTCCGAGAGCATCATCTCGTAGGCGGTCATCCCGGTTTCGCGCGTCGGCACCTTGTCGAGATCGAGCACGACGCCAAGATCGCCTTTCGCGCCCATCTCGACCGCCGAACACGTGAGCCCCGCCGCGCCCATGTCCTGGATCGCGATCACGCAATCCTTCGCCATGATCTCCAGGCAGGCTTCGAGCAGCAACTTTTCCGAGAACGGATCGCCCACCTGCACGGTCGGACGTTTCGACTCAGAATCCTCGCCGAATTCCGCCGACGCCATGCTGGCGCCGTGGATGCCGTCGCGCCCGGTCTTGGAGCCGAGATAGACGATCGGCATGCCGACACCGGAGGCCGCCGCATAGAAGATCTTGTCGGTTTCGGCGAGGCCGACCGCCATCGCATTCACGAGATTGTTGCCGTCGTAGCGCGAATGGAAACGCACCGAGCCGCCCACGGTCGGCACGCCGAAGGAGTTGCCGTAGCCGCCGACGCCCGCGACCACGCCCGACACCAGATGCCGCGTTTTCGGATGCTTCGGATCGCCGAAGGAGAGTGCGTTCAAGCAGGCGATCGGCCGCGCCCCCATGGTGAACACGTCGCGCAAAATGCCGCCGACGCCGGTCGCCGCGCCCTGATACGGCTCGATGTAGCTCGGATGGTTATGGCTCTCCATCTTGAACACGACCGCGAGCCCGTCGCCGATCGCGATCACGCCGGCATTCTCGCCCGGCCCCTGGATGACGTGCAGGCCGGTGGTCGGCAGCGTCCTGAGATGGATTTTCGAGGACTTGTACGAGCAATGCTCGTTCCACATTGCCGAGAAGATGCCGAGCTCGGTGATCGTCGGCTCGCGGCCGATCAACTGCAAAATGCGCTCGTATTCCTCGGGCTTGAGGCCGTGCTCGGCGACCAGCTCGGGAGTCATTGTCGGTTCGTTGGGGATCATGTGGGGGGAGCGTACCTTTCGCCCCTGTTTAGGGGAGATGATGCCGTGACGAAACGGTTTTTTCCTGCTGCCCAGAAGGGGGGCAATACGACATCTTTCTGCGCCGGCGCGCTTGCGTTAGGGTGACGGTCCACAACCATAGAGAGGTTCGGCCATGCTCAGTCGCCTCACCACGATCCGCGACCGTAACTTGTCGCTCTGGCAGTCCGCGGTCGATGAGGTCGTGGCGAGTATCGACGATCCCGCCCGGCGCCAAGCCATGCGGGAAGCCGCAGCCCTGCACGTTCTGTCCGCCATGGGCAAGGCGGCCATACCCGACAGGCCGCCATCGGCCGCCAGTGTGAGCGCCGAAGATCCGAACGCGCTCGCGTTCCTGTCCAAGAAGCTGTTCGATAGCGCCAATGCCCAGCAAGGCGGGCATTCCCTGCTTGGCGCAGCACGTGGGTTCAACCTCACAGAATTGACCGGGCTGCTCCGCGACTACAGCAGCGCGGACATCCTCGGCTGGGCGCAATGCGCCATCAACTACGCCAAATATCTGGCGAGCGGCGCCGGCTCCCCGAAATATGTCAACTGGAAGGATCAGGTTCCGCCCGATCCCTCGTACGGCGTGCTCGACTACCGGCTCCCCGACACCGCCAAGATCGTCCTGATCGGGGACTGGGGCTCGCACATGACCGACAACGTGGCGATGCTGCGTCAGGCGCTCAAGCGCTTCGAGCCCGACGCCATCATGCACCTGGGCGATATCTACTATTCGGGTACCGCGTTTGAGTGCACGCGCAACGTTCTCGATGTCATGGACAGACTGGTCAAGGAATTGGGCTTGAAGCGCCCGCCGTTCTTCACCATCCCGGGCAATCATGAATACTATTCAGGCGGCGCTGCGTTCTACGACATGATCGGCAAGATCAATACCGGCATCGCGGGCGCGCGGCAGCGGGCGAGCTATTTTTCCCTGCGCACTGAGAACGACAAGTGGCAATTTCTCGGCATGGATACCGGCTACAACGACCATGTCCCCGGCTTGTCCGTCGGTCCCGGGCTGCAGGCTTCAGAAGCGGAGTGGCATACCGACAAGCTGAAGAAATTTCCCGGCTCGACGATCCTGCTGTCGCACCATCAGCTTTTCTCAGCCAATTCGGCGATCAACAAGAGCGGACCGCGGCCTTTTGTGAACGAGAGCCTGTTCGGCACGTTCAGCCCGTTCTTCGACCGGATCGGCGCGTGGTTCTGGGGCCACGAGCACAATCTCGTCATCTTCAAGGACGGACAGTTCGGGTTGAAGAAAGGTCGACTGGTCGGCTGCGGCGCGTATCAATCAGCGGACGACGAAGACCCTTACGAGATCAAGTTTTCCGACGTCGCCTACATCGACAAGATGCCGCAATTGGGGTTTTCCCCGTTCGGAGGCGCGGTGCAGAAGTTCTACAATCACGCGTTTGCGCTGCTTGAGGTTTCGCCGCAAAGCGTCGAGGTCAGCTACTACGAGTATCCGAGCTGGGGGCGCGACTTCAAGGACAAGGAGCCGGACCTGCCCGCTCCCTTCTACAAAGAATCGATCAAGCCGACGCCCGCGCCGATCGTCTGATCGGGCGCTATTGGCTCAAGGCGCGAGCCGCTCATGCCGCCTGCGCGAAGTGCGCCACCAGCCCGGCAAACAGGCCGCGCCCGTCGGTGCAGCCGACCGCGTTTTCGACGTGGTTTTCCGGGTGCGGCATCAGGCCGAGCACGTTGAGCTTCTCGTTGAGCACGCCGGCGATCGAATTGAGCGCGCCGTTCACGTTCGACTTCGGATCGCGCTTGCCTTCCGCGTCGGTGTAGCGGAACAGGATGCGCCCCTCGGCTTCGAGCCGCCCGACGGTGCCTTCGCTGGCGAAGTAATTGCCTTCGCCATGGGCGACCGGCACGCGGATCACCTGACCGGCATTGTAACCGCGCGTGAACGGCGTGTCGGACCGCTCGATCTTCAGGTGCACGTCGCGGCAGAGGAATTTCATTTTCGCATTGCGCAGCAGAATCCCGGGCAGCAGTTCGGCCTCGCACAGGATCTGAAAGCCATTGCAGACCCCCATGACGAGCCCGCCCTTGCGCGCGTGGTCGCGCACCGGGCCCATGATCGGCGCGCGCGCCGCAATCGCGCCGCAGCGCAGATAGTCGCCATAGGAGAAGCCGCCGGGCAGCACGACCAGGTCGGTCCCGGGCGGAAGCTCGGTTTCGGCATGCCATACCATCGCGGGCTCGCGCCCCGAGACGAGCTCGAGCGCGTGCGCCATGTCGCGCTCGCGGTTCGATCCGGGAAAGACGATGACGGCCGACTTCATGACGCCGGCGGCTCCGCGGGCGTCGATGCCGTCACCTCGACGCGGAAATTCTCGATCACCGTGTTGGCAAGAAGCTTCTCGGCTGCTTCCCGCAGCGTGGTCTCGGCCTTGCCGGCATCGCCCTCTTCGAGCTCGATGTCGAACACCTTGCCCTGGCGTACGCTGGTGACGCCGGCAACGCCGAGCGATTTGAGCGCGCCCTCGATCGCCTTGCCCTGCGGATCGAGCACGCCGGTTTTCAGGGTGACGGTGACGCGGGCTTTCATCGCAATGCCTTCATCCCATCAAAGCGCGGCGGGGGCCGATTGGCCCCCGCGTAACATGGTCCGTGCGCGGTCTCAACGGCTTGGTTCAGCCCTTCACCAGCACCGGTCCGGTGCCCTGCGGCCGCTCGCCTTCCGCCATGATTCCCAAGCGTTTTGCGACCTCGGTGTAGGCCTCCAAGAGCCCGCCGAGATCGCGCCGGAACCGGTCCTTGTCGAGCTTGTCGTTGGTCTTGATATCCCACAGCCGGCACGAATCGGGCGAGATCTCATCCGCCACGACGATTCGCATCATGTCGTTTTCCCATAGCCGGCCGGTCTCCATCTTGAAGTCCACGAGCCGGATGCCGACACCGAGGAACACCCCGGAGAGGAAGTCGTTGACGCGGATCGCCAGCGCCATGATGTCGTCGATCTCCTGCGGCGTCGCCCAGCCGAAGGCGGTGACGTGCTCCTCCGACACCATCGGATCGCCGAGCTGGTCGTTCTTGTAATAGAACTCGATGATCGAGCGCGGCAGCTGCGTGCCTTCCTCGATGCCAAGGCGCGTCGATAGCGAACCCGCCGCGACATTGCGCACCACGACTTCGAGCGGAATGATCTCGACCTCGCGGATCAACTGCTCGCGCATGTTGAGCCGGCGGATGAAGTGCGTCGGCACGCCGATCTCGTTCAGGTGCTGGAACACATATTCCGAGATGCGGTTGTTGAGGACGCCCTTGCCTTCGATGACCTCGTGCTTCTTTGCGTTGAAGGCGGTCGCATCGTCCTTGAAGTGCTGGATCAGGGTGCCGGGCTCGGGTCCTTCGTAGAGAATCTTCGCCTTGCCCTCGTAGATGCGGCGACGGCGGCTCATAGGCGTGTACCGTGGCTTGAGAAAATCCATCTGATGCCGTGACTCCGTAAAACTGCGTGAGGCCGGCGGCGGCGGGACCGGGCGGTGCGACTCAACCGTACCAAAAGACCTGCCCGACCGTCCCGGGAACCTAGCGGATCGTGATAGGGAGCACAATCACTACTCCCTCGCTTGTATCAGGCGGCGGTGCCGCGTTTATGCCACGTTGATTTGTGCATTTCGGCCCGATATGCAAGTCAAGTTTTCCGCTATCCCAAACATCCGTCAGCCCACGAGGCGAGCATGAGCACCTTCGACAAGCGCGAGGAAGGTTTCGAGAAGAAGTTCGCCCATGACGAGGAGCTGCGCTTCAAGGCGAACGCGCGCCGCAACAAGCTGCTCGGCCTCTGGGCGGCGGAGAAGCTCGGCGTATCGGGCGATGCCGCCAATGCCTACGCCAAGGACGTCGTCATGGCCGACTTCGAGGAGGCCGGCGAAGAGGACGTGTTCAAGAAGGTGCGCAAGGATTTCGACGCCAAGGGCATCGTGCAGTCCGATCAGGACATCCGCCGCGCCATGGTGGACCTGATGGAGAAGGCGATCGCGGAGATCAAGGCGAGCGGCTAGAAACCGCCGCCGCGATGGTGTCGAGCGCCCCCGCGACATCGCGCTCCACGTCGCTGCGCCGAAGCTCCACCACCCGGTAGTCGCGCTCGGCGAGCCAGCCGCGCGTGTGGGCGCGCGTTCTCGCGGCTTCTTGCGATTCCGCCTCCGGCACGATGTCGATGACCAGCCGCAGCGGAAACGATACGAAATCCGTGATGTGCGTGCCGACCGGCGTCGCCCGCTTGAAGCCGAGCCCCGCGAAGCGGCGGTCTTTCGTCAGCGCGTTCCACAGGGCGCGCTCCGCATCGGTCGGATTGCGCCGCAGGAGACGCGCAAGCCCGCGCACCGGCCCGCGCTCACCCGGCACCTGCCCGCCGCCATGCTCGGCGATCACGGCGCGTAGCGCGGACGCTTCCGTGCCGTTGAGCACACCGCCGGTTGCCGGCCCCTTGCGCCCCTCGGCGATCGACATGATGACGCCGTTCAGCGTCTGGATGTCCTGCCGCGTCGGCTGCATGCGCGAGAAAATGTTGCGCAGGTTGATCTGCATCGTCTCGCGCTTGTCGGGCGGGCGGAAGAACTCGACCTTCTTCAGTTCGTGCTCCAGATTGGCGAAGAAGGCGAGCAATTGCTGGCGCGGCGCCGCGTCCGACTTGCGCGGCATGTCGAACGGCAACGTCCCGCCCGAGCTGAGCTTGAACCACTCGTAAGCAACGATCACGACCGCCTGGGCGAGGTTGAGCGAGGCAAACGCCGGATTAACCGGCAGCGTGATGATGCGATCGGCCAGCGCGACCTCGTGATTTTCCAGCCCGTTGCGCTCGCGCCCGAACATCAGCCCGACACTTTCGCCCGCCGCGACCTTCTCGGCAGCGATCCGGGCCGCCTCTCCGGCATCGGCCACGGGCTTGGCCTGGTCGTGCGCGCGCGCCGTCGTGGCAAATACGTAGTTCAGGTCGCCGATCGCGGCTTCGACCGAGTCGAAGAGCTGCACGTCGTTCAGCACGCAGTCGGCTCCCGCCGCCATCACCGAGGCGCGCTCATTCGGCCATCCCTGCCGCGGCGAGACGAGGCGCAATTCGGACAGCCCGAAATTCGCCATCGCACGCGCCGCCGCGCCGATATTGTCGCCAAGCTGCGGCTCGACCAGGATCACGCACGGTCCCGGCTGCTCCACCCATCGTTTGGTCTTGTCGGTCCCGGCGCCTGGCATTCAACGAACCTCGGATAACCAGCCGTATAGCGGCATAGCGGCTGGCGTCAAAGGTTGCGGAGTGCTTGAAAACTCAGCTTCCGCCCCCTACCCGCCAATGCTATAGGCACGCGCGCTTATAGGCCGGCGCCTGCGCACGCCGGTCCTCCCATCAATGTCCAGTTTCCGGTCGGCCCAAACAAGCACGGCGACCAAAGGTGCAAGCATGCCAAATCTCGAAATCATGTGGACAAAGGTCGACGAAGCCCCGGCGCTCGCGACCTTCTCCCTGCTGCCGATCGTCGAAGCCTTCGTGGGCGCGGCGGGCGTGTCCGTGAAGCTGAAGGACATCTCGCTCGCCGGTCGCATCCTCGCGAATTTCCCCGAGAAGCTAACCCCTGCGCAGCGGATCAACGACGAACTGACCGAACTCGGCGAGCTCGCGACGCGGCCCGAAGCCAACATCATGAAGCTGCCCAACATCTCCGCCTCGATCCCGCAGCTCAAGGCCGCGATCAAGGAACTTCAGGGCAAGGGCTACGACATTCCGGACTATCCGGACAACGCGACGACGGAGGCCGAGAAGGACATCAAGTCCCGCTATGGCAAGGTGTTCGGCAGCGTCGTCAATCCGGTCCTGCGCGAGGGCAATTCCGACCGCCGCGCCGCCGGCGCCGTCAAGCAATACGCCCGCAACAATCCGCACAAGATGGGCGCCTGGAGTTCTGACTCCAAATCGCATGTGTCGTCCATGCCAAGCGGCGATTACTATGGCTCGGAAATCTCGACCACGGTGGCTGCCGCCACCAACGCCCGCATCGAGCTGGTCAGCGCCGACGGCAAGACCACGGTGCTGAAGGCGAAGACGCCGATCCAGGCCGGCGAGATCATCGACGCCGCGGTGATGAGCGCCAAGGCGCTGCGCGCCTTCTTTGACCAGAAAATCGCAGAGGCCAAGAAGGAAGGCGTGCTGTTCTCGCTGCACGTGAAGGCGACCATGATGAAGATCGCCGATCCCATCATTTTCGGCCACGCTGTGTCCGCGTTCTTCTCCGATGTGATCGAAAAGCATGCCGCGACGCTGAAGAAGCTCGGCGTCAATCTCAACAACGGATTCGGCGATCTGCTGAGCAAAATCGAGACGCTCCCCGAGGCCGAAAAAAAGGCGATCAAGGACGACATCGCGGCCGAGTATGCCAAACGGCCCGGCCTCGCGATGGTCAACTCCGACAAGGGCATCACCAACCTGCACGTGCCCTCAGACGTCATCGTCGACGCGTCGATGCCGGCGATGATCCGCGATTCCGGTCGCATGTGGGGCGCCGACGGCAAGCTGCACGACGTCATGGCGGCGATCCCGGACCGCAGCTACGCGACGCTGTATCAGGCGGTCCTTGACGACTGTAAGGCCCACGGCGCGTTCGATCCCAAGACCATGGGCTCGGTTCCGAACATCGGGTTGATGGCGCAGAAGGCCGAGGAATACGGCTCGCACGACAAGACCTTCGAAGTGCCCGCGGCCGGAACGGTTCGCGTCGTCGCCGATGACGCCAAGCTGCTGCTGGAGCGCCCGGTCGAGACCGGCGACCTCTTCCGCATGTGCGAGGTCAGGGACGCGCCGATTCAGGACTGGGTCAAGCTCGCGGTGCGCCGCGCGCGCATCACCGGCACCCCGGCGGTGTTCTGGCTCGACGCCAATCGCGCGCATGACGCCCAGGTCATCGCCAAGGTCGAAAAGTACCTGAAAGATCACGACACCAAGGGGCTCGACATCCGCATTCTGGCGCCGGTCGAAGCGATGAAATTTTCGCTCGAGCGCATCCGCAAGGGGCAGGACACGATCTCCGTCACCGGCAACGTGCTGCGCGACTATCTGACCGACCTGTTTCCGATCATGGAGCTCGGCACCTCGTCCAAGATGCTGTCGATCGTTCCGCTGTTGGCGGGCGGCGGTCTTTTCGAAACCGGTGCCGGCGGCTCGGCGCCCAAGCACGTGGAGCAGTTCCAGCAGGAGGGCTATCTACGCTGGGATTCGCTCGGCGAGTTCCTCGCGCTGGGCGCGTCGCTCGAACATCTGGCGCAGACTCACAACAACGCCAAGGCGCAAGTTCTCGCCGAGACGCTCGACACGGCCATCGGCAAGTTCCTCGAGTTCAACCGCAATCCCGCGCGCAGAGTCGGCGAAATCGACAATCGCGGCAGCCATTTCTACCTCGCCCTCTACTGGGCACAGGCGCTGGCCGCGCAGACCAAGGACGCGGAGCTGCAAGCCCGTTTCAAGCCGCTCGCCGAAACGCTTGCCAAGAACGAGGCCAAGATCAATGCCGAGCTGATCGGCGCGCAAGGCAAGCCGGTGGACATCGGCGGTTACTACCTGCCCGATTCCGCCAAGACGTCGGCCGCGATGCGGCCGAGCGCCACGCTGAACGCCGCGCTCGCCGCGCTCTGAGGCGAAGGCCAGCCGGATGGAACTTGTGTTGACACGCTATCTTGCGACGGCCGCAATCGCCGCCCTGCTCGGTGCCGTCAATCTCGCGCAAGCCCAGTCCGACAGCGAGCGGCTGGAGATGATGCGCGGTGGCGCGTCGAAGAAGGGCGTCTACAACATCCTTGGCTTTGACGGCACCGGCCTTGGCCGCACCACCGTCAGCTATCAAAGCAAATATGCGCCGGGCACCATCGTCGTCGATACGGCAGAGCGGCGGCTCTATCTCATTCAAGGAAGCAGCTCGGCGCTGCGCTACGGCATCGGCGTGGGCCGGACCGGCTTCCAGTGGAAGGGCACGCACAAGATCACCGCGAAAAAAGAAAATCCGGAGTGGACAGCACCGGCTGAGATGATCGCGCGGCAACCGGACGTGCCGCGGCGCATGAAGGGCGGCGATCCGGGCAATCCGCTCGGCACACACGCGATGTACCTCGGTAGCACGCTCTACCGGATCCACGGCTCTCCCGATGCGGACTCGGTCGGTGAGGCGGAATCGTCCGGCTGTTTCCGGATGAGGAACACGGACGTGGCAGACCTCTACAAGCGGGTGCCGGTGGGCACGACCGTGGTTGTGAAGTAAGAGAGCCCAACCACTCGGCATCATTGTGCTGTGCTCTCGCCGCGCGACGTCACGCCCTTTCTCCAGACCCGCCGGTCAACCATGACTTTGATGGCCGCGAGAACGACCAACACGCACAGGGCCGCCTTCGACATCGTCTCCATCGTCCCCTCGATCAGGAGGCCATGGACCACGCTGCCGACGACAATCACCACCGCGAGGCACATGTGAGCGAGACGCCACGTGCGCGGCGCCATGCCCAATCGACGGCGGAACGCGGCCAATAGCGCGACCGCGAAGATCGCCCACATGGCGATCACACCGAAGGGTGAGAACGGCGTCGGTGATGTGAGCGTCAGCGCGTCGATCATGTCCGGCGGACTGGTGATCCAGAGACCGCCGACGTGGACCACCACCGCGACGACCAGCGTGCCTCCGGCCCAGTAATGTGCGCGCCGTCCGCGATACCCCGGCAGGCCGGGTAAGTATCCGCCGATCAGCAGAGGCTGAACGAGCACCAAACCGAGCGCGATGATCCCTGCGAACCCGGCAATGATGTAGACCGGCCCGCGGTACGCAAGCAGATCGCTTGTCGCTGCGAGGGCGATTGGAACGCAAATAGCCGCCACAAGGGCGGCCCAGATCAGGGCCACCCGGGCCGATCTCATTCCGTTGTTCCCAACCCGCTCAAGCCGGCTGAAGGACGAAGTGCGCCTCGAGGCTCTTGTCTTTTGCGCTTTTCATGATTGGACGCAGAAACACGGTTTTGAATTCGCCACTGTCATAGGCGAGGTGACCGTGCGGTTGGCCGAAGATCGGAATAATCTGCGGCATCTCGAGACGGAACTTACCGTCCTTGTCGGTGAGCGTGGCTCCATGACTTTGCGGTTCGTGCTCCTGCCCTTCGGTCGTGTGCGCCCAAATCTGGATGCGCTGCCCGGCAAGCGGAGTCCCGTCGCCTGCGCGGCGTACGGTGCCGCTCATCCAGAAGCCACCCTTGCCGATCCGATCCACGATCGCCGCGCCCTTGCGGTAGTTGTTGGCCCCGCCCGACATCGACTCGGTCGGTGCGACGCCTTGCGCACGGGCGGGCAACAGGAGCCCGGAAACCCCGGTAGCCAGGACGGAGCCGCCAGCGGCGAGGAGGTTGCGGCGGTTGAGTACGATGGCGGTCATGTAACTTCCTCCTGGACCGCGCCGTTGCTGCGCCGAGAGGACGGCAACAGGCGCGAGATGCCCTGAATCTAGCGCGGTTGAGTCCAATTTCCAATTGAGAGAGGCGAAGAGCGCGACAGGTGGCAGTAACAGTTTTTTGAACAGGTGTGCGGCCTCTCAACCAAGCCGTTGACGAGGCATGCGCAGAAGCGTCGGATGCTGAGGGTTACTTTTTCAATTGGCCATTCGTGCTATAGACCGCCGCGGGCCGGGGCTGCGGCTTCAATGAGCGCGGGTTCCGTCGATCCGGCGACCGTTGCGCGCTCAAAAGGTGGCTCGTTCAAATGGCGAAGATCATGGTTGCCAATCCGGTCGTCGAGATGGACGGCGACGAGATGACCCGGATCATCTGGCAGTACATCAAGGACAAGCTGATCCACCCCTACCTCGATATCCAGCTTCTCTATCACGATCTCTCGATCCAGAAGCGCGACGAGACCAACGATCAGATCACCATCGATGCCGCCAACAAGACCCGCGAAGTCGGCGTTGCGGTGAAATGCGCGACCATCACGCCGGACGAAGGCCGCGTGAAGGAGTTCGGCCTCAAGGAGATGTGGCGCTCGCCCAACGGCACGATCCGCAACATCCTCGGCGGTACGATCTTCCGCGAGCCGATCATCTGCCGCAACGTGCCGCGTCTCGTGCCCGGCTGGACGCAGCCGATCATCATCGGCCGCCACGCCTATGGCGACCAGTATCGCGCGACCGATTTCAAGTTCCCGACCGCAGGCACGCTCTCGCTCAAGTTCATCGGCAACGACGGCAAGGTAATCGAGCGCGAGGTGTTCAAGGCGCCCGAGAGCGGGGTCGTGCTGGCGATGTACAATCTCGACAATTCGATCCGCGATTTCGCCCGCGCCTCGATGAACTATGCGCTCGGCCGCGGCTATCCGCTCTATCTCTCGACCAAGAACACCATTCTGAAGCAGTACGACGGGCGCTTCATGGAGCTGTTCCAGCAGGTGTTCGACGCGGAGTTCAAGGACAAGTTCGCCGAAAAGAAGCTCACTTACGAGCACCGCCTGATCGACGACATGGTGGCGGCCGCGCTGAAATGGTCGGGCGGCTATGTGTGGGCCTGCAAGAACTATGACGGCGACGTGCAGTCCGACACCGTGGCGCAGGGCTTCGGCTCGCTCGGCCTGATGACCTCGGTGCTGCTCACGCCGGACGGCAAGGTGGTGGAAGCCGAAGCCGCGCACGGCACGGTGACGCGCCACTATCGCGAGCACCAGAAGGGCAAGGAGACGTCGACCAACTCGATCGCCTCGATCTTCGCCTGGACACGCGGCCTCGCGCACCGCGCCAAGCTCGACAACGATCCGGAGCTGGCGAAGTTCTCCAAGACGCTGGAGAAAGTGTGCGTCGACACAGTCGAAGCCGGCGACATGACCAAGGATCTGGCCCTTCTGGTCGGCCCCGACCAGAAGTGGCTCTCGACCACGGCGTTCCTCGACAAGATCTCGGCGAACCTGACGAAAGCGATGGCATAGTAGGCGGCGCTCGCACGAGCACTCCGCTCATGCCCGCGAAAGCGGGCATCCAGCTTCAAGAACTGGGTCCCCGCTTTCCGCCTTCGCTAAAGCTTCGGCGGACGAGACGTGAACCCGTCGAAGCCGCTTGGCGTAGACGGGTCGCGGGGACGAGCGGACAACGGGCCTCACGTCACCTTCGCGCCCGAGAACGTCACCACCTTGCCCCACTTCTCGGTCTCGTCGGCGACGAGCTTGCCGAATTCCGCGGCCGTGCCCGGAAGCAGGGTTGCGCCGAGCTCGGCGAATCGCGCCTTCGTCTTGGGATCGGCGAGGATCGCGTTCACCTCGCGATTGAGCTTCTCGATGACGTCGGCTGGCGTGCCCTTCGGCGCGCCAAGGCCGTACCATGAGGTCGCCTCGTAACCCGGCAGGAAGTCCGCCACTGTCGGCAGCTCGGGCAGCGTTTCCGAGCGCGCCGCGCCGGTCACCGCCAGCCCGCGCAGCTTGCCGCCGCGCACGAATTCCATCGCGGTCGGGATATTGTCGAACATCACTTGCACCTGGCCGGCGATCATGTCGGTCAGCGCGAGCGCGCCGCCGCGATACGGCACGTGGACCATGTTCGTGCCGGTCATCATCTTGAACAGCTCGCCCGACATGTGGATCGTCGAGCCGTTGCCGGACGACGCCATGTTGAGCTTGCCGGGATTCTCCTTGGCGTAGGCGATCAGCTCGGGGATCGTCTTCACCGGAACGTCGTTATTCACCACCACGACATTCGGGAATCGGATGAAGCCCGCGACCGGCGCGATGTCGCGCAGGAAATTGTGGTTGAGCTTTTCGTAGAGCGTGGCGTTGATCGCATTCGCCGGCGCGACAAGCAGCAGCGTGTAGCCGTCCGGCGGCGCATTGATCACCGCCTCGGTCGCGATGTTGGTGCCGCCGCCCGGCCGGCTTTCGACGATGATGGACTGGCCGAGCCGCTCGCCGAGCCATTGTGCCATCAGCCGCGCCGTGATGTCGGCCGAGCCGCCGGGCGGATAGCCGATGATCAGCCGGATCTGCCGCGACGGATAGCCTTGCGCGCGCGCGAGCCGCGACACGGCCGGCAACACCGCGGCTGCGCCCGCGAGACGAAGAAACTGGCGGCGGGGAAATCTCATGGTCTTCCTTTCGAGTGCTGCGACTGCTGCACCGGACCGTCGGCCCAGTGGCTCCGGATGGAAGTTTAGTTTAGCGTCGCGGCCTTCGCCAGCGGCCGAAAAAGCTATGTGCCATCGGGAGGACTTCCATGCGTCATGCACTCATCGGCCTGTCATTCGTCGTCGCGCTGCCGGGCCTCGCGCACGCGCAAGTCCCTGCCGCGATCGCGGCGCCGGGCGAGACCGCAGTTGCGACCTGGCACGCTGAGGGCGCGCAGGTTTACGAATGCAAGGCGGGCGCCGACGGCAAGCTCGCCTGGGCGTTCCGCGAGCCGATCGCGACCCTGCTGCTCGACGGCAAGACCATCGGGCGGCACTACGCCGGTCCGAACTGGGAGCATATGGACGGCAGCGCGGTGGTCGGCAAGGTTGCGGCAAATGCGCCCGGCGCCACGCCGAAGGACATCCCACTGCTCAAGCTTGAGGTGATCTCGAGCCGCGGCAGCGGTGCGCTTTACGGCATCACGACCGTGCAGCGCATCAACACCGTTGGCGGCCGTCACGAGGGCGCGTGCGAGAAGGCCGGTACGTTTTACAACGCGCCTTACGCGGCGGACTACGTGTTTCTGAAAAAGTAGCGGCTCACGCGAGGCGCAGCTCCATATCGTAAGAGGTCGGAGCGCTGAAACCGGCATGCGTCTCGTAGCCGACGATGCCGAAGCCGTGGCGACGGAACAGCGCGAGATTGCTGGTCAGCACGATGCGGCAGCCGAGTGTCATGCGCTTCGCACCGATGCGGCGGGCTTCAGCCTGCGCGGCCTCCATCAGCGCATCCGCGATGCCCCGGCGGCGCCACTCCGGATGGACCGCAAGCCGGCCAATGTAGAGCGCATCGGCGTCTTGCCTGCAGAACATGCTGGCGATCAGCCCGCCCTCGGCTTCGACGATGAAGCAGGCCTCCTCGGAGAGGCGTGCCGCGAAATCGGCCTCAGTTTCCTTCAGCACGCCGGAGGGCGGATCGATATCGAGGACGCGAAAGATCGCTTGCGTGAAGGCGTGGATTTCATCGGCTCGCGCCACGTCAGTGCAGCGCTGAACCTCGAACACGCAGCTCATCCGCCGAGCGCGGCCTCGATCGCCGCCAGCGCGGCGCCAGCCTTGCCACCGTCGGGCCCGCCGGCCTGTGCCATGTCGGGTTTGCCACCGCCGCCCTTGCCTCCCAGCACTTCGGAGGCCTTGCGCACCAGATCGACGGCCGAGAATCGCGCAGTGAGGTCCGGCGTGACGCCGACGACGATGCTCGCCTTGCCGTCCTCGCTCGTGGCCACCAGCGCGACCACGCCGGAGCCGAGCTGCTTCTTGCCCTCGTCGGCGAGGCTTTTGAGGTCCTTGATGTCGATGCCCTCGACCGCGCGCGCCATCAACTTGACGTCGCCGATCATGCGCACGCCGTTCGCTTCGCCGCCGGCCTTGGCGCCGCCGCCCATCGCGAGCTTCTTCTTCGCGTCGGTGAGTTCGCGCTCAAGCTTGCGGCGCTCGTCGAGCAGCGCGCCGATCCGGGCCGGCATCTCATCCAGCGGCGCCTTCATTTCGGCGGCCGCGTCCTTGGCAAGCTGAATCGTGTGGTTCGCGGCCTTGCGCGCCGACCGCCCGGTCAGCGCCTCGATGCGCCGCACGCCGGCAGCGACGCCCGCATCGGTAACGCCGGAGATCAGCCCGATGTCGCCGGTGCGCCGCACATGCGTGCCGCCGCACAGCTCGACCGACCATCCGAGTGTGTTGCCGCCCCCCTCACCCATCGCGACGACGCGCACCTCGTCGCCGTATTTCTCGCCGAACAGCGCGCGCGCTCCGGATGCGCGCGCATCCTCGATTGCCATCAGGCGCGTGGTGACGAGCGAGTTCTGCAGCACGAAATCGTTCGCGATGTCCTCGACCTTCTCGATTTCCTCCGCGGTTATCGGCTTCGGGTGCGAGAAGTCGAAGCGCAACCGGTCCGGCGCGACCAGCGAGCCCTTCTGCGCCACATGATCGCCCAGCACCTTGCGCAGCGCCTCGTGCAGCAGGTGCGTCGCCGAATGATTGCGGCGGATGTCGCTGCGGCGCGCATGATCGACCGCGAGCGCGAGCGCGGAGCCGACCTTCAGCGCCCCCTGCTCTACCGTGACCGAATGCGCGAACACATCGCCCGCGCGCTTCTGCGTGTCGGTGACGAGCGCGACGATCCCGTCCGCCATCAGCCTGCCGGTATCGCCGATCTGCCCGCCGGATTCAGCATAGAACGGCGTCTGGTTCAGCACGACCTGCCCGCTCTCGCCGGCCTTGAGTTCGGCGATCTCCTGGCCGTCGCGCACCAGCGCGGTGACCACGCCCTCCGCGACTTCGGTGTCGTAGCCGAGGAATTCGGTGGGGCCGAGCTTCTCGCGCAGCGGAAACCAGATCGTCTCGGTCGCGGCCTCGCCCGAGCCCGCCCACGAGGCACGCGCCTTCGCCTTCTGCAGCTCCATCGCGGCGTCGAACGCGTCGGTATCGACCGAAATGCCGCGCGGGCGCAGCGCGTCTTGCGTGAGATCAAGCGGGAAGCCGTAGGTGTCGTAGAGCGTGAACGCGGTCTCGCCGGAAAAATTGTCGCCGCGCTTGAGGCTGGCGCTCTCGCTGTCGAGCATCGAGAGGCCGCGCTCCAGCGTCTTGCGGAAGCGGCTCTCCTCAAGCTTCAAGGTCTCGGTGATCAGCGCTTCGGCGCGGTGCAGCTCGGGGTAGGCCTGCCCCATCTCGCGGGTGAGCGTCGGCACGAGCTTCCACATCAGCGGCTCGCGCACGCCAAGCAGTTCGGCGTGACGCATGCCGCGCCGCATGATGCGGCGGAGCACGTAGCCGCGGCCTTCGTTGGAGGGCAACACGCCGTCGGCGATCAGGAACGCGGACGCGCGCAGATGATCGGCGATGACGCGGTGCGAGGCTTTCTGCGGGCCGTCCGGCGACACCTTGGTGAGCTCGGCGATCGCCGCGATGATCGCGCGGAACAGGTCGATGTCGTAGTTGTCGTGCACGCCCTGCATCACGGCAGCGACGCGCTCGAGCCCCATGCCGGTATCGATCGAGGGCTTCGGCAGGTCGATGCGCTGGCCGCCCGCAAGCTGCTCGTACTGCATGAACACGAGATTCCAGATCTCGATGAAGCGGTCGCCGTCGGCCTCCGGCGAGCCCGGCGGGCCGCCCGGAATATGGTCGCCATGGTCGTAGAAGATTTCCGAGCACGGGCCGCACGGGCCGGTATCGCCCATCGCCCAGAAATTATCCGAGCCGGCGATGCGGATGATGCGGCTTTCCGGGAGACCTGCGATCTTCTTCCACAGATCGAACGCGACATCGTCGTCGATGTAGACGGTAGCGATGAGCTTCTCCTTCGGCAGCCCGAATTCCTTGGTCACCAGGTTCCAGGCCAGCTCGATCGCGCGGTCCTTGAAATAGTCGCCGAACGAGAAATTGCCGAGCATCTCGAAGAATGTGTGGTGGCGCGCCGTGTAGCCGACATTGTCGAGGTCGTTGTGCTTGCCGCCCGCGCGCACGCATTTCTGCGCCGTGACGGCGCGCGAATAGGGGCGCTTTTCCAGCCCCGTGAAGACGTTCTTGAACTGCACCATCCCGGCATTGGTGAACATCAGGGTGGGGTCGTTGCGCGGGACGAGCGGAGAGGAGGCAACGGCCTCGTGGCCGTTCTTCACAAAATAGTCGAGGAAGCCCGACCGGATGTCGTTGACGCCGCTCATGGTACTCCGCCGCTTGAACTCAAGCGCTCGCCGTCAGTCAGTATTGACTGATTTCCAAGGGCTTATGTAGCGGCGGGGGGTGGGGAAGTCTAGGAAGCGCCGTAACGCCTAAACACGAAGCCTCACCCTGAAGAGCCCGCCGAACGGCGGGCGTCTCGAAGGGCGAGGCTTGGAACGCGTGGCCATCCTTCGAGACGGCCGCGGAGTTTATCATCGGGCCGCGCTTCGCGCGGACCCGTTGGCGGCCTCCTCAGGATGAGGAGAAGCTACCCTTCCGCGGCGTCGTCCTCGTCGTCCTCCTCAGGGCCGGCCAAAATCTTCTCGGCGATCAGGCCGGAATTGGCCCTGACGGCTGCTTCGATCTTGGCGGCGATATCGGGATTGTTCTTTAAAAACGTCTTGGCGTTCTCGCGCCCCTGCCCAATGCGTTGCGAGTCATAGGAGAACCACGAGCCGGACTTCTCCACCACGCCGGCCTTGACGCCGAGGTCGACGATCTCGCCGACCTTGGAGACGCCCTCGCCGTACATGATGTCGAACTCGACCTGCTTGAACGGCGGCGCGAGCTTGTTTTTCACCACCTTCACGCGGGTCTGGTTGCCGGTCACCTCGTCGCGGTCCTTGATCACGCCGATGCGGCGGATGTCGAGGCGCACCGAGGCGTAGAATTTCAGCGCGTTGCCGCCGGTGGTCGTTTCCGGCGAGCCGTACATCACGCCGATCTTCATGCGGATCTGGTTGATGAAGATCACCATGGTGTTGGACTTCGAGATCGAGGCGGTGAGCTTGCGCAGCGCCTGGCTCATCAGCCGCGCCTGCAGCCCGGGCTGCTGGTCGCCCATCTCGCCCTCGAGCTCCGAGCGCGGCACGAGCGCCGCGACCGAGTCGACCACCAGCACGTCGATCGCGCCGGAGCGCACCAGCGTGTCGGCGATTTCCAGCGCCTGCTCGCCGTGGTCAGGCTGCGAGATCAACAGGTCGTCGACCTTCACGCCGAGCTTGCGCGCATAAATCGGGTCGAGCGCGTGCTCGGCATCGATGAACGCGCAGATGCCGCCGGTCTTCTGCGCCTCGGCGAGGCAATGCAGCGCCAGCGTGGTTTTGCCCGAGGATTCCGGCCCGTAGATCTCGACCACGCGGCCGCGCGGCAGCCCGCCGACGCCGAGCGCGATGTCGAGCCCGAGCGAGCCGGTCGACACCGTCTCGATGTCCATCGACTTGTCGTTCTTGCCGAGTTTCATGATCGAACCCTTGCCGAAGGCGCGCTCGATCTGGGTCAGCGCGGCCTCAAGGGCTTTCGACTTTTCCATCGGGTTCGAACCTTCGACGACACGCAAGGCAGCAGGGCTCATGGCGCACTCCTTATGGCCTAAGATTCGGGGAGCCGACAAACCGCCCCCATTGGATCGACCGGAATCGCACTGTACACTGTTTGTTCTGGGTTCGCAATATGTTCTTTTGGGGCTTACGGTACTGGCCCCTTTCGCTAGGCAGTGGTCCCTTTTGAAATTGACGAGTGGTCCCATTCGACCAACAGCGAGGCGAGCGATCTTCGCGCGGTACGTTCATACCCCATTCAGGGTGACTTGTTCCCAATGATCAACCCGTAAGCGCCACTCCCCAAGGAGGGGACAATGTTCCGCAAATTCGCACTCCCGCTTTTCGCTGCTGCGATCATCACCGCAGCGACGGCTCACGCCGCGCACGCGCAACCAGTAGTACAATGTGTCATTGCCGGGAGTATGACGATGATGCCGACGCAGATGTGCAGAGCTTACTGTTACAACGAAACAGGACGCTTCCCGACGTGCGTATCGGCTTTTCTCGGAGGAGGATGCGCATGCCCCCGTATCGGTTCGAAACGGCGCAATTCGCAGAAGTTACGGATGAGATATTGAGCCTCGAATCTGCCGTAAGAGCCAGCGAGGCCGCCCTAGTTGGCGGCCTCGTCATTATGAGCCCGGCGGCTTCTCTCCGCCTGTGCGAACAGCGGCACCAACAGTATCCGCCCGCCGAGGGTCGTCCGGCCTCTGGACGCTATCAACGCGCTTGAACAAGAGCTTCAACGCCTCAAGGGATCGAATAAGATCGGCAACCTCTTGCTCAGTATTCAGCCGACCGGTGACCTCGATCCCCCCGCTCTGTGTGAACGCCAGCCGATAGGGATCGGCGTCCGCCTGCATTGTATGCAGCCGAGTCCGAACGGGAGCGCTTTCCACCGCTGGCACGTCAGGTTCCGCCTTTTCCAAACTAGGTGATAAGTTATCACCATTCTTAAGATTTGCAAAGGCAGCGGTTTCATCGAACACCCGCAGGAACAACTCGGCGGCTCCCTGCGTGAAGCCCCGATCTAGATGCAATTCACTGATGCAGTGATTGTCGCTAGGGCGCTCCGGCAGCCATTGACCGGCATATTCGGCAAACAAGCGTGGGCGAAGCGCGGCCTCGCGAATGGCTGTTTCCCGCGCTCCGGGCCGCTCATCGTGCAGAATGCGCCACCCTAGATCGGTGAGGTTTACTCTCCGATCTTGTCCCTTCCCGACATCTTCCATAAGCCCATAGCCCTTAAGGGCGGCGGCGGTCTGCTGTAGTCCACTGCTGTTTTGAGCGTAGCCCCAGGTATCAGCCACCGTCGCAAGCCTGGCCGGGCTTCGCCTATGCGCCTCAGCGAACGCCCGAGCGCGATCAACCGCCTTCCCTAGTGGAATAAAGGGAAACGATGGGCTACGTTCCTTGCGCGCCTTCTCGGCGGGCGATTCGGTCGAAGTCATTGTGGCAATCCTCCGTGGGCACGGCATACACCCTTTCTCAGCCCGCCGCAAGATAGCCTGTCTGATTGCAGATAAAAATAATACTGTCTGATCTTCTCTGATTTTGGTTGACGCCGCCGTAAGAACGCGTATTCTGGGCTCACCACTTACGGAGGGCCCCATGCCCATAGGTTCATAGCTCCGGCGCAATCCCGACCGACGCGCGGAGTGATGATCAAACAGGAAGGGCCGCCCCCACCGGCAAGGTCAGGAAGCGGCCCTTAATCGGCTTCTTCTTCTCGGGGTTCGTCTAGAGGTAGGACGCCCGCCCCTACAAGCTGGGAAACGTCGGTCCGAATCCGGCACCCCGAACCAAGTCGAACTTTAGTGGACCGACACTCCCGGCAAGGAGCGCCGGTCCGGATCAAAAACCCCGGGATTTGGCCCCGAAGCAAATGACCGCTCCGAACAATATAGCAAGTCAGGCTCTATTTTTCCAGCGTGCTTCGGGCTCGTCCCCTACTCGGACGGATTTGGCCCGCCATGAACATCCTCTCTCGCGACAAGCAAACTGAAATCATCGCCGCGCTTTGCGAAGGCGTCGGCCAGCGCGCCGTGAGCCGCCTCACCGGCACCGACCGCAAGACCGTGGCACGCTTGGCGCTCGCCATTGGCCGTGGCGCGGCCGAGATGCACGACCGTATGATGGTCGGCCTGCGCGTGCACCGGATCGAATGCGACGAGCTGTGGGCCTATGTGGGGCACAAGCGCAATCCGCAGGATCGCAAGCCCTCGCGCTCGCCCGTGAAGGGCGATCAATACACCTACATCGGCTTGGCGGCGGCAACGCGTGCGATCATCGCCTACCGCACCGGCAAGCGCACGACCGACACCACGGACGATTTCATTCAGGACTTGCGCGCCCGAGTCATCGGCCTGCCCGAGATTTCAACGGACGGCCTGCATTTCTACAAGAACGCGATCCGCGATGCCTTCGGCTCGCGCACCGCCCATGGCGTCGTTCAAAAGACCTATTCGGTAACGCACCTGAACGTAACTGAGGCGTCGCGTCGCTACTCGCCCGCACAGGTAATCGCCGTAGAGTATGAGGCGGTAAGCGGCACGCCGACGCAGATTTCGACAAGCTATGTGGAGCGGCAAAATCTCACGCTCCGCATGGGGTCAAAGCGGTTCGCGCGACTGAGCAACGGCTTTAGCAAGAAGATCGATTGCCATCTTGCCGCCGTCGCGCTGCAGGTCGCGTTCTACAATCTGTGCCGCGTGCATGAAAGCCTGCGCAGCACTCCCGCTATGGCGCTTGGGATCGCGGATCGGGTTTGGACCGTCGCGGAGTTGATCGAAGCGGCGTTGAAGGCCGTGCCGAATGATCCGACGCCGACCCCCGCGCAACGCCGCAAGTCGTTCCGGGTAATCCAAGGGGACTCGTTCGAATAAGGGGCGGTGGAAAAGTCGCGCGTACCCGTTGCGGGCGACTCTACGGCCACGACCCGAATCAGCTAGTTATCTGAATCGCCCGGCAAAAAGACGGCTCAAAAAACCACCTCCAGGCACGGGAATTTTCGCGGCTATTTCGCCTTTGTAGTTCGCCCAACTGATCGCCTTAAGACGTTCACGAGCGTCCTGCTGGCTCTTTGCCACGATTTCGATTCCCCATTCGCAACCATCGTGCCGGTACTCAAAGAGATACCGGCCAAAACCATCATCTGTGGAGATCAGAGACATGTTCTTCTTCCTGTACAAAGACACCGTAAATCAATGGCGTTGGACTCTTTACGCCGCGAACCACAAGAAGATCGCCGACTCCGGCGAGGCTTACTGGAACAAGAGCGATGCTCAGCACGGCATCGACTTGGTAAAGAGCACTAACAGCGCGACGCCTGTTTACGAAAAGTGACAGTCAAACCACATCACGAGTCCTAGGCCCGGCCACGTTGGCCGGGCTTTCGATTTGGGGATTAGAATCGTGGGATTGAATCGCCGCAAGCGAGCGGTGCGAGTCTATCAACCTAAGCTCGATTCAAGGTTGCGTGGCCCCTTTTGGATCTTGGGCTGGTCCCTTTTGGACCTAAAGGGGCCAGTACCGGGCTTACGGGTACTGGCCGGAACCGGCCACTCGCAATTTGAAAACCAGCCACTTACATTTGTGGGGCAGCGGAAAGGGGTCTCTCATGACCAAACTTTTGACTGTCCGGAAACACCCCGTTAGCTGGGGATCACCACGGCCTCCCGGAAAGCCGGTCTAAGTGGGAGACGGCGAGAGGCGTTATGACGTGGTAACGGGGAGGGGGAGAAATCCCGACCCGAGCTACGAAAGGTGGATTGCTACCCGCTCTTGGCAGTCCTGATTCAGGCCGGGCAGACCCTGGCTACATTCGAAGCCCAAGTGGCACATCAAAGAGGCCGTCCTAGTGGGCGGCCTCTTTCATTCCAGAGCATCGTTGATTGGGCGGTTATGGACTCTATCAGGGCCCGGTTTTGCAGATTCTGGCGCTACCTGAGCTACGCTAATTGCAGAGCTCTAGGCCTTGCCACCGTCAATCACTCTTAACTGCCGACGCCGTTCCGGCGGTGTCATCGGCGCGGGCGCGTCGGGGACAACCTTGAGAGCCGCGTCCAGCAGATCGCCAATCGACAGCGGCCGACGCCCCCTTGGGCGACGCGGGGCCTGATTGAATACGTGCTGGAGGACAAGGCGGCGTCCGTCCGGCACCGTCTACAAGACGAAGACGGAAGCGGAAGCGGGAATGAAGACCGTCAAGGTCTGCACGACAAAACTAGAGGGGGAGCAGCCCTTCACCTTGGGCTGCCTCACTGCGAGAGGCCCGATCCCGATAGGGTATCGGGCCTTTCTTTTTGTGTTCACTCTAATTCGCATTGTTCGGTGCTTCACCCGTCGGCACTTGGCGGCAACGATGGCCCCGGCCGCGCGCCAAATGCTGGGTAGGCCGCCCAACTGGCACGGAGTAACGCCGCTTCTGATCTTTCGTGAGGTATCGGGCTGAGCAAATGACACGCCACGTCATCCTAGACCTTATCAGCCAAGCAACTGCGCTCGCCTCTGTCTTCTTCCTGTTTTACGCGAGCACGCCAGTTCCGGACGATATGGCAAGCTGGGATGGGAATTCAGAGGAAGAGAAACGCTGGCGCCGTAAGCGGCGGATACTAGCGTGGGCGCTCGGCTTTCCTTACGCAGTCGCCTCAATCGGCTGTCAGACATTCAAGACGCTGTGGCCCTAGGTCACGCACGTATATAGATCCCCTAATTCGGACAGCACCGGAGGGTGCTGGCCCCTTTCGATAGGCGGTGGTCCCTTTTGAGAACAGAGGTGCGGCGTCGCCCGCTGCTTCAGATGAAGAGGTAGAACACGACCGAGCGCGCGACCCACGCCCCAGCCTGTCGGGCCAGCACGTAGTATTGGCCGGGGCCAGGAGGCAGGACGTTGAATGGCACTATCGCCGATCCTGTGCCGCTCACGGGGGGAATAGCTGCCACGTTCTCCACGCCATTGACCTCATTGAGCAAGATGAGCTGGGTGCCGGCAGGCAGATCGAAATAGAACACGGTCACGCTCGCGGTAGTTTGGCTTGCGTAGTTGACCCTCTGTGCGCTTGCAGTTCCGGTTGCGGCGAGCAACAGCATGACGGCAAGGGCAGCGAAGCCGATAGCGCGCAGATGACGCATAGCGCTCCTCCATGGCCCCCCACAATCATTGGTCGAACAAGATATCCACGAGGTTCAAACAACGGGAAGTCTTTGGCTCCTGCTTTGGCGAGATCAGTTTGGTTACGATCGGGGTACTGGTCCCTTTCAACACCGTGGTCCTTTTGAGAACAGGAGCGGTCCCATTCAGACTCGTGTCCCCAAAGCGTGCATGATGAAATCCACGCGCTGCGCAGTTCCGGTCTTTGGTAACATCACGAGCTTGTAGCCGAGGGATGCGTACGCCTCGACCAGGCGCTCATGTTCCGCGACGGCGGCGTCGAACCCATGATGCCGCTCTGCATCTTCCAGATATATTTTCCGCCAAGGCGGCGTGATGAACACGCGCCAATGGTAGCGGTGCGCACCTCCCAGAGTTGCCAGCACCGGTTCACCGGTCAGGTGCTGAAGGGCCGCAGCCGCGTCAACCAACCCCCGGTCGAAGAACGCCCAGCCCTCCAGCCGGCTTGCGGCAACGCGGTCAGCGAGCCCAGCTCGATGGTACGGCGCGCGAAAGCCGTCCCGTTCACCCAAGGAATAGCAGCGCCTTCGCGCTGAAGCTCATCCTTCACGATTCGCCGGCCTGGCTCAGGCACAACCGCGTGGCCGCGCTTGGCAAGCTCCGCAAGCAGTGTTGATTTACCGCCTCCCGAGCATCCAGAGATGACGACGAACGTTCCACGTTCGGCTGGTGTCCTACGTTCCACCCGCGACTTCAAAAACGAACGGCCGTCGTGGTCTAGTTTGGTTTTGCGATTTTGTTTGTTCTTTTGTGAGAACAGAGTTCCGGCATTTTTCAGTGGTCCTTTTTCATTATGTCGGAAGGGCGAACAGACGAGTTGAAATTTGCCATTCTAAAGTTCCGACCCTGACGGTAGCACGCCGACGCGGGGTCATGGTCACTCCAGACGAAATGCGCTTGTTCGCGCTCGATTGTTTGCGCTGGGCCGAGCTGACGGACAACCCAAGCCACCGCGATCTGATGCTCAGTGTTGCCAAGACGTGGATGGCTACGGCGTCTGCCATCGATCGACACATTGCCGATGGCGAGATGCCCGCGAGCCCTGACCTTCGGGGCAAGTTGGATTAGGGCGCCCTCCAACCAAGGCTCGCTATCTTCAACCTGACTGAGCGTCTGTTCAATTTTGACCAGACTCCTTGTCCGGGTGGTCCCATTTCGTAATGTCATAACGATGTTCTTGACTCTGCCCACGTTCGTTCCATGCTGGAACCCGGCAGGGGAACGTATGCGCACGGTTGTCGAGTATCTCGACAAGGCGACCGAGTTTGATGGCCTCGCCCGCGCGGCCCAGCCGCAAGGACTCAAGAAGCGCTACGCCGATCTTGCCGACTGCTACCGGCTCCTAGCGAAAGAGCGGGAGAAACTGGTGACGGAGGGCGCGATTCCGATGGAGCCCTTGCCGAGCCTGCCGCCGCCCTAGTTGGCGGCCTCGTCACTTGGTGGGTCGAATAGCGAGCCCTGCTTGATTTCGTCTTAGCCGCCTAGCTTAGTTCGGGTGTTTGGCTAGTTCCTATTGCCGGAACCGGATTGCGGGTGTCTACGTGGCGTATGGCGAGTACAGAGTATTATCGAGCCGAGGCGCAACGGTGCCGCGAGCTCGCCGCGCGAGCGGTCGGGGGTTCGGCCATGGCGGAGCAGTGGCTCAAAATCGCTGTTGAGTATGACAAGCTTGCCGAAGCTTTCGAGCGGTCGACGTACACACCGCCGCAAGTGCAGCGCCAGCCCATGCAGCAGCAGCAATCCAAGTCAGAGCCGGAGGACAAGGCCTAGGCCGCCCTAATTGGCGCGGTTCCTATTGCGGGAATCCGCATACCGTGCCCAAGTCATCTGGCCCTTAAGGTCTAACCGTTCGGCAGACAGGGGCACATCCCGGCGCGGCAATTCCACCCCATTCCACCGGCCGCGTCGGGGTTCGGCCGCCCTCATTGGCGGCCTCGTCAGCTAAGCTGCACTGTCGAATCTTACCTCCTCCATCGGGAAGCCACCGGATGTTGGCGGCTGACCGCGCCAGTTCGGCGAAGCGTTGTCGTTGAGCAGCGCTTAACGAGCCGCCGACACCTGTATCATTTGGATTAGCCGGGACTTGGTGCCTTTGCGGTAGCGTGTCTCGTGGTTTTCGGCGGGCGAACCGCCGCATACGTTCGGGGCAAAGGCCATGCGGCGCGGTCTGTTCATTGTCGCAGCGTTCATCCTCATGGCGATGTCCGGTCAGGACGCGCACGCCGCGAAGTTCGGCACAAAGACCAGCTACCAGCACCTCCAGGACCTCGCCGCGAAGGGACCCAAGGGCGAGGCGCTGGCTCTCGGCTATGAGACCGCCACGCACTCCTTCTTCCTGCCTTACAAGATGACGGGCGGTTACGTGCTCCTCGTCAGGGGCTCCGGGAGAGACCGGTTCGGCGTGAGAGACATCTACCACGCGCTGTCGCAGGAAAAGATCGCGCAGATGCAGCGCGCCGGCGCACTGCCCAATCCGCTTCCGCGCCCCCGGCACACGATCCTCGATTACGTCATGGCTTATGTCTTGTGGTGGTGCATTCCGGTGACTCTTCTCATCATCGCCGTCTTCTCGATGCCCGGGATCGGCTCCAGCGCGCGGGATGAGACCCGATCGGCCTAGTGGGGCTCCGCTCGCGTGATGGCAAGCGACGATGCGGCAGAGCGAAAGCTCGACGGCAGTGCATGGACTGCCTATCGAGGTCACAGTGTCCCAAGTTCCGAAAGCGAATGTCCTCATTCGGCCAACGGACGTTTTCGATCTCATGTCACAGGGAGAAATCCGGAACCTTTCCGTCAGGTGAGATGTTGACTACGAGCCGCACCGGAGCGGGCCATGGACGACAAGCGCGCTGCACGTCGAAAGGTCATGGAACTGGTCAAACGCGTCTTCGCGGATCTTACCAGCCAGCTTGCGACCGGAACGGCCGACTTGTGGCACAAGGTCGAGCAGCGGCTCTCGCAAAAACCGAACCCCTCCCCAGCTGATTTCAGTATGCCGCCGGGCGCGCCGCAAGCGCCAACCCCGCAGCCGGTGCAGCAACAGCCATCCAGATCGGACCCGGAGGAGAGAAAGTAGGGCCCGCGGCCCGCTCGTACAATCGCGCGGCAATGCACCGGAACAGGCGCCCGCGATACCCTCCGTAAAACTAACAACGGGTTTCTGCTTAACTCAATGTTAACTCCCCGATAAGAGAGCGGCGCCATGGTCCGCGCGCCGGTTTTCGACCGGCACCTCTGGTCACGCCGCGACCGATCCGCCGGGAAAGGCTCCCCGACGGATCGGATCGCTGCTTTCAGGATGCGGAATCATGGTGGCATTGTGCTTTTGCTTGGTGATGTCGGCGCTGATCGCAACGGCGGTCGCCGCGATCAGGAGTATCTAACGCGCCGGTGAGTTGGCGGATCGGGTCATTCGCGCCACGGATCCAATGCCAGAATATCGAGGCCGTGCGAGTCGGCCGACGCCACGCCGGCGGTCCCCTTCGCGGCTACGGCGATAACACCAGCGAAGAGAAGTGCAGCCAGGACCAATAGGGCACCCAGGTGCTGACGCGTCGTATGGTTTTTCATCGCTCCATCCCTCGGTTCAGCGGCTGCCCGGCTCGCCTTCGATCGGATGAGCATACGTTTCTGCGGCGTCACCCCGCGTGAGGACGGTCACACAGGGCCGCTAAAGCCGCTACTTCTTGCAGCTCTCGTTCATCTGGCGCGTGAAGTCGGCCAGCGCCGCGTTGGTCGCCGCGGCGTTCTGCGCCTTGTTCGTCCCGGTATCGCAGCGCGCGAACGCGCCGCGCACCTCTTTCAACGAGGCCACGTGGCGGCGATAGGCGGCGCATTTCGCAGGCCCCGTCGCGCTCGCGGCTCCCTGCAGTTCGGTGCGCGTGCGGTTGAAGTTCTGATCGGCCTTGATCAGGTCGTCGCGGCACGCCGCCGTTGCGGGAGATGCGCCGATGCAGGCTGCGGCGATCGCGGCGGCCGTGAAGATCGTTCTCATGGACATAATCGTTCGGTTCCAATCGGCCAATGGCCCGGCGCGCTCTCATAGGCCAATCGGACGCGCGGCGCCACTCGGTGTTCGGATATTTCCGCGGCAGCACTTCACGGCAGCGGCGCTGATGCCGTATCGTCGGCGCATGAGCAAGCCTGTCACCGGCCGCTGCCTCTGCGGCGACATCCGTTACGAATACACCGGCGCGCCGGTGAGGGTCCTGCATTGCCATTGCGAGAGCTGCCGGCGCCACACGTCGTCGCCGGTCGGGAGCTTCGTCTGCGTGCCACGCGAGAGTTTCCGCTTCACGCAGGGCCAGCCCGTCGCCTACGCGTCCTCGCCCGGTGTCACCCGCACGCATTGCGGCCGCTGCGGCGCGCCGATGACCTACAGGTCGGAGCGCAACACGCTGGTCGACATCTACATCGGCACGCTCGACGATCCGGCGGCCGTCGTTCCGACGTATCATGTTTTCACCGAAGAGCAGCTCCCCTGGTTCGAGATCGCCGACGCGCTGCCGCGCTTCGCGCAAGGCAGCATCGGCAAACAGCCGGTCCGCCATGGGCCGCGCAGCCTGAAATAGATCGCCGGGGCGTTGTGGCGACGTACGCGGCAACCTGATGCTTTCGCTTTCGTATCTCGAACTCGGCTATTGCTGCGTCGTGATCGTCGTCGCTTACGCGGTGCGCGGCTCGACCGGCTTCGGATCGGCCGCCGCGATGCCGCTCCTTGCGCTCGTCATCCCGCTGAAAGTTCTCGTCCCCGTCTGGACGCTGCTCGGCATCGCGTCCTCGGTGACCATCGTGGCGCGCGACTACCGGCAAATCGCGTTCGCCGAGCTTTTGCGCACCGTCCCGGCCGGCCTCGCCGGCATCGCGGCCGGGCTCTATCTGTTCAAGACGCTCGACACCCGCACGCTGTCGCAGGGGCTTGGCGCGCTGGTGGTCCTCTACGGCTGCTATGCGCTGTGGACGACGACGCGGCCGACGTCGAAGCCGCGATCCTCGCGCCTGCTCGCGCCCGTTGCGGGCTTCCTCGGCGGCGCGGTCGGCACCACGTTCGGCACCATGGCGAGCATCTTCTATGCGATCTATTTCGATGCCATCAGGCTTGCCAAGGAGCACTTCCGCGCCACCATGTCGGCCATGATGCTCACGCTGAGCGTCGTGCGCGGTGCCGGTTACTACGCGGTGGGTGAGTTCGGCCGCGAGGCGCTGATCGCGTTTGCCTTCGCATTCCCGATGATGCTGCTCGGCATTTTCATCGGAGATCGTTTCCACGGCGACATGGACGAGACGACGTTTCGCCGCGTGATCGCCGCGGTGCTGATCGTCAGCGGGGCGGCGCTGATCGCGAAATAGCCTGGTTCACTCCGCGAAAAACGCGCGCAGCATGGCGTTGACCTTGTCGGGCGCCTCGACCTCGGGCAGATGTCCGATGCCGTCGAGAATTTCGAGCTTCGCCTTGGGCATCGCCTTGGCGAGCACCGCGGCGTGCTTGTCGATCGGGTTCACCCGGTCCTCGTTCCCGGAAATCATCAGCACCGGCGCCGTGACGCGTCCCGCGACCGTTTCGGGATCGTAGCCGTCCGCCATGCCGAGCTTCACCCCATGCATGAAGCCGCGCGGGTTGGTGGCGCGACGACATCACGCACCAGCGCGATCGTCTGTTCGGACGCGTTCTTGGCCAACAGCGCATCGACCCGCGCGCCGAAGCCGTAGCCGCCTTTGGCGATCTGCGCCTCGCGCGTCGCCATGATCTTGGCTTTCTCCTCCTCGCTCATGCCCTTCGGCCCGATTCCGGTGCCGGTCATCGCGAGGCGGATGACGCGCGCCGGATAATGCACCGCGAAGCATTGCGCGACGCGGCTGCCGAACGAGTTGCCGACGATGTTGACGCGGTCGAGCTTCAGGCTGCCGAGGAAATCCGCGACCGCGTCCGCATAGTCGCGGCAGCCCGGCCATTCGGTCCTCAACGCGTCGGAGAGAATGTAGCCCGGCGCATTCCAGGCGACGACGCGGAACGCGTCCGAGAGCCCCGCCAACTGGAAGCGCCAGTGCATGGAGTTCGCGCCGAGACCATGCAGCAGCACGACCGCGGGCGCATTCGCGCGCCCCGCCTCCATGTAGCTCCAGCGGTCGCCGAGATATCTCTCGCGCGCGCCGATCTCGGTGAATTTCAGTTCGGGGAGCGGAGGGAGCATCTGGGCGATTGCCGGAGTTGTGAGAGTCAGGCCGAGCAGAATAGCGCACACCCGAAGCATGATTGTCACCCCGGAAGTCAGCGGATCGTCAGCACAGCGAGGCCAAGCAGCGCCACCTGTATGCAGAATACCGTGACATTGGTGTCGAGCGCGAGCGGCTTGCCGGCGAGGGTGACGGTCGCAATCGGCGGCACGCCGTTCTCGTCCGCGACGCTGCCGCCATAGCGCGGCATGGAAAACACCGTGGCGAAGAAGCCCGCATACATCGCGACCGCGAGCGCCACCGCGAGCCAGAGCTTGCCGGCCGGCCCGCCGCTCCAGATCAGCCAGAGCGCGACCAGCCCGATGCCGCAATAGCTCAGCACCTGCCACACGACATGGAAGCGCGCGTGCGGCGTCCACAGCGGATTGGTGGCATGCGTCTTGTTGAAGTCGGCGATCGCGGGACCCAGGCTGTAGCCGAGCGTGTTGAGCGTCAGCAGCACGCGCGCAATCAGGTTGTCGGATGCGAAGTCCATCGGCAGCCCCCCGTGTCCCGGGCGCAGCGCAGCATGCAATGATGCGCTGCTGACCCGGGACCCCGTCGACCATAGCAAAGGAACGGGGGTCCCGCATCTGCGGCGCACCGCTCACGCGCTGCACCGCGTGCGGGGACACACGCTACCCCAAATTCAATTCCTTGAAAAAATCATTCCCCTTGTTGTCGATCACGATGAACGCGGGAAAATCCACCACCTCGATGCGCCAGATCGCCTCCATGCCGAGCTCGGGATATTCCAGCACTTCCACCTTCTTGATGCAGTGCTCGGCGAGGTTCGCGGCAGCGCCGCCGATGCTCGCGAGATAAAAGCCGCCGTGCTTGGCGCACGCTTCGCGCACCTGCGGCGAACGGTTGCCCTTGGCGACGGAAATCATTGAGCCGCCCGCCGCCTGGAAGGCATCGATATAGCTATCCATGCGCCCCGCGGTGGTCGGGCCGAACGCGCCGGAGGCATAGCCTTCGGGGGTCTTGGCCGGTCCCGCGTAATAGATCGGATGGTTCTTCACGTAGTCGGGCAGCCCTTGGCCCCTCTCCAGCCGCTCGCGCAATTTTGCGTGCGCGATATCGCGCGCGACGATCATCGGGCCTGACAGCGAGAGCCGCGTCTTGACCGGATATTTCGCCAGCGTCGCCAGGATTTCCTTCATCGGCCGGTTGAGGTCGATCTGCACCACCTCGCCCCCGAGCCGCGAGGTATCGACTTCGGGCAGATACTTCGCCGGATTATGCTCCAGCTCCTCGAGGAACACGCCCTCGCGCGTGATCTTGCCCAGCGCCTGCCGGTCGGCCGAGCACGACACGCCCAAGCCAATCGGCAGCGACGCGCCGTGCCGCGGCAGCCGGATCACGCGCACGTCGTGGCAGAAATACTTGCCGCCGAACTGCGCGCCGACGCCGAGGCTCTGCGTCATCTTCAAGACTTCGGCTTCCATCGCGAGATCGCGAAACGCGTGGCCGTCCTCGCTCCCCTGCGTCGGCAAATTGTCGAGATACTTGGTCGAGGCGAGCTTCACGGTCTTCATCGTGAGCTCGGCCGAGGTGCCGCCGATCACGATCGCGAGGTGATAGGGCGGGCACGCCGCGGTGCCGAGCGTCAGCACCTTCTCGCGCAGGAACGCCGTCATGCGGTCGTGCGTGAGGATCGAGGGCGTCGCCTGGAACAGGAACGCCTTGTTGGCCGAGCCGCCGCCCTTGGCGATGAACAAGAGCTTGTAGGCGTCCTCGCCCTCCGCGTAGATCTCGACCTGCGCCGGCATGTTCGAGCGTGTGTTCTTCTCCTCGAACATGCTGATCGGCGCGAGCTGCGAATAGCGCAGGTTCTT